>JAUSAZ010000075.1 GCA_030652255.1 Myxococcales bacterium | reverse complement strand
GGGCCAGACCTCGCCGGGCGGCATCACCGTCCGCGGCCTGCACACCACCGAGGCCGTCTACTGCGACCAGCAGTGCGGCGCCAACGCGCGCGGCATCCAGAACTTCATCGTGCGCCACCTGCGCTCGCGCCCCGCCAACGGTGACTTCCCCGACGGCCTGCGCCTGCGCTACGCCCGCAACGGCATCATCGACCACCTCTCCATGGGCAACGCCCAGGACGAGGCCGCGGAGATCTCGTACACCAACAACGTCACCATCCAGGACAGCATCCTGGCGGAGACCATCGGCGACCACGCCAACTACGGCGGGATGCTGATCAACTACTCCAACCCCGCGGCGGGCTACGCGCTCGACAACCTGACGATCATCCGCAACACCTGGAACCGCATCCAGGGGCGCTACCCCGAGTTCTCCCGCGAGAGCGTCGGCGCCGGCGGCACCACCATGCACGTCGAGCTGACCAACAACCTCATCTGGGATCAGCGCTACTTCATCGACGTCAACCCGACCACCATCTCGGGCACCAACGACGGATCAGCCCTCTACTACCAGATGAACTGGGTGGGGAACTCGTCCTTCGCGCCCGCCAGCAACCACTTCGGCGCGATGTGGCTGCAGCCCTCGGGCACCGGCACCACCGCGTACTTCGCCGACAACCGCTCGAACCTCTGGCCGACCCGCTCGGACTGGGACCTCAACTACTGCTGCGGCGACTACAACGGCGGGGCCAACGCGCGCCCCTCCTGGGGCCGCACCACGCGCCACGCCTTCCCCGCCGTGACCGTGCTCCCGGCGAGCGGGGTGCGCGCCAACGCCCTCGCCAACGCGGGCGCCTTCCCCCGCGACCCGATGGACCGCCGGCTCATGGGCCACGTGGCCGCGGGCACCTTCGACAGCGCGCCGATCAACTCCAACCCCGCCAACGACGCGCTGCGCCTGAACTTCACCGGCGCCGGCCCCGCGGCCCCGGTCGACGCCGACAGCGACGGCATGCCCGACGCCTGGGAGCGCGCCCACGGCCTCAACCCCGCCGTGGCCGACCACAACGGCACCACCGTCTCGGTCTCCATGACCGGCGTCGCCGGGTACACCAACCTCGAGTGCTACCTCAACGAGCTCGCCGTCCTGCGCGTCCGCAACAACGCCTGATCGCTCCCACCGATCGTTGATTCCCCCTCCGGCAGGGGCCCCGTCTGACGACGGCGGCCCCTGTCGCCTGTTTGGGGGTCAGGGCTTCGGCGGCAGGGCGTCGCGGTAGATGCGCGCGGCCATCGCCGACGCCAGGCCGCGCGGGGTGAAGCGCAGCAGGAGGTCGTTGAGCACGTTGAGCGCCCCGGGGATGACGAAGCGCTCGCGCCGCAGGAGACCAAGGACGGCGCGGCGGGCGCAGACGTCGGCGTCCATCATCCCGACGTCGCCCTTCTTGAACTTCCGCCCGGTGCCCGACTTCTCGCCCATCTCCGTGGCGATGCCGCCGGGGACGAACACCGTCACCGACACGGGCTCGCCCACGAGCTCCTCGCCGAGGGCCATGCCGAAGTTGTTGAGGAAGGCCTTGGTGCCCGAGTAGGCCGCCTGGAAGGGCGTCGCCGTGGTGCCCGCGACGCTCGACACGATCATCACGCCGCCGCCGGGGCTCTCGGTGAGGATGTGCTGGGCGAAGCGCTGCGTGAGCCACACCACGCTCGTGACGTTGGTCGCGAGCATGGCGGAGAAGTCCTCGAAGCCGTGCTCGAGCCCGCGGCCGAAGTACGTGACGCCCGCGTTGAGGATCGCGGCGTGGATCACCCTCCCCCGGGTGGCCTCCTCGAAGGTGCGGGTGACGTCCTCGCGCCGGGTCATGTCGGCCTGGATGCACTCGACCTCGACGCCGTACGCCGTCCGGAGCTCGGCCGCGAGCGCCTCGAGGCGATCGATCCGGCGGGCGACCAGCACCAGGTGCCCGCGGTGGTCGCGCGCGACGATGCGGGCCATCTCGAGCCCGAGCCCCGACGACGCCCCGGTGACCAGGGTGTACTTCCCAGCGAGCGCCAGCTTCTGCATGGCCCGGGCTGATACGGGCAACGGGCGAGCGCCGTCAACCTGCGCGCCCGCAGACCGTCATCGCTCAGTTGCAGCGGGTGGGCGCCGGGTCGGAGGGGTCGGAGGTCTCCACGCGGCCTCCCCCCGGGCCGCAGTCGATGCGGGCGTCGGCCTCGCCGTCGCGGGCGTGGATGCGATCGAAGCCATCGTTGCCCATCAGCGTGTCGCGCCCTTCGCCGCCGTAGATCTCGTCGTTGCCGTCGTGCCCGGCGAGCTCGTCGTTGCCGCCGTAGCCCTGGATCACGTCGTCGCCGCCCCAGGCCCAGATGGTGTTTCGCTCGTCGTTGCCGAAGAGCCGGTCGTCGCCGTCGGCGCCCTCCAGGATCTCGAGGTCGCCGGCGATCCGCGTGCCCCACGGGTCGAGCGCGCACCGCTCGGGGTTGAACGCCCGCCCATGGAACGCCTGCCGCGTGGCGGCCGGGCCCCCGAGCTGCGCGCTGATGCCGAAGAAGGGCCGACGTGTCCCCGTGCTGCGGCGGAAGCCCGCGATGTCGTTGCCCGGGCCGCCGATGAAGGTGTGCGCCCCGCAGGGGTAGTCGGACACCAGCTGGTCGTTGCCCGGGCCGCCGTCCAGCCGGTCGCCGCCGCCCTCGTAGCGTTCGCCGCGGGTCATCGGGTCCATCGCCGGGCTCTCGCTCAGCAGGGCGTCGTCGCCGCCGTTGCCGATGAGCGTGTCGCGCCCCGTCGGGCCCGAGAACAGCACGTCGTCGCCCGCGCTGCCGACGAGGGTGTCGGCGAGGCCGAGGAAGTGCCCGAGCTCGTGCACGAGCGTCTGCTCGTCGAGGGCCCGCGGCATCGCGGCGACCCCGGTGTCGGTGTCGATCTCCGAGGCGAACACCACGCGCCCGGTGATCGCGTAGCCCGCGACGGCGCGCGCGGTGGCGTCGTGGGTGAGCTCGTCGACCACGGCGATGGGGATGACGCCGGGCGTGGTGGCCTGGACGATCTGCGCGCGGATGGCCTCGTTGCTCGTCGCGAACTGACACGACGGGTGCTCGAAGTACCGCACGTCGGTGGGGACGAGCGCGAGCCGCGACGACACACGGAGCACGGCGCGCACGCGGTCCATGACGGACTCCACCTCCTCGAGGGGGCGGACGAGCGCGCCGCGGCGCTGGCAGACGTGCAGCGCGTAGGGGACCGTGAGCTCCGGGTCCGCCTGCGTGGCGGCGAGGGTCGCGGGGTCGCGGCACGCGGCGCGCGCGTCGAGGATGTACCCGGTCGCGGGGGCGGTGATCACCGGCGGTCGCGGCGGGGGGTCGGGCGGCGGACCGCAGAGGCCCGCGGGCTCGGCGAGGCAGACCTCGGAGCAGCCGTCGCAGCGGACGGTGTTGCCGTCGTCGCAGCTCTCGCCGGGCTCGGTCACCCCGTTGCCGCAGCGCGCCGCGCGCACACACATCGTGCGGTCGACGCGGCAGTCGACCGAGCATCGCGCGGGGGCGTCGCGGTACGCGGGTGTCTCGCAGCGCAGGGGTGGCCCCATCGGGTCGCACTCCTCCGTCGCGTCGACCGTGCCGTCGCCGCAGCGGTCGGGGTCGGTGCGCCCATCGCCGCACATCGTGGCCGCGCCGAGCCCGGTGTCGTCGGGCAGCGGCTCGCGGTCGTCCCAGGGCTTCTTGTCGAGGTCGTCGAGCGCGGCGTCGGAGCCCGGGGCGGCGTCGGCGCCGGTCACCACCTGCCCGGTGGAGCACGCCGTCGCCAGGAGCAGCGCGAGGGTCGGCAGGCGTCGCAGCGCAGACGGGAGCTGCATGGCACGGATCCCTACGGGCCGCCGGTACCGCGAACCGCGGCCCGCGCGCAGCATAGACGACCCGTGCGCCTTCGTCTCAGCGGGTGATGCGCAGGACGCGGTCGCGGTCGGGGGGGCAGGTGCCGCGGCCGTCGCAGTTGCTCGTGGTCATGTAGAGGTGGCCGTCCGGGCCCATCACCACCTCGCGGAGCCGGCCGTGGCCCGACGGGGCCTCGCCGCGGAGGTACACCTCGTGGCGGAGCACCCGCCCGGGGCGCTGCGGGTCGAAGGCGACGCGGTGCAGGTGCCGGGAGCCGAGGGTCCCCACCAGGAGGTCGCCGCGCCACTCGGGGATGGCCGTGCCCGTGTAGATCGCGGCGCCGCCGGGGGGGACGGCCTCGCTCCAGGAGAGGGCGGCAGACACGAGGCGCCCGTGGGCGCGGCAGCCCCATATGGTGGGCCAGCCCAGGTTGTCGCCCGCGCGCACCACGCTCACCTCGTCGTGGCCGCGGAGCAGCCGCTCGCCGCTCGGGCCGTGGTCGGCGAGGACGAGGGTGTCGCGGTCGAGCCAGTCGAAGGCCTCGACGTTGCGCACGCCCGAGAGGAAGCGCGCGCTGCCGGGGGTGGGGTTGTCCGCGGGGATCTGCCCCTCGGGCGTGAGGCGCAGCACCTTGCCGGCGAGGCTGCGCGGGTCTTGCGAGCGGTCGGGCTCGCCCGCGTCGCCGGTGCCGACGTAGAGCATCCCGTCGGGGCCGATGCGGAGGCGACCGCCGTCGTGGTTCTGCGCGGCCGGCACGCCGTCGAGGAGCACCCGCTCGGCCTCGGCGCTCGCGTTGTCGGGGGCGAGGCGGTAGCGCGCGAGGCGGTTGACCGTGCCGTCGCCGCGGCGCGCCGTGTAGTACACGAAGAAGAAGCGGTTGGCGGCGAAGTCGGGGTGCAGCGCGATGCCCATGAGGCCGCCCTCGCCGTCGGCCGCCGCGGGCACGCGCGCCACGGGCTCGGGCACGAGCTGTCCCCCGCGCACGAGGCGCACCCGCCCGGGGCGCTCGGTCACCAGCATGTCGCCGCCGGGCAGGAACGCGATGCCCCACGGCACCTCCAGGCCCGTCACCACGGTCTCGACGCGGATGGGGACAGTGCCGTCGGCGCCCGGGCCCTCATCGACGTAGAGGCAC
Source organism: Myxococcales bacterium (assembly GCA_030652255.1). GTDB lineage: Bacteria > Myxococcota_A > Polyangia > Polyangiales > SCUS01. The sequence goes on along the minus strand of JAUSAZ010000075.1, from coordinate 1,889 downwards.
TGCGCCGCGCGCTCGACCGAGCCCACGGGCGGAGCGCCGGAGCGGCACGCGGCGACCGCTGCGCAGAGCGCGGCGACGCGACCGACGAGCAGGGGCTTCGAGGCGTGCATTGGCACCGTGTGGGGCGATCCGCGCGATCCCGCCAGCCCGGCGGAGGGTGACGCCCGACGCCGCGGGCGCTATGGGCTCTCATGCTCAGGTTTGGATTCGACAACACGTACGCCCGGCTCCCTGCCCGCTTCTTCGCGCGGGTGCTCCCGACGAAGGTGCCGGGCCCTCAGGTGCTGAGGGTCAACCGCGGTCTCGCCGAGCTGCTCGGGCTCGACCCCGACGCGCTCGCATCACCCGAGGGCGCGCAGATCTTGTCGGGCAACGTCGTCCCCGAGGGCGCCGAGCCCATCGCCCTCGCCTACGCGGGTCACCAGTTCGGCGGCTTCTCGCCGCAGCTCGGCGACGGCCGGGCGATCCTGCTGGGCGAGCTCGTCGGGAGCGACGGCCGCCGGCGTGACGTCCAGCTCAAGGGCGCCGGGCGCACGCCCTTCTCCCGCGGCGGCGACGGGCGCGCGGCGCTCGGCCCCGTGCTGCGCGAGTACCTCGTCAGCGAGGCCATGGCGGCGCTGGGTGTGCCGACGACGCGCGCCCTCGCCGCGGTGACCACGGGCGCCTCCGTGGCCCGCGACGAGATGCTCCCGGGGGCCGTGCTCACCCGCGTCGCGGCGAGCCACATCCGCGTGGGCACCTTCGAGTTCTTCGCTGCGCGCGACGACCGCGAGGCGCTCGAGACCCTCGCGGCCTACGCGCTCGCGCGGCACTACCCCGACGCGGTGGGCAGCGGCAACGACGCCCTGGCGCTGGTCGAGCGGGTGGTGGCCGCGCAGGCCGAGCTGGTCGCCCGCTGGCTCGGCGTCGGCTTCGTGCACGGGGTGATGAACACCGACAACACCTCGGTGTCGGGCGAGACCATCGACTACGGGCCCTGCGCCTTCCTCGACGAGTACGACCCGCAGAAGAAGTTCAGCTCCATCGACCGCGGCGGGCGCTACGCCTTCGCCAGCCAGCCCAACATCGCGCAGTGGAACCTCGCCCGCCTCGCCGAGTCCCTGCTGCCGCTGATGGACGACGACGAGGAGCGCGCCGTCGCCGCCGCCACCGAGCGCCTCGATCGTTTCCCCGCGCTCTTCGGGGCGGCGTACGGGCGCGTGATGCGTGCCAAGCTCGGCCTGACGGGCGACGACCCGGCCGACCTCACCCTGGCGAGCGACCTCCTCACGCGCATGGCCGCCAACGGCGTCGACTTCACGGTGTTCTTTCGAAGGCTCTGCGACGCGGCGGCGAGCGAGGCGGCCGATGATGGCGTCGCCGCGCTCTTCACCGAGCCGGGCGCCTGGCGCGAGTGGGCGGCCGCCTGGCGCCAGCGGCTCGGCGCCGACGGCGCTGCGCCCGACGAGCGCGCGGCGGCGATGCGTCGGGTCAACCCCGCGATCATCCCGCGCAACCACCGGGTCGAGGAGGCCATCGAGGCCGCCGTGCGCCGCGACGACCTCGGCCCCTTCGAGACTCTCGCGCGCGCCCTCGAACGCCCCTACGACGACCTGCCCGAGTTCGAGCACCTGCGCCAGCCCCCGGAGGCCTCCGAGCGCGTCCGCGAGACCTTCTGCGGCACCTGATCGGTCTAGGCGCCGTGCCCGCAGGTTGAAACCCCATAGGCGTTAAGCGGCGATCGGTCGGCCCCCTCACCGCACTGCCGCGCGCCCTCACCCCCGCGGGGCGCTCATCGTTGCTCTCTTCGAGCGCAATCTGCTTGCAGGCTGGGGTTCCGCGCGATGGCGCGTCACCCCAGGCAATAACAGGAGGGCCGCCCCGGACGGTGTCCGGGGCTCCGAACGGCC
>JAUSAZ010000060.1 GCA_030652255.1 Myxococcales bacterium | reverse complement strand
GAGCTCTCCGAAAACCCCGATTGCTCTCGGCGTCCGCGGCCTCCTGTCGCGCGACGTGACCGGTCGAGGACTGCGAAGTAGACGAGCTCGGCGACCGTCAGCGCCCGTGTTTATCAATCAAGCCCGTGAACGGTTACGTGGTCGGAGGTCATGATCCATCTCCCCGGGGTTCGGCAGCGTCGACTGGTAGGAGTTTGGGGACGCTGGGACGGGGTGCAAGCGTTGAGAAAGAGGGCTTTCCAGCGTTCGGATAAGGAGAGGAAGCCAGCGGATGGTTGGTCTGGTCGATCGAAGATCATCCTGCCTTGAGGTGTCGTTCGAGCTCTTGTCGAATAGACCCGGCGCGGGAAGGCCGCGTGCAAACAAGGCGACGGGTAGGGCAGGCGACGAAGGCGGGATCGGGATCTTTCGCGGATGTTGTCGAGCCGGGACACCGATACAATAGGAGAGCCTCAGAGATCGGAATCTATCCGTTAGGATAGGAACAGGAAGAACGACTCGCTCGAAACGCCGCGAGATCCGTGTGGCCCAACAAGTGCTATGACTTCCCCGACGAACTCTCTTCCTCCTCGTCTTGAAGCAGAACTCGCCTGAATCTTTCGTCGGGGACCGTCGTGGTTTCGGGCAACGTCACCCTCCCTCGTGCAACCAAACTCCAGGAAAATCGTCATGTCATTCCGTTCGGAAATCGCTCGCCAACTCATGCGCGTTCCGGTCGTCGGCACCATCGTGGCGTGGAAGACCGACTACGCCACGGTCCTCCGACACAACCGGCTGGTACGCGGTCAGATGAAGGGGGTTGGGGAGACGTTCTCAAGGCTCACGGACGTGGTCGAGACGGTCCCCCGCTCGCTCCTGCGGCGAGGAGGGCATCTCTTGGCCCGAACCGCGCACCGTAGCCTCTCGAAGAAGTCGCCCGAGTGGCACACTGTCCGCGAGCAGTTGGCGCAAACGTCCAAGTCACCAAGCGATGCGGAACTTGCGCTTCGACGGTTGTTCCAGGACGCCGCAGCGAAGGACAGGAAGGCGGCTGCGCAGATCGCTCTCTACGCGACGCCCGCAAGTGCAGCGACGGTGGATCGAACGGAGTACTTTGAAGCGGTGAAGACCATGGGGAAGGTCCATGGCGTCCTCGAACTTTCGGGTGAGGAACGAGTCGACGAGCTCCTCGCCATCATGGCGAGATCGGAGAAAGTCTTGTCAAAGACGCTCTTCGTCGTCTTCCTCCTGTTGGAAATCTCGACGGGCGTCATTCCGTCGACTCTCTCCGACAAGGACCGAGAGTTTGGAACGCTCAGGGCGAGGATTGAGGATCACCCTCGGTTCAAGCAGTACCCAAACCTCCTACCACCGTGGCTCAGGCACCTGAGAAATGCCGCGTGCCATGGCAAAGATCGGTACATCGAGGAGGATGACACGGTGGTGTGGTGGGATCGCAAGACCGCCCATGCTCCAGAGATCATCAGTGCCATCGATCTGTGGGAGAAGGTTGCGGAAGTCGTGCACCTGTCCTCGATCGACCTGCCGAACGCGGCACAGTCGCACGTCCTCACATCCCTTCCTGGTCTTGAGCTACTGGCCTCACCGGCGTTCGCGCTCCGAGCGTTGGAGCTGCTCGCAGAGCTGTGGGGTACTGACTCCATTCAGAGCGAGACTGCAGCGCGATCTCTCGAAGAGCTCCTCCGAACCTATTGGGAACGTGCGTCGAAGTTCGATTGAAGATTTTCTGAGGTCGATCGCGGCATGGCGACCAATGCGGCTTGGTCGCCGCTTGACGTCAAGTCGTAACGGCGAGGAATGGGTGGATCCACGGATGGCGGCGAATGGCTGCCCAATCACGCCACGACGGCTCTCAATGGCAGAACCAGCTCCCCAGTCCGCAAAGCTGTCGGCTTGCCATTCAGACGTTTCGGGTTGCGCCGGTCATCGCAACCGCCGCCGAACGCCTGCGGCGGTATCCTCTCGGTTCGCGTCGCGCTCGTACATCTTTACAATGCCAAGGAGCAGCTCGGACGCGACGAAGGGGTGGGAGTATTGAAGCGCGTCTGCCCATGCCCGGTACTTGCCCGCCAGTTCGCGCTCCTGTGCCCCATCCTCTCCGCGCATGACGACCCCACGCGAATTGTAGACGCCAAGGCGCGCGCCATCTGCCATCTTCACGGATTGCACGCTCTCCATCACCTGTCGGACGGGCTCGCACGGCCAGACACCGTCCGTCCCCGCCGGTGCCCTGGACAGGAGCCTGCCGACACAAACGTCCGCGATGTCTCTCCGGCCCAGGTCGACGCAAGCCTCCCGCACGATCTTCACCCACGACGCGAGGTTGTCCGCCCGGAGCTCGCCAAGGTCGTCATGACCCGGCACGCGGCCGAGGCCTTCCAACAGTTTGTAACCGCGTTCGGCGAGCTGTCGTGCCTGGGCCGGATCGGCCTTCCACTCCGGCGGATCTTCGCCCTCGTCGAGGCGCCTGTACGTCCAGACGACTGCCTGAACAAAGAGCTCGGGATGCAGTTCGACGTACCTTTCAAGGTTCGGAATGCCACGAGCCTCGCCCCTGCTCCAAGGCGGAGACAGCGCGTCGATGTACGCGAACTCCAGGCCCGCCTTCTGCTCTATCGTCAGCGCCGTGCTCTTGCCGAGGATCTGGAATGCCTGCTCGATCGCGTAGTGTTCCGGCCGGTAGTGGTCGGGCTGGTCCTTGCCGCCCTTCGCCATCTCCCCCATCAGTCGGAATAGGAGTTCCGGCCCAAGCACTTCGAGCTTGAAGTGGACGCTCGCGAATGCGGCGCGGGGGCGCTGGACGGCAAGCAGTCGCTCCACCGCCTCGGCGTTCTCCTCGTCCGCCTGGTGGATCCAGTCTGGCCCGACCTCGTTCCAGTAGGTCTGCCGGTGCTCTTCGTCCAGCTTGTCGACAAGCTTCCACGTGCTGCGACGGAAGGGCGCAAGTAACAGCATCCGAACGAAGTCTGACTGAGAGAGCTTCGCCTTGGCCTTCTCCAGGATGCACACGCGGCGCTTCTCGTCCTGGAGCGCGCGCAACGCCCCGACGAGAAGGATTTTCCTTGCCCAGGGCTCGTCGGCCGACGGCAGCGGCAGCGCGGCCAGCAGGAAGCCCGGCAGGTCATCCTCCGCCAGGACTTCGCTCGCCGCCAGCCATCCGACCTGGAGCGCGGTCTTGCTCGCCTCTGCCAGCTCGAAGATTCCTTGCAGACCTCGCGCGGCATAGACCTCGCGGAGGGCGTCCGTTCGGAGTTTCGCGATCCGTGCCTCCCGCTTGCGGTAGTCCGAGTCCTCATCGAGCCGCTCGTCCGCCGACTCCTCGACCCGATGCTCTCGGAACAGCCACGCGTGTTTGTTGAGGATATCGCGCGGTTCCAGTGCAGCGTAGACGGCCTTGGCCGGGGCCGATTGCGCCGCAGCCCCCGCCTTCGCGGATCGCTTCGCGGCCCGCTTCGACAGCATCGTTATGCGAAGCTTCTCTCGGACGAACGCCTTGTCGGCATCGGACGCGTCCGCCGCCCACGTCTTCACCAACTCCCAGACCTTCGCCTGATGGGCGCCCTCCAAGCCGTGCAGATGCTCGATCAGGTCACAGAGCATCTCCCTGCTGTAGCCGCCCTTCCACGATACGGCCATCGCGGCCATCTCGCGCATGAACTTGAGGATCGGTTCTAAAGTCTTGAACGGCTCGCCGTGGCCATGGCCGTCGTTGCGCCAGTTGGGCTTGTAGCTGTAATGGCCGGTTCTCGAGCCCGTGCCGAGCTGCTCGATACAGACCCTCCACGCGACTTTCGGAAACTTGTCGGCAAGAAGCCTCATGGCGCGCAGCCGCGTCTCGTGGTCCGCTGACGTCTGCGGCATCCAGGCGCGGAAGATCGCTTCCAGCGAGGCGATGGGCTTGTTGACCCAGTTATCCTTGATTTCGATCTGAGCCAGCTGCGCCAACACGAGGGCGGTTCGGGGCAGCGTCGTCGGGCTCCAGGCGAGGCTCTCCAGCGCCCAGAGCAAGCCGGTTCTGGGGCAGCCGCCCATGATCGCGCTTCCCACCGCGGGCCTCATGAGGCCGTAGCATTCGGGCTGAGCCGCCTTGAGGTCCTCTTCGAGGACGGAGAGGAACGCGTCGGGAGCGGCTTCAGCGTAAGCCGCGAGGTCTCGATCGTTCGACTCGAGGACGCGGGCCTTGAGCGGCGTCAGCAGTTCCCGGACGAGGGAGTCGATGGAGAGTTCGCAGTCGAAGCCCAGGCGGGCGCGGAACAGGTGATTGCCGTGGACGGCCAGGAGGACCAGCGTCTCGGAAATGCCCTGGCGCAGTGCCGCAGAGAACTCCCGCGACTTGCCGTGGATGGCCGCGGCCCAGCGGTCGCCTTCGGGCAGGTCCAGCTTGGGATCGTCCTCGCCCAGGATCAGCTTCGCCAAGTCGAAGTACCGCTTCAGGTCCTGCGACGTCACCGATCCTGCTACCGCGAAGAGGAGGTCGATCTTCGAGATCACGCCTCGGTACGTGCCGACCGACCAGAGCGGCGCGTCGTCAAGCGCGGCGAGGCGCTGGCATCCCTTCTCCAGCTCTTCATACGAGGCGGCGTTGGCGAGCAGCGTCAGCGCGGCCTGGTCCGCGGCGTTGGTCGAGTTCCACGCGCCGATGAGCAGGAAGGGGATGAGACCGGCGGCGGTCCCGTGGTCCGCGGCCCAATGGGGAGTGCGGACGGCGGGGACGGTCGACAGGCGGCGCCGAAGGACGGTCAGCGACCGGCCGGACTCGTTGGCGTACTTCGTCACGTCGTCGCGGCGGCACCCCATCTCTTCGAGGGAGGCGCGGAACGCCTCGCCGTTCAGGGGTTCGAGGACGACGTGCGGGTCAGCGTTCGCCGCGTTCCGAGGGTAGACGACGATCGTGGGCATGGAGCGCGCGAGCGAGCCCAGTTCGCGCTCGACGTCGCGGGAGGCGGCGACGGCGATGAAGTTTCTGGTCCCCTGCGCCAGCTTCGAGAGCACGCCGGGCCTGTCGAAGACCAGGACCCGGTCGTGGTATTTCTCCAACTCTTCCCCGCCGGCCGGGCCGAAAAGCTGCGCCAGGAACGCCAGCGCCTCTTCGGCGGAATCCGCGGCGACCACCGTGGGCTCGTCGGGCTGCTTCAAAAGGCGGGAGACTACGGTCCGCTTCGCGCCCTCGATTGCGGGAGCGAAGAGCGAGCCGACGAGCGGCGGGCTCGCCACGCCGGCCCAGTCCGTCCAGCTCCTGTCGAGAGACCGTACGCCTTCCGACGGGATCAAGGTCTCGTTGGCGAACCACGCCTGCGCCGGGATCGACTGATCGAGCCACTGCTCAAGGTCGCTGGAGTCGTACGCACGGACGTCCCTCCACTGCCCCTTCGCTACCATCGCCTCGACCCATGTCTTTTTCCCGGGCCAGTGTCGTGGCGTCACGAAGACGAACGTCGTCCGGTCCCGCTCCGCCTTGGCGGAAGCCTTGACGGCCTTCGCGAAGTCGCCGTCTGCCTTGGCCTTGACGTCCTGGTCGGTTCCGAACTCCCAACCGGAGATGCCCTGAGGGATCCACGGCGTCGCCTGGCCGGCGTCGACGAGGCCGTCCCACCCCGGACGCTGCGAGTCGTCGTTCCCGGGGAAGTCGACTTTCGTGAGGCCGAGCCCGGTGGAGTTCACCAGGGTCCGGAGGAAGACCGACAGGCGGGAACGGGCCGAGATGCTCCGTCCGACCCATGCCTCGAAGGCGGCAGCCTTGATGCCGAGGAACGGGACGACATAGGGCATGGCATTGGCCGGGACGCCCTTGGCCTTCGCCTGGGAGGCGTCATACGCTGCTTGCAGGTCGAGCAACTCCTGAGCGCTGAGGCCGAAGGCGTGCTCGATCCGCGACGCCATGTGGGGGGTGGCGGCCACCTTGCCGTTCAGGAAGTTCGAGAACGCCGGCCGCCCGACGCCCACCAGTTTTGCCGCCGCCTGCACCGACAGCTTCTTGGGGGCTAGGACCGTCTCGCGGACGTGCTGCCCTGGGTGAACGGGCGTTGCGCCGACCGCCATCGAGCTCGTCTTGATGGGGCTGGGTCTGTTTTTCATAGGCTTGAGATTGATCGACCGTAGCGCTTCGTATTGCGTAGCGCAACAGGCTACACGACCGATGCCCCCGCTCTACCTGCGGCGCCACTTGTAGGAGGTGCGGCGTAGGGGCCCGACCCTGGCGGCGCCGCACGAAGCAGGTAGCCGCCCGTGCAGGCGAGCGCGCAGCCGCCGCAGTTGCGCGTCGGTCATAGGTCCGACTCCGGCGGATGTTGAAGCCGAGGCCGGGGGTGGGAAAAAACTTATGAACTCCTGCTTAGCGCCGCCTGTCGCGGATCGCATCCGCCAGGAGCTTACCCCACGCCACGGCCTCACTGTTGAATACGCCGTCCGTGTCTTCAGCGATGATCGTGGCAAGTTTGCGTTTGTAACCTTGGATCGTGCTATTGCTGATGCCGAAGTGCGCTGCAGCTGCTTCGACAAAGGATTCGGACGGCTGCAGGACCGCCATGTCCGGTGCCTCCTTCAGACTGTGAAACACCTCTCGAAGGCCGCGCGACAGGGCCGCCGGCAACAAGAGGTTTTCAACTTCTCTCCCTGGGGTGACGTGCACCGCGCCTGGATGATCCTTCTGGGCGGCGACCCACAACCTTCCGACGGGGCCTTTGAGGCAGTCGTTGTCCGGCCGTCCGCTGGAATCGAAGCCACAGTCCCGGTCGCAGACGACGATGGGCTTTGGGCACACCGAAAGCAGGTCGACCAACGTCTCCGGGTACCCCTTCTCAAACCCGACGAACGAGACCAGTCCGCCGCCATAAACGACGAACGAATAGTCCCTGACTTCCAGCAGGTCCTCATTCGCGCCGACGTCCTTCAGCAAGCGCCTGAGGTAGATGATGTCCGTCGGGCCTTCGACCCACAGCACGACCGACGAAAGGGCCAGTTGGCTGGGGGTAACGCCGAGCGCGGCCACGAATCTTCGCCGGTCGGGCTCCTTCAGCACGGGGAATGTGTGGGTTCGCCCGGTTGCGTCCTGCTCCGTGTGGAACAGCGTCCATCCGTCTCGGATCCCGTCCATAAGGACTGACGAATGGCTCGTGCACAGGATCTGGCATTCCGGGACCTCACGGGACACCTCCCGGACGAAGTCGAGCGCGATGGCCGGATGCAGGTGGCATTCGACGTCATCGATCAGCAGCAGAATCGGCAGAGCGGCGCTGTGGCTCGGCCTGCGGTGTCTCCGCATCAGGAGATACAGGTGCTGGAGGACAAGCTCCGCGACGCCGCTGCCCAAGTCGTCAAGGGCCAGTTCGTGGCCGTTTCCGGCCCGCAAGGTCAAGTGAACGCCCGCCGAATCCGTCCTGGATGCGACACCAAGCCCAGGGTCCGCAAGCCACCGCTTTAGAGACTTCTCCAACGAGTCGCGGATGGTCTTGAACGCGATCCCTTGCTCTATGTCCTCTGTTTGGTTGAGGCTGAAGAACCTGGAGACGATGCCGGTCCCGTCCGTTGAAAGGGGGCCGCGCGTAGGGTCTCGCCGGAAGTCCCCCGGCCTTTGGCGGCCCTGAAAGGTCTCGGGCTTGTCCCCGGCCTCACGGCGGTCTTCGTCGCGACGACTGGCTTCGAGAAGTAGCGTGGACTGGCCAAGGAGGTAGAAGAATGCGGCGACCAGCCGTTCGCCGAGGTAGTATTCCGGGCTCTCCTCGTCCCTCTTACAGTAGACGTACTCGCCGCTCGAAGGGTCGTGTACATATCGCCGGCCCCTTCCCTTCTCCGTCGGTCGGTCGATGTGATATGTGCGGTGCGCGTCGAGCGAGATCTGAGGTGGGGGCGTGGGCGGGAAGTCGGGAGCGAGATGCGGACTTAGAAGGACGTCGGCAGAGAACTGCCACTTGCCCTCGATCTTGCCCGTCCTGACGAGTATTCGGATCGTGCCGTGAGGATCGACTAGCGCAGGGGCTGTCGCGCCGAGGTCCACCTGCTCCTGGCTTACCTTGATGAGACCCAGGGCCCTCGCGTCAAAGCCAATCTCGGCCTCGATGGGGGCGGCCTCGCTTCTCCAGCAGTCCGCCGGGACGAGGCTCAGGTTGGCAGGCTCGCCGGGAACCCGGCGGTCGCCAGCCTTCAGCAGCCACAGCAAGAAGCGTAGGTAGTTCGACTTGCCCGTGTTGTTGATCCCGGCGATGATGTTGACATGGCCCAGGGCGTCGAGGCCTGTTCCGTTGTCCGGCGCGAACGAGCGCCACCCTCTGACGCGAAGTGACCGCAGTAGATGAATGGGGGCTTCTTGCATCGTCCTCTGCGATATCATCGGGTGCGTGGTCTTGGAGGCGTCTTTCGGCCACCGGCATCAGCGCGCTCTGCTCGCTGTGTGTCGTGGGCCAGTGACTCAAGGATCATCCTCGCGGCTTCCTATCCGGCTGGCGGTGTTGGCGGACCGGCGCCGATTCGCCGGAGGGCGTCCTTGGGCTTCGAGAAAACGATGCACTGAAGCGGACCGAGGAGCGACTCGACCTCCGGAGTCGCGAAGTCATTGCTGTTGAGGTTGACGAAGATTGACGGAGCCGGAGCTGAGGCAAGGTCGAGCATGACCGCGGCCAGCATGATCGCGTCTTTCTCGTCCTTGAGAACGGCTTGGTCTCGAAGATCCTGCGACTTCTTTAGCGTGGCCACGTCAAGCGCGAGGATCCTGCCATGGGCGAAGAGTTGGGAACGGAGATCGACTAGGTGTACGAAGATGCTGTTCGTGGCGTCGTTGATGGCGCGCTCAAGTTCGGAAGCGATGCCTTCGGGAAGATTCGCCGCCTTCATGCGCGCGAGCTCGCGGACCCACTTCTTCGACCGCTTTCCGTAGTCGTCCAGATCCTCGCGTCGTCGTCGGAGCGTCTCCATGGGCTCGACGATGGCGAACGCTGGAAGCACCAGCTCAATCCGAGAGGCTTTGGCGAGGTCTAGAAGCTCCCCGCACTCCTTGGAGTGTTCTTGGCCGAGCACGATCCCTACGAGAAAGTTGCTCTCGACGTACACGCGCATTGTAAGGAGTCCGCTAGGATACGAGCAGCCGCGACCCGCTTCGAAGGCGCCCTTCGAGGTCGGGTAGCTGAGGGACGGAGTGTTCCCCGTCGGCGACGTCGCGCAGCCACGAAACGACGACGTTCACGAATACCATCGGTTCGATGCGCCCTTCCCCGCCAATCGCTGAGAGGTAGGGGGAGAGTACCGGCTTGGCGTCGATGGCAGTGGACGGGGACGGGCGCGAGACCGACGGTTCGTTCCAGTAGAAAAGGTGTTCTGGCGTCACAAGCATCACCGCGTGAGCGCCCAACGCACGGGAAGCGACGAACGTCATCCATGTCTTCGCCCACGTCTCGTCTAGGCCGCGACGCGCCTTGATCTCAATGAGAAGGCTCGGGCGTCCGTCCGGGCCAAGCACGCCAGCATCCCATTGCGGAGAGAGACTGACGTTTGTGCTCGTGATCATGCCGGAACGATGCCACGTCCCGCACCCCATGACTAGGACCCCTGGTTTCCACTGCCCACGGGCCCGGCGACCGCTGCCGCAGGGGCGTGGACAGGTCGCTTGAGGGGGCCCTACGGTTCCGGCTTGGACCCCTCGGACTTGGTGTAGGGCGAAGCGGAAGGCGCCGTCCGTTCTGGCGTATCGCACGGTCACGGCACTGCGCTTCCGGTTGGTCTGCCGGAGCTCGATCCCAAGGGTATTCGCGCGCCTGAAGGCGCGGAGTGGTGAGGCTCGACGTGAACCGGGCACGGATCGCGTCGTCGCCGATGTCGATGATCCGGGGGACTCGATCGGGCCTGGGGTCCCGCATGTTGCAGCGGCGCTGGCGCGGCCATAGGCTGCCGCTGAGACCGATGAGCAACGATCAACCCCACCCCGTGACCTTGGCAACCGAGAAGCAGGCGTCGCGCGACGCCGACGCGGCGGACCTCGCCCGGGGCGCGAAGTCTGCCGGGGCACTGCGGCGGGAGAACGGGTTTCTCGTACAACTGGTCGGCATCCCGGACTTCGCCGCCGCCCACGCTCGGCGTTGACAAAGGCGTCGGTGACCCCGCTCTCGCTCGACGAGGTGCTCGCGCTCCTGGGCACACTTGGGGAGCTTGGTGAACGGGTCGTGCTGATCGGCGGGCAGGCCGTCAGCTTCTGGGCCGACCACTACATCCGCCTCGGTCGCGCCCCGGAGATCTCGTCCGACGCGCCGCTCACGAGCAAGGACATCGACTTCTGCGGCCCCCGCGACGTGGTGCCGCTCTTCGCACGGCGGCTTCGCGGCGGTCGGGCAAGGCTCGCCACCCTCGACGACGCCACCCCGAACGTGGGCGTCATCCGCTACCTCGACGACTCGGGGAACGAGAGGGTGATCGACTTCCTGGGCGCGCCGTTCGGGATGACGGCCGTGGAAGTCCAGCGCGACGCAGTCCCCGTCGCCCTGCGCACCCGCGAGGGCATCGCCACGGGCCACCATGTCCTCCTCATGCACCCGGTCGCCTGCCTCGAGAGCCGGGTCCACAACGTCGTCGGCCTCGCGCATACGTACGACACGCCCCACGGACGGAGGCAGCTTCGCGCCGCCACGGTCTTCGCCCGAGAGGCCCTCAAGGACGTCCTCGCGACGCCGGCCGCCGAGCACTTCGACCCGGTGCGCACCGCGCTCGACCTGAACGAGCGCCTCTTCCACCTCTGCCACGCGAACGCCCACGGCCGGGTGGTCCTGCAGCGTACGGGCATCGACCCCTTCGACGCGGTCTTGGTCGATCCTCGGCTCGGGGAGAAGTTCATCGGGCGACGCCTTCCACAGATGCGCGAGCGCCTTGCCCGCCTGCGGGGCAAGCTCCCAGGACCGGGAAGGTGACCGCGTGGCTCGCGTCCTTTCGCGGCTTCGCGACGCGGGCCGGGCTCGGAGACGTCCTGCGCCTGTCAGAACGGGTCGAGGTTGCGCGGCGAGGTCCCCGGCGCGGCCCGCCGGACCCAGGGGGAGGGGCTGCCGGCCCTGGTCCCCGTGGCGCACTGCACATTCACTGCAGCGCGCTTCCGGTTGGTCTTGCGGACCTCGATTCCAAGGGGTTTCACGCGCCTGAAGGCGTGGATTGAAAATCCCCGTGTCGGCGGTTCGACTCCGTCTCTGGGCACTGGAAAACAAGCGGTTTCTGACGATCAACACTGGGGGGTGGGTCGTCCGAATGGTCCGAAAAGTCCGAGGGCGTCCACGGTATCTGACACACCCGTGTCCCAGCGAGATCGCCCACGGAGGCCATCGATTCTCCGGCGAAGATCGTCAAAAGAGAGGCGACCGTAGACCCGCTCGACCATGCGGGCGTCGCGATGGCCCATCGGCCGGGCAACGTTCGCGTGGGGGGAGCCCGACGTCGAGGTGCGGTGCGCAAACGAGCCTCGGAGGTCGCTGGGCGAGGAACGCGAGTAGACTGTTGAGGCCCCGAGGCCTTCGACGCCGCGAGGCCCCGAGGCCGCGGACCCATGTACCGTCTCGACATGTCCCTCCCGACGACTCTCCAGCTCTTGATCGTGGGCATCGTCGTGCTCCCTGGCGGCGTCGGATGTGGGAGTCGGACCACGGCGACGGACGCCGCCCCAGCCGACGCAGCCCTGTCGGACGCCGCCCCCTTCGATCGGACCGAAGTCGCGGATGCCCCGCCCGAGCGCGACACCGCCGGACCACGCGATGCGATCGCTCGCAAGGACGCGCCCACCCCCGACGCGCCCACCCCCGACGCGCCCGCCCCCGACGCGCCCGCCCCCGACGCGCCGGACGCGGCCGTCGGGCTGCCCCGGCAGGTGGCTCCGCTCGCCGGCGCGCGCGTCACGCAGCGCCGCCCGACCCTTCGCTGGACGGTCCCTTCCGGCGCGCCTGGCGTCCGCATCGAGGTGTGCGCCGACCGGGCCTGCTTCGTCGTCGAGCACGGCTGGACGTCGGCCGCGTCCGAGGGGCGACCGCCGGCCGATCTCTCGCCAGGCGTCCACTTCTGGCGGCTCTCGCGGGGAGGCCGAAGCAGCCCCGTGTGGCCCTTCCTCGTTCCCGCCCGCTCGGGCGAGGCCGACACCAGCTGGAGCGCGCTCACCGACTTCAACGGCGACGGCCGCCCGGACTTCGTGGTGACCTCGCGGGCGGGCGACGCAGGGGGTGTGACCGCCCGCGCCTACCTGGGCCGCGCAGATGGCCTCCCAACACCGGGACCGACCTTCACCGCAGCAGACAACGCACTCGTGAGGGCGGTGGGCGACCTCGACGGTGACGGCTACGGCGAGCTCGCGGTGAGCCGAGCGTGCGCGGAGCCCGGCGTCGATCGCATCGAGATCCATCGCGGCGGCCCCGAGGGACCTGCGCCCTCGCCGTCGTGGTCGATCGCCTGGCCTCCTTCGACGTGCGTCCTCGGCCGTCCCTTCGTCGGCGTGGGCGACGTCAACCGCGACGGCTACGGCGACCTGCTGGCCGAGACCCCGGTGCGCGCCAGCACCGCCGGGGGCTTCGGTCGTCGCGTCGAGCTGTACCTCGGCGGTCCCGCCGATCGACCGCTGACCCCGTCCACGGTCCTCGAAGGCGGCAACGAGTACAACAGCTTCGGAGGGCCGACGGCGCTCGGAGACGTCAACGGCGACGGCTTCGCAGACGCGGCGCTGGTCATGCGAGCGGGCTTCTTGATGGGGGGGGCGATCCTCCCGGCCAGCGTGCTCGTGTACTCCGGCGGCGCCGGCGGCTTCGAGCGCCCGCCGGTGAGGCTCCCGAGCCCGGTGGCGAGCGACACCGGGTACGGCGTGCTGCCCGACGCGCCCTTCGATCACGACGGCGATGGCTTCGCCGACGTAGCGGTCGGCAACGGCTGGCAGCCGGACGCCGAAGGGCGATCGCCCTCGCACATCGATCTGCACCCGGGCGCTCGCGAGTGGGCCGCGGCTCCGCCCGCCGTGCCGCTGCTCCTCACGCCCTTCATGGGCAACCTGCGGGGAGGGTCGTCCGTCAGCCCTGGCGACTTCGACGGCGACGGCCGCGACGACCTGGCCGTGCTCGTCACGCAGCGGGGGAGGGTGGCCGTGCAGCTCTTCCGCGGCGGCGACGCGGGCGCTCGGGCGTACTTCGTGATCGACGACCGGGCGCTCTCCGGGCGGGGCGCGCAGGGCTGCGACCTCGACGGGGACGGCCGCGCGGAGCTCGTGGTGTCGCTGAGCAGCCCCGGCGCCGACGCGCCCATCGTGGGGCAGGGGATCATGGTGCTCGACGGAGGGCCGTGGCCCGTCGGAGAGACGCCGAGGGCGTGGCTGTGGGGGCCCGCGAGCGATGCGATGACCCTCGTCCGGTAGCGACGAGCGCGCGGCCGAAGCCGACGAGGTGCGGGTCTGGTAGACGCGCTGCGGGAAGGCTGGGAGCGTCGTCTGCGGCACCCGCGGTCGCCGTGAAGGGAGGTATGCTGCCCGGAGCTGGCGGCCTGGAGAGTTCACCCGTGCCAGCGCATGGGGCCTACGGAGAAAGCGCATGAAGAAGCTGATCAACGGGATCCTGGAGTTTCGCCAGAAGGCAGGTCCCGAGGTGCGGGAGACCTTCACCCGTCTTGCGCTGGGTCAGTCCCCGGACTGTCTGTTCATCGCGTGCTCGGACAGCCGCGTGGTGCCCAACCTGTTCGCCTCCACGTACCCCGGCGATCTCTTCGTGCTGCGCAACGTCGGCAACCTCATGCCCCCGAGCGACACGGCGGGGCGGTCCCTGGGGGACGAGTCGGAGGCGTCCGCGGTGGAGTTCGCGGTGGCCACGCTGAACGTGAAGGACGTCGTCGTGTGCGGGCACTCGGAGTGCGGCGCGATGAAGGCGCTGCTCGGGGGGAGGGACATCGACGGCGCGCCGAACCTGTCGAGCTGGCTGCGGCACGGCGACGGGGCGCGGGCCCGGCTCGAGCGCGAGGAGACCGTGGGCGTCGGGCTCGCGAAGCACAACCAGCTCTCCCAGCTGAGCGTGCTCGAACAGATCGAGCACCTGCGGAGCTACCCCCTCGTCCAGAAGGCGATCGCCGAGCGGGGGCTGCGCCTGCACGGCTGGTGGTTCGACATCGCCACCGCAGCGGTTCACCACTACGAGCCCGACGAGCGACGCTTCGTGCTCATCGACGAGACCGAGGGCGCGCGGTACCTCGCGGCGCTCGACGACCGGTCCCCGTCGACGTAGCGCCGGACGGCCCCATATGGAGGCCCCGGACCCTTCGGGCTGTCTCGAAGGGGGACGGCGATCCCAGACGGGAGAGACGCTTCGCCGATGGTTGCGCTGCACAAGCCAGAAGAGATCTTTTCGCGACGCCATCTCCCCAGCTGGCTGATGCTGACCTTCGCCGCCGGGTGCGTGAACGCCACCGCGGCCGTCGCGTGCCAGCGGTACGTCACCCACGTCACCGGCACCGTGACGCGCATCGGCATGGAGTTCGCTCGCGCCACGATCCTGCTGGAGTTCATGTTCGTGCTGGCGTGCTTCCTGGTGGGCGCGGGGGTCTCCGCGGTGCTCATCAACGGGCGGGCGCACCGGGGCCTGCGACCCTTCTACGCTGCCCCGCTGGTGATCGTCGCGGCGGCCACCGCGGGGGTCGCGCTGGTCGGCCACGCCGGCGTCTTCGGGGTCTTCGGCGGCCCGATCGACCAGTCGGGCGACTTCGTCATGCTGTCCATCCTGAGCTTCGCGAGCGGGCTCCAGAACGCGGCGGTCGCGACGAGCACCGGCCTGCTGGTGCGCACGACCCACCTCACCGGGCCCGCGACCGACCTGGCCATCCACATCGTCGAGCTGGGCTACCTGGAGGGAGAGCCCCGGCGCTCGGCGCTGCGGCACGGGCTGCTGCGCGCGGGCAAGATCGCCGCGTTCGCGACCGGTGCCGCGGCGGGCGTCATGCTCGCGCACGCCGCGGGCTACCTCGCGTTCCTGGTGCCGGCGGGGCTCGAGCTGCTCGCGGCCTTCCTGAGCTTCCTCCCCCAGCGCATCGGCGGGGCGGCCACCAACGACCCCGCGCCACCGGCGTCGTCGTGAGCGCCCGCCGGTGTTCGCGCGATGGACGCCCGTCATCGCCCGGGCACCTGCGGTACACTCGGTGATGAGCCAGACGGAGCTTGCCCGATTCATCGACGCGGAGCGGGTCTCGATCGTCGCGGAGTGGGAGTCCTTCGCGCGCTCGATCCAACCGACATCCGGCGGCATGAACGCGTCGGCCCTGCGCGACCACGCCGACGAGATCCTGACCGCCGTCGTCCTCGACATGAAGTCGCAGCAGACGGCCGCCGAGCAGGCCGAGAAGTCCAAGGGACGCGGCGCGGCCCAGCGCCTGGAGGCGATCGGACAGATCCACGCGGCGCTGCGGATCGAGAGCGGCTTCAAGCTCGGCCAGATGGTGGCCGAGTACCGCGCGCTCCGCGCCAGCGTGCTGCGCCTATGGGAGAAGGAGGGCTCCGACCCCAGCGGCGTGACCCGCTTCAACGAGTCGATCGACGAGGCGCTCACCGAGGCCGTCAATCGCTTCACGGAGACGACCGACCACTACCGGGATCAGTCCCTGGGCATCCTCAGCCACGACCTGCGCAACCCCCTCGCGGCGATCGTCACGGGCGCGACGCTCTTCCTGAACTCCGAGGGGCTCGACGACCGCAGCGTCCGCATCGCGGCGCGCATGCTGAGCAGCGCCAGGCGCATGGACCGGATGATCGCCGACCTGCTCGACCTCACGCGCACCCGCTTCGGCGACGCGATTCCCATCGTGCGCGCGCCCATCGACCTCGGCCCGCTCTGTCGTCAGGTGACCGCCGAGCTCGAGGGCCTGCGCCCCGATGGGAACCTCCGCTTCACCGCGGAGGGCGACCTCCGCGGGGAGTGGGACGGCGACCGCATCGCCCAGGTGCTCTCCAACCTCCTGCGAAACGCGATCCAGCATGGCAGCGCGAGCGAGCCCATCACCCTCACGGTGGCGGGCCACGGCGCCGAGGTGCTGCTGGCGGTGCACAACAGCGGGCGGCCCATTCCGCCGGGCCGGCTGGCCACGATCTTCGAGCCGATGTCCCGCCACGAGGGGGAGCGCCCCGGGAACGCCGGGCTCGGCCTGGGCCTCTTCATCGCCTCGCAGGTGGTCCTGGCGCACGGCGGCGCCCTCGACGTGACCTCCACCACCGAGGGCGGAACGACCTTCACCGCGCGCCTCCCCCGCCGGGCCCCGGTGAGCGCCTCGTGATCGACCGCGGACGAGGCAGCACCGCGGAGGGGGTGATGCTAGAAAGCGCCCCCCATGCGCAAGCGTCACTTCGTCATCGGTCTTCTCTCGCTCCTGTCGCTCGGGCTCCCGGTGGGGGCCGACCCGGCGCTGTCCCGCCCGACCATCACGGTGCCGCGCGGCCCGCGACCCACGGCGCTGCGCACGCGTGACCTGCGCGTCGGCACCGGCGCCGTGGCCGCCGCGGGCATGCAGGTCGAGGTGCAGTACGTGGGCGTCGCGTGGTCGACCGGGCGCGAGTTCGACGCGTCGTGGAACCGCGGGAGCACCTTCCGCTTCACCCTCGGCAACCGGATGGTCATCCAGGGCTGGGACCAGGGCGTGGCGGGCATGCGCGTGGGCGGCCGCCGCGAGCTGGTGATCCCGCCCGCCCTCGGCTACGGCGCCCGGGGCGCGGGCGGCGCCATCGGCCCCAACGAGACGCTGATCTTCGTCGTCGACCTCGTCTCGGTTCGCTGACGCGCCAGCGCGCTCAGCCCAGCGCGCCGCGGGGCGCCGACGGGGCGCGCTCGAGCTCGCTCATCAGCGCGCGGTCGCGCTCGGTCACGAGGTTGATCACCACGCCCGGGCGCCCCGCGCGCGCCGTGCGCCCGACGCGGTGCAGGTAGGCGTCGAGCTGCTCGGGCAGGTGGTAGTTGACCACCCGGCCGACGTGCTCGACGTCGAGGCCCCGGGCCGCGAGGTCGGTGGAGATCAACAGGGGGACGGTGCCGTCGCGGAAGGCCTTGAGGTTCGCGCGGCGCTCGACCTTGTCCATCTCGCCCCGGTAGACCACGCAGGTGCGGCCCATCGCCCGGAGTTCTTCGGCGATCTGGTCGCACTGCCCGCGGGTGTTGGCGAAGATCAGCGTGCCGCCGGTCACCGCGTCGGCCATGAGCGCCTTCAGGATCGGGAGCCTCTTCCCGCCGATGACGGTGCGGTTGACCGTGGTGAGGCTGGGCACGACCCGGTGGCTGCCGTCGCTCCGGATGACCTCCGCGCCCACGAAGAGCCGGCCGATGAGGTCATGCACCGCCGGCGGCACCGTGGCCGAGAAGAGCGCGAGCTGACGCTCCGGGGGGCAGGCGCCCACGACGCGCTCGGCGTCGGGCAGGAAGCCCGGGTCGAGCATCTGGTCGACCTCGTCGAACACCAGCACCCGCACGTCCCCGAGGTCGACCAGGTTGCGGTCGAGCAGCTTGATGAGCCGCCCCGGCGTGGCGACCAGCACCTCGAAGGCCCCTTGGATGTTGCGCCGGGCGACCTCCATCGTCGTGCCGCCGAGCACCGAGCGCACCCGCAGCCGCGTGGCGTGGGTGAAGCGCTTGAACACCCGGGTGACCTGCTCGCCGAGCTCGCGCGTGGGGACCACCACCACCGCCCGGGGCCTCGCGTCGACGGACACGGCCTGCCCGGCCCCCTCCAGGGTCTTGAGCGCGTGCAGCACCGGCAGCACGTAGGCCAGCGTCTTGCCGCCGCCCGTCTCGGCGACGCCCACCACCGAGCGCCCCGCGAGCAGGGCCGGCAGAGCCCGTCGCTGGATCTCCGTCGGGGTCACGAAGCCCAGCTCGCGCAGCGATGTTTGCAGGGACTCGATCAGCGGGAGGTCGGTGAACGCGCTCGGCGGACTCGTCTTCATGGGCGGACCATCGCACGCCGCGGGGCCGTGCGCCCTTCGCCCGTGCGCCCTTCAGCCGCCCGCGGCGGCGCCCTGCGCGCGGGTCCAGAGCCACGCGCCGGCGCTGATCGCCACGGCGCCGCCCAGCAGCCCGGCGAACATCCCCAGGGCCTCGCCCAGGAAGAGCCCGCTGCAGCGCACCGACCCGATGGACACCGCGCCGAGGAGCATCCCGACGCCCGCCCGCGCCCGCTGCCCCCCGTTGCCCTGCCGGGGCAGCAGCGCCGCGAGCACCACGCCCAGCGCCACGCCCGCGAGGGCGCAGGTGCCGGGGCGCGCGCAGCAGTCTTCGCAGACCATCATCCCCGGGGTGCAGCACGGGCGCAGCAGGGACATCGGGAGCACCAGCGCCGCGAGGCCGCCCAGCAGCCCCACGTGCGCGCCCCGCAGCCACCACCCGCGGCGCCAGCCCAGGAAGGTCCAGGCGAGGAGCACCAGCGCGAGGGTGAGGGGTCGCAGGGGGACGCCGGCCACGCGCGCGGCGAGCGCCGACAGCCCGAGGACGATGAGCGCCCGCACGAGGCCGTCGCGCGCGAGGCCCCACTCGTAGGCCCGGCGGGCGCGCGCTTCGAGGGACGACGGGGCGGTTGCATCAGGGGCCATGGTCACCTCCAAGGAGGGCGCGGAGTCGGGCGTAGGCGCGGGAGAGGCGCTTGCGTTGCGCGGCCGGCGCGATGGGGGGCAGGGACACCTCCCCGAGCAGGGCGGCGATGGCCTCCGCCGAGGTGGGGTCGAGGGCGTTGACGCAGTGCTGGAGCGCGCGACGGAGCTCGCGCTCGGCGAGGGCGTCGTCGGCCGCGGCCTCGGGGCTCGGGATGCCCTCGGGCACGGCGCCGTCGGCCCCGCGGTGGCGCCGCAGCTCGGCGCGCACCTCGTTGGCCACCACCGCGTAGAACCAAGGCAGCGCCGGGCGCCCGGGCGTAAACGACGTCGCGTGGGTGAAAAGCTTGATCATCGACGACTGGGCGACCTCGTCGGCGCGCGCGCGGTCGAGGCGCCGGGACGCCACGCGCAGCGCCCGCGGGTGGAGCGCGCGGAACAAGGGCGCGAAGGCCTCGCGCTCGCCGTCGCTGACGCGCGCCATGAGGACGTCGAGCTCGGCCTCCGAGGCTTCGCGGTGCGGAGGCACGCGGCCGTCGGGTCAGCCCGCGCGGTGGCGGCTCATGCAGCAGGGCGCGCCGGGGCGGCAGCAGGGGGAGCCCGGGTAGCAGCAGTCGCCGGCGCCCTGGGTGGCGCGGGTGAGGGTGAACGTCGCCCCGATGCCGGTGGCGAGGGAGAGGAGCCCGAGCAGGGCCACGGTGCGGGGCGAGAGAAGCCTGGTCATGGGTGGAAACCTCCTGTTTCGGGTTCTAGGCCGGTCGGGGAATTCTGTGACGGGAAAAAATCCTGTCACAGCGATCGGCGGACGTAGCGCGCCGCGGTGATCGCCCCGAGGGCCCCGGTGGCGATGACCACCCACGGGGTCGCCGGGGAGCGCCAGAGGCTCAGGGTCACGGCGACGAACTGCAGCCCCGTGGTGGCCTTGCCGAAGACGTCGGCGCGCTGCTCCTGGTGGCGGGCCCGGGCGTCCCGGCGTAGCAGCACCGTCGCGGCGAGCAGGGCCTCGCCGATGTCCCGCGCGCCGAGGAACACCGCCTGCCACGCCGTGAGGCGCTGCGTGGCCGCGAGGGTGATCACCACGCCCAGCACGAAGATCTTGTCGGTGGCGCCATCGATGACGGCGCCGAGGGCGGAGGTCTGCCGGAAGTGCCGCGCCCACCACCCGTCGAGCACGTCGGTGAGCCCCGCCAGGGCGAGGACCCCGAGGGCCTGCCAGGGGTTGTGCGCCACGAGCGCGAACAGCGCGGTCAGCGGCACCCGGGCGAGGCTGAGCAGCCCCGGCACCCCGAAGAGGTCGCGGAGCTCGTAGCGCGGATCATCGGACGGGGTCGTGGGTGTCGACGGGACCATCGGGAGCCTCCAGGGACGCAGTCGGTCACCCCCTGCAATACCAGCATGCCAGCGGGCGGCATCGCGCTCGCCGACGCTCTCCCACGCGCTCATGCACGGCGACGCCAGGTGCGCGCACGCCATGCGCCCAGGGCCATCGCCCGAGGGACGGTGCGCGTGCGGCACGAGGTCTGCTCGTCGTCGGGGGGTCAAGGGGTCACGGGACGGCGAAGCACGATCACAGGAGGTTCGGTGATGAAGATCGCGGAGTTGATGACGAAGCAGGTCCAGGCGTGTCGGCCGCAAGATACGCTCGCGCGGGCCGCGCAGATCATGTGGGAGCAGGACTGCGGCGCCGTGCCGGTGGTCGACGACGAGGGACGCGTCGTCGGGATGCTCACCGATCGCGACGGTTTCATGGCGACCTACACGCAGGGCCGGCGCCCCGACGAGGTCGTCGTGGGCAGTGTGATGGCCCAGAAGGTCTACGCCTGCCAGCCGAGCGACGACGTCCACATGGCCGAGCGTGTCATGCGCGACGCGAAGATCCACCGCCTGCCGATCGTCGACGCCGACGGGCGCCTCGCGGGCATCCTCGCGCTCGCCGACCTCGCGAGGCACGTGCATCGCACCGGCCGCAAGCCCGACGACGGGCTGAGCACCCAGAGCGTCGCGCTCACCCTCGCGGCGATCAGCTCCGCGCGGGCCGACACCTCCCCCAACTGAACCCTCCGCTCCGACGGCGCCCTCGAGATCGAGAGGCGCCCGGAGGTCCCCCCGAACGATCCAGGGGGCTCCTCCGGCGCACCGACGCCCGGCGCTACCCCCGGCGCGCGCGAACGGTGTTGCCCCGTGCGTGGGCGCCGCCGATGGCGTGGTGGGCCGGTGGCGAGCTCGCCTCGATGGTCTCGTGGATGCTGAGCGCGCGCTCCGGCATCCGGTGATCGGCGCTCCCGCGCGGGTTGATGCGCCACGCGCCAGCGGGCTTCGGGTGCTGGCTCGAGCGCTCGACGGCGGCCCTGAATGCTTGTGCCTTGGTTGCCATGGGCGAATCCTCCGGGGCAGACCGCGGAGCAGATGCCGTGCCGAAAAAAATGGACTGCGACGATCGCCCGGTAGCTCGACAGTCTGGCGATAATCTGTAATCCATCCCGAGCAGGCGGCGTTCATCGCTGCCCGTGCCGACACCACTCGGGGGTGATGTCCGGCGATCGAGAGGGACCCCGACGGTCACGAGCAACGCACTCGCGAGAGTGTGAGCCAGGACGGCTGGCGGTGGCGCTCGCCGATGTGGGGCCCCCGCTGCCGATCAGGGAGCGGGTCGGGCCTTCGAGGGACTTCAAGGGAGGGCACGAGCATGGGCGAGATCATCCGAAGTCCGTCGAGCGACAACCGCACGATCCGGGTGCGGGCGCTGGTCGAATACCTGGAGCGTCACCGCGAGCTGCCGGAGCGTATTCCACCCATTCCGTCCGACCTGCCCGCCACCGCGACGCACATGAAGGAGGTGCTGGAGCGTCTGAGCATCGAGCACGAAGAACTCATCGTGGCCGAGGAGGAGCTTCGGGTGCAGATGGAGACGATGGTGCTCTGGGAGGAGGAGCAGGCGCGCGAGCGCACGCGCTATCGTGAGCTCTTCGACCTGCTGCCCGAGGCGACGCTCATCACCGACCGCCGGGGGGTGGTGCGCGAGGCCAACGTCGCGGCGCTGCGGCTGCTCGCCACCGAGGAGCGCTTCGTGGAGTCCAAGCCCCTCGCGGCGCTGGTCAGGTCGCCGGACATCGCGGCGCTGCTGGCCGGGCTCGCCGAGCTCGCGGTCCGGCACGAGGTCGAGCGCACCGTGCGGCTGCGCGC
>JAUSAZ010000057.1 GCA_030652255.1 Myxococcales bacterium | reverse complement strand
CGCCGGGGCCACGACCGCCGCCGCCGCCGCCGGGGCCACGACCGCCGCCGCCGCCCGGACCGCGCTCACGCCCGCGCTCGCGGTCGCGCTCGCGGGGCGACATGTCCATGTCGCGGTTGCCGCGGTGCTCGTTGGGGGTGTCGCGGCGCTTCTGCACGCCCTCGATGCACGCGTCGGCGATGCGCGCCGTCACGAGCTTGATCGAGCGGATGGCGTCGTCGTTGCCCGGGATGGGGAAGTTGATCTGGTCGGGGTCGCAGTTGGTGTCCGTGATGGCCACCAGCGGGATGCCGAGCTTCTTGGCCTCCTTCACCGCGATGTCCTCCAGCGCCGGGTCGATGAGGAACACCGCCGACGGGAGGCCGTTCATGTTCTTGATGCCGCCGATGTACTCCTCGAGGCGGATGCGCTCCTTCTCGAGCATGAGCGTCTCCTTCTTGGGGAGGTTCTCGTAGGTGCCGTCCTCCTTCATCTTCTCGATGTCGCGCAGGCGGGCGATGCCCGTGCGGATCGTGCGGAAGTTGGTGAGGGTGCCGCCGAGCCAGCGGTTGGTGACGAAGTGCATCCCGGCGCGGGCGGCCTCCTCCTGGACGATCTCCTGCGCCTGGCGCTTGGTGCCGACGAACAGCACGTGGCCGCCCTTGCCGACGACGTCGCTGATGAAGTTGTAGGCGCGCGTGAAGAGCCGCGTCGTCTGGTCGAGGTCGATGATGTGGATGCCGTTGCGGGCGCCGTAGATGTACTGGCGCATCTTCGGGTTCCAGCGCTTGGTCTGGTGGCCGAAGTGCACGCCGGCTTCGAGCAGCGCGCGGACGGGGAGGGGGGCTTCGCCCTGGGCGGGCATCGTGACTTCCATCGTCATGGTCGGAGACTCCTCAAGGCATTCGGGTTGGTGCCTCCCTGCCCGACCGTCGTGCGAGACCCGGAATCTCCGGGCACCCATTCGCGCGCCGTCGTGGGGCTCCACCCCGCTGAAGGGGTGCCGCGCCACGGAGTCGGGAGGTGTGGATTCTCGCGGTGTGGGCAACAGCGCCCGCCACGCGAGGGCGCGGTTGATACCACCGCCCCCGCACGCCATCAAGTGCCCCTCCAGGCCACGGCGGCTTTCCCGGATCGGACACACCTCGCCCGGTCGGAGGGTCGGCCCGGGGTGTGCAAAGGGTCCCCTGCCAAGACGCGAGCCGATCGCTCGTCGAAGGAAGGGATCCGCACCGCCATGACACACGACAACGACCAGGCACTCGAGAGGTACATCGCGTGCGTAAAAGACCTGCCCACCCTCTCGCGTGAGGCCGAGCACGAGCTGGCGGTGAAGGTGCGCGACCACGACGACCCCAAGGCCGCCGAGGCCCTGGTCTGCGCGAACCTCCGCTACGTGGTGGCGATCGCCATCTCGTACCGCCGCTACGACGTCCGGCTGGCCGACCTCATCGCCGAGGGCAGCGTCGGGCTGCTCACGGCGGTGAAGAAGTTCGACCCCGAGAAGGGCACGCGCTTCGTCACCTACGCGGCGTTCTGGATCCGCGCGTACATCCTCAACGCCGTGATCCGCGCCTGGTCGCTGGTGGGCTCGGGCAGCGGCCCGCTGCGCTCGAAGATGTTCTTCCGGCTGCGCCGCGAGCGCGCCCGCATGGCCTCGATGAGCTCCGGCGAGGACGAGGCCCTCGACACCCTGGCGACGCAGATGCACACCACCCGCGAGCGGGTCCAGGAGATGCTCCAGCGCCTCGACGTGCGCGACGTCTCCCTCGACGCCCCGCTGCACGACGACGGCAAGACCACGGGGCTCGAGCTGCTCGAAGACCACAGCACCCCGCAGGACGAGGTGTACGACGCGCGCGTCCGCGCCAGCCTGGTCGACGGCCGGGTTCGCGCCGCGGTGGGCACCCTCGACGCCCGCGAGCGCTTCATCGTCGAGCAGCGCATGATGGCCGACGAGGAGCTCTCCCTGGCCGAGCTCGGCCGCCGCCTCGGGGTCTCCCGCGAGCGCACCCGCCAGCTCGAGGCGCGCGCCCGCAAGAAGCTCCAGCGCACCCTCGCCGATCTCCAGCCCGCGCTCGCGAGCTGAGAGCCCTCCCGACTTCACCCCTCCCCCCACTTCTACCTCATCGTTGCCCTCATCGTGCGTAGAGCGCTTGCTGGCTGGGGTGACGAGCCATCGCGCGGAACCCCCAGCCATCCTCACACCTTCGCGCCCCCGCTGCCTACAAGCGGTTCGCGCACGAAGAGGGCAACGATGAGCTCGTCTACCCCTCCACCAGCGAGCAGCGCGTGAGCGTGCCCTCCACGGTCTTGTCGTGGATCGTCGCGTAGAGCGCGCCGTCGGTGCGCAGCAGCGCCAGCTTCGTGTGCCGGTCGACCTTCGCCTCCAGGGCGTCGAGGAAGCTCGGCTCCACCCGCCAGACGGCGATGTCGTCGACGCGGTGGATGGGGCGCGAGCCGGCCTCGCGGCGCAGCAGAAGCAGGTCGACGTGGGTGTATAACGCCACCCTTGGGGCAGCCTTGGACGCCTTGTGCAGGCGCTCGGCGGAGGGGGCGCCGATGTCGATCCAGGCGCGCAGGAGCCCCGTGAGGTCGCGCACGGCGATGGGGGGCTCGTCGTCGGAGGAGAGGCCGCCCTTGCTGAACGCGATGCCCTCCTCGTACTCCAGGCAGTACGCCAGGGTGCGGGTGAGCATGTAGCGCATCGACTCCGACGGGTGCCGGGCGACCCGCAGGTCGAGGGTCTCGTACACGCTGCGGTCGACGTCCGAGAGCTCGACCTGGAAATGGAACATCGTCGCCGTCAGGGCCATCGGTGGGCGCTTGTAGGCCCGAGGGGGCTTCCGGGTCTAGCGCCGGGGTAGCAGAAGGAGGTGGTCGACCCTCGCCCGGGACGATGGGGTGTCAAACAAGAACACCACAGGGTGTGCGCCAGCGCCCAGGTGTCCGACGTCGAGCCGGACTTCTTCCCACCCCGGCGAGAGGGTCCAGCGGGCCACCTCGCGACCGTCGATGCGCAGGGCGGCCCCCACCGCCTCGCCCCCGCCCTCCCGTCGCGCCCGGAGCACCACCATCGCCTCGCCCGACCACCGGGTGTGCAGCGTCATGGCGGCGGAGGGCCCCGCGGTCACGCAGCTGCGGGCGCGCAGCAGGCGCCAGCCGAGGGTGTCCTCGTGGGCGTCGCAGCGTGTCCAGGTGTGCCCGTCGGCGCTCACCCCCCGGGCGTCCCAGCCGGCGACCTCGCGGCCGACCACCCCGAGGGCCCCGAGGGCCTCGGCGGCGTAGCGCTCGGCGCGCTCGAGGGTGATGGCGTCGAGCAGCCACGGGGTCGCGCGGCGGTCGCCGAGCATCCCGAGGGCGGCGACGGCGTTGGCGCGGACGTCGTCCGTCGGATCGGTGCGCCATACCTCATGGAGTAAAGCGAGGGCGCGCGGGTCGCCGGTGGCGCCGAGGGCGAGCACGACGCGGTAGCGGACGTGGTCGTCGGGCATGCGCGCCACGAGGGCCTCGAACGCGGCGCCGTCGCCGCGGAGGGCGCCGAGCGCGCGGACGGCGTCGAGGGTGAGCGCCTCGTCGTCGCTCCAGAGTGCCTCGACCAGGGCCTCGGTGGCGCGGGCGTCGCCGAGGGCGAGGGCGGCCCGCCAGCGGCGCTCGGGGGGGTCGCTCGCGAGCAGGTCGACGAGGGGGCCGCGGGCGCGGGGGTCGCCGGCGCGGCCGAGGGCGATGGCGGCCTCGGCGCGCACGTCGGCGGAGGCGTCGCGGAGCAGCGGCGCGAGGGAGGTGACGAGGGCGGCGTCGGCGAAGCGGGCGGCGAGGGTGACGGCCTCGGCGCGGGTGGCCTCCGGGCGGGCGCGGTCGAGGGCGAGGGCGACGAGCTCGGCGGCGACGGAGCGGTCGCCGAGGCGGCCGCGGGCGAGGGCGGCGCCCCCGCCGGACTCGGCGGCGAGGGCGGCGAGCCAGGCGTCGAGGGCGGCGCGGAGGGCGGCGCGCGGGCCGGGCTGCGACTCGGCGAGGTTGCGGCGCTCGCCGGGGTCGCGTGAGAGGTCGTAGAGCTCGGAGACGCCGTAGGTGAGGTCGACGATGAGCTTGTAGGGCCGGCGGAAGGCCATCACGCGGGTGTTGACCGCGGCGAAGACGGTGCGCGGTGCGTGCGCCGCGGCGGGGAGCATCGCGGTGCGCAGGTCGGCGCCGCGCATGGAGGCGGCGGGGCGGAGGCCCGCGAGGCCGAGGAGGGTGGGGGCGACGTCGATGAGCTGCGCGGGCTCGTCGACGACGCGGGCGGTGGCGTCGGGCGTGGCGATGAGCAGCGGCACGCGCACCTGCTCGTCGTAGAGGGTGGAGCCGTGATAGACGCCGCCGTGTTCGCCGAACTCCTCGCCGTGGTCGGCGGTGACGGCGACGATGAGCGGGCGGCGGAGCACGGCGCGGGCGTGGTCGAGCACCGTGGCGAGGGCGGCGTCGATGCGCCGGACGCCGTCGTCGTACTGCGCCTCGGGGGTGGGCCCCGCGCCCTGGTAGGGGGCGTGGGCGTCGAAGAAGTGCACCCACGCGAGGCTCGGGGGCTCGCCCCGGCGGACGACGTCGTCGAGCTCGCGCATGAGCGCGTCGGCCTGGCCGCGGGCGTCGCGGTCGACGTGGTCGGCGCGGGTGAAGCCGAGGTCACGGTCGCGGTAGGCCGTGAGCCGCTCGCCCTCGGTGAAGAACACCCCGCGGGTGAACACCGCCGCGGTGGCGTAGCCCGCCTGGGCGAAGGTTCCCGCGAGGGTGGCGAGGGGCTGCCGCTGCCCGAGCGGAACGGTCTCGTGCAGGTACTCCCCCGTGTGCAACGACGAGAGGGAGTAGCTGGAGTGCGGGGCCTGGGCGTAGGCGCGGGTGAAGACGGTCCCGCGGGCGGCGAGGGCGTCGAGGGTGGGGGTGAGCGAGCGGCCGTCCACCACGCGGCCGAGACGGTCGGCGCGCATCGCGTCGATGGTGACCAGCAGCACGTGGGCGCCCTCCCAGCGGGGGAGCGCGGCGCGGTCGACCGGGGCCGCGGGGTCGGCGGCGGGCGGGGTGTACGGGACGGCGCGGGGCGCGGGGCGCAGGGCGGCGAGGGCGAGCGCGGCGTGGCGGACGAAGGGCGCGTGGACGCCGAGCACCTCGGCGCGCACGTTGGGCCAGGCGTCGAGGCGCGTGGCCGACCACGGGGCGAGGGCGAGCGCGAGGGCCGCGAGGGCGACGGCGGGGCGCGAGGGCGACGGGCGCGCGAAGAGGGCCGCGGCGCAGGCGAAGGCGAGGAGGGTGAGGGCGCCGACGGCGGCGTGGAGGTACTCGTAGAGCCGCGGGAGCACCCGGTGGTCGACGGCGTGGAGGCCCAGCGCGACGGCGACGAAGAGGGCGGCGCCGAGGGCGCGGTGGGGGAGCGGGCGCGCGCGCAGGGCGGCGACGAGCTTACGCAGGAGGGTAAGCGCGGCGGCGGCGGCGGCGACGAGGGCGAGCGCGGCGACGGGGCGGAGGGCCCAGAGGGCGGGCAGGCGGCGCATGCGGCCGCCGGTGAAGAGCAGCCAGGCGACGAGGGTGAGCGGGACCGCGGCGAGGGCGGCGTGGCGGTGGAGTGCGCGGGGGAGCGCGCGGGCGAGCAGGGCGTCGGCGAGGAGGGCGATGGCGCCGACGAGGGCGCCGACGGCGGCGCCGAGGGGGAGGAGGACGGCGACGAGGCGGAGCTGGTCACGCCCGGGCGCGAGCCAGAGGATGGTGCTGGCGACGTCCGCGAGGGCGGCGAGGGCGCCGGCCGTGGCCCCGAGGGTCAACCCGCGGAGGGCGGGGACGAAGGGGGAGGTTTTTGGAGGTGCGGATGGGATTTGAACCCACGTATCACGGTTTTGCAAACCGTTGCCTGGCCACTTGGCTACCGCACCACCACTCACCGGGTCGATGAGGGAGGCGGAGTTAGCACCATCGGTCGGGGCATTGTCAACCCATCGATGGCGGCGCCCGGGGACAGTCAGTGGTCGCGGCGGAGCACCTCGTCGCGGAGGGTTCCGCGGTCGGTCTCGAGCACGTCGGCGGGCCGCACGGCGCCGACGCCGAAGCGGTCGGCGATGGCGTCGAGCGCGCCGTTGAGCTTCGCCGCGCGGCGGGCGCCCCCGTCGAAGAGGCCGGGCTGCACCGTGGGCGCCTCCAGCGAGCCCGCGCTCACGCCCGCGAGGCGCATCGGGACGAGCACCCCGGCGGCGTCCTCGCGGGCGAGCAGCGCGGCCACGGCGTCGTAGAGCTGCTGCCCGTCGTCGGTCGCCGCGCGGAGGGTGGTGCGCCGGGTGCGCAGCTCGAAGTCGGCGGTCTTGAGCTTGAGCACCACCGTGCGGGCGACGCGGCCCGCGCGACGCAGCCTGCGGGCGACCCGCAGCGCCTGGGCGTGGAGGTGGGGGAGGATCTCCTCGCGGGTGGAGAGGTCCTCGCCGAAGGTGTCCTCGGCGCCGATGCTCCTGGCGTCGCGGTCGGGGCGCACGGGGCGCGGGTCGACGCCGTGGGCGAGGTCGTGGAGGTGCGCGCCCAGGGGGCCGAGGGTCTCCACCAGCGCGCCGCGGTCGCGGCGGGCGACGTCGTCGATGGTCTCCAGGCCGAGGGCGCGGAGGCGCTCGTGGGTGCGCGCCCCGACGCCCCACAGCCGGGCGACGGAGAGCGGCGCGAGGAAGGCCCGCACGCCGCCCGGCGCCACCGTCCGCAGCCCGTCGGGCTTGGCGAGGTCGGAGGCGACCTTGGCCGCGAACTTCACCGGCGCGACGCCCGCCGAGGCCGGGAGCTGGAGCTCGTCGCGGATGCGCTGCCGGAGCGTGCGCGCGATGGCCTCGGGCTCGCCGAAGAGGGCGCGGGAGCCGGTCACGTCGAGGAAGGCCTCGTCGAGGGAGAGCGGCTCGATGAGGTCGGTGACCGAGGCGAAGATCTCGTGGAGGCGCTCGCTGGCGGCGACGTAGGCGGCGAAGCGCGGGCGCACCACGACGACGTCGCGGGGCGCGAGGCGCAGCGCCTGGGCCATGGGCATCGCGCTGCGAACGCCGTAGGGCCGCACCTCGTAGCTGGCCGCGAGCACGACGCCGCGGTGGCGGCCGCCGACGATCACCGGGCGGCCGCGGAGGGCGGGGTCGTCGCGCTGCTCGACGGACGCGTAGAAGGCGTCCATGTCGACGTGGAGGATGGCGCGCTCGGTCATCGCGGTGGCGAGTGTAGCGGAGCGACCTCCCCGCAGGATCGATCCGCCGTTGACTCGCCCGCGGCGGGCGAAAATGATCCCGTGCCTTGTCCCCTCCACCGGCTCACCGCTCCCAGCGCGCGCTCGTGCTCCTCGTGGGGTGCGCGTGGCTCTTGACCGCCCTCGCCCTCTTCGGTGAGCTCTGGACGACGGACCTCGGGCTGAACGACGAGGTCGTCGGCGACCGCCGCGTCGTGATCGAGGTCGACGTCGGCGGTCCCGCCGCGCGCGCCGGCGTGCGGGTCGGCGACGAGATCACCGCGGCGCCGGGCCTCGACAACCGCGCGAGGGTCTGGACCGAGCGGGAGAGCTATGCCGCGGTCTGGCGCCTCGGGCGCGCGATCGCCCGGGGCAGGGTCCCGCTGCGACTCCGCAGGGGCGACGCGGCGCTGGAGGTCGTCGTCATCCCGCCTCCGCGGCCGTACGCGCCCGCGGTGCTGCGCCAGCTCCGGCGGATCGGGCCGAGCCTGCCCACGGCGGTGGCCTTCCTCGCCATCGCCGCGGTCCTCGTGCGCGCCGTGAGCCGCAACCCGGCCGACGATCGCGCGCGCCGCCTCGTCGCGGCGAGCTGCGCGCTCCTCGGACCGCCCTTCACGATCGAGCATCACGCGGCGGCGTGGCCGGTCTGGCTCTATCCCCTCTCGAGCTTCTTCGACGTCTGGACGGCGCCGGCCGGCGTCCTCCTGCTGCTCGATTTCGTCTGGTCCTACCCGACGCGCTCGCGCGTCGTCGGGGTCGCGTGGGTCCGGGCGACGCTCCCGGCGATCATGGCGCTCCTCGGCGCGGTCTCCTCGCTCAACTCCCTCCACGCGATCGACGTCCCGGCGGCGCTTCGCGGGAACGTGTCGTCGATCGCCGCTTCGAGCCTGCTCGCGGTCGGCATCCTCGCCGGGCTGGTGTGGCAGCGCAGGAGCGCGCGCGACGTGGTCGCCCGCCGGCAGACGGCCTGGCTCCTCGCGGTCACCGGTGCGGGCGTCGGGATCCCCCTCGTCGTGATGACCGTCCCGGAGCGCATCTTCGGGTGGGGAAGCCCCGCGCTCCACGCCGCTGGGTACCCGGCGGCGGTGCTCATCCCGCTGGGCTTCGCTGTGGTCGTCAGCCGGTACCGGCTCTTCGCCTTCGACGGCGTCGCCTCGCAGGCGGCGACGCACCTTGTCGCCCTCGCGTGCTCGCTGGGCGTGGGCATGTCCGCGGCGCTGGCTCTCGAGGGCGCCTGGGGAGCGGCGGTGGCCGGCCGCGGCGCCCGGTGGGTCGGCTTCGCCCTGGCCCTGGTCCTCGCGGAGCCGATTCGCCGCGGCGTGCAGGTGGCCATCGACCGGACCTTCGCGCGGGACCGCGGCGCCTTTCTCCGGCGGTGCGCGGCGTACGCGGCGCGGGTCGCGGGCGCCGTCGACGCGCGGGAGGTCGAAGCCGAGGCGCGCTTCGCGCTCGACGCGACCGGCGCGCGGCTGCTGCGCCTCCGCGACGTCATGTCGGAGTCCGCCGCGGACGAGAGCGTCGCGTCGCTCGCCCGGCGGGAGACCCTGCGGGTCGTCGAGCTGCCCGACCCGTCGGCGGTAGAGTCCCTCCTCGCGCTCGGGCTCGAGCTCCTGGTGCACGTGCCCGCGGACGACGGGGCGCTCGCGCTCGGGCTCACGCTGCCGCTCCCGGCCAGCAGCATGGGGGCGCCGGAGCGCGCCGCCCTCGCGCTCGTCGGGAGGGTCGTGGGCGCCGCGCTCGCGCAGGGGGCGGCGCGGCGCGCGCTCGCCACGGAGAAGGAGCGCGCGGTGGACGAGCGCCGCTACCTCGCGATGGAGCTCCACGACGGCCTCGGCGCGACGCTGACCGCCGCGCGGCTCATGGCGCGCCGGCTGCGCGAGCCCGCGCGCCCGGCCGAGGGCGTGACCCTCGACGCGCTCGACGCCGCGCTGGCGCAGGGCCTCGGCGACCTCCGCTCCTCGCTCTGGAGCCTCGCGCCCTCGGAGGCCACGTGGGAGAGCCTCGTCGCGCGGCTGCGGCGGCAGCTCGGTGACGCGTGCGACGCGGCGGGGGTCGCCTTCGACGTGCGCGAGCGCGGGACGCCGGCGACGCCGGTCTCCGCGCGGGGCCGCGTCGGCGTCCTGCGGGTGGTCCAGGAGGCGGTGACGAACGCGCTCAAGCACGGGGAGCCAACGCGGATCGTGGTGTGCGTCGAGGTCGCCGCGAGCACGATCGACATCGCGGTCGAGGACGACGGCGTCGGGCTCGACCCGCGGCTCGGGGGCGGTCGCGGCCTCGGCAACATGGCGCTCCGGGTGCAGCGCCTCGGGGGCGCGCTCCGCGTCGAGCCGTGCCCCGACCGGGGCACGCGGGTGCTGGTGTCCTTCGCGCTGGATCGGCTCACGGAGCCAGCGACGCCGGGGCAGGGCGGCGTCGCGTCGTGACGCGCGGCGCTCAGCGCGGGCGCAGCAGCCCGAGGCGCGTGGCCTTCATCGCGGCCTCGGTGCGCGAGGCCACGTGGAGCTTCTCGTAGAGCGAGCGGATGTGCGAGCGCACCGTGTTGGTGCTGATCGAGAGCCCGCGGGCGATCTCGTTGTACGTTGCGCCGACGGCGAGGAGCTCGACGACCGCGCGCTCCCGCTCGCTCAGCATGCGCTCGAGCGGCTCGGGGGCAGCGGCGGGCTCCGAGAAGCTCCGGAGCACGCGCCGGGCGATGGAGAGGGACATCGGGGCGCCGCCGGCGCGCAGCTCGTCGAGGGCCGCGGGGAGCCGGTCGACGAGCTCGTCCTTCAGCAGGTAGCCGACGGCGCCCGCCCGCAGCGCCTCGAAGAGGTGCGCGTCGTCATCGAAGATCGTCAGCACCAGCACCGGGAGCGTGGGACGCGTGGCGGAGAGCTCGCGGAGGAGGTCCAGACCGCTCCCGTCTGGGAGGCCGAGGTCCAACAGCAGGAGCGTCGCGGGCGTGTCTATCAGCATCGCGCGGCCCTCCGCGAGGGTCGCGGCGGCGCCGCAGAGCGCGTAACGATTCGAGAGTGTTCCGGCGAGGAGCTCGCGCAGCGCCGCGCCGATGTTCGGGTCGTCGTCGACGAGCGCCAGCTGGATCACGCGCCCGCCCCCTCGCGGCGATGACGCACCGACGGACCACCGCCGCGCAGCCTCCGCCCGTGGCGCTGCGCGAGGTGCGGCGCCCGCTCCGCTCGCGCGGCGATCCGCGAGAGGGCCTGCTCGACGCACCGATCAGTAGCGCGGAGAGAGAGGGGCTGATACCCGCACGCGTTGATCATCAGGCGCATCCAGGCGACCCCTTCCATCGATGACGCCACCGTATCATCGAGGGGATGGGAGGGGGCGCCACCCGCGGCCGCGGCCGCCGGACCCATGCACCCGCAACGACGCGTCGCGGCCCCGGGGTCACGCCGTGCGCCTCGGCGCGCGTTCCCTCGCGCCCGTGGCTACGACGGCCAACTCGGGGCATCGAGATGCACGTGGTTCAGCAGGCGTGGACGAGGTACTTCGTGCGCTCGACGAAGGGGACGAGGTGGTCGATGAGCCACGCCGCGTCCCGCGTCTCGACATGAACGAGTGGGGCCGATTGTTCGCCCGCCCAGAACGCGACGAGCTCGACCTCGCCGTGCAGGGCCGCGTCGACCACGAGGCGATGCAGCGCCGCGCGAGATCGCTGCGACTGGTGAAAATCCTCGCGCTCCTGCGGGAGCAAAGCGTCTTCGAGAGCGACGGCTTCGGCCACCGAGGCGATGCCCTCGTACCAGAGGCCGTCGGACTGGAACCCGCACCCGCAGCCCTCGTACGCGCCGACGTACGCGATGCAAGGGGAGGTCAGGTGGGCGCGGACTGCTTCGTCCGCCGGGACGTCCTCCACCTGGATTGTGGCCTCGCCCTCGACGATGACGCGCTCGAGAGGACGTTGGCTTCCGACCCACACGAGGAGGCACATGCCTGTCCCCTTCGCACCACCACGTTCACGCGCCCAGCCCCGGCACCCCGAGATACACCTCGTCGACCACGACGTCACCACCCAGGTCCGGCAGCCGGATCACCCCGCCCCTCTCGGCAATGGTCAGCGTCCACGTCCCGTCCCCGTTGCGACGATAGTGCTCCAGCCGGGCGCTCTCCTGCGACGCGAGGAGGTAGTGATCCAACGATGGAATGCGGAGGTAGTCGGCGAACTTCTTCCTGCGGTCGTAGCTCTCGGTCGAGGCCGACAGCACCTCGACGACCATCACCGGGTTGGTGATCGCCGCGGGGTCCACCGCCGCAGCCACGATGTCCCCGCACACCACCGAGAGGTCGGGGTAGTAGCTGCTGCCCGTCGCCACGACGTGGATCTTCGCGTCGCTGGAGTACACCCTGCACCGCCCGCGACCCGGGCGCACCAGCCCGACCAGCGCCGCGCCCAGCTGCATCGCGAGCTGCGCGTGCTCGGGCGTACCTCCCGCCATCGCGTAGGCCATGCCGTCGGCGAACTCCACCTTCGTCGCGCTCGCCCGCTCGAAGACCAGGTACTCGGCGTAGGTCATCGCCAGCTTCTCGGCCGCGCTCATGGGCGGACCGTATACCAACGCCGGGCGCCGCGTCGAAGGCACCACGCCCTCGCCGGTGGAGGGCCCGTCAGAGGGCGTCGCGGAGGGCGCGGCGACGGTCGAGGAGCGCCGCGTCGGTCGTCGGCGGGAGCGCTTCGAGGGCGGCAACGACGCGGTCGCGGTCGAGGGTCGGAGACGTCCCGCGCGCGAAGCTCAGCAGGGCGAGGCAGTCGTCGAGGTCGACCTCGCTGAGGCGCCCGACCTTGAGCAGGATGAACAGGGTCACCGTGGGTCGGTGGATGCGCGCGCCGCGTCCCAGCCGAAGGGGCTCCATCTCCGCCGTCCAGCCGGGGATGCGGTGCACGAAGAAGTCGGCGGTCGAGTTGAACGCCTCGGGGCTCAACCCCAGGCGCTCGGCCAGCGTCAGCAGCGCGAGGCGGTCGTCCTGCGCGCCCCGCAGGCTGACGAGGGCGACGTCCTCGGTGACGCGCCCGGGCAGGAACCACGTCGCCGCGGCGGCCCCGCCGACGAGGAGCCAGTCGCCTTCGAGCGCGTCCGCGGCGGCGTCGAGGATCGCGTCGATCCGTCCGCGGTCGAGGGTCATGCGGTAGGCCTAGGCGCGATGCGCGACCCCTGGCAAATCCTCCACCGCGCGGGCCTGCCGATGGCGGGCGAGCGCCGCGGAGCACCGCCCTCCGAGGCGGAGATGGCCGAAGCGCTGGGCGCCGTCCTCGCCCTTGGGAGCGCCCTCCGGGAGCGGGACGCGCTCGTGGCCTTCGTCGACGCATGGCGCCAGCACTGGCCGTCGTCGTTCGCCCGCGCGCTGGGCCGAGGCGAACCGCGGCGACGAGGGGCGCCGGCTGAAGCTGCGGCGCATCGCGCTGGCGAACCTCGCCACGACGCTGTGATCGACCGCCCGCGCCGTCCTCAGCCCCCCGAGGGAGGCGGCGCGCCGTCCGGGAGGCGATACCTGATGAAGTCGACCTTCTTGAGCTGCGGGGTCCCTTCGGGCGCTTCGATGATCACCACCGCGCCCGACTGCTGCATTTCACCGAGCGCGAGCGTGACCTTGCCGCGCCCCATGAAGCCCGGCAGGCCCACGTCCTCGGACAGCTCGGCGAGCGTGCGCGGACCCTTGGCGCCCAGCGCGGCGGTGATCTGCACCGACAGCGAGGCGTTCTTCTTCGATTGCCGTGACTGATGAATCGCGAGCCCGATGCCCACGCCGATGCCCGTCGCGATTCCGAAGATCCACTGTTCGCTCATGTGCGCGCTCCCCGTTCGGAGGCCGACGCCCTCTCGCGACGCATCCGACGGGCGGGGAGTGTCGCACGACCCTGCAGCGCCGGATACGCCATGGGATCGCCAGCGAGCGCTCCAACGGGCGCGGATGGAGCGCCCGACGCCCAGCCGAGCAGCGCGCGTTGCCCGCGACCAGTCCGACTGGCACTTCCACTTCATGTACCCGGTGTATTTCCCCGAGTGCCCGATCTGGCACTCCTACAACGCCCCCCGCGACGGCATGATGATGGACGTCTTCGCCGACCTGGTGCGCCGCTTCAACTGACGCGGCGCCGCCCAGGCCTTCAAGAGCGCCCTCAGGTCGACGGGCCGACGAGTCGGCCGCGCGCGCCACCGGTGATGGGCCCGCGACCCTACGGCCCGCCCATCTGCACCGACGGGCCCGCGCTGGTGTGGCCCACGGTCACCGGGGTGCCCGTCAGCGTCGGCGTCGCGACCGTGGGCTCCGGCCGCCCGAAGCGGTACGGCACCCTCGCGTGGAAGCCCGCTCCGGGGCTCTGCGCGTCCACCACCAGCACGAGGTCGCTGGCGGGGAGCGCGTCCACCGCGAACTCCATCTCGGTCTCGTGGACGCTCCCGGCGCGCGCGGGGCCGACGGTGTACTGCCGCGGCCCGCGGGTCTGCGTGACGCCGTCCGGAGCTTCGACCCACACCGCGAGCGGCAGCCCGAGCTGACCCGGTTGTTCGACCCGCGCGACGAGCACCAGGCGGGTGTCCTGACCGTGGCGGGTCACCGCGCCCGGCTCGACGCGGGTCACCCAGCGCACGCGCACCGGGGCGTCGGGGTCGCGTCGCTCGACGACGCCCGTGGGCTCGGCCGCGCTGCGAGGGGAGGGCGACGGGGTGGTGCAGGCCGCCGCGAGGACGGCGAGCGCGAGGAGGCAACGAAGGTTCATGGGGGTCTCCATCGCCGTGTTCAGGGGCACGGGGTGTCGCCGCGCGGGGCGCAGGTGGAGGGGCGCACGGCGGCCATGCACCAGGGCGAGTCGACGGGGTAGGGGTAGGCTCCGATCGCGGCGCGCAGGCGTGCGCGGTCGAAGCCGGTGCAGCTCATGGCGTCGAGCTGGTCGGCGAGGTGCGGCGCCGGGATGCCGAGGTGCTCGCACACGCCCGCGAAGGGCAGCCCCGTCGCCGGGAGCGTGAACTGGTGGCGGTTGTAGCAGCGCCCGTACGGCGGGCGGGTCATGCGCTCGGACGCCAGGGCCTGGTAGATCGGGAGCGCGGACGCGCCGCGGAGCGACCACAGGATGGCCGACACCTCCGTCTCGTTGAGGAACTGCTGCAGCCCGCCGGAGGCGCTGGGGAGGTTCCAGGTGTCCCATGCCTGGGTGCGCATCGCGATGTCGTACCAGAACATCGACCCCGACCCCTTGCTGGTGTTGACAGGGTCGTTGCGGAGGTCGCTGCCGAAGAAGGTCGCGAAGCCCTCGGACCACGCCTGCCCGGGGAAGGTCGGGACGCCGATCTGGTGGCGCCCGCCCTCGTCGGGGGACTGCCCGTAGCTCTCCATCACCCAGTGCCCGAGCTCGTGGCCCGAGGTCGAGTCCGACCAGTAGCTCTCGTCGACGCCGCCCGCGTACCAGATCTGCGACTCGAAGCGCTCGCCGAAGCCCTGCACCGGGGACGTGTTGAAGCACGCGCCGCAGTCCCAGCGGTTGTTGAGCCCGACCCAGGCCAGGAGCCGCAGGCCCGGGCGCCCGAAGGTCGCGCGGGTGCTCGCCGCGGCGCTGCGCACGTGGTCGAAGACGCGCGCCGCGCCCGACCCGGCGGCCGTCGTGATGTGGAGCGTCGGGGTGAGGGCGGTGACGTTCCAGCGCCAGCTCCAGACGCGGGCCGCGGAGGGGACGGCGCCGGCGCGCGAGGTATCGGCGATGTCATGCTCGCCCGCGGGGAGCGACGGGTCGCCCACGGCGTAGAGGATGCCGCCCGCTGTCGGGTCCCGGCCGAGGGCGAGGAAGGTCAGCGCGTCGTCGGCCGTCGCGCTCTGCGGCACCTCGATGGTGAAGCGCCCCGCGGCGTCGGTCACCGCCGACTGGATGAGCGACGTCCCGCGCTGCGACAGCACCATGAACCCCGCGCCGGGGTAGGTCCGCGCCGTGTCCCAGTCGGTGCGCCTCGCGTTGGGCGGGCGGGCCGCGTAGGTGAGCGTGCCCGCGAAGGTGCGCACGGGCACCGCGAGGGTGCACGCGGCCGCGAGCCCGGTGTCCTCGCAGCGCGGCGCGCAGGTGGAGGTCACCCAGCGCCCGCCGGTGCAGGTGCGCAGGCGCGTCGCGTCGGAGCACTGGGTGTCGCCCTCGCGGCACTCGGCCAGGAGCCGGCACGCCGCGCGGCCGGTGGGGCCGATCTCGCAGCGCTCGTCGGCGGCGCAGTCCTGCTCCACGATCCGCGCCTCGCCCGCCCCGGTGGGGAGGGAGCAGTAGCGCACCCGCGAGACGCCCACGCAGCGACCCTCGGTGGTCTCGCCCGCGCAGGGCCCGCCCGGCGCGCCCGCGTCGCCGACGCCCGAGGCGTTGACGTTGAGCACGTAATTCCCGCTCAGTGTGGAGAAGCCGTCGAGGACGACGAAGACCTCCTGCCCCGCGGTGAGCGCCACGGTCACGCGCGACGGGCCGACGGTGGTGGCCTGGTCGTCGTTGCAGGCGATCTCGGCGCCCTCGCAGCCGCCGCGGCGCACATAGAGCAGCGTGTCGAAGTCCGAGCCGACGGTGTCGAAGGTCCACGAGCCCGCGGAGGGCGCCGCCCAGCGGAAGACCACGTCCGGCGCCGGATCGCCGCCCCGCGTCCCCCCGCTGGGGATGCCGCAGCCGGTGGTGGTGAGCCGGTTGGTGCGCCCGACGGTGGTGCCGCGCGCGACCCCGGCGCCCACGGCCGACCCGAGCGAGGCGGAGCTGCAGGTGTCGAAGCCCAGGTCCGGGGGCGGGCCCGCGTCGGGGGCGCCCGCGTCGAGGTCGGGGCCGACGTTGAGCACGTAGTCCCCGGCGCCGGTGCCGAAGCCGTCGAGGACGACGAGCACCTCCTGGCCGGCCGAGAGCGAGAGCGCGACGCGCGACGGCCCGACGGTCGTCGACTGGTCGTCGTTGCAGGCGAGCTCGGCGCCCGTGCAGGAGCCCGTGCGAAGGTAGAGCAGGGTGTCGAAGGCCGAGCCGACGGTGTCGAAGGCCCAGGTCCCGGCGGAGGGCGCCACCCAGCGGAACACCGCCTCGGGCGCCTGGTTGCCGCCGAGGGTTCCGCCCATGGGGAGGCCGCACCGGCTGGTGGAGAGGAGGTTGGGGCGGCCGACGGTGGTGCCGCGCGCGACCCCAGCGCCGACGGCCGAGCCGAGCGCGATGGGCGCGCACGCGGGGGCGTCCGTGGGCGCGCCGAGGTCGCCGCTGGCGTCGGGGCGGGCGGGGACGTCCATCGGGGCGGGGACGTCGTCGGGGGCGGGGATGTCCTCGACGGCTCCGGCGTCCTTCGAGGGGACATCGTCGAGGGTCGCTCCGTCGGTCGGGACGGGGAGGACGTCGGCGCTCTTGCCGCCGTCGGTCGGGCTCGATGCGTCGGGGGCAGTGTCACCGGTCGAGCCCACGTCCCCGGTGGACGACATGCTGCCGCGCGCCGAGCAGCCGGCGCCGACGGCCCAGGTGATGAGCAGCGCCCCGAGCCACGCGGCGCGTCGTGATGTATGCCCCGTCGTCATGGATGTGTCCTCGAGGGTGGGGGTCACCCGCGGCGCAGTGAAGTTCACCCGCGGCGGAGCGGTCAAGCGATCGGGGACGGTTGCGGTGCAGTGGCCCAATGGAGTCCGTGGGCGCCCGCGCACGCCAGGCGATGTTGAGTTCGCGCTCATGGGGGGAAAGGGCGGTGGCTGCGTCGGGGAGAAGAACCGCAAGGGTCGCAAGGGTCGCAAGGGGGGTAACCTGGGTGGCGCTCGACAGACGCTGGCGTATCGGATTCGCGAGGGTTGGAGCGACGCCGGACTCCGACACGAGGTGATGGGTCACAACGGCTACGCCCAGCCCGTCGCTCCCTTGTGACCCTCGTGACCTTGTGGCCTCACCCCCTTGCGACCCTTGCGACCCTTGCGGTTCTTCTCCCCGACGCAGCCGCGGCCCTGCCCCATGAGCGCGAACTCAACATCGCCTGGCGTGGGCGGGCGCTCCCCTCGGAGGGCGAGGCCGACGATCGCAGGCGTGGGAGGGCGCTCCGCTCAACCCGTCAGAACTCCTGCGACGAGGTACTAGTCGAAACAGAAGAGCCGCTTTCGCACGACCCGCCCTTCACGATGGAAGACGCCGCAGGAACAACGCAGGAAGATATAGGTGCCCATCGCCCAGGACTCGCGACCGTGCTCCGCCGACACCCGCTCGCCGCCAAGGTTCAGCGCGAGAAACCTGGCGCGCCATCGGAAGGCTCGTGGAGAGAACGACTCCCCGACGTCGGCGCTCGACCAGCAGAGGGCGCGCGCCCGCCATGGGAGGTGGAAGCAGCCTCCGAAGCACCAGGACGTTGTCAGCACGAGTGCGACGAGCGCGACGCGGCGCACCCAGAGGCCCCAGCGCGAAGGCGGGGCAGGGACGGTGACGCGTTGCTCGCGGTAGGGACCGCCGCCGATCAGGAGGGCACCTCGCGCATCCGTGCAGGATACGCCCGCGGCATCAGGGCAGCGCGCTGCCGCGCAGGGGTGCGCAGGCGGGGACGAGGTACTTCGTGCGCTCGACGAAGGGGACGAGGTGCTCGATGAGCCACGCCGCGTCTCGCGCCTCGACCTGAACGAGTGGGGCCGCTTGTTCGCCTGCCCAGAACGCGACGAGCTCGACCTCGCCGTGCAGGGCCGCGTCGACCACGAGGCGATGAAGCGCCGCGCGGGATCGCTGCGACTGGTGAAGCTCCTCGCGCTCCTGAGCGAGCAACGCGCCCTCGAGGGCGACGGCCTCGGTCACCGAGACGACGCCCTCGTACGCGCCGACGTACGCGATGCAAGGGGGGCCCAGGTGGGCGCGGACCGGGTCGTCCGCCGGGACGTCCTCCACCTGGATCGCGGCCTCGCCCTCGACGATGACGCGGTCGAGAGGACGTTGGCTTCCAACCCACACGAGGAGGCACATGACGAGGTCGTCGATAGCGTCGGCGAGGTGGTGCGTCCAATCGCCGCGGTCGATGCCTGGGGGGTGTACGCGGTGGGGCGTTGGTCGCGAAGCCCCCATGCTGACGGGTGGCGGCTACGGGCCGCAGCGGAAGGCCCGCGCCCGCTGCACCGTGAACCCGCTCGACTGGGGCGCGTAGGGGATCAGCACGACGTGCGTGGCGCTCCGCGCGGCCGCCTCGGCGCGAAGGCCGTTCCACGCGACCTGGCGGCTGCGCAGCGCGGAGTCGACGGCGGTCACCTCGCCCAGGGACTGGCAGCGGGCGATGGACGCGGCGTCCGTGAAGCGCACCGCGCGGGCGGCGGGCGAGAGCGGGGCCGCGCATCCGGCGAGCGCGAGCGCGGCCGTCGCCAGCCGGAGGCAGAGCCGATGCCATCCGTGGTGCTTCATCGCCGAGGACTATCGGACGGCTTCGACGCTCCTTGACGGTGGCGACACGAAACGCGGCCACGAGGCGGCGCCTCGGACGCTCAGCGGCGGCGGGTGGTGGTGAGGCGGCGGGCGAGGGTGATGAGGCGCGGCACGCTCGGGTCGGGGGTCGGCTCGCAGCCCGGCGCCCAGCGGAGGTCGGCGCGCCCGGCCGTCACGCGCAGCATCGAGTCGGGGCTGCGGGCGCAGTCGACGGCGCGGCGCCGGACGAGGCGCAGCCGGGTGCGGGCGATGGCCGCGCGGAGCGCAGTGAGCTGCGGGGGCGTGAGCTGCCCCGAGCGCCCCGCGGAGAAGAAGGTGCCGTCGGGGCGGATGACGAGCTCGGTCGTCCAGTCGGTGCCGGGCGCGACGTTCGGGCGGGCGCCGTTCAGGCTCTGGCGCGACAGCTCGATGAGCGGCGCCACGCGCTGGCGCAGCGGGTCTTCCACCGAGGGCGCGGGCACCACCGGCTGAGGGCGCGCAGGGCCCGGGTGCATCGGGTCGCGCATCGGGGGCGCGCCGTAGCCCTCGGCGCCGCCGTGCTCCATGGAGAGGCGCGGGTTGCCCGGGGGCGGAGGGTTCTGCTGCGCGTAGGCGAGGTCGCTCACGGCGAGCGCCAGCGCCGCGGCGATGACGGCGGTGTGCAGCGCGCCGGGTCGCGACGCGGGGGCCGGCGCGCCGAGGGTGGCGGCACAGAAGGGGCACGCGCGCTCCGACGAGCGGACGTGGCGGTAGCAGCCGGCGCAGACGACGAGGGGATCGGTCATGGAGGGAACACCTTCCTGTGGGGCCCGTCGGGCCATCGACGATGCATCACGACGCGCGACGCCAGGGAATCGGTCTGTCGCCTCAGCCCGGATGGGCTCAGCCTCGCAGCGACACCAGCAGCGCGCCCGCCCCGCCGAGCTCGTCGGGGGCCGTGCGGAAGGCGTCGACCTCGTTGGCCGCGGGCGCCGCCGCGAGGGCCTTCACCACCGCCTCGCGTAGCACCGACACGCCGTCGGGGGAGTTCTTCCCGCGGCCGCAGATGATGCTCACGCAGCGCGCCCCGCGCGCCCGGCGCGAGCGCACGAACTCCTGCGCCCGCGCGCCCGCCTCCACCGCCTCCATCCGGTGCAGGTCGCACGACTCCGTCGGCAGCGCGAAGCGACCCAGCGCCTCCAGCGCGAACTCGTGCCCGCGGCGGAAGCCCACCACCGTGCCGTCGGCGCGCCAGTCGACGGTGAGCCCGCCGCCCCCCTCCGCCGCCGCGCGCTTCAGCTTCGTCTCGAGCGGCACCGCCCGGGGCTTCACCGCGCCCTGCGGGTCGCTCGCGCTCACCCGCGCGGCCTTCGCCGTCAGCGGCGCCACGCCCATCATCGCCGAGGCGAACAGGGTGTTCTCGTCCGGGCGCCACACGTCCACCTCGGCGCGCTTCGCGGGCGCCTTCGTCGGGGCCGGGCTCGCCTTCGCGGGCTTCGCCTTCTCCTGCGGCAGCCCGAGCCACTTCGCGTGCTCGGCCCGCGCCTCGGCCTTCTTCTTCTCCTCCGCCGCCTTCGCGTCGACGACCGCCTGCAGGTCGTCCTTCACGCGCTGCAGCGCCGCGAAGGGGTGGTTGGCGTCGGGCTTGTTCTTTCGGCTCATGGCTGCACCGGCACCCGGAACCGCGCCCGCAGCGCCGTCTGCGCCGCCAGCAGGCCCGCCAGGAGGCCGTCCTCGAAGTGGAAGTCGGAGTCGTCGAGCTCGCGGAAATCGTGGGCGTTGCGGACGTCCTCCGCGGTGAGCCCCGGCCGCAGCCGGCGCGCCAGCGAGAGCACCTTCATCTCCTGGTGCTCCACCATGCGGTGCAGCAGGTCTTCCATCGCGTCGTACATCTCCGTGTCCATCGCTCCAGCCACTCTTTCCCCCCCCACTCCTACCGTCCGCCCAGCGCCTGCGCCAGCACCGCCGGGACATCGCCCTCGACCACCTCCACGAGGTGCTCGTTGTGCGGGTGCAGCACCACCGAGCACCCGCTCCGCGGACAATGCCCCAGGCACCCCGTCGCCGTCACCCACACCCGCGCCGCGATGCCCGCGGTCGCCCGCTTGAGCGTCGCGAACACCGCGGGGCCGCTCGCGCCGCAGCCCGAGCGCAGCGGGTCGTCGGGCCGCCGCGCGTGCGTGCACACCAGCAGGTGCACCCGCGGCCGCAGGGTGGACGCCTTCATCGGGGGGCGCCGCCCAGCGCCCGGAGGTGGGCCTCGGCGCGCCCTCGCCACGGGTCGTCCGGCGCCGCGCCGTCGAGGTAGCGCCGCCACGCCACCGCCGCCGCCCGCCGGTGCGCGTCGGCCTCCGAGGCCACGGGCGCCACGCCGAACTCGTTGCCCGCCGACCAGGCCCGGGCCACCGCCTCGTGCGCAACGCCCTGGTAGTAGAAGCGGTCGTAGGCCGGCACGTAGAACACCCCTTCGCTCGACAGCGCGTCGATGAGCGCGCCGGGGTCGAAGCCGGGCCCCATGCGCAGCGCTCGCATCCGCGCCCGCACGTCGTCGGAGGCCGTCCGCACGGCCATCGCGGCGTCCGGCGCCGGGTCGAGGTGCGCGCGGTCGCGGGCGATGGCGAGCCCCAGCCAGCCGAGGGCGTACCCGGGCCGCAGCGTCACGCAGGCCACGTAGCTGTCGATCGCCGCGCCCACGTCGCCCAGCGCCTGGAACTCATCCCCCAGGTTGCCCAGCACCATCGAGCGCAGATACCCGGTGATCGGCAGGCGCAGGAGGGCGAGGTAGTGGTCCCGCGCCGCGGGGTGCTCGCCCCGCCAGGTGTGCACCACCGCGAGGGTGAAGTGCGCGTCCTGCGCCGCCGGGCCCTCG
This sequence comes from Myxococcales bacterium, assembly GCA_030652255.1. Lineage (GTDB taxonomy): Bacteria > Myxococcota_A > Polyangia > Polyangiales > SCUS01. The sequence continues at coordinate 4,645 of JAUSAZ010000057.1, read as the reverse complement.
GGGTCGAGCTCGAGGGAGCGCGCGGCGTCGCGGGCGGCGCCGTCGAGGTCGTTGTGTCGCTCGCGGAGGTGGGCCGCGGCGGCGAGGGCGCGCGGGTCGTCGGGGCGCAGCGCGAGGGCGCGCTCGAAGTGGGCGAGGGCCTCGGCGCGCAGGCTCTCGTGGTCGATGTCCGCGCGCTCGGGCGCGAGGCGGGCGCGCTGGGGCTCCGGGAGCAGGTCGAGCAGGTTGAGCCACTCGCCGGCCTGGCGGGCGGCGAGGGCCTCGCGGTCCCCGGGGCGCGTGGCCTGGCTCCAGAGCGAGCCCGCGGGCTGCGCGAGGGCGGCCGGCGCGGCGGCGAGGGCGGCGAGGAGGGTGAGCGCGGCGCACGAGGGCTTCACGGCGGCGGCCATCATGGCGTCAGCGCCCGGCGGATGCACGCCCTACGAAGGGGGCTCAGGGCAACGATGAGACGAAGGGCGAGGGAGGGGGCATGGAGGTTGGAGCGTTGCTGGTCGGTCGACGGTTGACACCCTTTGGGGGGAGGGATGGCGCGCCGACCCTCAGCCCCCGCGCGGCGGCCCGCCCAGGAGCAGCGGCGTGGCGATGCGGTGCAGCTCACGCAGGTGGAGGTCGAGCCGGTCGGCCTCGTCGCGGGCCTCGTCCATCAGGCGCGCGAGCTCATAGAGCCGCGGTCGATCGCGCCTCGGCGGCAGCGGCACCTCCAGCGTGAGCAGGTCGTGGACGGCGATGCGCGGGAGGCTGGCGCCCGCGGTGAGCGCCCCCACCGCGCCCGCGAACTCCGCCGTGCGAAGCTGGAACGCGAGCAACCACGCCGACGCCGGATCGCCCGGCCGCAGGGGCAGCAGGTCGGTGCTGCACACCCCGTCGCAGCGGGCGACCGCGGCCTTGCGGAGGTTGGGGCGCAGCTTGCCGAAGAGCACGTCGCCGCGCTCGAAGCGCAGCTTGGCCGAGCGGATGCCCGCCTCCGCCGCGGGCACGTCGCGGTGCACCCCGAGCTCCGCCGCGACGTGCTCCAGGCCGACGTAGCGCGCCCCGTCGGGGATGCGCCCGGGCGCGCAGGTCACCCGCTCGGCGCGGACGAGCTCACCGAGGGGCACGCGGGTCCATCGGGCGCTCACCGGGCGCGCTCCGCGATGGCCGCGAGCAGTCCCCCGAGGCGCCCCGCGGAGCCCGCGGCGTCGGCGAGCACGGCGGCCATGGTGCGCTCGGCGCGCGCCGGAGGGACCGCGTCGGCGACGTAGCGCCCGGGGCCCAGGACGCACGCATCGCCCAGCTCGGCGCGGCGCACCCGGCGGCCCAGGAGCGGCGGCAGCGCGGCCCGGTCGGCGCCGTCGCGCAGGTGGGGCAGGAGCGCGTCGAGGTCGCTCGCGCCGGTGGGCTCGCGCCGGTCGTCGAGGGAGTACCCGTCGCTGCGCACGCGGGCCATGAGCACGTCGCCCGCCCGCCCCCCGCGCCGCCAGAGCAGCACCGCCGAGCGCACGTCGGTGTACGGTCGGAACACCCCTGCGGGCAGCTCGATCACCGCCCGCAGCCCGTGCTCGCGCACCAGCTTGCGCCGCACGTACACCGCACCCCGCGCGGGGCTCGTGAGCAGCCCCGCGGGCACCACCACGGCGGCGCGCCCGCCGGGCTTCAGGCGCTGCATCATCAGCTCGAGGAAGAGCACCTCGCTGCGCGCCGATCCCGACGCGAAGGCCCGGCGGCGGGCCGCATCCACGCTCCCGGCGAAGGGAGGATTGGCCAGGATGACGTCGGCCTCGGCCGCGGTGTCGGTGAGCGCGTCACGCCGACGGATGTCCGCGCCCTGCACCCCATGCAGGATCATGTTGGCCGCGGCGATGCGGGCCATGGTCCAGTCGCACTCGTCGCCGAGGTAGGCGCCGGCGCGCCCGCGGCGGTGCTCGTGGGCCGCGATGAGGAAGCCCGCGGTGCCGCACGCGGGGTCGAGCACGGCCTCTCCGGGCCGCGGGTCGACCGCCGACACCAGGAAGCGCACCACGTGCCTCGGCGTACGAAACTGCCCGAAATGCCCGGCGGTGCTGAGCCGCCGGAGCACGTGCTCGAAGCAGTCGCCGAGGAGGTCGCGGTTGCGCTCGCCGGGCGTGATGAGCCGGGCGCACGCGACGGCGCGGGCGAGCAGGGCGGTGTCCCGCCAGAGGGCCTCGTCGGGGGTGGAGAGGCCGAGGGACTCCATGGCGCCGCCCATGAGCGCGACGCAGCGAGGGGCGTCGCCCGCCGCGGCGGCCTCGGCCACGAGCGCGAGCGGGGCCCGGCCGTCGACCGCGGCGCCAGAGCGCGACAGCGCGAAGAGCCCGGTGAGGTAGTCCACCACCGCCAGGGGGTTGGTGACGCCGGCGGACCACACGAGGTCCCAGAGCTGATCGACGGCCTTGCGCACGCTGGGGTCGAGCACGGTTCGCCGACCCCAGTGGGTAGCCGATCGGCGCCCCGCCCGCCAGCGCTCCGCGCGGCCGTGTCGCGATGTGGACCGCCCCACCCCCGCGAACCTAGAGTGCGCGCTCGCATGAGCTACCTCGTCCTCGCTCGCAAGTGGCGGCCGCAGACCTTCGCTGAACTCGTCGGGCAGGAGCACGTCGTGCAGACGCTGCACAACGCCATCACGCACGACCGGCTGTCGCACGCGTTCCTGTTCACCGGGGCGCGCGGCGTGGGCAAGACCACCATCGCCCGCATCCTGGCGCGCTCGCTCAACTGCCTCGCGCGCGGGGGCGTCACCGCCGAGCCGTGCCAGAAGTGCGCGGCGTGCACGGAGATCGCCGACGGCCGCGACCCCGACGTGCAGGAGATCGACGGCGCCTCGAACAACGGCGTCGACGACGTGCGGCGCCTGCAGGAGACCCTGCCGTACCGCCCGCTGCGCGACCGCTACAAGGTCGTGATCATCGACGAGTGTCACATGGTGTCCACCAACGGGTGGAACGCCCTGCTCAAGACCCTGGAGGAGCCGCCGCCGCACGTGAAGTTCATCTTCGCGACGACGGAGGTGCACAAGGTCATCCCGACGATCCTGTCGCGGGTGCAGCGCTACGACTTCCGGCTGCTGCCGACGAAGCAGATCCGCGACCGCGTGGCGTACATCCTCACGCAGGAGGGCGTGCGCTTCGACGAGGACGCCGTGATGCTCGTCGCCCGCGAGGCGGCGGGCTCGCTGCGCGACGCGCTCACCTTCCTCGACCAGGTGCTCGCCGGGGTGGAGGGCGAGCTCACCGGCGTGGCGGCGTCGCGGCTGCTCGGCATCGCCAACCGGGGCCTGCTCGACGCGCTGGTGCGGGCGATGCTCACCGGCGACGCGGCCGCGGCGCTGGAGACCGTGGGGATGTTCGCGCGCGAGGGCTTCGACCTGCCCAACGCCGCGCGGCGGGTGCTGGGCGTGCTGCGCGACCTCGTGGTGGCCCGCGTCGCCCGCGACCCGGAGTCCATGCTCGACCTCGTCGACGACGAGCGCGCGCAGGCGATGGCCCTCGCGAAGCAGCACGACCCGGCGGACCTCCAGCGGATGTTCACCGCGTGGGCGAAGGTGACCGAGGACGTGAGCCGCGCGCGCGAGCCGCGCTGGGTGCTGGAGATGGCCGCCGTGCGCCTGTCGCACCGCCCCACGCTGGTGCCGGTCGACGAGCTGATGGCGCGGCTGGTGGAGATGGAGCGGCGGGTCTCCGCGGGGGCTTCACCGCCCGCGCGGCCGTCGACCGGGGGCGGGGCGCCGTCGCCCGGCGCCTCGGGCGGGGGGGGGGCCCCGACGCCGACGGTGCAGCGACCGGGGCCATCCGGCGGGCCCTCCGGGGGGCCGGCGAAGTTTACTCCGCCGCGTATGTCGACGGCGGCGGCGACGGCGGCCGCGCCCGAGATGGCGCCCGCGCCGGTGACCGCTCCGGCGAGGCCGGTGGCCCCGCCGCCCCCGAAGGCGGCGCTCATCCAGGCGCCGCGGGTGAACGCGGGCCCGCGCCCCACGGAGGCCGCGGCGGCGGAGGCGACCGCGGCGGCGGCGGCGGCCGCGGCGCCGGTGGTGACCGTGGACGTGTCGATGGCCATGGGCGCCATGGACGCGTGGCGCCGGGTGGTCGACGCGGTCGACAAGACCCTGGTGCCGGTGCTCAAGGGCGCGGTGCCGCTGGAGGTGTCGGGCGAGGCGGTGCGGCTGGCGATCGACCTGCGCGACAGCTTCTTCCGCAAGAAGCTGGCGACCGAGGAGGCGCAGGCGGTGATCCTGGAGGCTGCGGGGCGGGTGTTCGGCTCGCGGCCGACGATGGAGCTGGTGCAGGGCACGCTGCCCGACGACGCGCCCTCCATCGCGCGCCTGGAGGAGCTCGCGCGGCAGGTCGAGCGCAACGCGAAGGAGGCCGTGCTGCGGGCCCACCCCCTGGTGCTCGCCGTGTGCGAGGTGCTCAACGGCGAGGTGGCGAAGGTGAAGCTCGACGGCGACCCGGACTGACACCAACCGGGTGTCAATATTGCCGCTTTGGCGGCCTCCCGTTGGTGAGACACGCCGCTCGTTTGACGCTGGGGTTCGCGCGTTGGCGCTCACCCCAGGCTATCGCACGAGGGCGCCCCCGCAGTCGCGGGGGCTTTCGGACCGAAACTCAATGGACCTTCCGGAAGGCCGGGCAGACAAGGCGGACGCACTCGA
>JAUSAZ010000015.1 GCA_030652255.1 Myxococcales bacterium | reverse complement strand
GGCCTCGGGGGTGGTCTCGATCACGGTGGTGGACGTATCCTCGGAACGCTTCTGCGCCATGGCGTACCTCCGGTCTCAGCAACCCAGAGGATGCCGCGATGGCGCAGGAGCTCTAACCCCGAGGGACTACGGCATCCGCGCGATCAGGCGAGGAGCTGGTTGCGCATCTCGTGGGCATCGCCGCGTCGGTCGCGAGCAGGGCGCGCTCGACGAGGAATGCGCCCGTGCGGGCCGCGGGCAGGTCGCGCTGATCTTCGGTCACCGTGGAGGCGAGGTCCCAGGCTGTGAGCGCCATGGGCGACCGGGCGCCCAGCTCAAGGAGTTCGGCCGCGGAGCGACGAAATCCGTCGGCGGACGAAGGCCGCACGCTCGCTGTCGAAGGGTCGAGTTCCGCGAGCCGAGCGAGGTCTTCGAGGCGCTGGAGCACGTGCTCGCGCGACCACGCGGCCGTGCCCGGAAGATCGCCGCCCGGGCCAGGTGGGAGCTGCTGCGCTTGCCGGTTCAAGGCGGCGAGGCGGAGGTCGGCGCCGAGCTGCATCGAGGCAAGGTGGTGGAGCGCGAGGCGTGGCTCCGACGCACCGCGAAACCGCCCTGTGAAGTAGGCCGAGCTCACGCGGTGCCAGGCGAGGCCGGGCGTTCCTGACGAGTCCCAGAAGTCGATCAGCTCGTCGCTCGGCATGCCCCAGTGGATGCCCTCGAGGCGGTCGAGGCCCTCGGAGGTGACGGTTCGTCCATCGACGCCGAACTCCGGGTCGGCCCGATCCGCTCGTGCAAACCACTCCGCACGGCGCGCAATCTCGCGCGCGGATAGGACGTGCGCGTCTGGGGGCACACGGAACTCCCCGAGACGCAGGGCCAGCATCGAGACGCCGCTCCGTAGCCGCTGCGCCACCAGGTGGGTGTCGCGCGTTCCTCGCGCCCCGAGCGCCGTGTCCGCGAGGTCGAGGGCCTCGCGAACGATCGCCTCCGGGACGGAGTCGTGCGCGAGCAACCATTCGACGGCGAGCGCAGCCGCGCGCAACTTCGACCAGCGGTCCGCGCAGGCCTCGACGGCCCCGCGAAGCGTGGGCCAGCGACGCAGGTCTTCCCCGGCGGGTGCCTCGGAGCGCGCGTCGAGGCGATCGATCCACGCGTGGAGGAGCGGATGCTCGGGCGCCGCGACGCACGCGTCGAGAAGAGCGCGGGCGCGCTGCAATAGGATGAAATCGGTCGGAAACAGCGGACGCAAGGCCTCGGCATCGAGTTCACCCCGCGCGATCTCGGTCCACAACCAGGCGGCCTCGACCGCGAGGGCTCTGCGGTCGGGGGCGGCGATCGCCGGCGCGGCGAGCGGTTCGTGCACCCACGCAAGCGCGCGCAGGAGGTTGTGTCGCATGCTCCCGAGGCCCCGCTCAGCGTAGGCGCGCGCGACCGCGACCGCCTGCGCGGATGTCGGGTGTTCGCAGTGATCGAGCGCCGTGGCGGCGGCGAGGCGCTCGCGGTGGAACTCGTCGATGTCCGAGGCGGGTTCTCGCGACTCAAGCAGCCACCCCTCGACCTCGGCCCGCTCGTCGGGCGTCAGCGGGCGCTCCGCGTGGCGAGGGCTCACGACAGGGCGGCTCCCAGCGACGCCCAGGAAGCGGAACCCAGCCCACGCCTCCGGCGTCGAGAACTCGCGCAGGAGGAATGCCTGATCCGACGCCGTTAGGAGCGCCCGCATCGCGCCCAGCGTGGCGTCGAGGTCGGCGCGGGCGATATCGGTCCCGAGGAGGCGCGAGACCGCATCCGAGACGCGGTGCTCGGGCGTCGCGTGGAGGATCTCGGGGAGTTGTGTGAGGACTGCGTCGCGCCACCAGCGCTGTGCGTCGGCGAGCGCCTGTGGAGGCGTCCGGCCGGTCGCCAGCCGCTCACGATACCGGCGGACGAGGTGCGCGGTGACGAGCGCCGGGACGCTCCAGAACGAGCCGATCGTGCTGCGCACGCCGGCGTGGTGGAAGGCTGCGTCGATCCCAAAAGCCTCGTCGACGACGGGGGTGAGCCAGTCGGTCGGAAGGTTGACCCCCGATTGGCAGGCCCAGAGTTCGACGCGCTCGCAGCCCGACCAGCAGTGGCCGAGGTCGTCGAGCGCGAGGCTGCCGCCGGCGAGCGAGAGGGCGGCCCCATCGCCTGCGAGGTGGAGGCCGTGGGTGTAGATGCTCACCACATCTGCGCGCTCCGCCGCCCGGACGACCCGGTCCCGCGTTGCGTCGGCGCCGAGGAGCACTGCCTCGCCCTCTCGCACGGCCGAGAACGCGACGTCGTGGAAGCGCGTGGGCTGCTCGTAACATTGGGCACCGGGCGCGATGAGAACCGTGCCCACGCGTTCGTGGGCGACGTGCTGCTCGGTGGTCCGTGGTGCGAGATTCGGAAGGTACGAAATCGCATCGGCGCGATGGAGGAGGGTGCAACCCGGCGCGCCTGCGGCGGCCCACGGGATCAGCGCCGCGAAGGTCGAGGGCAGCACCACGAGGTGCTCGATGGCGCGCGCAGGCAGGGCGGCGTCCAGATCGAGGGCCGGGAGCAACGACGCTAGGACGTCCGAGACCGACTCGCCCTTCGGTGCGTCCCCCCCGCTGGACGCGGAGGCGTACAGAACCGAGAGCGCTCGGATCTCTTCCTTCGCAAGCGTGCGACGCAGTGAACGGCCGGTGAGCGCCCCGTCTTCGATCCAGACGCCGACGGCGAGGAGTCCCTCCTGGAGCGAGACCCGGAGGAGCACGTCTCCGGGGTGATGCTCCAGGAGCCGGCGCAGTCCATCGGAGTTGAGCGCCGAGGACCCTTCACGGGTCCGGTGGTCGGCCTCGGGGTCGCGGCGCACGAGCACCTCGTTCGCGTGCAGGCTCTCCGCGCCGAGCTCGGCGGCCGCCTCGCGCAGCGCCGCCGACGGGGAGGGAGCCGGCCGAGCGGACCGCAGGGCTTCGATCACTCGTCGATGCACGCGAGCGGTTTCGGCCGCGTGTTCGGCGTCGAGACGTGGGATCTTCGACGCGAGGTCCCGTGCGAGCGCCTCGCCGTACTCGTCGAGCTTGGCGCTGCGCTGCACGTCGGTGAGGTACGTGATGCGCGACGCGAGGTCGTCGAGCGCACTGGCGCCCGCCGCCGTCACGTCGCGTCGGAGCGCGAGGGCGCGCGCCTGGGCGTCCCGGGGACTCCAACCCTGCGCATGGACGCGTTCGAAGTAGCGCAGCGCGGCCGACTCCTCGAGCGCGAGGAAGGCTTCGACCGGGCGGCCCGCGTCGGCGTGGAGTTCGGCCGCGAGCAGCGAGATCGCCTGCGCCTCGCGAGCGCCGTGGTCCGACGCGTGGTCGGCGATGGTCGCCGCGCGACGCTGCATCGCGCTCGCGAGCGCGAGACGCAGCGCGCGACGGGCCATATCGGTGTGCCCAGCGTCGCGGAGCGTGCGGAGGTAGACGCGGCGCTGGTCGGGCGCGAGGTCCCAGAGGGTGACCGCGTGCAGGTGGGCGTGCGCCGCGTCGGACCGGTCAGGCTCAGCCCGGAGCAGGGCCATCGCCGCGAGCAGATGGGCCTCTGCCACCATTGGTGCGTCCCCGTCATGGATCACGCGCTCAAGCCAGCGGAGCGCCGCCGCAACGTCGCCTCGGCGACCGCGGCCCAACAGTGTTCGAGCGAGACCCAGGTGCAATGTCGGCTCGAGGGGACGCAGCGGTCGGCGCACGAAGAATCCCAGTTGCTCCGGGTCGCGGCGGGCCGCAGCGGCGTGCTCGATCGCGCGTCGAAAGCTGCGCTCGGCGGCATCCCAGCGCTCCAGCTGGAAGAGGAGGTTGCCGTGGTTGTGACGGTAGCCGGCGGCGTCGACGAGGCCGACCGGGCCCAGGGACTCGGTGATGGCACACGCGCGGCCGAGGTGGTGTTCGGCGTCGGCGAGCAGGGTCCGCGCGTCACCGCGACCGAGCTCGGCGAGGCTCCGCGCCGTCCGCCCCAAGGCGTCGTGGGTGAGGGCCAGTCGCAGCGGCGTGCGCTGACGTACGGGAGAACGGAGAGCACGCTCAAACAGCGCGCGCGCCTGGAGCTGGTTCTCCTCGCGAACGCCAACGGTCAGGAGCGTGTACGACCAGCCGAGGTCGTACCAGCACGCGGCCGCGGCGGCGCTGTCGTCATCCTGCGCGAACAGGGCGGCGGCCTCGAGGTAGAGCGCGTGTGCCGCCCGGTCTTCGTGCCTGGCGGACTCGACCTCGGCCTGGTCGCGGAGCGTCTTGCTTCGCAACCCCGCGATGGTGCTGACGATCGCAGCATCGTACTCGCCCTGGGCGGCGATCGCCTCGAGCGAGCGTCGGACTTCGGGTGGACGGCTGGAAGGGGACTGCGGCTTCGATCCGTGAGGACGTCGATCTCGTCGTGCCATAAACAGTGCTCCTACAGGTCGCCGACCAGCGACCTTCCCACCCATAGGATCGCGTTCCCGGGACTTTTCCCGGAATCCGATCGCGTGCGCGGGTTCTACGCGAGCGGCCGGACAAACCTTCGCGGCGCGTCGTGTTCGATCGCGGCTGCGGTGCCCTAAACGAACGGTGGAGGGCGACGGCAGCGAACCGCTCAGCGCGAGTCGAGAGGCCTCGGGGCCGCGGAGCACTACCGATGTGACATTGGCTGTCGGGCCGGGCGTTGATCCGTTCGAAGCCTGCGTGGTACGCCGACGCGCGTCGGTGGGAGCGCCTGCCCCACCGACACCAACGCCCACGATCGCGCTCTGCGACGCGGGCACGAAGGGATGGGACGGGGACATGGCGAGCGCCGAAGCGACGGTCGAGGAACTGGTCGGGATGATCCAGCGGGGCGAACTGCGCCTCCCGGAGATGCAGCGGCAATACGTCTGGAAGAAGACGCGGGTGCGCGACCTGCTCGACTCGCTCTATCGCGAGTACCCCTCGGGAACGATCCTCGTGTGGGACACGGAGACCGTCGTGCAGGAGCGGGGCTTCGGAGTGACGCAGGAGAAGAGCGCCTTCGCGAGCTCGACGCGCCTGCTCCTCGACGGGCAGCAACGGCTGACGTCACTCTCGGCGGTGTTGCGCGGCGAACCCGTCACCGTGCGAGGGAACAAGAAGCCCATCGAGATTCTCTTCAACCTTGAGCACCCCGATGCTCCTGCGTTCGTGACCGAAGTCGACGAGGACGAGGACGACGACGACGACGACGAGGGAGACGGAGAGGAGACGCCCGACGCCTCCAAGGACGAACTGCAAGAACGCTTCGAACGCATGGCTTTCGTCGTTGGCACGAAGAAGCTCGAGCAGCTCCCGCACTGGGTGAAGGTGAGCGACGTTTTCCGGAGCGACGGGGACGCGGAATTCCTGGCGCGTTCGGGTGTCGAGAAAGTGACCGATGCTCGGTACAAGAAGTACAGCGAGCGTCTCGCGAAGCTGCGCAGGATCCGTAAGTACGTCTACCGCATGGACGTCCTGCCGCGGACTCTGTCCTACGAGGAGGTCACGGAGATCTTCGTTCGGGTGAACTCACTGGGCGCGAAGCTCCGAAGCTCGGACCTCGCGCTCGCTCAGATCACCGCTCGCTGGCCGGGCTCGCTCGCCACGTTCCTCGAGTTCCAGCGGACCTGCGACGACAAGGGCTTCCCGCTCGACCTCGGGGTGCACCTGAAGAACCTTGTTGCCGTTGGAAGTGGGCAGAGCCGGTTCCGCACAGTTGGCACCATGAGTGTCGAGACGCTTAAGGCATCATGGGCCGCGGCGGTACCCGCCATGGAGTACGCGCTGAACTTCTTGAAGAACAACGCCGGCATCGGCTCGCCGGCGCTGCTCGCCTCGCCCTTCCTGCTCGTCGCTCTCGGATACTTCGGCCACAAGCGCGGGTACGCGGTCTCGGCCTCGGATGCCGAAGACCTCCGTCGCTGGGTGCTCGTCGCAAACGCCAAAGGTCGGTATTCCCGCGGTTCGACGGAGTCGTTCCTCGACCAGGACCTCACGCTCATCAAGGAAGGCGGTGGTCCGAAGGAGCTGCTCGATCGGTTGCGTCTGCAGGTCGGTCGTCTCGACATCGCGCCGGAGGAGCTCGAGGGGCGGAACCGGCGCAGCGCGCTCTTCAAGACGATGTTCCTCGCGTTCCGCGCCGCCGGCGCGCAGGACTGGTCCTCGAACATCGGCATCGCGCTGGACCACAAGGGCAACCAGCACAAGCTCCAGTTCCACCACCTGTTCCCGAAGGCAGTGCTGCGAAAGCACTACCCCGCGCGCGACGCTGACGACATCGCGAACCTCGCCTTCATCGGTGGGAAGACCAATCGGCAGATCAGTGACCGCGAACCGGCGAAGTACTTCCCGGAGGTCTTCGCCAAATCGACGTCTGCGGCGTTCGATGCGCAGTGCATCCCGACGGACTCCGTGCTGCTATCGGTGTCGGCCTACCGGGACTTCCTTGCCGAGCGGCGCACGCGGATCGCGGCGCGGCTCAATGCGTTCCTGGGGGTTCCGTAGCGCGCGAAGGTTTGGCGCAAAGGGGCGCGTCGGAGCCGGCTCACACCCGCTGCGCACGGCGCCCGCCGACGGCCGTCGCTAGGTCGAAGAGGAGGGTGCTCGCGCGGCGCGGGTCCGCGACTACGGGCGAGCGGGATGGGTAGTGTTCAAGTTTGGGGCGGGTGGACATACTCTGTCCGCGGTCCCTCGGGAGGCATGACGTGATGCGTCAAAGCGGGCGGGTGACTGAACGGGCGAACGGGGCCACCGGCGCGCCTGGGTGCGGGTTCGCCGCGCGGTCGGCTGCTCGCGCTGGCAGCGCCGGGTGCTGCGCGGGCGCGCAGGGATTGAGCGCAACGCGGCACAGTGGTACGGCGGACGTATGGCGAAAAGACCGAAGATGGACGACACAGAGTTCCTGGACTTCCAATGGGATACTGCGCCGGAACCGGTCTACGCGAACGAGTTACTTGTCGCTGACGTGGTTGACATTTTTAGTCTCGCATTCGCTGAGGTCAGGCCTGAGTCCGACGCAGAGCGCGGGAGAGACGGCAAGTTGCTGGTTCCTGCCCACGTTGTCGCATCAATCAGGATGCCCCCGAGCGCGATGCCTGAAGTCGTGGAAGAGGTCGTCCGAGCATGGAATGCCTACGTCGCCGCGCAGTCGCCGACAGAACGAAAGAAACTCAAGACGTACCAAGTCGCATCGTCAACCCGCAAGCGTTCCTGACGCGCCATGTCTTCTGGGCAGTCGGAACGGCGCAGGTCGACTAAACGGTCGCAGGGTTACTTGGGAGGTCGCGCGTTCTCCAAGAAAGAGCGCGTTGGGTTGCCTGCGACATTGCCTGACAAATCTGTTCTCATCAATAGATTCGTCATGCCGGGAGGTTCCGGCATGGTGAGACCGAAAGGACCGGAACGAGAGCGAGAGATCGTCAAACTCTCGCAAGAGGCTCTGCCGCTCCTTACCGCATCGCGCGCACGCAATTGGCCTGACATCACTGGCGTGAAGGCGAAGAGCGACGTCGGACACATGGGGCAGCAGTTGGTGCGCGTGTATTTGATCATCCCTGAAGAGGCCGAGTGTACCATTGAAGCGGCCGACGTTCTTCTGTCCATCTCCGAAAACATGCGACGGCTGCTGGCAACTGCTGGTATCGGCGCAGGCAAGAGAATCAATGCGAGGCTGTCAGTCCATTTCCTAGAATCTGAGTCTGAGTTCTTGGCGCACACATGACTCTTCAATCGCTCCATCGCGACCTCGCGTCTCACGCGATAGATTGTCTTTTTACGCGAAAGATGAAGGAGCAAACCGCTGTCAGGCGCGCAGTCTCCACCGCATACTACGCGCTATTTCATCTAATCGTCGAGGAAGCTACCGCGGCCCGATACGAGACGCCTTCTGATGCTGCATCCATGAATGCGTATGGCAGGAAGCTCGACCATGCTCCGACATACAAGATAGCTGAGACGATCATGGACGGAGGTCAGGCAAAAGCGCACCTTGTCGACATATTGAGCAGCGATGTGTCTGAGCGCGTAGCGTACATAATTGACACGCTTATGAGTCTGCAGGATTGCAGGATTGCATCGGACTACGACAGAATCTATCGTCTCAAACTGAGAGACGCCATGACTCTTGTTAGGTCTGCTGACAAAGCAGTGAGGTTCTGGCATGAGGCAAAGGCCGCCAAAGATCCAACGCTGAAGATGTTTGTGGCTTGCATCGTGGCAGAATCTGACGAAGCCGAGACTAGGAAGCGCCCCAACCGCAGACAGCGACGGCGCACTTAACTTCCCGGCGCTCCTTGCCAACCGAACGCCACCGCGCCTAGACTCTGTCCGTCGCTCATGTCGAGCGTCAATGGAGACGGTCATGGCCCGTTGGATGTGCCGGTTTCAAAGGAAACGTATGGACACAGAACTGCTGATCCTCTGGATCATAGCGGTCGACATTGGCTTAACAGGGATCCGCGGAACCGCCTGGATACCGTCACGATGCCCTTTCCGCGGGTCGTTCGCGCAGCCGGATCACGACGACGCTCTCCCGACATCGCAGTCCAAGCTTGTTGATGACCTCGACGAGCGCGGCCTGACGCCTCCGGTCCTCGGCGGCGTCGAGCGCGTCGACCCACATCGCCAGCCGCCCGTTC
>JAUSAZ010000053.1 GCA_030652255.1 Myxococcales bacterium | reverse complement strand
GGGAGCACCCGTCCAGGCCCTCCCAACGCGCCCAACCCGGGGCTCCGGACGGCGGGCTCCGGACGGGTGGGGGACTGCCCCGAGGCTGTCGCCCCGGGTTGGGCGCGTTGGGAGGGCCTGGGCGGGTGCTCCCCTCGATCGGCGAGGCCGGTGACTGCAAGCGCGGGCGGGTGCTCCCCTCGATCGGCGAGGCCGGGGACCGAAGGCCTGGGCGGATGCTCCGCTCAAGCCCTCGAAGTCCCCTCTGGAACGGTACTACGCCGTCGCCCGCGCCGGGCCCACGCGCCGCAGCGCCTCGCGCCGACGGTGGGACCAGCTCGCGACGCGCGCCCCATCGGGAACCCACCCGCGGGCCAGCAGCGCCGCGTCGACCGCGTCGTGGCGCGCGGGCTCCCCCACCGGCAGGGCGCCCGCGGCGGCGGTGAGCGCGCACCGCACCGGGTCGCCTCCCGCGGCGAGGCACCAGTCGACGAGGTCCCACGCGAGGGCGGCGTGCTCGGCCTCGTCGCGGGCGATGACGCCCAGGGTCTCGCGCACCTCGGGGTCCGTGGCGAGGGCGAGCGAGCGGGCCGCGACCTGCGCCGAGACGGCCTCGCCGAGGCAGCCCTCGCGGAGGGTCTCCACGGCGAGGGTGGCGAGGTCGACGATCGCGATGGGCGCGATGGCGGCGGGCAGCGCGCCCGGCGAGGTGACCCGTCCCGCGAAGCGCGACGCGAGCGCGGCCGAGCGGCGGGCGTGGTCGACCTCGTCGAGGGCGGCGCGGTGGGTGCGCGCGACGAGCTCCGGCGGCGCCCCGAGGGAGAGCAGCTGGAGCGACAGGCGCGCGAAGGCGGCGATGGAGGCGTGCTCCTCGCTCATGGCGCGGGTCCACTGCGCGGCGAGGGCGGCGCGCTGGGCGTCGGTGAGCGCGTCGTCGGTGGCGGCGTCCGTGTCCGCCCAGGCGGGGTCGTGGGCGATGTCCGCGACCTCGGCGCGGCCGTCGACCATCAGCGGGCGGCCGATGGAGCAGCCGAAGTTGCAGCCCATGGCGTAGGGCTCGCGGAGCGGTCCGTCGCGCAGCTCCCACCAGAGCTTGGGGGCGAGGGTGAGCTCGTAGCCCGAGCGCTCGACCAGCGGCCCGGTGATCATCGGGGTCCAGCGGAAGGCCGCGGTGGCGTAGCCCGCGGAGAGGAAGGGCGCGACGTGGATGCCCAGCTCCGGGGATTGCCAGCGCGGCGCGACGACCGCGAGGCCGAGCTCGGCGCCGCCGAACCACGCCGACCCCTGGGCGCCCAGGTCGACGCGCCAGCCGCCGCCGAAGAGGAGCTGTGCCTGGACGAAGCCGCCGGTGCCCACGAGGGTCTGGTTGTCGGGGTACCAGTGGTAGGAACCCTCCACGCCGAGCCCGACCTGATCGAGCGACCCGCCGAGGGGGATCGACAGCAGCAGGCCCGCGGTGACGTAGCTCACGGAGTCCTGCGCGGAGCAGGGCGCCGCCGCGGTGAGCGCGCCGAGGGTGACCGCCGTGAACACCAGCGTGCGAGAGGTGAAGCCCATGGGGGCCGATGATCACACGGCAGGTGCGGGCGCTACAGCGTCTCCAGGAAGGTGACCAGCGCCGCGCGGGCCGCGCTGGTCCCCCCGTCGGGGATGGAGGGCGCTACCGACGAGAGAGCGTGTTGACGTCCTGGTGATCCGATGCGAGCAGGGAGGGCGATGGCACCGCGCACCATCGACAGGACCCGGGAGCAGCTGCGGCCCTGGCACGACCAGTACCTCTCGGTGGCCGCCGTCGGCGCGGTCGTCTGCCTGACGCTGAGCGCCCTGCACTTCGTGTTCGGCGTCGACATCACGCCGAGAAACTTCCCCGCGGGCGACGACACCGCGAGCCTGGTGATGTTCTCCGCGATCGCCCTCGTGGGCGTCGTCCTGGCGGCCTGCGCCGTGGTGCGCTGGTGGCTCGTCGCCGCCCTGCTGCGCGACGGCGTCGTCCTGCGCGGGAGCATCGTTTCGTTCGGCGACAGCGAGTTCGAGGACACCCGGGAGGTCACGTACGCATGGACGCACGCGGACCAGAGCCACCGGACGACCATCTCGGTCACCTCCGCGGAGGCCGCCGCGCTGAAGAAGGGCGCGCCCGTCTCCGTGCTGGTCCACCCTCGGACGCCCCGCCGCCACCTGCTGCTCTCCATGACGCCGTGACGGCGGGCGCCGCGCGTCGAGGTGAGCTCCGGCCGAGGCGGTTGAGCGCACGTCGGAGCGGACGTACGGTGCCGTCGATGCGCAACGCCGTCGCATGGGCCCTGGCCTCGATCATCGGCCTCGCCGCGTGCGACACCTCCACCCCGCGCGCACCCGCCGTCGATGCCGCGGTCGATACCGCGACCGACCCTCCCATCGCCGTCGACGCGCCCGTCGCCGCTGTGCCCGACCCGCGCGAGTGCGACACCCCCGATGCGTGCGCCTGGATCGAGGCGTACCAGCGCGATGTGATCGGTCGGCTCGCGGGGCGCGAGGAGGTGTCCCCCGGCGTGATGCTCGCCCATCGCGCGTCGGTCGCCGAGCGCACCGCGGCCCGCGTGTACCTCCGCGACGCCCTCGCCGCGCGCGGGCTCGACGTCCGCCTGCAGGCCTACGCCACCGGTCAGAACGTCGTGGCCAGCCTACCCCCGACCAGCGGGACGGCGGCAGCCGCGCGCATCGTCGTCGGCGCGCACTACGACAGCGTGCCGGCGGGCCCTGGCGCGGCGGACGACGGCACCGGCGTGGCGATCGTGCTGGCCACCGCGCGCTACCTGGCGGACCTGCCGCGCCGCGACCACCCCGTGGACTTCGTGCTCTTCGACCAGGAGGAGATCGGCCTGGTCGGCAGCGCGGCCTACGTGGCGGCGCTGCGGGACGAGGGCGCCGCGGTCGACAGCGTGCACTGCTTCGACATGGTGAGCTTCGACGGCGACGGCGACGGCGCGGTCGAGCTCTGGTCGCCCTCCGCCGGGCTCGAAGACCTCTACCGCCTGCACGGCACCCCGCGGGGCATCCCCGTCCACGCGGTGACCTTCGCGTCGAGCGATCACCAGTCGTTTCTGCGGCGGGGCTTCGTGGCGGTCGGGGTCGGCGAGGAGTTCGTCGGCGGCGACCACACCCCGCACTACCACCGCGCGACGGACACCTTCGACCGCATCGACTTCGCCTACCTCGGGCGCATTACCCGCCTCGCGCTCGACGTGCTCGCCGACCGCGTGGTCGATTGAAGCCTCCCAGACCCCCCCCGGCGATGTACCGGCCCGCGAAGGCCCTGAACTCCCCCACGCGCGGCCCTGGCTCGACGCCATGCCGATGCCGCCGATGAGGCGCGGCCGGCCGTAGGGAGGGGAGCGGAGGGTCGGTAGGGGGCGGCGGATCGGAGGGGGCCTACTTCAGCTCCGCGGCGGCCCGGGTCTGCCGCGGCGCGTGCTCGCGGGTGTCGGCCGCGAGCAGCTTCTCCTGGGCGGCCAGCATCGTCTCGCCCAGCTCCTCGAGCTCATCGGGCGTGAGCAGCTTCGCCACCTTGGGGAAGAGCTTCTCCTCTTCCTCTTCGTGGTGGTGCTCGGCCTGCTCCTTGAGGACGTGGAACTTCGGCTCGAAGCGGGCGTCGTCGGGGGGAAGCGCGATGAGGTCGGCGAGGATGCGCTTGAGGGAGAGGTGCTCTTCGAGCGACTCGAGCAGGATCCCTTCGGTGCGGTGCGCGTTCACCGCGGGGTAGAAGTGGGTCTCCTCGACCATCACGTGCGACATCAGCGCGTCGGCGGTCTGGTTGAAGAGGGTCGCGCGTGCCTTGCCCTCGGCCTTGGAGACGGCCTCCAGGGCCTCTTCCATCTGCCGGTGTTGCTGAACCAGCATCTTGATCGCGTTCATCGGGTATGGGGTGCCTTCTTGAAGTCCGACGGAGTGCGAAACGGTCCGCCGGAGTGGGGATGGTGTTGCTCGTGGGTCTCGGCGTGAGACCCTTCTCCAACTTGAGATCCGGGGCTCTCGCCGCAAGCCCACCCATTGCGTCACCCGGCGATCTTCATCCGACGTCGCTGACGTGAGCGCGGTGCCGCCCGACGAGAGATCGGGGCGCCGCACCGTCGACGGCGACGCCAGACCTTGCGCCTCCTGGGGCACGTGGGCGACGGTCCGCCGATGATCACGATCCACCAGTTCAGCCCGTCCCTGGGCATGATCGACCTGAGCCCCTTCGTGGTGAAGCTCGCGACGTGGTGCCGCATGGCGGGCGTCGAGTTTCGCTTCGCGCCGGGCGACCCGCGCAAGGCCCCGAAGGGGAAGATCCCCTACATCATCGACGAGGACGGCTCGGTGCTCGGCGACTCTTCGTTGATCATCCGGCACCTGTCGAAGAAGCACGGCGACCTCGACGCCGGGCTCTCCCCCCGCGACCGCGCGCTCGGCCGCGCCATCCAGTCGATGGTCGAAGAGCACATGTACTTCACCACGTTGTATCTGCGCTGGCAGGACGAGCGCGGGTGGACGGTGATGGCCCCGGCGCTCAAGCAGCTCCTGTCGGGCCCTGCCGGCCCCCCGGCCTTCCTGGCCGGGCCCATCAGCGGCCTCGTCCGCGGGAAGGTGAAGAAGTCCCTCCAGGGTCAGGGGACCGGGCGGCACACCGTCGCGGAGGTCGAGGCCCTCGGCATCGAGATCGTCGAGTCGCTAAACGAGCTCATCGGCGCCGGGCCGTGGGTGTTGGGCGACGCGCCGCGCACCATCGACGCGACGGCGTGGGCCTTCCTGTACTCGCTGCACGACGCCCCCTTCGACAACGCGGTGCGCACCCGCTTGAAGGCGCTCCCTGACCTCGTGGCCTACGTCGAGCGCGGCCGCGCCCGCTACTGGCCCTCGACCTGACGATCACGCGTCGGGCGAGGGCAGTGCCCGCGCCGGAACCCTTCGGTCAGCGTTGCCCGATCTTCCGATAGCGGGCCACCGTGATCTGGTACGCGCCGAAGGCCGCGAGTCCCGCGGCGACGACCCCGAGCAGCAGGGTGCCCTGCTCCTGCTGCGCGATCTCCCGCAGCGCGCCGTCGGAGCCCTGCCACTCCGACGAATCGCTCTGCACGGCCACCCTCACCAGGAACCACGCCAGGATCGCCAGGACCACGCCCCGCGCGGCGTGCCCGACGCGGCCCGCGCGCTCGATCCAGGTGCGCGCCGTGTGGCCCATCGCCCCGGTGTCGAGTTCGCGCATGAAGCCCGCCGTCACCGCCTGCCCGAACTGGGCGACCGCGACGCCCCCCACGGCGACCCCGACGACCGCCACGGCCGCGACGCCCGCCGAGCCCTCCGAGAGCAGCGTCCCCAGCCAGGAGCGCGGGCTCGCCCCCCCGCGCCGGACCCCCACGAGGGACTGCGCCACGCCCAGCGCGAGCGCGCCGTAGATGAGCCCGCTCACCGCGTAGCCCGCGCGCTTCGCGACGCCCTTGAGGTCGGACCCGACCCCGTCGGGGTCGAAGGCCGCCTGCGCGAAACGCCACAGGGTGTAGCCCGCGAGCCCCACAGCCGCCGCCGCGAGGAGCGCCGTGCCGAAGGGCTGCCGCCCCAGCAGGCGCACGACCCCACCGGCGTCGGTGATGCGCCCGTCCGACGTGCCCGCCGCGGCCATCACGGCCAGCACCCCGAGGATCACGTACACCACGCCCTTGGTCGCGATGCCGAAGCGCGCCAGCTTCTCCAGCCACGCGTTGCGGGTCGGGTCGCCGACGGCGCGAAGGTCGTCGTAGCCATTCTCCATCACCATGGGGTGCGCTGCTCCTGCGGGTGTTACCCGTCCGGAGCGTTGCAGCAGGCGTGCCCGTGCCGGAGGACCTCGCCCCTCAGCAACCCTTCAATTCCCCCCGTGACGCAGCGCTACGGCAGGCCCGTCACCGCCACACGGGCGTGGCCGTGCAGCCGTAAGGGCGTCGGGCCGATGCCGCGCTGCCCACATCCGCGCCACAGGTGCGCCGCGGCCGCGGCGATGGACGGCGGTCGGCCGCGGGCCCATAGGCTCCTCATGACCCTGCTCCTTCGCTTCGCGCTCGTGGTCTCCATGGTGGCCTCGGCGCTCACCCTCTCCGGCTGCCTCGTCCGGTCGGACAACGGCTACTACCGCGGCAACGGTCGCCGTGGACACCCCCACGGCGGCCCGCCCGGCCAGCAGGGGCGAGGCAACGGCAACGGTCGCGGCAACGGCCGCGGCAACGGCCGCTGATACCCTGCCGCGCCACCGTGCGCTGAACCCGTCGGACCGTTGTAGGCTCCCGCGTCACCCGCCGATGCCCGACACCTCGCCACTCCCATCGCGCTACCTCGTGTTCGAGCGGCCGGCGTGGGCGAAGCTGCGCGACCACACGCCGCTCACCCTCTCCGAGCACGACCTCACCGAGATGCGCAGCCTCGAAGACGCGGTCTCCATCGCCGAGGTCGAGGAGATCTACCTCCCGATGTCGCGCCTCCTCACGCTCCACGTGAACGCGACGCGGCAGCTGCACCTCGCGTCGCAGACCTTCCTCGGCGACCGCACCGCCCGCGTGCCCTTCATCATCGGGCTCGCGGGCAGCGTGGCCGTGGGCAAGAGCACCACCGCGCGCGTCCTGCGGGCGCTGCTCTCGCGCTGGCCGGGTCAGCCCTCCGTCGACCTCGTCACCACCGACGGGTTCCTCTTCCCCAACGCGGTGCTCGCGGAGCGCGGGCTCATGCACCGCAAGGGCTTCCCCGAGAGCTACGACCGGCCGCGCCTGGTGCGCTTCCTCGCCGACCTCAAGGCCGGGGCCCCGTCGGTCGACGCGCCGGTCTACTCGCACCAGCAGTACGACGTCGTGCCCGACCGCATGCAGACGGTGCGGCAGCCGGACGTGGTCATCGTCGAGGGGCTCAACGTGCTACAGGCCCCGCCCGAGCGCGGCGACTCGCATGTGTTCGCTTCGGACTTCTTCGACTTCACCATCTACGTCGACGCCGCCGAGGCCGACATCGAGCGCTGGTACGTCGACCGCTTCCTGCGGCTGCGCGACACGGTGTTCCAGGACCCGCGGTCGTACTTCCACCGGTACGCCGCGCTCGACGAGGCGCAGGCGCGGGCCACCGCCGCGGGCATCTGGGCCTCCATCAACGGCGTCAACCTCCGCGAGAACGTCGGGCCCACCCGGATGCGCGCGCACCTCATCCTGCGCAAGGGCGCCGACCACGCCGTCGAGCAGGTCCAGCTCCGGCGGCTGTAGCGGGTGAGGCCGACGACTGTCGGCGTGGGTGGGGTCTAGACCTTGTTGGGCGGGGGCTGGTTCTTGTTGGGCGCGTCCTGCGACGGGTCCCACTGCCCCTTCTGGCCCGGCAGGGCGTCGGGGAGCTGCTGATCCGTGCCGCCCTTGTTGCCCGGGTCGGCGCCGGGGCCGGGCTGGCCCGGCGACGGGGTCTTGGCCGGCGGCGTCGCCACGTTGCCCTTGCCCGAGGCGTACACCTGCTTGCTGTTGGTCGTCGTCATCACTGCACCTCCCATCGGGTTCATCGACGCTCCACGAACTGTTGGTGGAGTCGGTCGCTCATCTCCCCCGATAGGGCCCGCGGCCCGGAGCGCCAGTCACCCTCTCGCGTCGTATCGTACCCGCGCCAACCGACCGGTGCGGCCGGGGGTGGACGGCGGAGCACCAGCGCCCGCGCCCGTCGACCCGCAGCCCGTCGCCTGAGCTCGCCCGCCCCGGAGGTGACCGCAACGCTTGCGGTCGCCTCCAGGCCGACGTGGCGGGCGTCGCAACGCTTGCGGTCGCCGACTCCTCCGCCGAGTGGGGCCTCGCAACCCTTGCAGGCGCCTCCTCGATCGACGGGACGAGGCGCCCAGTGCTTGCGAGCGCGGACTCTCCCGGGGAGCGGGCACCGACACCCGTCGCTTCAGCCAGCAGAACGGAGCCGCAACGGACGGTCGCAGGACGCTGGTCTCACGCCGCGCCCGGTGGCAGGGTGCCGCCCATGGGCGACGCGCCCGCGCAGACCTCGATCGACTACGAGACCTACCTGACCATCGAGCGGGAAGCCGACCAGAAGCACGAGTGGCTCAACGGCCACATCTACGCGATGGCCGGAGGGACGATCGAGCACGGCCAGCTCACGACCCAGATGATCGGGGAGCTGCTGCGGCTCGCCTCCGCCTGCGGGTGCCGCGTCTACAACTCCGACGTGAAGATCCGGGTCCAGGCCACCGGGCTCGCGACGTACCCCGACGCCTCGGTGGTCTGCGGGCCGGTCGAGCGCGACCCGGGCGACCGCAACGCCCTGGTCAACCCCGTCGTGCTGGTCGAGGTGCTCTCCGACGGCACCGAGGCGTACGACCGCGGCGACAAGTTCGCGCACTACCGTCAGATCCCTTCGCTCCGCGACTTCGTCCTGATCTCTCAGCACGAACCCCGGGTGGAGCTGTACTCCCGCGACGAGCGCGGCCGCTGGGTGCTCTCCACCGCGGGCGTCGGCGATCGTTTCTCGCTCACCGCCATGGACGGTCCCATCGAGGTCGACCGCATCTACGCCGGAGTCGAGCTCGTCGCCGCGCCGCCCCGCGCCGTGAGGAGCTAGTACCTCGTCGCAGGGGATGTGAAAGGTTGAGCGGAGCACCCGCCCGTGCCTGCGATCACCAGCTTCGCCCTCCGAGGGGAGCACCCGCGAGGTGTCTCCTCGCTCGTTGGGGGGACCGCTACGGCTGCGTCGGGAGAGCAGAACCGCAAGGGTCGCAAGGGTCGCAAGGGGTTTAGGTTCTGGCGGCGCTCCCTGCTTTGGTCTCGCGAGAGGGTCTGAGGGAGCGATGCCGGTCTCCTGCTGAGCCGATGTGTCGAGCAGGTCTCCGACACGAGGTGAGTGCTTCGAGCGCCTGACACCAATAGGCCCATTCTTCTCCCTTGCGACCCTTGCGACCCTTGCGGTTCTTCTCTCCCGACGCAGCCGTAGCGGTCCCCCCCAACGAGCGCGGAGACACCTCGCGGGTGCTCCCCTCGGAGGGCGAGGCCGGTGATCGCAGGCACGGGCGGGTGCTCTCCCTCAACCCTTCAAGTCCCCTGTGGAAAGGTACTAGACCGCCCGACGCCCCGGCGTGCACCCAGGCAGGCGGGTGACCTTCGCTGGCCGCCTATGACCCGCGGCGGGCGTGGGTGTCGCGCACGATGTCGGCGAGCGAGCCCGTGTCGAGCAGGGTCTTCAGCCGATGGTCGTCGACGACCTCGACGAGGCGCACCAGCGCGGGCGTGCCCGTCGCAGCGAGCGCCCGGCTGTCGGCCAGCGGGATGACGTCGTCGTCGACGCCGTGCACCACCGTCACCGCGACCCCGTCGGGCAGGCGGTTGGCCACGTCGAGCCGCGCCGCCGCGGGCGCGAGCAGCACCGTCGGGCCGCGCCAGACGCCGCGCGCGAGCAGGTCGACGGCGATGGCGCCGCCAAAGGACGATCCCACCAGCACGTCGGGCGCGCTGGCGGCGAGGGCGGCCTCCTGGGTGGCGATGGCGCCGGGCAGGTCGCTGGTGTCCATCGCGGGGGCGACGGTGTCGAAGTGCTCCGCGAGGAAGCGCGGCTTGGCGCCCTGGGGGCTCCCTTCGAGGCCGTGGATGAAGTGAACGCGCAGTCGGTGGCTCATGGTGGTGGTGCGCCCAGCCGTAGCCCGGGCCTGGGCGCCCTGTCGACTGCCTGCTGTTGCCCAGGGCCACAGGTGCCCGACGGTCACCGCCCCTTCCTTGGCGTCGCCCGCCGCCCGACGGTATGCACCCGCCCACCCCCGCCATGAATCCCATCGACACCCCGGACCACCTCTCGCGCGTCCGCTACGAGATCCGCGGTCCGCTCGCGCGCCGGGCCCACGAGATCGAGCTCGCGGGCCACGAGGTCATCAAGCTCAACATCGGCAACCCGGCGCTCTTCGGCTTCCGCATGCCCGACGCGCTGCGCGACGCCGTGGCCGAGCACCTCCCGCAGTCCGACGGGTACTGCCACCAGAAGGGCATCCTCCCGGCGCGCGAGGCCGTCGCCGCGACCATGACCGCGCGCGGCGTGGCGGGCGTGAGCGCCGACGACGTCTTCATGGGCAACGGCGTCTCCGAGCTCATCCTGATGACCCTCGAAGCCCTCTTGCGACCAGGCGACGAGGTGCTGCTCCCCGCGCCCGACTACCCCCTCTGGACCGCCGCCGTCGCCCTCACCGGCGCCGTGCCCGTGTACTACGCGTGCACCGAGGCGCGCGGCTTCGTGCCCGACCCCGACGAGATCGAGCGCCTCGTCACCCCGCGCTGCCGCGCGATCGTGCTCATCAACCCCAACAACCCCACCGGCGCCGTGTACCCCGAGGCGGTGGTGCGCGCCGTCGCCCGCGCCGCCGAGCGCCACGGCGTGGTGCTCTTCTCCGACGAGATCTACGACCGCATCCTCTACGACGGCGCCGAGCACGTCCCCGCGGCGCTGCACTGCACCGAGACCCTCTGCGCCACCTTCGGCGGGCTCTCCAAGGTCTACCGGGCGTGCGGGCTGCGCGCGGGCTGGGTGGCCTTCAGCGGGCGGCGCGACCACGCGGCCCGCTACCTCCAGTCGGTCGAGCTCCTGGCCTCGCTGCGGCTCTGCGCCAACGTCCCCGGGCAGTGGGCCGTCGCCCCCGCGCTCGCCAGCGACCACGGCATCCTCGCGCTCACGGCCCCCGACGGGCGCCTCGGGGCGCAGCGGGCCGCCGTGCTGGAGGGCGTGCGTCGCTCGAAGCACCTGCACGTCGAGGCGCCGCGGGGGGCCCTCTACGCCTTCGTGGGGGCGCGCACCCCGGGCTTCGATGACCAGCGCTTCGCCATGGACCTCCTCGAGCGCGAGCGCGTGCTGGTGGTGCCCGGGTCGAGCTTCAACATCGAAGACCGCACGCACTTCCGGGTGACGCTGCTGCCCGACCCCGACACGATGGCGGAGGTGTTCCGCCGCATCGAGCGCCTGCTCGACGGCTGAGCGGCGCACCCCGGGCGCCGCGGGGGGCATCCCACGATCGTGCCCACCACCACCGCCGCGCAGTCCGCCTTGGAGTGCCTCGTCGTCGGCGCGGGGGTCGCGGGGCTCGTGGCCGCGCGGGCCCTGCGCGACCGCGGCGTGCGCGTCACCGTGCTCGACAAGGCCCCGTCCCCGGGCGGGCGCCTCGCCACCCGCCGCACCGACGCGGGCGCCTTCGACCACGGGGCGCAGTTTCTCACCGTACGCGACCCCCGCTTCGGCGCGCTCGTCGACGGGTGGCGCGCGTCCGGCGCGGTGGTGCCGTGGTTCGGCGACACGCTGCGTGGGGCGCGCGGGATGTCTTCGATCACCCGCCACCTCGCCGACGGGCTCGACCTCGTGCTCGACGCGCGCATCGAACGCATCACCCGCGCCCCGGAAGCCTGGATCCTCCACGCCGCCGACGGCCGCGCGTGGACCGCGCCCTCGCTCGTCATCACCCCCCCAGTGCCGCAGTCGCTCGCGCTCCTCGACGCGGGCGGCGTCGCCCTTCCACCGTCGGTGCGCGCGTCCCTCGACGGCCTCACCTACGACCGCTGCCTCGCGGGGCTCTTCGCCGCCCCGTGGCCCGACGGGCTCCCCCCGCACGGCGTGGCGCGGGTCGAGGGTGGGGCGCTCGCGTGGCTCGCGAGCAACCGCGCCAAGGGCATCTCCGACGGCGACGCGGTGACCGCCCACGCCCACCCCGCCTGGAGCCTCGCGCACTGGGACGACGCCGACGCCGTGGTGCTCGCCGCGCTGGGCGCCGAGGTGTCTCGGGCCCTCGGCGGCGAGGCCCGCCCGGTGGCCCTCAAGCGCTGGCGCTACGCCCGCCCCGCGCGCTCGCTCGACGGCGTCGCGGTGCACCGCGACGGCGCGGCGACGCTGGTCTTCGCGGGCGACGCCTTCGCGGCGGACGGCGGTCGCATCGAGGCCGCGGCGCTCTCCGGGCTCGAGGCCGCCGCGGCGGTGGCCTGATCGGGACGCCCGAGCGCCCACGGCCGACCTGCGTCCGCCGGGCGCATTCGGGTACGCTCCGACGATCGCCATGACCCTCCAGCTCCCGCGCTCGCTCGGTGCCCTGGTCCTGTCTGCCGCCGTCGCCGCGGGCTGCGCCACGGACAACGACCGCCTGCTCGACGGCGGCGCCTCGCTGCCCGACATCGGCGCCGACTTCGACATCCCCCGCGGTCCGGTCACCACCGCGCCCGACGGGTCGTGCCCCGCCGACGCCGCGACCCTGCCCGACGGGGCGTGCGGCGCGACGGTGCTCGCCGACGGCGCGGTGGTTGGGGTCGACGTGCCCCCGACGCCTCCGCCGCCGCCATGCAACGAGGTGCAGCTCCGCTACGTCGACGAGCGCGCCACCAGCGTGTGGCTGAGCGGCTCGTGGCTGCGCTGGCCCGCCACCACCGCCGCCGGGGCGCTGCCGCTCGCGCGCGGCGCCGACGGCGCGTGGACCGTCACCACCCGCGTCGAGCCCCGCGGCCGGCAGGAGTACAAGTTCATCATCGACGGCACCCGCTGGATCGCCGACCCCATGAACCCCGAGCGCTCCCCCGACGGCGCCGGCGGGCAGAACAGCGTGCTCAACGTCTGCGGCGGCGCCGCGGCCACCTGCGGCGACGTCACGGCCTTCGACTGGCGCGACGCGTTCATGTACTTCGCGCTCACCGACCGCTTCGCCGACGGCGACGGCCGGCGCACCATCGTGCCCGGCGCCACCGACGGCGACGCCGCCCGCGGCGCGAGCGGCCAGTACGCCGGCGGCGACCTCCCCGGGCTCACCGCCCGCGTGCCCTACCTCGCCGACCTCGGCGTCACGGCGCTCTGGCTCTCCGCCCCGTACCGCTCCCGCGAGACCGCCGGCGCGGCCATCGACCCCGCCGTCGACCCGCACGTGTACTCCGCCTACCACGGCTACTGGCCGTCGCCCGCGGACATCAGCTACGCCGACCCGCTGCGCCCTTCGCCCACCCCGCAGGTGGAGCCCCGCCTCGGCACCGACGCCGACCTGCGCGCCCTCGTCGCCGCCGCGCACGGCGCCGATGGGCCCGGCGGTCACGGCCTGCGGGTGCTCTTCGACTACGTGATGAAGCACGTCGACGACGAGAGCGGGCTCTACCGCGCGCACCGCGACTGGTTCGCGCGCGGGGCGGGCGGCGCCTTCCGCCTGTGCGGCCCCGACAACCTCTGGGACGACCCGGTGTGGGGCACCCGCTGCGCCTTCACGTCGTACCTCGCGCCCTTCGACTTCGACCAGGACGCCGCGCGCGCCTGGAGCGTCAACGACGCCCTCTGGTGGGCCCGCACCTACCAGGTCGACGGCCTGCGCCTCGACGCCATCAAGCACGTCCCGCTGCGCTGGCTCACCGACCTGCGCGCGCGGCTCAACCGCGACGTCACCGCCCCCGCGGGAGGGCGCTTCTACCTCGTGGGCGAGACCTTCAACTACGACGACCGGGACGCCCTTCGCAGCGCGGTCAACCCCTCGACCATGCTCGACGGACAGTTCGATTTCCCCTTCAAGGCGCGGCTCTGCGAGGCGCTCTTCACCCCCGCCGGGGGCCTCGACCGCTTCGCCGACTGGCTCTCCGGCAACGACGCGTTCTACGGCGCCACTGGCCTCATGAGCACCTTCATCGGCAACCATGACATCCCCCGGGCGATCCATTTTGCGAGCCGGCAGATCGCCGACTGCCGCGCGGGGAGCACGGCCTCCAACGGGTGGTCGACGGACTTCCGCCAGCCCGCCGACGCGCCGCCCTACGAGCGCCTCGGGCTCGCCTTTGCCGTGATGCTCACCAACCCCGGCGTCCCATTGATGTACTACGGCGACGAGGTGGGCCTCGCGGGCGGCGGCGACCCCGACAACCGCCGGATGATGCCCTGGAGCGACGCCGCGCTGAACCCCCACCAGATCGCGCTGCGCTCGCTGGTGCGTCGGCTCGGGCGCGTGCGGGCGAGCAACCCGGTGCTGGGCCGCGGCAGCCGCACCACCCTCTCCTCGACGCAGGACACCTGGGTCTACCGCATGGGCGGCTGCGGGATGGGCGCCCGCGACGTGGTGGTGGCGATCAACCGCGCCGACGCCCCGCGCGCCGTGGACATCCCCGCGGCGAGCTACGAAGACCTCCTGCGCGACGGCACCCCCGCCGACCCGGGCGGCCGCGTCGAGCTCCCCCCGCGCAGCGTGCGGGTGCTGCGGGTGCGCTGACCTGGAGCGCACGAGAGAGTTCCCCCACCCGATGAACGATCGACACCACCCCACGGCGGACGGCGCGGCGAGCGTGCTGGTGGCCGGCGGCGCCGGGTACATCGGCTCCCACGTCGTGCACCGCCTCCGGGCCGCGGGGCGCGCGCCGGTGGTCGTCGACAGCCTGGTCACCGGGCACCGCGACGCCGTGCCCGCGGAGGTTCCCTTCCTCGAGGCCGACGTGGGCGACCGCACGCGCGTGGCGGACTTCATCGCGAGGCACCGGGTGCGCGCCGTGGTGCACCTGGCCGCGCTCAGCCGGGTGGCGGAGTCCGTCGAGGCCCCGCGGCGCTACTTCCAGGGCAACCTCGTCGCGTCGCTCGCGCTGCTGGACACCCTCCTCGACGCGGGCGTCCCGGCGATCGTCTTCTCCTCCACGGCCGCGGTGTACGGCGCGCCCGAGCGCACCCCCATCCCGGAGTCGCACCCGATGCGGCCCATCAACCCCTACGGCGAGACCAAGCTCGCCATCGAGCGCGCCCTCGCGGCCTACCACCCCGCGTACGGGCTGCGCTACGCGGCGCTGCGGTACTTCAACGCCGCGGGCGCGGAGGTCTCCGCGGGGCTCGGCGAGCGCCACGATCCCGAGACGCACCTCATCCCGCTGGTGCTCGACGTCGCCCTCGGGCTGCGCCCCGCCGTCACCATCCACGGCGTCGACTACGACACCCCGGACGGCACCTGCGTGCGCGACTACATCCACGTCTGCGACCTCGCCGACGCGCACCTCGCGGCGCTCGCCCACCTGGAGTCGGGCGGCGCCTCCGGGGCGATCAACCTCGGCACGGGCCACGGGTACTCCGTGCAGGAGGTCGTCGAGGCCGCGCGCCGTGTCACCGGCCACCCCATCCCGGTCGTCCATGGACCGCGCCGTGCGGGCGATCCGTCCACCCTCGTCGCGAGCCCAGGCCTCGCCGAGGAGCGCCTGGGGTTTCGCGCCCGCCGCTCGGGCATCGAGGAGATCGTGCGCGACGCCTGGGCATTCCACCGCGCACGCGGCGATCGCTACGCGGGGTAGCGGCCGTCGACGTAGTCGCGGAGCATCTTGATCTCGTACTCCTGGTTCTGGCTGAAGTAGCGCACGAGGTCGCCGATGGAGATCATCCCCGTCACGCGACCGCCCTCGACCACCGGGAGGTGACGGCAGCGCCGCTCGGTGATCATCGCCATGGCCTCGGCGGGCCGGATGTCCCGCGACACACAGACCACCTCGCGGGTCATCACGTCGCGCACCAGGGTGGTCGCCGGGTCGCGCCGCGCGAGGATCACCCTCACCAGCAGGTCACGCTCGGAGAACACCCCCACGGGGTTGTTTCCTTCGCACACCAGCAGCGCACCCACCCGGTGCGTGCACATCTCCTCCACCGCCTCGAACACCGTGGTGTCGGGGCGAGCCAGGTACACCTTCGAACCCTTTTCATCGAGGATGTGGCCGACGGTTTCCATCTCCATCCCATGGGATCGTCGACCCCGGACCGCCAGTGGGAAACCCTCCGCGATTCGTCGCTCCCGCACCCTGCAAGAACGCCCCAGCGTGGCGGTGGTGAGCGCCGCGTGCGTGGCTGCGACGCGGCGTCGGCGCGGGTCGCCATCGCGCCTGCCTCTTGCAGCGCCGCCGGGTCTATGGACGCAAGAGCTGTTCGTACGGGCGTGCTCGCGGCGGTGGGCCTCGGGCTGTGGTCGGCGTGGGCGATCGCGCGGCGGGCGCGGGCGTGGTCGCTCCGCGGCAAGACCGTGCTGATCACCGGCGGGTCGCGGGGCCTCGGGCTGGTGCTGGCGAGGGAGTTCGCCCGCGAGGGGGCGCGGCTGGTCATCTGCGGGCGCGAGCCGACGGTGCTCGAGCACGCCCGCGAGGACCTCGAGCGCCTCGGGGCAGAGGTGCTCGCGGTGCCCACCGACGTGACGCTGCGCGACGAGGTGGCGCTGCTGGTGACCGCCGCCACGCAGCGCTTCGGCGGCGTCGACGTGCTGGTCAACAACGCCGGCCGCATCGACGTCGGCCCGCTCGACTCGATGACCGAGGAGGACTTCGAGCGCGCGATGGCGACGCACTTCTGGGGCCCGCTGCACCTGATGCGCGCCCTGGCGCCCGGCATGCGCGAGCGCGGCGGAGGGCGCATCGTGAACATCGCCTCCATCGGCGGCCTGCTGGCCGTGCCCCACCTGGTGCCGTACAGCGCGAGCAAGTTTGCGCTCGCGGGGCTCTCCGAGGGCATGACCGCCGAGCTCGCCCGGGACGGCGTGCGGGTGACCACGGTGTACCCCGGGCTCATGCGCACGGGCTCCGCGCGCAACGCCAACTTCAAGGGCCGGCACCGGGAGGAGTACGCGTGGTTCGTGCTGTCCGACGCGCTGCCCCTCGCGTCGATGGGGGCCGAGCGCGCCGCCCGGAAGATCGTCGCGGCCTGCCGCCGGGGCGACGTGCGCCTGGTGCTGTCGATCCCCGCGAAGCTGGCGGCGCTGCTGCACGGCATCGCGCCGGGCTTCGCGGTGCGCGCGCTCACGGCCGTCAACGGGCTGCTGCCGGAGCCCGGCGGCCTGGGCACCGGTTCGCGCAAGGGCTACGAGAGCAGCTCGGCGTGGACCGACTCGGCCCTCACGTCGCTCGACGACGCCGCGGCGGAGGCCAACCACGAGAACCTCGTGCCGTCGTTTCGCTGAGCTCAGCGGGGCGAGAGCCGGGCGCGGGCGCTCCATAGGATGGCGCTCGCCAGGGCGGGCGCGAGGCAGGCCACGAGCACCAGCAGGCCGTCCCCCGCGCCGCGCACCCGCGGGAGGTTGAACGCGGCGGCGTGCGCGAGGGTGAGGGCGGCGTCGAGGGAGACGGCGAGCGCGAGGACGGTGGCGAGCGCCGGGCGCCACCGGCGCGAGAGGGACCACAGACCGACCCCGAGGGCGAGGTTGAGCCCGATCGAGGCCCCCTGGATCGGCGCCCGCAGGAACCACCGCGCGGGGTCCGCGAGGAGGAGCAGGGCGGTCCACGGCGCGAGGAGCAGGGCGAGGGCGCGCACGACCACGGCGGGGCCGCGGAGCAGCGAGCGGAGGCCGTAGCGCCCGAGGCTGCCGCGGGCGAAGGCCGTGAGGGCGTCGAGGAGGGCGAGGGCCGCGGGCGTGCCGGCGGGGTGCACGAGGTGGATCGGCTCCCAGCGGTGGGGCTTGAGCTTCGACTTGAAGCGGTGGAGGCCCGCGAAGTCGTAGAGGCCGGAGGAGAGGGCGCCGAGGGCGCGCAGCCGCGGGTGGACGGTGCTGCCGAGGGGCGCGAGGCCGAGGGTGACGTATGCGCTGCCGCGCCCGGCGGCGTCGCGCATGGCGGCGTCGACGAGCAGCTCGGAGGTGCCGTTGGGGGCGTCGTGGTCGCGGAGCAGGTCTTCGAAGAGCCACCCGTCGCGGGCGTACACGGGGACGGCGGCGAGGAAGCCCACGAGGCGCCCGTCGCGCTCGGCGAGCAGGTAGCGGCGCTCGTCGGCGAAGGCGAAGGGCTGCACGTCGACGAGGAAGCCCATCGGGGCCATCGGCTTCGCGGCGAGCCAGCGCGCGATGAGGGCCTCGACCGCGCGGCGGGTGGGCGAGTCGGGGTCGGCGACCTCCGCCGCGGTGGCGACGCGGGCGGTCACGCCCTTGGCCCGGGCGCGGCGGATCTGCTCTCGCAGGCTGGCGGAGCCGCGGAGGGTGTCGGCCC
Source organism: Myxococcales bacterium (assembly GCA_030652255.1). GTDB lineage: Bacteria > Myxococcota_A > Polyangia > Polyangiales > SCUS01. The sequence goes on along the minus strand of JAUSAZ010000053.1, from coordinate 59,529 downwards.
AGGCCGACGGGTCCCAGACGGGCTGCGCGCCGATGGCGAGGGCTGGGCCGACCTTGGCGGCCACCATGCGCTCCTCGACGGCGAAGTAGCAGACGCGCCGGCGGGCGACGGCCGCGGCGGCCTGGAAGCGCGCAGACACCGCGGCGAGCTGCTCGGTGGCGGCGATGGGTGCGCCCGCGACCACCCACGCGGCCCCGGTGTCGGCGTAGGCCACGCAGGCCTCGTCGCCTGCATCGAACCAATACCGGAAGCCCTGCTCCAGGGTCTGGAACGACGTCGCATTGAAGCCGTGGCGCCGGAGCACCGCGAGCGCGCGGACGCGAGGATCGGCAACGACGGCGGGGCTCACTCGGCGGGGGGGTGGTAGCACCGCCGCGGGGAGGCGTCACCGCCCACGGTCATCGAGTGTCGGTAGAAGCCAACAGCGATGTTGGTTGGAAGCAACGCTCGATGCCCATCGCCTCAGCGATGGATGGCGGTGTCAAACCACTGCGGATTCGACTGCGCATTGGCGGTGAATTGTCCACATCCGACAGGGACTTCGCAGTCCCTGGGACGGGTTAGAACCACGATCCGAGTGGCAGTGGGACACGATCCTCCAGCGTTGCATCGAATCATCATGGAGGCCGCTTCCACCAAGCGCAGCGTCGCATCGCCACGCTCGCCGGGGCGGTGCCTCCGTTGAATGCGCTCCTGGCGGACGAGGCCTTCAACATGTCGATCTCGCTGTTTCTCGCGAGCATCGGCATCGTGCTCTACATCGCGCTGCTGCGGCGCACGGCGCAGCCGCTCGCGCGCGTCGCCGATCGCCTGTCGCCGCGCGGGCGGGACGCGGCGCTGCTGGCGATGTGGCTGATGCTGCTCGTCAACACCTACCTGCTCTACCAGAACTGGCTCGAGGACGTGATCCCCTGGGCCGTGCTCGTGCTCATCGGAGGCGTGGCGCTGACGCGACGCTCGCCCGCGCGTCGCGCGACGCTGCTGAGCGTGATGTGGGTGGTGCTCTACTACCGCACCTTCATGATCACCAAGTACCTCCAGCACGGTACGGTGAGCATCGAGCACATCGGCGAGCTGTCGCGGCTCTACGCCTACAACGTCGGCCACGTGATGTTCTACCCGCTCTTCGCGCTCTCGGAGTCGATGGGCCGGGGGGAGCTCACGCGCTACGTCGAGCTGCCGGTGCGCCTCCTGTCGGACTTCGCCGAGGGCGCCCTGATGACGCTGCTCGCGCTCGCCTCGCTGCTCGTGGTGCGCGTCGCGGACCTGGTGCAGCCGACGGTCACCGCCGGGGCGACGCCCCCGGAGGGCGATCCCGGGGAGGGCTCGGCGATCCCGGCGATGGCCGCGGGCGGGCCGCGGTGGCGTGAGCAGCTCCGCGCGCTCGGCGCCGCGCGCACCCGGCTCCTGGCGGCGGCGGCGGTGCTGCTGGCGCTCGAGGCGCTCACGAGGGTCGTGCCGACGTTCCGGCTGCCCGCGGAGGTGCGACTGTTCCACCTGCTCGCGCTGTGCGTGTGCGCCTCGCTGGCGTGGGTCCCGCGCTCGGCACGCGGCCGCTGGGACTCGCTGGTCGTCGTGCTGCTCGCGGCCTCGGCGATCATGCTGCTCGTGGGCGATCGGGTCGGCCGCGTGCTCGGCTACGTCATGCTGGCGCTGCCGCTCTCGCGGCTGTCCGAGCGCGGCATCGTGGTGGTGTTCCTCGATCGCCACCGTCGCCCTCGGGCGGTCGCGCTCGTGATCGGCGCGTGGCTCATCATGTGCGCCCCGGCGCTCGGGCTCGTCCTCCTGCTGGTGGGCGCGGCGGACTGGCTGCTCGGCGCGCGCGAGTGGATGACCGTGGAGCAGCGCGCCTGGCCCGGCGCGCCCGACGACGGAGGCGTGCCGTGGCGGTGGGCGTTGATCTCCGCGGCGCCGATGATCGTGTGGTCGGCCGCCGTGCTCTGCACGAGCTACCCCCGGATGCTCACCTCCGATCACCCCCGGCTCGGTCCGCCGGACGCGCTGGTGGCCATGCCGGGAGGTGACCCGTGGGCGTTCACCCGCCGCTACTGCGAAGAGCGGGGCGAGCGCGCCTGCTCCGCCATGGACCTCCACTGCGAGACCCGATCGTGCCTCGACGACGAGTCCCAGATGCGCGTCGAGACCCTGATCTATTTCCCCGACCAGCCCCGCGGCACGCGCATGTTCGCGTCCCTGGCCGGCTGGTACCCCAACTACGCCACGGAGGGCATGGGGCGCCTGCCGCGCCAGTTTCTCCTGCCCCCCGGCGTGTCGCCCCGCGCGATCCCGACGGGGGCGAGCAGCCAGCTCGCGGTCTACTGCTGCCCGCGCGGGCCCGACGGGAGGAGGCCCCGGTGATCGGCGCGGTCGGGACGCCCACCTTCATCGTGTTCGTGAACGGGCTCGTCCTCCTGCTCCTGGTGGTCCCGACGGCGTTCTTCCTCCAGTCGGTGTTCCGGCTGTCGTGGGACACGTCGCTCCGGTGGGCGCTCGTCCTGTCGACCGCGAGCCTCGTCGCGCTCGCGCTCGCGTTCGCGTGGCTCTGGCGCCTCCTCCGCGCGCGCGACCCGGTGCCCCTCGTGGGCGGTCGCGTGGACTCCGCGCTGCTGATGCGCCGCGGCGGCCGCAAGGTGCAGGGCCTGGTCGAGATCGCCGGCCACGGGTTCTGCGTCGCGCGCGGCTGGGTGCTCCTGGGCCCCGCGTGCCGCCGCGTGGCCGCGAGCGCGCGCGCCATCGCCCGCGCCGCGCGGGAGCAGGGCGTCCGGCGGCTGATCGTGCGCTCGGCCTTCCTCGACGAGGACGAAGACCGCCTCCACGCCGGCGTGTTCGAGAGCATCGCCGACGTCGCCGCGGGCGACGAGGCGGCGATCGCGCAGGCCATCGAGCGCGTCCTGGCCTCCCACCGCGCGGACCCGGCGGCCGCCTACCGCCGACGCCTTGGCCTCGGCGCCCCGGCCCCCGGGGGCGAGTGCGTCCTGGTGCAGGCGCAGGTGCCGCACGAGGTCTTCGGCATCATCGCTTCGCAGGACGCGAGCCGACGGCGGCCCGACCTCTGCGTCGCCGAGTGCGAGGACGTGCGCGGCGACACCGAGCGCCTGTGCTACTCGCACCTGCTGTCGCGCTGGATCGCTCCGGGCCGCCTCCTCGACGACGCGCAGCGGGAGGCGCTGCTCTCGGCGCTGCGCCGCGCGGAGGCCTGGCTCGAGGGGCCCGCGCTGGTCGAGTTCGGCGTCACCGGGGGACAGCTGATCGTCTACCAGCTCCGGCGCGCGCCCGCCGCGACGATGTCCGAGGTCTACACCAACACCGGCGGGGTGTTCCTCAACCCCGAGCCGCTGGCCCGGCTGTGGTCGGAGATCCTGTACGGCGCCGAGCTCGGGCGCCTGAAGTCGCGCCTCGCGGAGGACCTCGCCGAGCTCTCCGGCGCCGCGCGCCCGCCCGCCGCGCCCCGGCTGACGCGCTTCGATCACCGCCCGTACGTGGAGTACGCAGCGCTCGCCCGGGTGCAGCGCTACACGTCGATGCGACGCGACCCGGTGCGGTGGCTGGCGCGCCTCTGCCGTGACGCGCGCGCGAGCGAGTCGGGCGCCCGCGACGCGCTGGCGGCCGCGAGCGCCCCCCTGCCCGACGGGCCCGCGTCGCTGGAGCTTCGCATCGAGCGCGTCCGACACCTCGGGTCGCAGCAGGCGCGCGTGCAGTTCGTCGCGGGCCGGGTGGACTCCTTCCGCGCCCTGCTCGACGCGTCGCCGTCCGCGGGGGGCGCCGCGTCGCCGTCGACGGTCGTGCGTGGGGCGATCGCAGGGGTAGCCGACCGCTGCGTGGCGGGCCTCCATCGCCATCGGCAGGCGCTTCGCGCGGCCATCGAGCGCGAGCTGGCGGCCATCGCGGTCACCGCCGAGCGCCTGCTCGACGAGGCGCTGCCGGGCGGCGGCGGCGCGTGGGCGTCGCTGCGGCTCGCCGACCTCCAGGCCCTGGCGGCGGGGCGGGGGCTGCAGAGCTCGCTGCCCTCCCTCGAGGAGGAGGCCCGCTCCTTCGCGGCGGCGTCGCCTGCGTGTCCGCCGATTCTGCTGCGCGAGGGCGACGACACGACGCTGCGGCCGGCCGACGACGACGAGGAGGCGGCCGCGCACGCGGCGGCGGGTGAGCACCTCGCGCTCACGGTGCTGGTGCCGGGCGAGGCGCGGGGACGCGTGGTGGCGGCCAGCGACGCGCCCGCGGACGGAGAGCTGCCCGGGGAGATCCTGCTACTGCCCGACGGGTCGCTGCGCTGGCTGCCGCGGCTGCTCGATGCGCGCGGGCTCCTGTTCGTCGGGGGGGCGCGGACGCTGTCGCACCTCTCGCTCACCGCCATCGAGGCGGGCATCCCCTCGCTGGTGGGCCTCACCCCCGCCGAGGGGCGGCGCCTGGTGGGGAGCCGCGTGCACATCGGCCCGCGCGGCCTCGGGGTGATGGCCAGCGGCGAGGTCGAGCCCGACTGAGGTATTTCGGCGCGGTCGCGGAGGGCCCGGCGGGTGGCGCCGCGAGCGAATGTCGCGCCAGTGGACCTCGGCGCTATTCCCTCGCCGGTGAGCGCATCGGCCGCCCGTTGGTGATCAGGAAGCGCCACACCCCCGGCTCGCTCACGTTGGACGTCCGGCACAGCCGCAGCACCGCCGCAGTCCGCGAGCCCGGCAGCACCCGGCTGTCGCGCCGGTTGCCCGCGTCGAAGCCCGCCTGCGCCGGAGTGCCTCCGCGTCCGCCGCTGCCCCCGCTCGCGTCGCCCGTCGTCCACTCGCAGCGCGCGTACCTGAACTCCACCTCGAACTGCCCCTCGTCCATCTCCGAGCCGCCGCGCAGCACGATCTGGAAGCTGTTGAGCCGGTCGACGTGCGAGCCGAAGTACCCGACGTTGTGCCAGGTGATCACCACCTGGCCGGGCCGCACGTCCCACCACACGCCGTTGCGCCCGGGGCGCCCGCCGCCGCGGGTGTCCACGTCCGCCCAGAAGGGCGCGATCATCGGCTGGTCGGCGATGGGGAAGGGCGTCGGCGTGAACTGCCCGACCGCCCCGCGGAAGGTGATGTTGCCGTTGTTGTTGACGAAGATCGAGCGGTAGGTGCCCGCGAAGTAGCGCAGGCCCCCCGGAAAGCCCCGGGAGATGTCGATCTCGCCCGAGGAGCTGTCGTCGTTCTCGGCGAGGAAGTGGGTGCCGAAGCCCGCCGGCCCGCCGAGGTCGGCGATGAGGTCGACCGCCGCCGCCTCCCGCGGCACCACCCCCGCCGAGAGCGCCGCCGCGACCACCGGGACCACCATCCATCGCGCGTGCTTCATACGCCCTCTCCTACGGCTCCGCGGGCTCGTCATTCACGGCCTCCGCGGGCTTCGCCGCCGGCCGCGGCGCCGACCGCCCGCGCGGCATCCGCAGCGCGAGCACCCCCAGGAGGTACGCCACCAGCGCGCCCGCCAGCAACGGCAGCCGCGCCTCGCGCATCACCCGCTCGGCGCGCACGTCGTCGAGGGCCTCGTCGAGCCGGCGGATCACCCTCCCACCGCCCGCCCGTGCGATCGTCGCGAGGGAGGCCTCGTCCGCCCCGAAGGCCCGCAGCTCGCTCGGGTACGGCAGCTCCGCCCCGCCCGCCACCGTGGGCTCGCGCGACGCCGGCAGCCGCGCGTCGACGACGAAGCCCTCGCCCAGCGCCACGTTGGCCGACCACACCCCCGGCGCCGTCGGACGCACCGCGAGGCGCACCCCCTCCCGAAGACCGCGGGAGAGCGTCACGATGGGCGCGGGCTCCAGCGCCGTGCTCGGCGCCACCACGGACACCCGCCGCACGTCCGCGCGACCCGCCACGGCCTCGACGTGCAGCTCCAGGTTGTCGTCGCCCTGCGCGCGGAGCATCTCCCACGCCATCTGCCCGAAGAGTCGGCGGAAGCCTGCGCCCGTGCGCCACGCGTCGGCCCAGCGGCTCGACGTCGCAGTGGTGAGCGACGCCACCTGGCCCATGCCCACGAACCAGTGCGAGAGCAGGGGCGAGGCGTCGGGCCCCTGGAGGAGCGTGAGCGAGCCGGGTCGCGGCTGAGACACCGTGAAGCCCAGGAGGGGTGGGTCGCTCGCCGGGTCGACGCCGTCCATGAAGCCCATGCGCCCGACCAGCAGCGGGCGGAAGGTCGACTCCCGCGCCGGCGGCGGCGAGCGGAACTGCGCCTCGCGCACGAAGAGCGTCGGCAGCGAGGTCGAGCTGCTCGTGACGTGGTAGCGCCCGCGGCCGATGCGAGAGATCTCCCGCATGAGGTTCACCCGCGGGCCGAGGGTGATCGCGGTGATGGTCGCGCCCGTGTAGCGCAGCGCGTTGGCCGCGGCGATGGCCGGGCCCGGCGTGCTCTCGCCGTCGGACATCAGGATCACGTGGTGCAGGTAGCGGTCGTCGTCCGTGACGATGTTGGTGGCGGCGTTGAGGGCGGCCGCGAGGTTGGTGCCGCCGCTCGCGCGGATGCCCGCGATGGCGCCGGTCACCTCGGCGGCGCGCTCCATCGGCACCGGCGCGACCACGAGGTCGGCCTCGCCCGAGAAGGCCACCACGCCCACGCGCGAGTCGGGCCGCAGCGCCCGCACCGCCGCGATGCCCGCGCTGCGCGCGTTGACGATGTTGGGCCCCATCATGCTGCCCGATCGGTCGATGATCAGGATGAGCTCGATGGGCCGCGGCTCGGGCACCGCCCGCGGCGGCTGGATGGGCTCGATCTCCCGCAACAGCTCGGGCTCCCGGCCCACGCCGTGCTGCCCCGTGGTGGTGAGCAGGCCCCCGCCGCGCTCCTCGACCCACTGCCGGATCGCGCGCTGCTGCGACTCCGTGAGCGTGGTCAGCACGACCTCGTCGAGCACCACGTACTGGTACCGGTCGAGGCCCTCGGTCGTGGCAGGCACCCCCTCGACGGACACCTCGTCGACGTGCAGGTGAGCCTCCCGGTACACCGCCGCCAGCGCGGGCGAGCGACCGATCAGCTCGTGCACCAGCAGCACCTTCGGCGGGGTGACCACCCGCACCAGCGTGCGCCAGGTGTTGTTCTCCGCGACCCGGTCGCCTGCGGCCGAGAGCGTCACGGTCACCTCGTGCACGCCCTCGTCGGGCAGCTCCACGGGAACGTCGTGCTGGCTCGGCCCCGCGGGCGCGTCCACGTCGCGGCTCGCCACCCGCTCGCCGTCGCGCAGCACGTGCATCCGCACCGCGCAGCCCGCGGAGGCGTAGAGCCGCACCCCGACGCTCACCTCGCGCCCCGCGCGCACGAGCCGCGGCACCTCCAGCCCGCTCACCGCCACGAGGTCGACCGGGGGGCGGTCGCCCTGCGGCAGCACGAACACCCGCGCCCCGGCCCGCCGCGCCCGATCGGCCGCGCCCACGGCGTCGCCGCGGGTCTCGCGCCCGTCCGTGGCCAGCACCACCCGCCGCACCCGCTCGGTGGGCAGCACGCCCACCGCGGTGTCGATCGCCGCCGCGAGGTCGGTCAGCGACGCGGGCTGCTCGGCGTCGACGTCGAGCCAGCGCACGTCGTCGCGCTCGATGCGCCGCCGAGGGGTCGCCGCCGCGACGGCTGCCGTCTCCCGGGGCGACACGCTCGCCGAGCGGTCGAGCACCAGCGCCACCGCGAGCTTCTGCGTGGGCCAGCGCACCCGCGCGTCGGCCACCGCGAGCACCACCAGCGCCGCGGTCACGACCCTCGCCACCGTGGCGGCGATGCGCTGCCGGCGCGTGGCCTCCAGGCGGCTGCGCCAGGTCGCGAGCACCAGCAGGGGGCAGAGCAGCAGCGCCCACAGCAGCCACGGCTGCCCCACGGAGAGCCCCACGCCGCTCAATGGAGCCTCCCCCGCTGCGTGAGGACCCACTCGACGCAGAGCAACCCCAGGATCGCCGCCGCCAGCACCAGGGACAACGGCGCCCGGGCGGGCGGTGCCCCGCGGCGGGTGTCGCGCGAGCCTCCGGCGGCGGTGAGGGCGCCTGCTTCGTCGGCCGCGCTCACGGCGATGGCGCGATCGGCCGTGTGGTAGATGCCCGCGCGCGCCGTGTCGTAGAGGGCGCCGCGCACCTCCCGCGCCGCGCCGGAGGGGGTGAGCACCACGGCGGGCGAGCCCGACGCGCGGATGGGCTCGCCGGGCGCCTGCCACGAGTGGAACTCCCGCTCGCGCCGGTCGAGCCACACCAGGGCGTTGTGCATGAAGAGGGGGAAGGCCACGCGCTGCACGAGGTCGGTGTGCTCGGTGTCGAAGCCGAGGGCGAGGGTGCGCGCGCCGTCGCGGTCGCGGGCGATGACGAGCGCGTCGCGGCCGCCGCGCACCAGCACGCGGTCGTCGGCCTCGGGCACCAGCGGGCGGGCGAGGCTCACCTGCACCTGGTCGAAGCGCAGCCCGGCGAGCACCCGGTGGTCGGCCGCGAAGGCGGTCACCCGCGGCGCCGCCACCTCCGGGCCGACGCGGAGCGAGCGCGTCGCGACGGCGCCGACCAGCAGCAGCGCCGGGTGATCGAGCGGGGGAGAGGGGGCGATCCGGTCGAGCACCACGACCTGGTAGCGACCGAGGGTGCGGCGCCTCGCTTCGAGGCCGAGCGGGTCGACGGTCTCGAGCTCGACCGAGGGGTTGGCCGCGAGGGCGTTGGCGAGGTAGCGGTCGCCGCGGGTGACGAGCAGCACGCGCGTCGCGACCGCCGGCGGCACCGTGGCGTAGGCGACGTCGTCGGCGGCGAGCGCGTCGCGGCCGCCCTCCAGGTCGATGTCTTCGAGGCGCGCGGAGAGCTCTGCCTGGGCGCTGGAGAAGCCGCGCGCGCGGTGGGTGATCACCTCGCCGGGCCCCGGGGTGATGGCCTGCTCGGAGAGCACGGTGCCGCGGTCGCGGATGACCAGCCGGGCCCGCGCGCGGCGGGCGGAGTACGAGCGCACCTCGCAGCGGACGTGGTACTCGCCGAGCGCCAGCGGGTCGCGGCGGGCGTCGAGGGCCGTGACCGCGAGGGTCTCGCCGGGCGACCCGACGGGCGCGAGCACCACCGCCACCGCGGGGTCGGCGGGGCGGGCGAAGTCGTCGCGGTCGGCCACCACCAGCACGCGCCCCGGGCCGTGGGTGGCGTGCACGATGGCGCGCCCGAGGGCCACCGCGGCGGCGAGGTCGGCGGCGCCGTCGTCGGCCTCGACGGACCCGAGCGCTCGCTCGGCGTCGGCGGCGCGGTGCGTGAGCGGGACGATCACCTCCGGGCGCAGCCCCGCGCGCACCACGGCGACCTGGCCGGTGACCGTGTCGGCGAGCACCGTCGCGCGGGCGAGGGCGAGGGCGTCGTCGAGGCGCCGGCGGCCGCGGTCGTCGCGGGCGGCCATGGTGCGGTCGGCGGCCAGGACGATCACCGTGGTGCCCGAGAAGCCGGTGCCCACCCGGGGGTCGCCCATCTCGGTGACGAGCAGCAGCGCGATGACGAGCGAGAGCAGCAGCGCCAGCCACGGGACGCGCGTCGCGAAGAGCGCGCGGGGCCGCGAGCGCTCCACCGCGCGGCGCCAGAACTCCACGTTGGACACGACCTGCATCCGCGGCGTGCGGCGCAGGAGGTAGAGCGTGACCACCGCGGCGGCGGCGGCGAGGGCGGACGCCACGAGGGCCGCGGTGGAGAGCGCCGCGAAGGTCACCGCTGCTCCAGCGCGGGGGCGATCACCGCCCGCAGCACCTGCTCGAAGGGCCGCTCGACGGGCGCCTCGATGAGCCGCCCACCCACGCGCTGACAGGCGACCCGGGCCCGCTCGACGTGCGCGGCCACCTCGTCGCGGTAGGCCGCCAGCAGGGCCGGCGTCACGGTCACCCGCACGAGGTCGCCGGTCTCGGCGTCGCGGAGCTCGAGCTCGCCGTGGAAGTCCGGCGCGTGGTCCTCGTCGCAGCGCACCCGCACGAGGCAGAGCTGGTGCCCTCGCTCGGCCAGCAGGCGCAGGCTCGGGGCCCAGTCCGCGGCCTCCATGAGGTCGCTCACCACGACGACGTAGCCGCGCGCGGGGAAGCGCTGGACGAAGCCCCGCGCGGTGGCCCCGAAGGTGGTCGCGCCGTGGGGGACGAGCCCCTGGAGGAAGGCCTCGAGGCCGGGGTAGTCGTCGCGCCGGCGCAGCACCGGCGTGGCGCGCTCCACCGCGTCGGCGAAGGGGATCACCTGCACCCGGTCGACCTGGTTCATGCCGAGGAAGCCGAAGGAGGCCGCCACCTGGCGCGCGACCTCCAGCTTCGGCGGGGCGCCGCGGGCCATGGAGGCCGACACGTCCACGAGCACGTACACCCGCGCGTCGCGCTCCTCCTCGAAGGTGCGCACGGAGAGCGTGCGGTTGCGCGCGAAGGCCTTCCAGTCGATCTTGCGGGCGTCGTCGCCGCCGACGTACTCGCGGCGCTCGGCGAACTCCAGCCCGTGGGCGCGGGCGTCGCTCCGGTGCCCGCCCTGGTCGCCGCTCGCGGCCTTCGGTCGCACCCGGAGGTGCAGGCGCTCGAGCAGTCGCTGGGCCGCGCGGTCGAGGAGCGCCATCCGGTCAGCGCGCCGCCGGGGCGAGGGTCTTCAGCATGTGGCCGATGATCTCGTCGGGGCTCACCCCGTCGGCGATGGCGTCGAAGTTGCGCACGATGCGGTGGCGCAGGCACGGGAGCGCCGCGCGCTGGATGTCCTCCGCGGCCACGTGCAGCCGCCCGTCGAGGATGGCGAAGAACTTCGCCACGAGCTCGAGCGACTGCGCCGCGCGGGGGCTGGCCCCGTGGCGGATGTACTTCTTCACCTTCGGGGACGAGGTGGGCGACTCCGGGTGCGTCGCGAAGACCAGCGACACCGCGTACTGGAGCATCGGCTCGGCGACGGGCAGGGTGCGCAGGGTGCGGCCCGCGGCCATGATCTGCGCCGCGGTGGCGACCTTGTTCACCGCGAAGTCGAACTGCCGCGCCGTGCGCGCCACGATGGCCATCACCTCGGTCTGCGTGGGAAAGGGGATCACCAGCTTCATCAGGAAGCGGTCGAGCTGCGCGTCGGGGAGGGGATAGGTGCCCTCGGACTCCAGGGGGTTCTGCGTGGCGACCACGAAGAAGGGCGGGTCGAGGGGGTAGGTGGTGCCGCCGAGGGTGATCTGCTTCTCCTGCATGGCCTCGAGCAGCGCGCTCTGCGTCTTGGACGACGCGCGGTTGATCTCGTCGGCCAGCACCACGTTGGCGAAGAGCGGGCCCTGCTGGAGCGAGAGCGACGGGCGCCCTGCCGCGTCGACGGACACCATGTGCGTGCCGAGGATGTCCGAGGGCATGAGGTCGGGGGTGAACTGCACCCGCGAGAACTTCAGCGAGACGACGTCCGCGAGGGTCTTGGCGAGCACCGTCTTGCCGAGGCCCGGGGCGCCCTCCATGAGCACGTGGCCGCCCACGATGAGCGCGCCGATGAGGCACGAGATGGCGTCGTCCTGGCCCACCACCCGGGCGCTGATCTCCTGGTGCATCGCCGCCGCGAGGGCGCGCACGCGGTCGAAGGATTCGAGGGCCGTCGCGGGGTCGGATGGGGTCATGGAGCACCGTTCGTTGGGGCAGTCGCAGGGGCGCCCTGCATGCGTTGGAAGTAGCGCCGGACGTACGCGCGCAGCGAGGGCGGGACCCGCTGCGTGGTCATCGCGGCCTCGGGGTCTTCGTCGAGCGCCCCCGCGAGCGCGCCGTCACCCGGCGCGTTGGGCAGCAGCGACCCGGGCGCCACCGGGGCCTCGCTCGTCGGCCCGGTGGCCGCGCCCTGCTGCGCGACGCCCGGCATCATCACGCCCTGCGCGCCCGGCGCGAGCTGCGGCGGCCGTCGCACGAGGCCCCCCGGGTCGACGTCGTGGCCCAGCGGACCGCTCGCCCCCGGCGCCCCGAGCGCCAGCCGGTCACCCGCCCCGCTGCCCCACGCCCGGCCGCCCTGCGTGGGCTCGCGCGCCGCGCCCGCCGCCGAGCCGCCGCCCGCCGAGCCCGCCGAGCCGTGCGCCTGCCCGGGGCCCTGGCCCAGCATCTGGTTGCGCCCCTCGCTCTCGGTCTGCCCGTTGCCGCGGTCGAAGCGGCTCACCGTCTGGTTGCCCGCGCCGCCCATCGCCGCCGTGCGGTTTCCCTGCGACAGCCCGTTGCCCATGCTGTTGCCCTGGTTGTTGCCGACGCCCCCGCCGAGCTGCCCGTTAGGCGATCCCGCCCCCGCGGGGTTGCGCGCCATCGAGGCCCCCGACGGCGCCTGCATCGACGGCCCGCTCGGTGCGCCCGCGCCCGGCACCGGGGTCATGCCCTGTCCGCGCCACGGGCTCTGCGCCCCTTGTCCCGCGCCCTGGCTCCCCGGGCCCGAGGGCTGTCCCCCGCCCGGCGACTCCCCGCGCCGCCCGACCTGCCCCGGCTGCCCCGCCTGCCCGGGTTGCCCCGCCTGCCCCGGCTGTCCGGCCGAGCCCGCCCGCGTCGGCTGTCCCTGCGGTCCCTGCTGCCCCGGTTGGCCCGCCTGGCCCTGTTGCCCCTGCTGACCCTGCTGCCCGCGGCTCCCCTGCGCCGACGGATCGCCCTGCTCGCCGCTCGCGGACTGCTGCCCCGCCTGCGGGTTGGCGCCCGACTGCGGGTTGCGCAGGGCCTCCTGCTCGCGGTCGAGGCTCGCCTGCCCGTTGCGCGCGGCGCCCTCGCGCCCTCCCTCTGCGCCCTGCTGGCCCGCGGCGCCCTCGCGCTGCTGCTGGGCGTTCTGGGCCACCGTGTCGTGGAGCGCCTCGAGCGCCTCGCGGGCCCTTCGCACGTCCGCCGGCTCGGCGTGGGCCTCCCGGGCGAGTGCCGCGCGGGCCTGCTCGATGGACTCGTTGAGCCGCTGCCCGTCGCTGGCGTCGCGCGCCCGGGCCGCCGCGTCGAGGGCCCGCGCCGTGTCGGGCATCTGCCGCCCGAGGTCGCGGCTGGCGTCGTCGAGCACCCGCCCGGTCTCCGCCGAGGGGAGCGCCGTCGAGCGGTCGTCGCCCTCGATGGCCTGGAGCGCCCGGTCGAGGCGCTGCACCGCCTCGTCGAGGGAGCGCGTGGCCCGCTCGCCCCCCAGCGCCCCGGGGGGCGCCGCGGCGCGGGCGAGGGCCTGCTGCGCCGCCTGCGTCTGCTGCGCGGTGGCGGTCTGCTGCGCCCGCGCCTGCGTCGCCTGGTCGAGCAGCCGGGCCACCTCCTGGCGGGCGCTCGCCTGGGCCGCGGGCTGCGCCCCCTCGCGGGCCGCGTCGAAGCGCTCGTTGGCCCGCCGCAGCTGCTCCTGGATCGCCGCCTGCGCGGCGTTGGCCTGGGCCTGGGCGCGCTCGGCCTCGCGCAGCGCCTGCTCGGCGGCCGCCACCGCGGGCGACGGGGCGGCGGGGTTCGCGGCGGCGAGGTCGTTGGCGTGGGCGCGCTCGAGCGCGACGGCGGCCCGCTCGATGGCCTGGGCGCGCTGCGCCTCGAGCCGCGCGGCCTGCTCGGTGAGCGCGCGGTCGAGGGCGTTGATCTCCGCGTCGATGCGTCGGCTGGGCGAGTCGCGCAGGGCCTCGCGGAGCGCGGCGGCGCGGGCCGCGACGGCCTGCGGGGAGTCCATCGGGGGAGGGGTCGCGGCGAAGGCGCGGCGGTGCCCCACCCAGCGGGCCACGGTGTCGTGGGCGACGGGCAGGCCGAGCCCGACGAGCGCGACGACGGCGGCGACGACGGCGTAGCGGTGCGCGCGCAGCCGCGGGCGGCCCGGGGCCGGGGCCGGGCCGGCGCGGTCGAGGAAGGCCGCGGCCTCGGAGAGCTGTAGCGCGTAGAGGGGCGAGCGGTCGGCGGCGGCGGCGAAGTGCAGGGCGGAGACGAAGCGGTCCTTGGCGCCCAGCAGGCGGTCGAGGGTGGCGGCGGCGGCGAAGGGGCCCACCCAGCGCGAGCGCGCCTCGCCCGCGGCCACGAGGAGCGCGGTGCTGGCGCCCGCGGCGACCGCCAGGGGGAGGGGGGAGCGCGCGGCGAGGGCGGCGGCGCCGACGGCCGCGCCGGTGAGGGCGCCCGCGAGCGCGGCGTCGAGCGCGACCCAGGCGTTGAGCCGCGCGCCGACGCGGGCGAGGGCGAGGGTGATGCCCTCGGGGACGACGAGCGCGGTGGGCTGCACGGTCGTTGGGACGGGCGCGTCGCCGCTTCGGTCTACGACGGCGCCGGCGTCCTGCGGGTGAGGGATGAGCTCCACGATGTGTAGTGATACGCCCTTTGCGCCGCGATTCTTGGCGCCGACGGAGATTCCCGCCGCCCCGTCGCCCGCGCGGCGGGGGGCTTGAGGGCGGTCAGAAGGCCGAGCCGAGCATCAGCTGGGCGATCGCCCCGACGGAGGTCGGCACGACGGAGTTGCGGAACCTGATCGCCGCCAGGCCGCCGCTCGCGCTCACGGCGAAGTGCCCGATGGACCACGTCACCATCGGCCCGGCGACGAGGTCCCAGTCGGGCTCGTTCTCGGGCTCGTCGTCGTCGCGCTCGAGGTCGAGGCGGGCGCGCGCGTCGAGGCCCGCGTGCAGGTTGGGAAACAGGCGCACGAGGCCCGCGAGGTGCACCTCGCCGTAGTGCTCGCCCTCGTCGACGCCATAGCCGTAGCCCACGTTGGCGAGCAGCGACACGCGCCCGACGGTGCGCCCGACGGCCAGCATCAGGTTGGCGGCGGGTACGGTGTTGAACCCCTGGGCCTGGTATCCCCCGTAGACGGAGAGGTCGACGCCGTGGCGGTCCTGCCGGAGCGCCTGGACGGTGAGCGCGACGCTCGGGCGCAGCGTCCCGACGGGGCCGACGTAGGCCGCGCCGCCGCGGAGCGAGAGCGGCCCCACGATGGTGGCCTGCACGGCGGTGTCGAAGACCGCGCCCCCCCGGGCGGCGTCGTAGCCGCCCTGGAGCGTGAGGTAGGCCCGCTGCGCGGCGCTGCTGGCGGGCAGCGTGAAGGGCAGGAAGGCCCCGCTCTCGGCGCTGCGCGCGGCGCTCACCGGCGGGGCCTCGGGGCCGTCGCCGTCGCCCGGGTCGGCGAGCGCGGCGCGGGGGGCGCCGAGGCCGAGCGCGGCCGCGAGGGCTGCGAGGGTGAGCGCTCGGTGACGGCGGGACGTGAAGGGCGCGGTCATGTCCCGGGAGTCGTACCCCCAACGGGCCCACCCTGACGAGGGCCGAAGCGGCGGGCGCGTTGTGGGGCCCTCCATCCCCGCCGCGTGTTAGTGCCTCAGGCTCCGCCGTGCGCAAGGACACCACCCTCTCGATCGCGCTGCTGCTGGCGTCGATGGTCTCGATCCAGTTCGGGGCCTCCCTCGCCAAGGGGCTCTTCCCCCAGCTCGGCCCTGAGGGCACCACGGTCTTCCGCTGCGGCTTCGCGGCCGTGATGCTCCTCGCCATCTGGCGCCCGTGGCGCGCGCTGCCCCCGCGCCCCGCCCTGGTCGCCGTCGCCCTCTACGGCGCCTCCCTCGGCGCCATGAACCTCTTCTTCTACCTCAGCATCGCCCGCATCCCGCTGGGCGTCGCGGTGGCGCTGGAGTTCACCGGCCCCCTCGCGGTCGCCCTCCTCGCGTCGCGCCGCGCCCGCGACCTGCTCTGGGTGGCCCTCGCCGCGGCGGGCATCGTGCTCATCCTCCCGCTCTCCCGCGCGGCCCACCGGCTCGACCCGCCGGGCGTCGCGCTCGCGCTCGCCGCGGGCGTCTGCTGGGCGCTCTACATCGTCCTCGGGCAGCGCGCGGGCCGCGCGGTCCAGGGAGGATCCGCCACCGCCCTGGGCATGCTCGCCGCCGCGCTCGTGGTCGCCCCGGTGGGCGTCCTGCGGGCGGGCCCGCGGCTGCTGCACTTCGAGCTCTGGCCGCTCGCGCTGGTCGTCGCGGTGTTCTCGAGCGCGCTGCCGTACTCGCTGGAGATGCACGCGCTGCGGCGCCTGCCGGCCCGCACCTTCGGCGTCCTCATGAGCCTCGAGCCCGCGCTCGCGGCCCTCGCCGGGCTGGTGATGCTGCGCGAGCGGCTGACGGTCACCCAGCTCGCGGCCATCGGCTGCGTGATCGCCGCCTCGGCGGGCAGCGCGGCGACCTCCCACGCGCCCGCGTCTCCGCCCGCGGCGCCATAGGCCCCCCATCGGCCGCGGTGGTACTACCGGAGCCCATGGAAGCGAGCGCCGACGACTCCGCCCAGCGCGCCTCCCTCGTGGTCGCCGAGGCGGTGCAGGCCGCGATCCTCGATGCGGCGCTCGACCCGATCATCCTCATGGACGCCCGCGGCCGGGTGCGCGACTTCAACCCCGCCGCGGAGCGGGTGTTCGGCTACGCCCGCGCCGCCGTGCTGGGCCGCGACATGGCGGCGCTCATCGTCCCCGAGCACCTGCGCGAGGCCCACCGCCGCGGGCTCGCGCGCTTGGTCGCGACGGGCGTGTCGACGGTGCTCGGTCGCCGCATCGAGCTCACCGCGCTGCGGGCCACGGGCGAGGAGTTCCCCATCGAGCTCGCGATCTCGGCGGTGCCGGGCCACGAGGGGTCCCTCTTCGCGGGCTACGTGCGCGACCTCTCCGAGCAGCGGCGCGCCGAGGCGCGGCAGCGCTTCCTGCTCGAGGCCAGCCGGGAGATCGCCTCGACGCTCGACTTCGAGGACACCCTCCGAAGGGTCGCCCGGCTGCTGGTGCCGACCCTCTGCGACGGCTGCGGGGTGTACCTCTCGGAGGACGGGCGCACCGCCCGACGGGTCGCCGTGGCCAACGTCGACCCCACGAAGGAGGCCATCGCGCGCCGGCTGCACGAGCGCCACCTGCTGTCCTCGGACGAGCCCTACGGCGTCGCGCGCGTGCTGCGCACCGGCCGCGCGGAGCTCATGCCCGAGATGACCGACGAGCTCATCGCGGCCGTGGCGGTCGACGCCGAGCAGCTCGAGGTGCTGCGCGCCCTGGGCGTGCGCTCGTCCATGATCGTCCCGCTGCGGGTGCGCGACCGGGTGGTGGGCGCCCTCTCCCTGGTGACGGACGCCTCGGGGCGGGTGTTCGGGCCCGCCGACCTCGCGATCGCCGAGGAGTTCGCCCTACGCACGGCCGCCGCGGTGGACAACTCGCTGCTCTACCGCGAGGCGCAGGAGGCGGTGGCGCGCGCGGCGGAGGAAGCCCGGCGCCGCGAGGCCCTCATCGGCGCCCTCGAGCGCAGCAACGCCGACCTCGACGGCTTCGCCTACGTGGCCTCGCACGACCTCAAGGCCCCCTTGCGCGGCATCGCCTCCCTCGCCGAGTGGATCGAGGAGGACCTCGGTGCGCAGATCCCCGACGGCGTGCGCGGTCACCTCGGGATGCTCCGCGGCCGGGTGGCCCGCCTCGAGGGCCTCATCGAGGGCATCCTGGCGTACTCGCGCGCGGGGCGCACCGGGCGCGCGGTGGTCGAGGTCGACGTGGGCGCGCTGCTGGCCGAGACCGTCGAGCTGCTCGCGCCGCCCCCCACCGCGACGGTGACCATCGAGCCCGGCATGCCCGTGCTGCGCACCGCGCGGGCGCCGCTCCAGCAGGTGTTCATGAACCTCATCGGCAACGCGCTGAAGCACGCCGCCGGGCCCGCGACGGCGGTGCGCGTGAGCGCGCGCGAGGCCGACGGCTTCTGGGAGTTCTCGGTGACCGACAACGGGCCGGGCATCGCCCCGGCCTTCCACGAGCGCATCTGGGGGATGTTCCAGACGCTGAAGCCGCGCGACGAGGTGGAGGGCACCGGCATCGGCCTCTCGGTCGTGCGCAAGACCGTCACCGCGATGGGCGGCCGCGCCTGGGTGGAGTCCGCCGATGGGGTCGGGTCGTGCTTCCGCTTCACCTGGCCCGCGGTGCCGCCCGCCGAGCCCTGAGGGTAAAGCCCTCTCAAGCTGCCGATGCGCCCTTCAACACGCGGCAACGGGCCATCGGCTTGGGAGGGACACGGCCCTCAGCGCGCCTGAGCTACCCGAGCAGCCCGCGCGCCCGCAGCGTGGCGATGGCCCCGTCGGCGTCCTCTACGCGAATGAACGCGTCTTCACCCACGTCGAGCCGCACGGTGTCCGCCGTGGCGTCGTCCGCGCCCGCCACGAGGCACACCGCCACCACGCCCGCCGCCACCAGCCGCGCGGCCACCAGCGCCGTCGCGCCCGCGTCGCCCTCCACCAGCGACGCCACCGCGCCCGCGTCGAAGAGGGCCCGCTCCAAGCCCGCCGCCAGGGCCCGCGAGGCCTCGCCGGTGTCCGCCACCCAGAGCGCCGCGCCCGCGTGGCCCAGCCGCCGCCGCCGCTCGGCCGCGCCCACCAGGGACATCGCCCGGCGCGCCGAGCCCTCCGCCGCGGGCACCGCGTCATCGCGGAACATCCCCGCCGCCACCGTGTCGTTGGTGAGCGCGTCGATCATTACAAAGGCCCCGGTCACCCGGTTGGCGGTGTACGCGTCGAGGAAGAGCGGCCGCGCGCACGACACCACCACCCGCCCGATGTCGTTGAGCGCCATCCCCTCGGCCTCGAGGGTCTCCAGGGTCTCCAGGTCGGTGCGCCCGAGCACCCGCTCGATGCGCGCCGGGACCACCCGCGTCGTGTGCTTCACCAGGTAGCTGCGTCGCAGGTCGAGGGGCCGCTCGCTCATCCACACGAGGTCGGCCACGGCTCGCTCCACCGCACGGGGCTCGGCGTCGCAGTGCACCAGCATGTCGCCGCGGGAGACGTCCACCTCGTCGGCGAGACGCACCGTCACGCTTATCGGCGCGTGGGCCACCGCGAGCTCACCCTCCCAGGTGTCGATGGAGCGCACCGTGGTCTCGCGCCGCGAGGGCAGCACCCGCACCCGGTCGCCCGGGCGCAGCGCCCCGGAGGCCACCTGCCCCGCGAAGCCGCGGTAGTCGAGGTGCGGGCGCAGCACGAGCTGCACCGGGAAGCGCATCGGCGCGAGGTCGACCGCCGTCCCCACGGGCACCCGCTCCAGGTACTCCAGCAGCGTCGGGCCGTCGTACCACGGGGTCTTCAGCGAGCGCGTGACCACGTTGTCGCCGCGCCGCGCGCTCACCGGCAGCGTGCTCACGTCGTGGAACCCGAGCCGCCGCGCGAAGGCGCCGAACTCGTCGCGCAGCCGCGCGAAGACCTCCGCGTCGAAGCGCACGAGGTCCATCTTGTTGACGCACACCAGCAGGTTGGGGATGCCCAGCAGCGCGGCGATGTACGCGTGCCGCCGGCTCTGCGGCAGCACCCCGAGGCGCGCGTCGAGCAGGATGAGCGCCACGTCCGCGGTCGACGCCCCGGTGGCCATGTTGCGCGTGTACTGCACGTGCCCCGGGGTGTCGGCGAGGATGTACTTCCGCCCGGGGGTGGTGAAGTACCGGTACGCCACGTCGATGGTGATGCCCTGCTCGCGCTCGGCCTTGAGCCCGTCGGTGAAGAGCGAGAAGTCGATCTCGTCGCCCTCCGCCTCGCCCCCGCCCGCCCCGTCGTGGATGGCGCCCCTCGCGCTCGCCTTCTTCACCGACGCGAGCTGGTCGTCGTACACGCCGTTGGCGTCGTGCAGCAGCCGCCCGATGAGGGTGCTCTTGCCGTCGTCCACCGAGCCCACCGTGACGAAGCGCAGCAGCTGCTTGCGCTCGTGCCGCGCGAGCCAACCCTCGACGTCGCGCGCGATCTCTCCCTGGTCGTTCATGTCAGAAGTAGCCTTCGCGCTTCTTCAGTTCCATGGACGCCTCTTCATCATGGTCGATGAGGCGCCCCTGCCGCTCGGAGCTGCGCGCCAGCAGCATCTCCTGGATGATCTCCGGCAGCGTCGTGGCCGTCGACGGCACCGCCCCGCTCAACGGGTAGCAGCCCAGCGTGCGGAAGCGCACGCTGCGCATCGCGGGCACCTCGCCGGGCCGCAGCGGCATCCGCTCGTCGTCGACCATGATGAGCGAGCCCTCGCGCTCGACCACCGGGCGCACCGCCGCGAAGTACAGCGGCACGATGGGGATGCCCTCCAGGTAGATGTATTGCCAGACGTCCAGCTCGGTCCAGTTGGAGAGGGGGAAGGCGCGGATGCTCTCGCCCTTGCGCACGCGGCCGTTGTAGAGGTTCCAGAGCTCGGGGCGCTGGCTCTTCGGGTCCCACTGCCCGTGGCCGTCGCGGAAGGAGTACACGCGCTCCTTGGCGCGGGACTTCTCCTCGTCGCGCCGCGCCCCGCCGAAGGCCGCGTCGTAGCCTCCCCCGCCCAGCGCCTGGAGCAGCGCGTGGGTCTTCATCACGGTGGTGTACTTCGAGCTGCCGTGCTCGAAGGGGTTGATGCCCTGCGCGAGGCCGTCGCGGTTGGTGTGCACCCGCAGGTCGAGCCCCAGCTCCTTGGTGAAGCGGTCGCGAAACTCGATCATCGCGCGGAACTTCCACGTCGTGTCGATGTGCAGCAACGGGAAGGGCAGCGGCGCCGGGTGGAAGGCCTTCAGCGCGAGCCGTAGCATCACCGCCGAGTCCTTGCCGATGGAGTAGAGCATCACCGGGTTGGCGAACTCCGCCGCCACCTCGCGAATGATGTGGATGCTCTCCGCCTCCAGCGCCTTCAGATGCGTCCAACGTGAGCGATCAATCTCCACCACCCTCCACTATACCGGACGCCGTGTTCAGGCAAGTGAAGGCGTGCGCCCCGCTGGCGCTGGCCCTCCTGCTGGGCTGCCACCGCCCGCCGACGGTGACGGCGGTCGACCTCGGCGACCTGGCGATCGACGTCCCGATGGCCGCGGCGGCCCCGGACGCGGGCGCGCCCGAGGACGTCGCCGAGGACCTCCCCCTGCCGCCGCCCGCGGCCCCGGAGCCGCCGCCCGGCCGCTCGACGCTCGACCTCCCGCTGCGCGAGGCATGGCCCGCCGTCAACGAGTGGAACGACCGCATGGAGGCCGAGTACAGCGCCTTCATCGCCCGCCTCGGGGCGGCCGTCGCGCAGCGCCGCTGCCGGCGCCTCGACCAGTGCCTCCGCGAGCCCTCCGCCAACGCCCTCTTCGACGCCGCCTCCGACCGGCGCCTCGCGCTCACCGTCGACTGCGCCGACCTTCCGTACATCCTCCGCGCGTACTTCGCCTTCAAGCGCCGGCTGCCCTTCGGCTACGTGGCCCGGGTGCGCGGCCAGGGCGACGACCCCCGCTACATGCTCGGCGTGCGCCCCGCCCGCTGGCGCGCGTGGACGGACTTCCGTACCGCCCGCGCGGTGATGCGGGCGATGGTCGACGACGTGCACTCGGGGATGTACCGCGTGTCCCCGGAGGTGCCCGGCGGCGACCTCTACCCCCCGCGCATCGACCGCGACGGCGTGCGCCCCGGCACGGCCTACTACGACCCCAACGGGCACGTGCTGGTGGTCATCGAGGTGCGCCCCGACGGGGCGGTGTACCTCATCGACGGGCACCCCGACGGGTCGCTCACCTACAAGCGCTTCGGCGAGGCCTTCGCCATCGGGACGCGGCGCCTGGGCGGCGGGTTCCAGAACTTCCGCCCGCTGCGCTGGGACGGCGCCCACCTTACGCGCTCGGGTAACGCCGAGCTCCCGGGCTTCGACGGCGAGTCGCAGTGGAGCCCCGCCGCGTGGCAGCCCGCGGTCCCTGACGCCGACGCGGGCGCGAGGCCGCCGCGGGTCACCTACCACCAGTGGGTGCGCCAGCGGCTCGCCGCCGCCGACGCCGTGCTCGACCCGGTGCTCGACCTGCGCGAGCAGGTGGCGTCGCTCTGCCGCGACGTGGCCGACCGCGCCGAGGCCGTCGACGCCGCCGTCGCCGCGGGGGTGCACCGCCAGGCCCACCCCGCCGCGCTCCCCTGGAACATCTACGGCACCACCGGCGACTGGGAGACCTGGTCGACGCCCTCCCGCGACGCCCGGCTCAAGGCCGCGGTGCGCGAGCTCCACTCCGCCGTGGTGGCGCGCTCGGGCGACCCGGCGCTGCTCGCCCGGCTGCGCGACGCGTGGCGCGAGGAGAGCGCCCGACCCGGGTGCGTGACCCGCTACGCCAACAGCGCGGGCGCGGCGGTGACGCTCCCGCTGGACTCGGTGCTCGACCGGCTCTTCGCGCTGTCCTTCGACCCGTACCACTGCGTCGAGCTGCGCTGGGGCGCCCCGTCGGGGAGCGCCGAGCTCGCCACCTGCCCTGACGACCCCGCCCGGCGCGGGTGGTACCGGGCCGAGCAGCGGCTGCGCCAGCAGATCGACCGCAACTACGGCGTGGCGACGCCCCTCGACGCGGGGCCCGAGGCGGCGCCGGAGGTCGACCCGCGGCGACCGCTCGGGCTGCGCCCCTGACCGTTCGGCGGGCGGGCGGGTGTAGCCAACGGGCCCGCGGGCGTACCGTCAGGCCATGGAGACTCCTGCGCCGCGTCGGTCGTGGTCATGGCTCGGGGACGTGGGCCTCGCGCTCTTGTTGTGCACCGGCTACGGCGCGCCCGTCGCGCTCGTGCTCGGCGCCGCGGTGAGCGCCCTCGTGACACTCATCAGCCCGTACCTGACGGGCGTCGCGATGATGCTCTCGGCCCTGCTCGCCTTCGGCGCGTGGCTGGTGGCCGGGATCAAGGTCTACCAGGGCGTCCGAGACAAGGGGCGCGGCGGGTACCTGGTCGCGCTCGACGTGCTGGTGCTGGTGGCGCTGCCCGCGTGGGGCCTCGCGCTCAACTTCGCGACCCTCACGTCCACCTGTCGCACGACCTCCTGCGACCCGGGGCCGGCGATGTTCCGGGTGCTGGGCGCGCGCGGCATCGTCGGGCTGGTCGCCCTGCACGCGCTCACGGCGCTGGCCTACGTGGTCTCGCGCCGACGGCCCGCGCGGCTGCGTCCGGGCGCCGAGCTCATGGTGCACGCCCTCCTCCTGGTGGGCATCGGGCTTCAGGCCGCGCTCGCGGTGCAGTTCGCCGACCTGCTCTGGGCGCTGGTGGCCTTCCCCCTCACGCTCCCGCTGGCGGCGCCCCTCGTCACCGCCGGGCTCTACGCCCACGAGCTCGTCGCCCGCCTCCGTCGCCGCGGCGTCGACGCCCTCGTCCGCGCCCCCGCCGCGCCCGACGCCGTGTACCGCGCCTCGACGGCGACCGTGCCCGTCACCGTCGACGCGCCCGTGCACCGCCCCACGCTGCTGGCGGCGCTGGTCACTGCGCCCGCGCTCGCCGGGGCCTACGCGGTGGTCATGGCCGTGGCGCATCGCCGCCCCGCCGCGGCGCTCGAGGTGTTCACCGACACCTGCGGGCACGCGCTGTCACGGCTGCCCGTCGCGCACGTCGTGGTGAGCGACTGCCACTACCTCTGCACCGTGGCGGCCCGCGGCACGCCGTCGCTGGTGCGCCCCGAGCGCCTGGGCCGGCGCAACGGGCACCCCATCCTGGTCAACCGCCAGCTCGCCGTGGCCAACGCCTTCGAGGACCTGCTGCACACCCGCTGGCCGCGCTTCGGCCGCGTGGCGCGCGCCACCTACGACCGCGTGGGCCTCCCGGTGAGCCGGTACATCACCCGACCTTGGATGGCCGACGCGGTCTTCGTGGCCATGAAGCCCTTCGAGTGGGCCTTCTACGCGACGCTTCTCCTGCTCGACCGCGACGACCCGGAGGATCGCATCGACCGGATGTACCGCTGAGCGTCACTCCGCTCGGCGTCGACGAAGGCCGCCCGTTCGGGCTGCGATGGTTCCGGCCTGCGTCAGGGCCAACGACGAGGGTTCAGCCGCGCGATCGCACGGGCGCGGGGGTGAGCGTCACGCCGCGGTACACGCGGTCGACGTCGAGCCCGTCGGGGAAGGCCGAGAAGGCACGCCCAGGCGGCTCGGCGTCGATGCCGAGCGGTAGCGTCGATGGGGCGGTGGGGGCGGTGGCCGGCGCGCTCGCGCGGGACGTACACAGCGCGGTCGTAGCCCAGATGCGCGTGCGGACTCCGCGCGAGGACGTGGCGGAGCATTTCGGAGCCGTGGCGAGCCTTCGAGGGGCCGTGGCGAGCCTTCGAGGGGCCGTGGCGGGCCTTCGAGGGGACGTGGCGCAGGCTCGGAGCGCCGTGGCGCAGGCTCGGAGCGCCGTGGCGCGCGAACGAAGTGGCGTGGCTCAGGTCACAGGCCTCGTGGGAGCGGCAACTGCGGCGTCACGGTTCGCAGAAGGCGGGGCGATACTTCGACGCGGGCACGCAGCGCGAGAAGCCCAGCGCGCGGCAGTCGAAGCGGGGGTCGGAGCCGGCCGCGCAGGCCACGAGGGTGTCGCCCTCGCAGGCCGGCGGCGCGTCGAGCGCACACGCATAGGGCGGCGGGACGCAGGTGGCGCCGCCCGGGACGCCGGCGACGCACTGCCACCCGAGTCGGGCGCAGTCTGAGCGGGTCTCCCGTAGCAACACCGTCTCGAAGACGCCGTAGCAGCGGACGAGCACCGACCCCTCGCACCGGGCGCCCCACGCCGCGCACGCGGGCCCCGGCGGCAGGCAGGCGCCCCAGATGTGGCCGCCGGTCGGGCTGATGACGCAGCTCGTCCCGGCGGTGCAGCGCTCGGCGGGCTGGTCGGGTGCTCCCGCGCAGGAGACGACGGCGACGTCGCCCGCGCAGGTCGGCGAGCACTGCGACGACCGGCAGTACGTTCCGGTGAGAGGCGCGCGACGCGACGCGCAGGTCGCGCCCGGGATCGTCGCGCAGTCCCGGGCGGTCGCCGGGGCGCCCGGCTCGCCGCAATGCACCGCGAAGGCGCCGTCGCACGAGTCGCCGGGGTGCGCCGCACAGTACGCCGCCGGGTGACCGCGCGTGGCGCAGTCGACGAAGGCGCCGCAGCCGGCCCGCGCGACGGGGCGCGCCGCGCATTCGAGCAGGCGGTCCCAGACGTCTTCGCCGGTCGGGTTGGGGGCGAGCGCGCGGCGGGTCATCGACTGCACGCACGCGCCGAGGCTCCCCACCGGCGCCGCGGCGCAGCCCACCGCCAGCAGGCAGGCGCGCGCGATCTGCGTCGACGAAGTCGGACCAGCGGCGATGCCCGCGTCGACCGGTGCCTCTACGCTCGACGCGCAACCGATCGCAACGCACAGCAGCGGCACGCCCCACACTCGCATGCGACGACTGTAGTCCCGCGTCTGGCCATGGGTGTGATCTTCGGGCGGGGCCGCGGCGGGAGGCAGAAACCGCAAGGGCACAATGGGTCGCGAGGGAGAGCCAGGGCAGCGTCCAGTGAGCTCCTCGCAGCGCTCGCGGGAGCGGGTACTGCAGAGGGTATCACCGTGGGCTGACGGTCCGACGCAGGCCGCCCTGGGGGTAGACCAGCGGCATCAGCGCCTCCATGAGCGCCCGAAGCGGCGTGTGCGCGGTGGGCCACGCGACGCGCCACTCGACCGATCGCTCGACCACGACCCGGAGCGAGCACAGCGTCCCGTCGGGCGGAGATGACTCCGGGGACAGCGCGCCGTGGTGGTGGGCCGCGGCGGCGGCGAGTCGCACGCGCCCGCGCTGCTCGGGGGTGAGCTCCGCTGGCTGCGTGTGCCGGGTGCCGTCGGCGCGCGTGAGGGTGAGCGTCGCGACACCCATCGGGTCGAGGGCGAACGACCGGCTGACCTCCGGGCTCTCACCGGGGTGGGGCGGGACGGGGCCGCGTCGGCACTCGATCGTGACCGCTGGGGTGTTGATGCGCGAGGGCGACGACGGCGCATCCAGAACCGTCACCGAGGGAGTGCGCGCCAGCTCGATCCAGTCGGGCTCGAGCCCCGTCGCCGGGCGCACGTTGGCGACGAGGCGCGACCACGCCTGCTGCTCGCGCGCGAAGGCCACGCGGCCCTCGCGCTGCCACCACCGGCGGTACGGCGCTGCGATGGTGTCGGGACCGTTGCCCGGCGCCGGGTGGCCTGGGCTCGTGTCGGCCGGCTGTCGCGCGACGAACCCAAGGAGCTCGATGGACGTCACGGCGTTGCGGCGCGTGGTGTCCACCTCGGACGTGTCCAGCAGCGCGACCAGCGCGGGGATCACCCGGCGGTCGCGCCACGCCCGCAGCCGACCCGCGAGCATGTGGCGCAGGTGCGGATGGTGGGCGTACTGCCGCAGCGCGAGGTCGAGGTCGGCCGGGTCGGCGAGCTCGGAGAGCGCGATGAAGGCCTCGGTGAGCACCTGCGCGTCGCGCGACGAGGTGAGCTGCGCGCGCCAGAACCGTCGCAGCTCGCGGACGGGGGCGTGGCGGCCGAGGGCCCAGGCCGCGCACCGTCGTCGGTCACGCGGGGCGCGGGCGACGGTGTCGAGCAGCGTCGCGCGCCCGACGGTCGTGAGGTCGGTCGGAACATCGATCTGCGGGTTGAGCCCGTTGCGCCCGGCGACGGCGCAGCGCGCGAGCCACGCGGGGACATCGGCGGGGGTCGCGGGCGGCGTCGGCGGGGTGGTCGGTGGTGGCGGCGCGTCGGGGCAGGCGCCGGCGTGGCGCCAGCGGTGACCGCCGCCGGGGAGCGGGGCGCTCGAGTTGCGGCCGTCGCACCCGCAGAAGGTCATCGGCGTCGGGCGCACGGCGGCGGACCAGCACTGGCGGCGGGCGGGTCCATCGCAGCCCGACGCGAAATAGGGCACCTCGTCGTCGCGGCACGGCCGGCCGACGACCTGCTCGAGCGGCCGCGGCTGCGCGCTGGCCGGAGGGTCCACGGTGACGCCCACGGCGAGCGCGAAGATCCATCGGGTCCATGGGGGTGACATCCGGTGCGCTCCGTCGCGAGATGGGTGACTGAGCGCGGAGGGTGCCACGATCCACGGCCCGTCAGGAGCCCTACGGAGCCGCGGCGTCGAAGGCGCCGACGTAGAGGTCATCGACCGCGAGCTTGAAATCGGGCGCGGTGAAGGACAGCACGTCGCACGGACCAAGGACGCGGAGGTCAGAGACTTCCGATCTTCTCTCGGTCGAGGGACGATGCGGAGAGACCGGTGACCGCAGGCCTGGGCGGGCGCTCCCCTCGGAGGGCGAGGCCGGTGATCGCAGGCGTGGGCGGGCGCTTCGTGATCGTGCCGCGTCCGGGCGCGACGAGCGTGTGGCGTCGTCGCGACGGCCGGGGCGCGGTGCTAGCGTGGGCGGCATGAGCGACGGCCACCGGAGGTACCAGCGGGGTCCGTTTCGCGCGGGGCAGCTTCGCTCGGGCGACCCCTACGAGCTGTCGCAGGGCCACCCGATCTTCTGCGCGCCGACGGGGCGCGACGGCAGCGGCCCCAACGGTCTGGGGTTCACGGTGCTGGACAGCGACCCGGCGGTGCGGTCGGCAGGCGTGGACACGGGCCTTGCGTTGGCGCCCGACACCCTGCGCGCGCCCGACGTCGCGGTGAACTTCGAGGGCGAGGCGGGCGCCTGGGCGACGCAGGCGTCGCTGGCGGTGGCGTACGCCGGGCGCGGCCAGGACGAGGCCGAGCTGAAGACGAAGATCGGCGAGCTGTTGGCGGCCGGCACCCGGTGGGTGTGGGTGGTGCGGCTGGTCGGCCCGCGGCGTGTGGAGATCCACGAAGCGGGGGCGGCGATGCGAACGGTGGGCGACGACGCTTCGCTCACGGCGCCCGGGGTGCTCGAGCTGCCCGTGCCGGTGCGGGCGCTCTACGACCGGAGCGCCGCGCACGAGGTGACGCTGCGAAACCTGCTGGCCGCGAAGGGCTACGGGAGCCTCGACGCGGTCCGCGAAGAGGGCCGCGAGGAGGGCCGCGAGGAGGGCCTCAGCGCGGTGCGCGCCATGCTGGTGGCGTCGATCGAGGCGCGCGGGTGGCGGGTCGACGAGGTTCATGCGGGGCGCATCGGGGCGTGTCGAGACCTGTCGACGCTGCGTGCCTGGTTCGCCGCGGTCGTGACGGCGAGCACCGTCGAGGGCGCACTCTCCGACGGCGGAGAATGACGCGCGACTCGGGGCTCCGGGCGACACATCGACCGTCGTTCACGATGGGCGACGACGCGGCCAGGGACGCTCCCGGCAGCGCCCGCGGGAGCGCGTCCTATGGATCATGGGCGCGCTGGCAACCGGGGGCGTATCCAGGCCGACACGGCGCTCGCAGCGCGGTGCCCTCGCTTCGTCCATCCCCCTGACGATTCGCGCCGGGGCGCGACGCGCGCGACCCTCGGCTTCGACGCCGCCGGTCGGGTGGTGCGCGAGGGGGCCTCGCGGACGACCTACACGCCCGACGGGCGCGTCGCGCGGCGCGAGGGGGGCGGCCGCTTCGTCGAGTTCGTGTACCAGCCCGACGGGACGTACACGACGCGGCACAACTACCCCGACCGCGACGAGTTCTGCCTGGCCGACCGGGTGGAGGTGCGGGTCGACGCGCAGGGCCGCCCGGTGCTCGACCGCTACGACCACTGCGGCATCAACGAGGTGCCGCGGACCCTCCGCACGACCTACCGGGGCGACGAGCGCATCGAGCGCATCGAGGTGGACCTCGGCTCCGACGGGACGATCGAGGGCGCCGTGATCCTCCGCTACCCGGGCGCGGACGGTCGCTGCCCGTCGGAGGTGCCAGCGCCGGGTTGAGAGCTTGCGTGAAGGGCGGGCGCTGACCGGGGCCCCATCGGGGCGCGTCGACCGCGGCCGCAAGTCACTTGGGGCGGGCGTCGTGGAGCGCCTCGTCGCCGTGCTCCAGCGTCCCGCGGCGGCGCGAGTACACCGCGCGGACGACGGCCCGGGCGGCGTTGCGCACCTCCTCCTGGAACATCGTGTCGCGGTCGAGCGCGGCGTGGCTGGTGGCGTAGGGCTCGTAGTACCCGACGTAGCGTTCCAGGCGGGCCATGCTCCCGGCGTCGATGAGCTCCATGGCGTCGAGCCACTCGGTGAGCGCGCGGCGGGTGCCCTCGATGCCGGCGGTGTCCCCGTGGACGACGACGCCGTAGATGCGGCCCTTGAGGTGCTTGGGGTACGCCCAGCCCGCGAGCTCGACGCGCTTGGCCCTCTCGGCGTCCTTGCCGTCGGTGGTCGTCGGGTCGGGGTTGCCGCCGTCGGCGCACACCATCCGGTCGACCATCGCCTTGAGGGGCGACGGCATCTGGGTCCAGTACACGGGCGTGACGATGAGCACCCCGTGCGCGGCGACCCACCGTTCGTAGATCTCCGCCATCCAGTCGTGCACCTGCCCCAGCGAGTGGTTCGGGTAGCACGAGCACGGCCAGTGGCAGAGCGGCATCGCCGTCGAGACGCAGCCCTTGCAGGGGTGGATCGCGCGCCCGTACTCCGACGTCACCAGGCTCAGGTCGAGCGTGTCGACCTCGCACGGGAACTCCCGGTCGCCGGCAAGCACCTCCTGGGCGATGCCCGCGAGGCGCCACGACTTGGAGACCTCGCCGGGGCAGGTCCCGTCGTTGCGGCTCGACGCGTTGATGACGAGCACCCTCGCGGGGGACGTCGCGTCGGACTGTCGACGCTGGGCGTCGATCAGCCGCTTGCGCGTGGCGAGCCACTCGACCGAGAGCCTCCGCTTCGGGTCGGCGAAGCCCTCCCCCGCGGGCTCGTCGCGCGGCGCCTTCCGGCCGCCGTCGTAGGCCTCGTAGGCGATCGCCTCGATGCGCTCGAGGGCTTCGCGCTCGGCGTCGAAGGCCGGGTCGTAGAAGCGCGCCAGGAAGCGCCTCCGGAACTCCTCCCGGTCGAGGCGCCCCTGGTACTGCCCCTTGCGCGGCGTGGTGTCGTCCATCGTCGGACTCCATGGGGCCGTCGCCCCCCGGGCATCAGCCCTCCCCATGCGAGGCAGCACGCGGCGTGAGCGCACCTCTCGTGGACGGCGCCTCACCACCCGCGGCGCGTCACGCCGCGCGGTGCAGCCTAGCCCGGAGCGCGGCGGCCAGGGCCTCCGCCTGGTAGGGCTTGGTCAGGACCGTGACGCCCTCCGCCGCGGCCTCTCGCGCGGCTTCGATGTACCCGGTGGTCAGGATGACCGGGAGGCGGGGGAAGCGCCCGCGGAGGAGGCGCGCCAGCTCCACGCCGCTCATGCCGCCGGGCATCATGACGTCGCAGAACACCACGTCGATGTCCGTGCCGCGCTCGATGGCCGCCAGCGCCGCCTCCGCCGACGGCGCGTAGCTCACGGTGTACCCCATGCCGGTCAGCAGCTCGCGCGTCTGGAACGCCACCTCGCCGTCGTCTTCCACGAGCAGCACGTGGCCGCTCTGCCCGTCGAGGCCCGCCGCGGCGCCCGACGCCGGAGCCGTCGGCTCGTCGCGCCGCAGCGGCCGGTGCGAGCGCGCGAAGGTCATGATCACCTCGGTGCCCGCGCCCACCGCGCTGTCGACCGCGACGCGGCCGCCCGAGTGCGTGACGAACCCATACACCTGGGCCAGCCCGAGCCCGGAGCCCTTGCCGATGTCCTTGGTCGTGAAGAAGGGCTCGAACGCGCGCGCCGCGACCTCGGGAGGCATCCCCTCGCCGGTGTCCGAGACGGTCAACACCACCTCGTCGGCTCCGTCGCGGCCGCCGGGCTCGTTTCGGGCGCGCACGGTGATGGTCCCGCCTCCGGGCATGGCGTCGCGGGCGTTGACGCAGAGGTTGAGGATCGCCAGCTCGAGCTCGCCCGCGTCCACCTCGACGGTCCAGATGTCGTCCGGGATCTCGACCACGACCTGCGCGTCGCCGCCGAGCGCGCGGGAGAGGAGCTCGCGCATCCCGTTCACCTGCGCCCCGAGGTCGAGCGGGTCGGGCGACAGGGGCTGCCGCCGCGAGAAGGCGAGCAGCTGTCGGGTGAGCCCGGCCCCCCGCTCCACCGCGCGGCGCATGCCCTCCATCACCCGCCGGCGCTTCGCCTCGTCCGACGGGCGCTCCAGGAGCTTGAGCCCCCCGGAGATCACCGCCAGCAGGTTGTTGAAGTCGTGCGCGACGCCGCCGGTGAGCTGACCCAGCGCCTCCATCTTCTGGCTCTGCCGGAGCGCGTCCTCGGCGCTGGCGAGGCGCCGCTGCTCCCTCACGCGCTCGGTCACGTCGTAGACGAACTGATACGCGCCGATCATCGCGCCCGACGCGTCCCGGAGGACGTCGTACTTCATCTCGTAGCAGCGCCGCTCGCGGCCCGGGTCGCCGAACTCGCCGACGTCGGTGAACACCTCGCCCGCGAGCGCCCGCCCCCACGCGGCCTTCACCGCATCGCGGTGCTCGGGCCGGTCGCCGAGGGCGTCGAGCATCGAGTCGCCGACCCTCGGCCGCACGCCGTAGATGCGCTCGAACTCGTCCGCCGCGGCCCGGTTGATCGCCAGCCAGCGGTAGTCCCGGTCGGCCACCTGGACGAACGCGTCGGTGCCCTCGACGAGGTCGGCGAGCAGCTTCCGCCCGGCCAGCGCCTCCGCCACGCGCCGCTCCAGCGTGTCGTTCGAGCTGCGCAGGCGGTCCTCCTTGTCCTTGCGCTCGGTGACGTCGTTGAACAGGATCGCGACCCGGCGCTGCTCGGGCGCCCCGACGCGCATGGCGTGTACGTCGAACCAGCGACCGAGCGCGGCCGAGCCGCCCTCGAAGCGCGCGGGCCTGCCGGTCTTCACGATCTGCCCGTAGATGTCGAACCAGTGCTGCTCGTGGTCGGGCAGCAGCTCGCGGGCGCGGCGACCGAGCGCGTCCTTCAGGCCGCTGTGCCGCTCGAACGCGGGGTTGACCTCGATGAAGCGGTGATCGACCGGGCGGTCGTCGTCATCGAAGAGGACCTCGACCACGCAGAACGCCGCGTCGGTGTTCTCGAACAGCGTGCGGTAGCGCGCCTCGCTCTCGGCCAGCGCCATCTCCGCGGCCTTGCGCGCGGTGATGTCCGCGAAGGTCGCCACGGCGCCGCGCACCTCCCCGTCGGGCCCGAACAGGGGTCGGGCGCTCCCGTGCAGGAACACCGAGCTCCCGTCCTCGAACCGGACCTCCTCCTCCATGTCGTCGACGTGCTCCCCCCGCGCCGCCCGCTGCACCGGGAGCTCGTGCGGCGGGATCTCGCGTCCGGCGGCGTCGAAGACGGTGAAGCCCGAGGGACGGAGCAACGCCTCTGCGGTGAGCGACATGTTGGCGCCGGGAGACAACCGCAGCAGGTCGCGGGAGAACGCGTTGCCATCGATGCGGGAGGCGCCAGGATCGCGAGCGATCCAGATGGCCGTCGGGGCCGCGTCCAGCACCGTCTCCAGCTCCGCGGCCTTCGCCGTCAGGGCCACCTCCGCCCGGACGCGCTCGCTGACGTCGTAGCCCTCGACGAAGATGCCGCTCACCTCGCCGTCGGGGCCGCGCATCGCCTTGTAGATGAAGTCGAGGAAGAACTCCTCGTCGTCGCCGCCCGGGCGCTGCAGGACCAGTCTCAGCCCTCGACCGACGAACTCCTCCCCGGTGCGGTACACGTTGTCGAGGAGCTCGAGGAATCCATGCCGGGCGGCCTCCGGGATGCCCTCGCGGACCGTCAGGCCGATCACGTCGCGCGGTCCGATGAGGCGCTGGTAGGCGTCGTTGACGAACTCGAAGCGGTGCTCCGGCCCGCTGAGCATCGTGACGAAGCTGGGGGCCTGCTGGAGCAGCTCGCGCACCTGCTGCGTCTCGGCGTCCTGTCGCCGCCTGGCCAGGACGGCCTCCGTGGTCTCGGTGGCGGCGCAGTAGAACCCCGCGATGGCGCCGTCGTCGTCGCGCAGCGCCGTGTACGAGAAGGTGAAGTATCCGATGGGCCGATCGGGCCTGCCGGCCAGCGCGATGGGCAGGTCGACGAAGTGCTGCGCCTCGCCCGCCATCGTCGCCTCGACGATGGGCCGGAACTCGCTCCAGATCTCCGCCCACAGCTCGGCGAACGGCCTGCCGAAGCCCTCCGGGTGCTTGCTCCCGACGATGGGCAGATAGCCGTCGTTGTAGAGCGACGTCAGCTCAGGGCCCCAGGCCACGTAGACCGGCTGCCGGGCGCCGAGCATCAGCGACACGGCGGTCCGGAGCGGCGAGGGCCACGCCTCGGGCGGGCCGAGCGGCGTCGCCGACCAGTCTCGGGCGCGCATCAACGCTCCCGTCGCGCCGCCGCCCCTCAGGAAGGCCATCCCGTCGCCCTTGCTCTCTGCCATGCGGTGGTCGACATCCTACAGGCAGGGTGTCCCTCGGGGTATCGCCGCGACTCGGTGACGTGCGCTGGAAGCTCGCTGGGCCGTTGGAGAACTCGCTGACCGAAGGGGCAGTCGCGTCAGCGGGAGGGGCAGTCGCGGCGTCGGCCTCAACCCCGTTGCCGCGCGCCCTTCGCCCCACCTCACAACGATCGTCGTCGGGCGACGACCGCGCACTGACCATCGTGAGGAGACTGGTCGACTGGCAGCGCGTGCCCGACCTCCCGCGCAGGCCCCTCGACGAGGTGCTCTTCGAGGTGTGAGCGAGGGGCAGCGCGCCCTGCCCGGGAGGACCTACTCGCCCGCGTGTCCGTCGGTCGGAGCGACCGCGTCGACGACCGTCGCGGCGTCGGTACCGGCGTCGGCGTCCCCGGGGCAGCCACCGCGGGTGATCTGGCCCGCGGTCCACGCGTGCACCTGGGCCTGCGCGTTGGTTCGCCACAGCGGCGAGACCGTGGTGAACGCGCACCCCCTGCGGAGGTCCATGCCGCTCCGCACCGCGACGGCGACGCGCAGCACCAGGTCGGGCGTCGCCGCGGGGATGCCCTCGGTCGTGATCTGCGCCGACTCGAAGCCGACGCCCGCGTCCACGAAGTCCCCGACGATGGTGCCTCGCACCCGGATCAGCTTGTGCTCGTACTCGTCGAGGCCCGAGACGATGCTGACCGCCCTCGAGAGGTCCAGCACGTGCTTGGCTGGGTACTCCTCCCCGCTACGGATGCGGCCGTAGTTGGTGACGCCCGTGAGCCACCGGGCGCCCGCGTGCACCTCCCCACGGGTCGCGGTGAAGTAGATGTTGTCGCCCGGCTGCGGCGTCGGCGAGACCGCCGCGGGGTCGATCGCGACGAAGATCGCACCGCCCGGGCCCTCGACGAAGAAGCCCGCGGGGTCGTCCGCCGAGACGCCGCCGTCGACCGTCGTCGTCGCGGCCACGGTTTCCGTCACCCACATCACGGCGAGGTCGACGTCGAGCGGCGTGCTGGCATCGCCAGACATGGCCGCGCGCGTGAGCGTCGCACGCACCGTGCGCAGCGACTGGCCGATGTCGCGATCAACGCCCCCATCGGTCTCCCGGGCGTCCGGGCGGTCGAGCGCAGGCCCCGCGTCGGAGCTCGCGTCGCTCGGGGGCGCAGCTGTCTGGGTGTTTCCACAGCCAGCGATCGCGACCGCCAACGCCCACCCGGTCCAGTGAACGCGCCCACCCCCCACGCACAACCGCTCGCTCATTCCTCGGCCTTCAGCAATCGGAGAGCCAGGATCATTGCACGGGTCGAAGCGGGGTTGCGCTCGCTGACGGCGTCCTGGTCGTACTCCGACCTCCCGCCGCACAGGGCGCTCATTGCCAGGGCGCCCCGACTGGCGCCAAGATCACCCTTCCTGGCCGTGTCGAGAAGGGTCTAGAAACCGATGAGCGTCCGCCGACCACGCACCGCCGCGCAGAGCACCGCGCTCCCCAGCCTCGCCGCCCTCCTCGCGAGCGGCGTCGCCCTCGACGGCTGCGACACCCCCGTCGAGACGGCGGGTCGGATGCAGCGGCTCACCGAGCACGGCGAGCAGGCCGGCCGCGAGCTCGATCGCTCCGAGCACGGCCGCGCCGCCACGCAGGTGGCCATCGGGCTCGGGCTGCTCCCGGCGCCGACGGAGACGCGCATCCAGGCGCCGGGCGAGGCGCCCGTGGTGCAGATCGAGACGCCCGTCGTCTCCGCGGGGATGCAGGCACCGGTCGACCCGACGCCCCCGGCGCCGCCCTCGCCGCTCGACGTCGACGGGGGAGTGCGCGAGGTGCGCCCCACGCCCCCGACGCCGCCGCGGGTGCACACCCCGCCGCGGCCGCAGCCCCACCGGGTGCCGGTGCGAGGCGGCGTGTCCGCGGTGCGCCCCGGCCCGCGCGACCCCGACGGGTTCTGACAGGGGTTCCGCGGGCCCTCGCACCTGAGGTACACCAGCGGCCCATGGCACCTCCCCTCAGCGCGATCGGCGGATTGCTCGTCCGCCAGGCCGACGGATGGCGCTGGCGCGACGGCTCCCCCGAGCCCCGCGTGCGCGACCTCACCGCGGCGCAGGCCTTCGAGTTCCCGCGCGTGCGCTCCATCGACCCCACCACCGACGCGGTGACCCCCTACGTGTCGATCACCCGCGAGGCCCTCGACGAAGACGCCGACCTCCTCGGCGACGTCATCGCCTTCGCCGGGCCGCGCGCCCTCCACGTCGGCGGCCCCCGCGGCACCGTCGAGGTCCCCGAGGAGATCTGGGACGCCTGGGCCAGCGACCGGGTCATCGGACTCGGCTGGGAGCCCTCCGACGAGGCCGCCATCCTCGCCCGCGCGGAGTCCCTCGGCGCCCGCTTCGGCTGAGCCCCGCTGGCGCCCCCGGAATTGCCATCGACCTCGGTATCGCGCCAAGATCGCCCGTCGTCCCGCGTCGAAGGGGTCACTCCATGAACGCTCGTCGTCCTCGCACCGCCGTCCGCTCCTCCGCGCTGCCCAGCCTCGCGGCCCTGCTCGCGAGCGGCGTCGTCCTCGACGGCTGCGACGCGTCCACGGACGCCAGCGCCCGCCAGCAACGGCTCTCCAGCCACGGCGAAAACGCCGCCCGCGACCTCCAGGGCAGCCGCCTCGGCGACGCCCTGAAGGAGATCGGCATCGGCCTCGGGCTCATCGACGCGACCTCCCCGGGCGTCTCGACGGCCGGCGCCCCGCCGGTGGTCAACCCGCAGCCCGACATGCAGCCCAGCGGCGCCATCGCCCCCGTGCAGCCAACCCCCCCATCGCCGCCACCGCCGGCCATCCACACCGAGGGCGGCCCGATGCGCGCAGACCCGGCGCCGCCGCCGCCCCCTCCGGAGCCGGTCCTGGCGCCGCCGGGCGGCATGCCGATGGTGCACCCGGCGCCGCCCGCCCGGCGCTAGCTCTTCCCCCGACCGCCAATCCCCCCAATCCTTCCTCCGAACACCCCCGACGAGCTCTCCCCCCATCATGGAACGCTGGCTCCTCCTCCGCGGCCTCGCGCGCGAGCAACGTCACAACGGCCGCTTCGCCGAGGTCTTCGCGGGCGCGCTCGGCGTCACCGCCCACGGCATCGACTTCCCCGGCGCGGGCACCGAGTGCGCGCGCCCGTCGCCCGCGAGCGTCCGCGGGATCATGGAGGACACCCGCGCCCGCTGGCTTCGCCTGCGCGACGAGCACCCCGGCGAGTGGAGCCTGCTCGGCGTCTCGCTCGGGGGCATGGTCACGATGCAGTGGGCCGCCGACCACCCCGGGGACTTCCGCCGCGTGGTGCTGGTCAACACCTCCGCGGGCGACCTCTCGCGCCCGTGGGATCGCATGGACCTCGCGATCGTCCCGCAGATCGTGGCGGCGGCGCGCACCCGCGACCCGATCGAGCGCGAGCGCATCGTGCTGGGCTTCACCACGCGCCTCGCGCCCGACCTCGACCTCGTGGCGCGCGAGTGGTCGCGCTACGGGCAGGAGCGCCCCACCCCCGTCGCCACGCTGCTGCGCCAGCTCGCCGCGGCGTCGCGCTTCCGTGCGCCCGCGCGCCTCGCGGTGCCCGCCCTGGTGGTGACCGCCGCGCGCGACCCGCTGGCGCACCCGGTGTGCGGCGAGCGCCTCGCGAGGCACTTCGGCGCGCCGCTGGTGCAGCACCCGCGGGCGGGCCACGACCTGCCCCTCGACGACGGCCCGTGGCTGGCCGAGCGAGTGCGGGCGTGGCGCGCGGACGAGGCGCGCTGACGGCCTCTGCGACCCGCGAGGGGGAGCGGCGAAGGGTCCGCCTTGACGAGGGCGCCGGGCGGCTCGACGCACCGACGCGGCCCGCTATCAGGGGAATTGGTCCCCGCGTGCGCCCCATCGGAGACGTCGATGACCACGAGCAAGAAGACCCCCGCGACGGCGGCTACGTCCACCGCACAGACCAAGGACGAAGCGCTCGCGCCCGCCCGCCGCGACCCGGCCGGGCAGCACATGAACACCGACCACGGGGTGGGCATCCCCCACACCGACGACTCGCTCCGGGGCGGCCCCCGGGGCCCGACCCTGCTCGAGGACTTCCACCTCCGCGAGAAGATCACGCGCTTCGACCACGAGCGCATCCCCGAGCGCGCGGTGCACGCGCGGGGCTCGGCGGCGCACGGGTACTTCGAGCTCTACAAGCCCATCCCCGAGCTGACGAAGGCGGCCTTCCTCAACGACACGACGGCGCGCACGCCGGTGTTCGTGCGCTTCTCCACGGTGGTGGGCTCTCGCGGCTCGGCGGACACCGCGCGCGACGTGCGGGGCTTCGCGACGAAGTTCTATACGCAGGAGGGCAACTTCGACCTGGTGGGCAACAACATCCCCGTCTTCTTCATCCAGGACGGCATCAAGTTTCCCGACCTCGTGCACGCCGTGAAGCCCGAGCCCCACCACGAGATGCCGCAGGCCGCGTCGGCCCACGACACCTTCTGGGACTTCGCCTCGCTCGTCCCGGAGACCACCCACATGCTGATGTGGGTGATGTCCGACCGGGCCATCCCGCGGAGCTTCTCGCGCATGGAGGGCTTCGGGGTGCACACCTTCCGCCTCGTCAACGCGGCCGGGAAATCGGTGTTCGTGAAGTTCCACTGGAAGCCCCTGCTCGGGGTGCACTCGCTGGTGTGGGACGAGGCCCAGGAGCTCGCCGGGCGCGACGCCGACTTCCACCGCCGCGACCTCTGGGAGTCCATCGAGCGGGGGGAGTTTCCCCAGTGGGAGCTCGGCGTGCAGGTGGTCAGCGAGGCCGACGAGATGGCCTTCGACTTCGACCTCCTCGACGCCACCAAGATCATCCCCGAGGAGCTCGTCCCGGTGCAGCGCATCGGCCGGATGACCCTCGACCGCAACCCCGACAACTTCTTCGCCGAGACCGAGCAGGTGGCCTTCCTGCCCAGCAACGTCGTGCCGGGCATCGACTTCACCAACGACCCGCTGCTCCAGGCGCGGCTGTTCTCCTACCAGGACACGCAGCTCACCCGCCTCGGCGGGCCCAACTTCGCGCAGATTCCCATCAACCGCCCGGTGGTGCCCGTGCACAACCACCAGCAGGACGGGTTCATGCAGCAGACGGTGCCCACCACCCGCGCGAACTACCACCCCAACTCCATCGGCGGCGGCTGCCCGATGCTCACGCCCGAGAAGGCCGGAGGGTTCGCGCACTTCCCGCAGCGGGTGGAGGGCCAGAAGATCCGCGAGCGCAGCGCCAGCTTCGCCGACCACTACTCCCAGGCCACGCTCTTCTGGAACAGCATGTCCGAGCCCGAGAAGCGGCACCTGGTGAAGGCCGTGCGCTTCGAGCTCAGCAAGGTCGAGCGCCGGGCGATCCGCCAGCGGCAGGTGGACAACTTCGCCAACGTCGACGCCGACTTCGCGCGCCGCGTGTGCGAGGGCATCGACGTCGACCCGCCGACCCCGTCGCCGCGCAAGGCCGCCGAGGGTCTGGGCAAGCGATCGGTGAAGGCCTCGCCCGCGTTGAGCATGGCGGACACCGTGAAGAGCGCGCGGGGCCGGCAGGTCGCGGCGCTGGTCGACGAGGGCTACAGCCACGCGGAGTTCAGCGCGGTGGCCGCGGCGCTGGAGGCCGCCGGGGCGCGCGTGGTGGTCGTGGGCAAGAAGCTGGGCCCGGTGAAGAGCGGCGACGGGGCCGAGGTCGACGCGACGAAGAACCGCCTCACGGTGGCCTCGTCGCTCTTCGACGCGGTGTACATCCCCGGCGGGGCGTCCGCGGCGAAGCTCGCGGGCGAGCGCGACGTGCGGCGCTTCGTGGAGGAGGCCTGGCGGCACTGCAAGCCCATCGGCGCCACGGGCGAGGGGGTGGAGGTGCTGACGGTCTGCGACCTCGACGGCGCGAAGCTGGCGGCGAAGGGCGCGGCCTCGACGGTCGACCGCGGCCTGGTGACCTGCCGCGCGACCGACCACGCGGCCTTCGCGAAGGACCTCATCGAGGCCATCGCGAAGCACCGTCACTGGGAGCGCGAGCGCTAGGCGGGGGAGATGAGCGCGCCGGCCGGCTCGGCGGGTTCGTCCGAGTCGGTCAGCGCGGGCTCGGGCTCGTTGAGCGGCACCGACGCGAGGGGCAGCAGCGGCGGGCCGTTGAGCACCGCCCCCAGCGCGTCGAAGCGGCCGCCGTGGCAGGGGCAGTCCCAGCTGCGCTCGGCGGTGTTCCAGCTCACGTGGCAGCCCATGTGCGTGCACGTCGGGCTCAGCCCGTGGAGCGTGCCGCGCTCGTCGCAGTAGACCGCCAGCCGGCGGCCGCCCACCACCACCACGTCCCCTTCGCCCGGGGAGAGGTCCTCGGCCGTGCGGTCGGGCACCGCGAGGCGGTCGCCGATGAGGTGAACGGGGTAGTCCACGTTCTCGACCAGCATGTCCTTCACGGCGCCCAGGAGCTTCATCCGGGTGGCCTCGTAGAGCTCGGCCCACGGGTGCGCGATGCCCTGCGCGGCGTCGGCGAGCATCAGCCCCGCGATGGTGCCGAAGGTCATCCCGTTGCCCGAGAAGCCCGTCGCGACGAAGACGTTGTCCGACGCGGAGTTGCGCCCGATGTACGGCAGCCCGTCGGCGGGCTCGATGATCTGCCCCGACCACCGCCAGGGGAAGTCCTCCGCGCCGAAGCGATCGCGGGCGTACGCCTTCAGCCGCGCGAAGGCCTCCTCGGTGTCGTCGCACTGGCCGGTCTTGTGGTCCTCGCCGCCGACGATGAGCAGCGGGCCGCGCTCGCCGTCGTAGCGCCGGGTGTAGTGGTACGGGTCCGCCGTGTCCCAGTAGAGCCCCGGGGGCGGCAGCCGCGCGCTGCGCGTCGCCACGGCGTAGCTGCGGTACGCGGCGATCTTGGTGTGCAGCGCCAGGAGGTTGAACACCGGGACGTGCGCCGTCACCAGCACCGAGCGCGCGCGCAGCTCGACCCCGGAGGCCAGGGTCACCCGGCAGGGCTCGCCGTCGCTCACCTCCACCACCCGGCTCTCCTCGAAGAGGTGGCAGCCGTGGCCGGGCAGCTCCCTCGCCAGCCCGCGCAGGTACAACATCGGGTGAAACTGCGCCTGGTGCCCCAGCCGCAGCGCGCCCGCCACCGCGAAGGGCAGCGGCACCTCCCGGGTGAACTCCGCCGCCACGCCCGCGAGGCGCGCGGCCTCCACCTCGCGCTCGAGCGCGCGCACGTCGCCCTCGGCCTCGGCGTACAGGTACGCGGGCACCCGCTCGAAGTCGCATGGAAACTCCGCCGACCATGCCTCGATGTGGTCGATGGCCGCGCGGCTCGACGCCGCCACCATCCGCGCCGCGTCGCGCCCGAAATCCCGCTCGATCTCCTCGTAGCGCGTGTCGACCAGCTCGGTGAGGTGCGCCGTGGTGTGGCCCGTCTCCCCGAGGCCGACGCGCTGCATCTCGACGACGGCCACGGTGGCGCCGCGCCGCTTCAGCAGCAGCGCCGCGGTCATGCCCGCGATGCCGCCGCCCACCACCACCACGTCGACCTCGACGGGGTGAGCCTGGGGGCTCTGGTGGGCCCTCGGGGCGGTCGGGAGCCAGAGCGATTCATTGGCCGTGTTCGCCATCTCGACACCTCCATCGATGGTCACAGTGGGGCATCGCGCCATAACCGCGCGCGCCAGGAGATGGGGGGATAGCAGCGCTCGTGCCACGGAGGCCCGGCGGCCGGGAGATCAAGAGGGACGCGGGGGAGGGGAGAGGGTGCGAGGCGGAGGGCGGTGTGGCGATCTGCCACCGTGCGCGGTGGCGGACAGGGTCACTCCTTGCGGACGCGACGGCGGACGCCGGGCAGCGCCGCGAAGCGCTCGGCCCCGCCGCTGCGCAGCAGGAACTGCCCCGCCGCCCGGAGCTCCTCGTGCGCCGGGGCGAGCACGCTGTGCGCCTGGGCGAGGCGTACGTCCCACTGGCTGAGCTCGTCGGACTGCGCCGCCTTGAGGAGCGTGGTGAGCTCCGCGGCGATGCGCCGCGCCTCGGCGACGTCGGCCTCGCGGTAGTACTTCGGGTCGCGCTCGATCACGTCGCGCTGGGCCTCGTAGAAGGTGGCGAGGCGCTCGAGGTCGTCGCGGAGCTGGCCGTGGCCCTTCTTGCGCCCGATGCGCTTGAGCTCGCCGGCGTGCGCGGGGTCGTCCTCGAAGTAGTGCAGCGCGACCTTCAGCATGCGGGCGCGGGTGTCGTGGGCCAGCGTCGCGAAGGCCTCGTCGAGGAGCACGCCGGAGCCCTGGTCCTCGGCCGCGTCGCGGCGCAGGAGCATGTGGCGCATCGCGCGGGCGACCTCGCGCACGGTCTCCGGCACGTCCGCCGCGAACTCCTCCGCGGGCAGCCGCGCGATGCGGGCCCGGAGCTCGTCCTCGTCGGCCAGGTCGGAGGCCTCGAGGGCGACGCGCACCACGGCGCGCAGGTCCGGCGGCGCGGGCAGGAGGGCCGCGGCGTCGACGGCCTCGAAGCGGGGGAGCAGCGCCTCGTAGGCGGCGGCGCAGAGTTCAGGGGTGTGTCGGGTCTCAGCGGGGGTGCGTGCCATGTGGGCGCGCGGTGTAGTGAACCCTCGGGGGGCGGCGCCAATTTCTGGGGTCGATCGGGCCGTGGCCCATGGCTCAGTCGGCCTTGCGAGGGCGCTCCCAGCCGGAGTGCGGGCGCAGTGACGCACGCCACGCCGCCGGCCGCCCGAGGTTGTACGCCGCGAGGTCGACCGGGATGGTGCCGAGCACCCGCACGCCCTCCGTCGTCGGCGTCGCCCGCAGCGCACGGAAGCGCACCCCCGCGGCCGCCGCCTTCCGGGCCGCAGCCCCGAAGTCCGGGTCGTGCAGGTCGCTCGGGCGCACCGACTGCGCGTCCGCGCGCTGCACCACGAAGAGCACCGTCGCCTCGACGCCTCGGCGGCGCTCCTTGATGAGCGCGAGCAGGTGCTTTGTCGCCCGCACGCTCACCGAGTCGGGGAAGTACCCGCGGCGGTCGGGGTACACGAGGTGGCAGTTCTTCACCTCGACGTCGTGGACGGTGCCGGGCGCCGTGAGCCGGAAGTCCACCCGGCTGCCCGCGACGTGGGGGTACTCCGGGCGAACCGTCTCATAGGGGCCCATCCGCGGGATGGCGCGCGCCTCCAGCATCGCCCGCACGAGGCGGTTGGGGAGGATGGTGTCGACGCCCACGCGCACGCCGTCGAGCTCCATCGCGCACCACGTGTACGCCAGCTTGCGGCCGGGGCCCGGCGCGGCGCACACCCACACCCGGGCGCCGGGGCGCACGAGGCCCTCCATCGTGCCGCTGTTGACGCAGTGGGCGGTCACCGGGCGTCCGTCGTCGAGCACCACGTCCGCGAGGAAGCGGTGGTAGCGACGCACGAGGTGTCCCGCCTCCAGGGGAGCAGGCCAGGGGAGCAGGAAATCGAGGTCCATGGTGGGGCCGACTCCGATCGGGCCCGGAGGCTCGCCGCGATTCCCCCCGGACGCAACGCCGGGTCGCCCGTAGCGTCTACTCCGCGCGCGCCGCGACCACCCGGTTGCGACCCGAGCGCTTCGCCTGGTAGAGCGCCCAGTCCGCTGCGGCGATGAGGCTCGCGCCGTCGTCCTCGCCCGTCTTCAGCGTCGCCGACCCGACGCTCACGGTCACCCACGGGGCCGTCGCGCTGGCCCCGTGCGGCAGCCGCAGCGCCTCGATGGCCTCGCGCAGCCGCTCGGCCCGCGCCTGCGCCTGCGCCCCGTCGTGCGCCGGCAGGATGAGCGCGAACTCCTCGCCGCCGTAGCGCGCCGCCACCTCGCCCGGCGCCGAGCGCTGCGCGTCGAGCACCTTCGCGATCGCGCGCAGGCACTCGTCCCCGGCCTGGTGCCCGCGGGAGTCGTTGAAGGCCTTGAAGTGGTCGACGTCGACCATCAGCAGCGACAGCGGCGCGTCGGCGAAGCGGGCGTCCCGGGCCTCGCGCCGGAGCGCGTCGTCGAAGCACCGGCGGTTGGCCAGCGCCGTGAGGCCGTCCTGGTTGCTGAGCCGCGCGAGCTCCTGGTTGGCCTCCGCCAGCCGCTCGGTGATCTCGGTGATGCGGCGGCGCATGTCGTCGATGCGCTGCATCGCGCGGATCTTGGCGTGCAGCACCACGAAGCTCACGGGCTTCACCAGGTAGTCGTCGCCGCCCGCGTCGATGCCCTTCTCCAGGTCCTGGTCGGCCTCCGCGGCGGACAGGAAGATGATCGGCGTCCAGCCGCCGGGCTCCAGCGTGCGGATGCGCCTCGCCGCGGCGTACCCGTCGAGCACGGGCATGATCGCGTCCATCAGCACCAGGTCGGGCTTCTCCTTGCGCCAGAGCGCGACGCCCTGCTCGCCGTCCTCCGCCTGGAGCACCTCGTGGCCCATCCGCTCGATCATCGATGCGAGCTTCGCCCGCACCACCCGCTGGTCCTCTACGACGATGACCTTCACGCGCCAACCTCCGTCGCACCGCCGCCGCTCCGCCGCTTCACGAAGCCGCGGAGGGCGTCTACCACCCGCCGCGTCTCCGCCTCCAGGTTCTCGAGCTCCCGCGCGGTGAGCTGCGCCGCCTCGCCGTCCCGCGCCGTCGCCTCCAGCCGCTTCGCCGCCTCGAAGGCAGGGCCCAGGTCGAAGTTCGACAGGGCGCCCTTCAGGCTGTGCAGCGCGAGGTGCGTCGCCTCGCAGTCGCCGCGCCCCCACGGCTCGCGCACCCCCCGCAGCAGCGCCTCGCTCTCGTCGAAGAACATCTCCGAGAGCTGCACCGCCAGCTCGACGTCGCCGCCCAGCGACGCGATGAAGCCCTCCTCGTCGATCTCCCGCGGCGCCTCGCTCCGCGGCGGCGAGGCCGACGTCGACGCCCGCAGCGCCTCGGCCAGCGCTTCGAAGCGGATGGGCTTGGACAGGTAGCGGTCCATCCCCGCGGCGAGGCACAGGTCCCGGTCGCTGGTCATCGCGTGCGCCGTGAGCGCGATGATGGGCACCCGGGTCCCCCGGAGTTCCTCCGCGCGCCGGATGGCCTTCGTCGCGTCGATGCCGTCCATCACGGGCATCTGCACGTCCATCAGGATCACGTCGAAGTCCCCGCGCGCCCAGGCCTCGAAGCCCTCCTTGCCGTTGTTCGCCACGGTCACCCGGTGCCCGAGCTTCTCCAGCAGCCGCGCCGCCACGGCCTGGTTCACGGGGTTGTCCTCGGTGAGCAGCACCTGGAGCGAGCGCGAGCCCCGCAGGCGCTCCAGCCCGCCGCCCCGGTGGGGCTCCGGGCTCGTCGGCATCGACGACGCCGACCCGGCGCTCCCGAGGCAGCCCATCAGGGCCTCCAGCAGCACCGGCGTCGACACCGGCTTGGTCACCCAGTGGCGGATGTTGAGCTCGTGCATCCGCGCCGCGTCGAGGGCCTTCGCCGA
The DNA here is from genome assembly GCA_030652255.1 of Myxococcales bacterium. Classification (GTDB taxonomy): domain Bacteria; phylum Myxococcota_A; class Polyangia; order Polyangiales; genus SCUS01. The sequence continues at coordinate 15,283 of JAUSAZ010000053.1, read as the reverse complement.
GGAGGTCGCCAGGATGATCGCGGGCTTCGTCGGCCGCGACCGCAGCGCCTCGGCCACCGCGGGCCCGTCCATCCCGGGCATCCGGTCGTCCAGCAGCAGCAGGGTGAAGGGCCGCCCCTCGGCCTCCGCGCGGTCGACGTGCCCCAGGGCCTCGGGCCCGGAGTCCGCCAGCGACACCGCGGCACCCCAGGCCTCCAGAAGCTGCCCGTAGATCTGCCGGTTGGTGGCGTTGTCGTCCACCGCGAGCGCCCGGATGCCCTGGAGCGGCCGCGGCTGCTCGGTGCTGCGCGCCCCGGCCACCACGCCGAAGCGCGCCGCCATGCTGAACATGCTGCCGACCCCGGGGGTGCTCTCGACGGTGATGCCGCCGCCCATCAGCCCCGCGAGCCGCGAGGCGATGGTGAGCCCCAGCCCGGTGCCGCCGAACTGCCGGGTGATGGACGTGTCGGCCTGCGCGAAGGCCTCGAAGATGCTCGCGAGCTTGTCCGTGGGGATGCCCGGCCCGGTGTCGCGCACCGCGACGACGACCTGCGCGGCGTCGCCCTCGCGGGAGGCCAGCGACACCTCGACGGCCACCTCGCCGCGGCCGGTGAACTTGATCGCGTTGCCCAGCAGGTTGAGCAGCACCTGGCGCAGCCGGCCGGGGTCGCCCTCCAGGCGGTCGGGCACGAAGGGGGCGATGTTGCAGGTGAGCTCGAGGCCCTTCTGGTGGGCCCGGAGCGCCACCGTGCGGCACGCGTCGGTGACGCAGTCGCGCAGCGAGAACTCGATGCGGTCGAGCACCAGCTTCTCGGCCTCGATCTTCGAGAAGTCGAGGATGTCGTTGATGATCGCGAGGAGCGCGTCGCCGGACGAGCGCACCATCGTGAGGTACTCGCGCTGCTCCTTGGTGAGGTCGGTGTCGAGGGCGAGCTCGGTCATCCCGAGGATGCCGTTCATGGGCGTGCGGATCTCGTGGCTCATGTTGGCCAGGAACTCGCTCTTGGCCCGGCTGTTGGCCTCCGCCGCCTCCTTGGCGCGCACGATCTCCTCGGCCACGCGCCGCCGCTCGGTGACGTCGTGGAAGGTGCCCACCATGCGCAGGGCGCGGCCCCGCTCGTCGCGCGCGAAGACCTTCCCCCGCACCAGCACCCAGCGCCACCCGCCGTCGCCGGCGAGCATCCGCAGCTCCTGCTCGAAGCGCTCGCTGCGGCCGCGGAGGTGATCGAAGAGCGCCTGCTCCCCCGCGGGCCGGTCTTCGGGGTGCATCAGCACCAGCCACGACCCGAGCTCCGCGGTGAGGCGCTCCGGCGCCCACGCGAGCATCTCCGCGCAGCGCGGGCTGGCGAACACCTCGCCGGTCGCCAGGGCCCAGTCCCAGAGCCCCTCGTTGGTGCTGGCGAGCGCCAGCTGGAGGCGCTCCTCGCGCACCCGCAGCCGCTCGCGGACCACCTCGCGCTCGCGCACCATGCGCCCGACCGCCTCGGTGAGCGCCACCACGTCGTCGTCGGCCCCGGGCTCAGCCTCGCCGGACTCGGAGACGAGCTCGTCGAGGGTGCGGCGCAGCGAGGCGAGCACCCGGGCGGTGCGCTCGGCGTCGCGGCGGAGCTTGTCGTTGGCGGCGGCGGCCTCCTCGGAGCTCAGCGCCAGGCTGTGGCGCGACAGGTCGATGTCCCGGTCGTGCTGGGTGTAGGCCTCCTCCACCGAGGCCATCAGCGCGCGCATGCCCTCGTGCTTCGACGCGTCGGGGCAGAGCGTCTGGATCGCCTCGTCGAGCGCCCCGTCTCCGGTGACGCCGAGCGTGTGCTTCAACTGACGCGCGAGGAGCCTGTGCACGGCGCGCCTACGCCTCGCCCACGAGCGACGTGGGGGTCGTGTTGCCGCCGCGGATCGAGAGCTGACGGGTGTTCATGCGCGGCGCACTCCGGTGGCGCGTCGGGCGAGGCTCGAGGTTGAGCCGCCGCACCCACGGCCTTGGACCTTCTGAACGGTCGACGGTTCGTGACCACGAGGGGGGGGACACGGAAATATTCCGAGTGCCCGGGGTCGGCCCCGGCGAAGCGATCAGCGGGCGCGGAGGCGGCGGCCCGCGGCGGTGGTCGCGATGGCCAGCAGGGCGAGAAACGCGGCGCTCACCGCGGCGCCGGGCGAGCCCGTCGGCGCCCGCCAGAGGGCCATGGTGAGGGGCGCCTCGGTGGTGGCCGGGGCGACGCACAGGAGCGGCGCGCACTCCGCGAGGCTGCGGCCGAGGCAGAGCACGACGGCGCCGAGGACCCCGCGCGCGGCGTGCGGGAGGCTCACCCGGAGGAGGGTCCCGGCGTGGGAGGCGCCGAGGGCGAGCGAGGCCTCCTCGAGCTCGACGGGCACGGCCCGCAGCGCGCGCTCGACGCGCGACGAGAGCCACGGGAGGTTGAGCAGCGCGAGGACGATGGCCATCGCGGCGGTGGTGCCGCGGAGGCCGGCGGCGGCGGAGAGCAGCGCCCATCCGGCGAGGCCGAACACCACGGCGGGCAAGGCGGCTGCGGCGTCGAGGGCGCCGCGGACGGCGCGGGCGAGGCGGGAGGTGCCGGCGACGCGGGCGAGCCAGAGGCCGAGGGCGAGGCCGGGCGGGAGCGCGAGGGCGGTGGCGAGGGCGGCGAGGCGGAGCGAGCGCGCGAGGGCGGCGAGGGCGGGGCCGAGGGCGTCGGGGTGGGCGCGCAGGGCCGCCGCGCCGCCGAGGAGGAGCGCCGCGACGAGGGCGACGAGGGCGGCGAGGACGAGCGCCGTCAGGGCCGCGAGGAGCCCCCGGCCGAGGGCCTCGAGCGGCCGGGCGGGCGCGCGAGCAGCCCGACCCCCGTCGAGAGCACCAGGAGCACGAGGGACATCGCGAAGAGGGAGTGGTTCCATGGGGAGGACGGCGGGGCGCGGTGGAGCTCGTCGAGGATGCGGGCGGTGAGGGTGCGCGGGCCGCCGGCGCGGGCGGCGAGGAGCTGCACGGCGACGGTCTCCCCGGCGGCGCGGGCGAAGCCGCTGCTCGCGGCGGCGACGAGGCCCCGCCAGCGGGAGGGCACGACGACGCGCCAGGTGGTCTGCCACGCCGAGGCGCCGAGGGCCTCGCTGGCCTCCCGCAGAGACTCCGGCGCGGCGCGCAGCGCGGCGGTGGAGAGCAGCGCCACCGTCGGGAGGATCATCACCGCCAGCACGGCGCCGGTGATCAGGGTGTTCGCGCGGGCGACGCCGAGCGCATCGAGGCCGCGGAGCGCGGCGTACCCGATGACCACGCCGGGGAGCGCCGCGCAGACCTCCATGACGCCGACCGCGCGGGCCCGCCAGGCGGCGGGGCAGAGCTCGGCGGCGTACACGGCGACGGCGACGCCGGGGAGGGCGCCGAGGAGGGTGGCCACGGCGGCGCAGGCGAGGGTGGCGCGCACGGCGGGGAGCAGGGCGCGGGGGTCGGTCTCGACGAGCCCGAGCGCCCCGCGGGCGAGGACGGCGGCGGCGAGGAGGGCGGCGCCCGTGAGCAGGAGCGCGGCGGTGGCGCGCAGCCCGCGGGCGAGCCAGCGGTCCCCGGCGTCGAGGGCGTTCACGGGCGCCTGGAGTGCCGGTGCCGGACGTCGACGCCGCGCACCATGAACACCACGTGCTCGGCGAGGTTGGTGGCGTGGTCGGCGACGCGCTCGACGTACTTGGCGGCGGAGGCGACGGCCTGGCCCGCGGGGATCTCGTCGGGGTGCAGGCGCATCCACCCGAACACCCCGCGGAGCAGCCGGCCGTAGAGGGCGTCGACCTCCGGGTCGCGGCGGAGCACGGCCTCGGCGCGGTCGGCGTCGCGCTCGACGAAGGCGTCGAGGGCCTCGCGCAGCATCGACTGGGCGGCGACGCTCATCTCCGCGAGCTCGGGGTGCGGCGGCACCGCGGGGGCGAGGGCGACCTCCGAGACGCGCTCGCAGAGGTTCACGGCCTCGTCGCCGATGCGCTCGAGGTCGGTCACGAACTTCAGCGTGGTGGCGATGAAGCGCAGGTCGTCGGCCACGGGCTGGCGGAGCGCGAGCATGTGGAGGGCGAGCTCGTCGATCTCCATCTCGTCGCGGTCGATGCGGGCGTCGAGGGCCTCCACCTCGGGGACGCGCCCGAGGTCGCGGTCGAGGAAGGCGGTCACCGCGAGGTGCACGGCCCGCTCGCAGCGCGCGCCCATGGCCAGGAGGTGCCCGCGGAGCTCCCGGAGCTCGGCCTCGAAGTCGCGGGAGAGGTGTCCGCCGGGGTTGGGCATCGTAGGGGGAGCGTTCAGCCGTAGCGGCCGGTGAGGTAGTCCTGGGTCAGCCGCTCGCGCGGCCGGGTGAACACCACCCGGGTGTCGCCCACCTCGATCAGCCGCCCCTCGTGGAAGAGGGCGGTGCGCTGCGAGACGCGGGCGGCCTGCTGCGGCGCGTGCGTCACCACGGCGAGCGTGAGGCTCTCTCGCAGGTCGGCGAGCAGGCCCTCGATGCGCGCGGTGGCGATGGGGTCGAGCGCCCCGGTGGGGTCGTCGAGCAGGAGCACCTCGGGGCCGACGGCGAGGGCGCGGGCGACGCAGAGCTGCTGCGCGGCGCCGGGGGCGAGCGCGCGGGCGTCGTCGGCGAGGCGGTCGCGAACGTCGTCCCAGAGGGCGGCGCGGCGGAGGGCGGTCTCGACGCGGTCGCCGAGGGTGGCGCGGTCGTCGACCCCGGCGGTGCGCAGCCCGTAGGCCACGTTGTCGAAGACCGAGCCCGGGAAGAGCCTCGGCTGGGAGAACACCATCCCGACCCGGCGGCGCAGGCGCTGCAGGTCGGTGTCGGGGCGGTGGATGTCCTCGCCGTCGAGGGTGATGGTGCCGGTGGTGCGGGTGCCCGGGCGCCGCTCGTCGAGGCGGTTGAGGGCGCGCAGGAGGGTGCTCTTGCCGCAGCCCGACGGGCCGATGAAGGCCGTGACGGTGCGCGGCGGAAGGGCGAGGTCGACGTCGAAGAGCACCTGGCGGCCGTCGTAGAAGCAGCTGAGCCCGCGCACCGCGAGCTTCGCGGGCGCCGCGGGGTCGGGCGCCGGGAAGGGCAGCACGCGGTGTTCGGACGAGGGGAGCGCCACGGAGCTTCGACGGTGACAGCTTGCCGGGGCAGCGCAACGGTCGGCCGGTGACGACCTCGTGAACTATCGCCCCCGAAGGCTTCTCGCGGCTGTTTCGAGACTGTAACGGGCGTGGGATAGTCCTCCCCACCGTGAGCCAGACCCCGCGTGTGCTGATCGTGGAAGACGAGCCCGACCTGGTGCGGCTGCTGGAGTTCAACCTCCAGCAGGCGGGCTTCGAGGCGCGCTCGGTGGGCCGCGCGACGGAGGCCGTGAAGGTCGCCCTCGCCTTCGACCCCGACGTGGTGCTGCTCGACCTCATGCTCCCGGACGGCTCGGGCACCGACGTGTGCCGCGCCCTGAAGACGGGCCCCACCACCCGGCACATCCCGGTGATCATGGTGACCGCGCGCGGCGAGGAGATCGACCGGGTGGTGGGCTTCGAGCTGGGCGCCGACGACTACGTCACCAAGCCCTTCAGCGTGCGCGAGCTCATCCTGCGCATCCGCGCGGTGCTGCGCCGCGGCGAGGCCGACGGGGCCGCGGAGGACGTCACCACCTTCGGCCGGCTGCGGGTCGACCGCACGGCGCACCGGGTCTACGTCGACGGCGCGGAGGTGGTGCTGACGGCGCTGGAGTTCCGGCTGCTCTCGACGCTCATCGAGCGCCGCAACCGCGTGCAGAGCCGCGACGCCCTGCTCTCCGACGTCTGGGGGCTCCAGATGCACGTCGAGACCCGCACCGTCGACACGCACATCAAGCGGCTGCGCGAGAAGCTCGGCGCCGCGGGGGAGTACATCCACACCGTGCGGGGCGTGGGCTACCGCTTCGCGTCCGACCCCGGCGACCCCGGCGGCTGAGCGACCCACCCCGTGGCGCGCGGCGCTCCCACCCGACGTCGCTTCCCCTCCGGGCTCCGCGTCCGGCTGCTGCTCATCTCGATCTCCCTCATCGCGGCGGGGCTGCTGCTGGCGTGGTGGTTCGTCTCCGAGGCCCTCGACCGCAACCTGCGCGCGCGGGCCCACGAGCAGCGGCTCACGCAGTCGTCGCTCATCGCCGCCGCGGTGCGCGCCGTCGGCGCCTGGGAGACGCCCGTCGCCGACCCGCTGGTGCGCGAGCTCGCCGCGCGGGTGGGCGACCGCGTGACCCTCGTGGCCCCCGACGGGCGGGTGGTGGCCGACTCGGCGGTGCCGACCGCGGCGCTCCACCGGCTGAACAACCACGGCGGGCGCCCGGAGGTGCGCGACGCCCGGCGCACCGGGCGCGGCGTGGCGCAGCGGCAGAGCGTGACGGTGCGGCGCGACCTCACCTACGCGGCGACCATCGTCGAGGGCCCCGGCGGGCCGTGGGTGCTGCGGGTGGCGGTCTCGACGGCGCGGGAGGACGGCACCCGCGCGGAGGTCTGGCGCCTGCTCGGGGCTGGCGGGGCGCTGGGGCTGCTGGTGGCCGCGGGCATGTCGTGGCTCGCGGTGGCCCTCGCGGCGCGCCCGCTGCGGCGGCTCACGGACACGGCGCGGGCGATGGTGCACGACCTCTCGGTGCGCACGCGCATCGACCCCGACGACGACGTGGGCCCGCTCGCGGGCGCGCTCGACGAGCTCGCGGACAACCTCGCGAGCACCCTGGGCAAGCTGGAGCGGCAGCGCGACCGGCTGGGCGCCATCCTGGAGTCGATGGCCGAGGGGGTGCTGGTCACCGACGCGCGGGGGCAGGTGGTGCTGGCCAACCGGGCGCTGCGGGAGATGTTCCTGCTGGGGGGCGAGGTGGAGGGCCGGGAGCCCATCGAGGTGGTGCGCAACGCCGAGCTGCACGAGCTCTTCGCGGCGGCGGTGCGCTCCGCCGAGCCCGCCACGCGGGAGCTCTCCATCGAGGGCGTGCGGCCGCGGCGGGTGATGGCCCGCGTGGCGCCGGTCGAGCAGCCCGGCGCGGGGGCCGTCGCGGTGCTCTCGGACGTGACCGAGCTGCGGCGGCTGGAGACCGTGCGGCGGGACTTCGTGGCCAACGTGTCGCACGAGCTGCGCACCCCCGTGGCTGCGATCCGCGGCGCGGCGGAGACGCTGCTCCTGGGCGGCGCGCAGCGGGCGGAGACGGCCTTCGAGTTCGCCACGATGATCGACCGCCACGCCGAGCGTCTGCACCGCCTCGTGGAGGACCTCCTGGAGCTGTCGCGCATCGAGGCCCGCGAGCTGCGCATCGACCTCGAGCCGGTGGACCTCCGCGCCGAGGCCGAGCGCGCGCGCGACCTGCTGGCCATCGCCGCGCAGGCCCGGCGCACCACCGTCACCGTGGCGGTGCCCGAAGGGGGCGTGGAGGTGCTCGCCGACCGCGGCGCGCTCGAGCACGTGCTCACCAACCTCCTGGAGAACGCCATCAAGTACTCCCCCGAGGGCTCGACGGTGACGGTGAGCGCCGAGCGCCGCGGGGCGACGGTGCGGGCGGCGGTGGAGGACGACGGGCCCGGCATCGAGGCGCGGCACCTCCCGCGGCTCTTCGAGCGCTTCTACCGCGTCGACGCGGGGCGCTCCCGGCAGGTGGGCGGGACGGGGCTCGGGCTCGCGATCGTGAAGCACCTCGCCGAGGCGATGGGCGGCGCGGCGGGGGTGGAGAGCACCGTCGGCCGCGGGTCGCGCTTCTGGGTCGACCTGCCGCGCGCCCCCTGACGCGGCGCCCGCTACGCGATCTCGTAGAAGAGCGAGAGCACCACCACGACCCACACGACGGCGGTGATGGCGAGCGAGGCGTACGCGATGCGGCGCGCGGTGCGGCCGCGGGCGCGGGCGAGGTCGACGCGGCGGTCGTTGGCGGCGGCGTAGGCCATGAGCCCGACGACGACCCCGACGAGCCCGACGGGGTTGCAGCCGCCGAGCAGGGCCACGATGGAGAGCACGACGGAGATCACCGCGCGGCCGGGCAGGTCCTCCTCGGCGACGAAGCCGGGTGGGGTGGCGGGCGCGGCATACGCGGGCGGGTAGGCGGGCGGCCCGGGCGGGGCATACGCTGGCTGGTAAGCGGGCGATCCGGGCGCCGGGGCGTAGGTGGAGGGCGGGCCCGCCGGGGGGGGCGGGTTGGGGTTGGGGGACGAGGCGCGCATCACCTGGGCGAGCATCGCGGGGTCGACGGCCTGCGTGGCGGGCACGTACTGCGGCTGCGGGTGGGTGGGCGGCGGCGCGGCGGTGACCGGGCTCCCGCAGCGGGGGCACTGCACCCAGGCGGAGGCGGCGTCGAAGTCGAGCAGGCAGCGGGGACAGCGGGCGTGCATCGGGGGTGTCGCTCGCGGCGGACCGTAGCACCTCCGCCGCGCGCAACGCTTGTCCGCCGAAGTCGCGGGGTGGTAGTCCCGGTGAGGTCAACGTGGGTCCCGCGCTGCTGCTGCTGGAGTTGGGGTCGATCGCGCGCGGTTACGTCGCGCTCGACGCCATGGCCAAGCGCGCCGTGGTCACGCTGCTGCACGCCGAGCCCATCACGCCGGGAAAATACTGGATCGCCCTGCACGGCGGCGAGGCCGAGCTCGAGGAGGCCCTCGTGCCGGGCCTGGAGGTCGCGGCGGGCCAGCGCATCGACCACGCGCTGCTGACCTACGCGCACCCCGACGTGCTGGCGGCGGTGGCGGCGGGCGGCGGCGTCCGGACGGGCGCGCCCGACGACTCCGTCGGGGTCATCGAGGTCTCGTCGCTGTCGGCGGCGGTGCGCGCGGCGGACGCGGCGCTGAAGGGCGCGGCGGTGCGCCTCGTCGACCTGCACCTCGGGCGGGGCATCGGGGGCAAGGGCACGGTGGTGCTCACCGGTCCGCTGGAGGACATCGAGGCCGCAGTGGCGATGGGGGCCGAGGCGGCGACGGAGGCCTGGCTCGTGGCCACCGAGGTGCTCGCCAACCCCGACGCGATCGTGTCGCAGGCCGCGGTCACCCGTCGCCGCTGAGCCCGCGCCGTGCTTTGATGGCGACGTGAAGGGTGCTCCCGGGTTGCGGCGCAGGCGAGCGTCATGGATGGCAGCGTGGACGCTGCTCACGCTCACGGCCGCGGCCGGCGCGCAGACGCGCAGCGAGGCCGAGGTGCGCTTCGAGCGCGGGGTCGCGCTGTTCACGGCGCGCAACTACGAGGGGGCGCTGGTGGAGTTCCAGCGCTCGCTGGCGCTCTCCGGGGGCGTCGACCTGCTCTTCAACATCGGGCGCACCTACCAGGCGATGGGGCGCTACGCCGAGGCCTCGGGCGTCATCGAGGAGTACCTCCGCCGGGCGCGCGACCTCACCCCCGAGCGGCGGCAGGAGGTCACCCGGATGCTCACGTCGCTCCGGGGCTTCATCGCCCACCTCCGGGTGAGGGTGACGCCCGCCGACGCGACGGTGGCCCTCGACGGCGACGCCGTCGACCCCGCGCGCCTCGCGACGAACCTCGCGGTCAACCCCGGGCGCCACGTGGTGACCGTGCAGCGGCCGGGCTTCACGACGCGCGCCGAGCCCGTGGTGGTGGCCTCCGGCGAGGCGCGCGAGGTCACCGTCGCGCTCTCCGCCGCGCCGGGCGCGCTGGGCGAGGGGACGCTGGTGCTGCGGGGCGCTCCCCCGACGGCGGTGCTGCGGGTCAACGGCGCGGTGACGCGCTCGCCGGCGCGGCTGCCGGTGCGAACCCACCGGGTCGAGCTCACGGCGCCGGGCTACGCCTCGTGGCGGGGCGAGGTGCTCATCGAGCCGCAGCGCTCGCGGGTGCTCACGGCGCGCATGGAGCGGCCGCGGGGCCTCGAGCCCGGGTGGTTCATCGGCGGGGCGGCGGCCACCGGGGCGGCGCTGCTGGTGGGCGGCATCTTCGGCGGGCTCACGCTGGCGACGCGCGCGGACTTCGACGCCGAGCCCCGCTTCGACGACACCCCCGCCGACCGCGACCTCGCGGCGCAGGGGGAGACCTACCGCACGGTCGCCAACGTCGGCTTCGTCGCGGCGGCGGCGCTGGGCGCGGCCACCGTGGTGCTGCTCACCCAGACCCGCTTCGGATCGAGCGCGACGACGGTCGACGTGGCCGCCGCGCCGGGACGCCTCCAACTCCGCTTCTAGCGAGGACCACCGCCATGCCAGACCTGCGACGTCGCCTCACGGTCCTGCTCGCGTGCGCGCTGCTCGCGGTGGGGTGCACCACGGGCTTCGAGCTGCGGTCTCGCGCCGCGGACGCCGGCCCCGCCGCGGACGCCGCCTCCGACGCCGCGGTCGCGCCCGACGCCGACGGGGGCGCCGCGGTCGACGCCGGGGTGTGCCGCGCGGCGGGCGACCGCTGCTGCGCCGACGCGGCGCGCGGGGTGTTCTGCGTGGGGGGGCTCGTGTGCTCCGAGGGCTACTGCGCTCCCTGCCCGGGCGGGCTCTTCGCCTGCGGCAACGCCTGCATCGACCTCCAGACCAGCGCTCGCCACTGCGGCGTCTGCGGCACCGTGTGCCCCGAGGGGCAGCGCTGCGTGGGCGGCACCTGCGCGCTCGAGTGCCCGGCGCCCGGGCTCGTGTGCGGGGGTCGTTGCGTGAGCGCGCAGTCCGACGACGCCAACTGCGGCGCCTGCGGCCGATCGTGCGCCGCGGCGGCCGGGGCGAACGGCGTCGGCCGCTGCGTGGCCGGGGTCTGCCAGCGGGCGTGCGCGCCGGGCTTCGCCGACTGCGACGGCGCGGCGGCCAACGGCTGCGAGGTGGACACGCGGACGAGCACGACCCACTGCGGCGCCTGCGGGGCGGCCTGCGCGCCGCCGCGCGCCACCGGGGCCTGCGCGGCCGGGCAGTGCGGGGTCGCGCGCTGCAACCCGGGCTTCGGCGACTGCGACGGCGTCGCGGGCAACGGCTGCGAGGTCGACGTGCAGCGCGACACGGCCCACTGCGGCATGTGCGGGCGCGCCTGCCCGGGGGGGCAGGTGTGCCGCGAGGGCGCGTGCGTCGCGAGCACCGTCATGTGTCAGCCCGGCACCGCGGACTGCCGCGCCGAGGTCTCCGGCTGCGAGACGATCACCGCCAGCGACGCCATGAACTGCGGCGGCTGCGGGCGCACCTGCGCCTTCCCCAACGCGGCGGCGAGCTGCGCGTCGAGCGCGTGCGTGCTCGGGTCCTGCGCCATGGGCTTCGCCAACTGCGACGGCTCCGACGGCAACGGCTGCGAGGTGCGCGCCGCGACCGACCTCGCCCACTGCGGCGGGTGCGGCCGGGCCTGCGTCACGCCCCACGCGCAGCCCGCGTGCGCGGCCGGGGTGTGCGCCATCGCGGCGTGCGACGCTGGCTACGCCGACTGCGACGGCAACCCCGCCAACGGCTGCGAGGCCGACGTCACCACGAGCGCGGCGCACTGCGGGGGCTGCGGGGTCGTGTGCGCGCCGGCCAACGCCGACGCGGCCTGCGCCGCGGGGCGATGCACCATCGGGCGCTGCCGCGCGGGCTTCGCCGACTGCGACGGCAGCGCCTCCAACGGCTGCGAGGTCAACCTCGCGGTCGACCCGGTGAACTGCGGCACCTGCGCGAGCGTGTGCGCCTTCCCCAACGCCGCGGCCTCGTGCGCGTCGGGCGCGTGCGCGCTCGGCCTGTGCCGGGCGGGCTACGGCGACTGCGACGGCGCGGCGGCCAACGGCTGCGAGGCCGACCTCGGGTCGGTCGCGTCGTGCGGCGACTGCCGCCGGGCGTGCGGCTTCCCCAACGCCGCGGCGTCGTGCGTCGCCGGGGCGTGCGCGCTCGGGGCGTGCAGCCCGGGCTGGGGCAACTGCGACGGCGACGCGGCCAACGGCTGCGAGGCCCCGCTCTCGTCGAGCGCCGCGAGCTGCGGCGCGTGCGGGCGGCGCTGCGCCCCGGGGCAGATCTGCAGCGGCGGCGTGTGCGCCGTGTCGTGCGCGGCGCACGAGACGGTGTGCGCGGGCGCCTGCGTCGACCTGAGCGCCAACGTCAGCCACTGCGGGGCGTGCGGCAACGCGTGCCCCGCGGGGCCCAACGAGGTGGCCACCTGCGCCGCGGGCGCCTGCCGGCGGACCTGCGTCGAGCAGTACGGCGACTGCGACGGCAACGCCGCCAACGGCTGCGAGGCCTTCCTCAACCGCGACCTCGCGAACTGCGGGCGCTGCGGCGTGGGGTGCGCCTCGCCGGCCAACGCCACCGGCGTGTGCGAGCGGGGGACGTGCGCGTTCCACTGCGCGACGGGCTTCCGCGACTGCGACGGCAACCCGGCCAACGGCTGCGAGGCGGCCATCGGGTCGGACATCAACAACTGCGGGGGCTGCGGCGTCGTGTGCCCCGGCGGGATCAACACCGACCGGCTGCACATCGCCCGCTCGACCTGCTCGGCGGGCGCCTGCGTGATCACCTGCGCCGAGCACTGGGGCGACTGCAACCAGGTGATCGCGGACGGGTGCGAGGTCAGCCTGGGCACGACCTCCAACTGCGGCTCCTGCGGGCGCGAGTGCCTCAACCTGGGCGGCGCCGTCGCGTGCTGCATGCGGTCGAGGGCCTACCGTTGCTGCCTGGGAAACATCTTCGGGGCGGACATCTGCGGCGGCGGGGTGCTCAACGCCGTCTGCAACTGAGCGGAGACGGCGCGGCGGCGGGGGGCGGGCGTGGCGTCAGACGCTGAGCTCGAGCATGCGCTCGATGGGCCGCAGGGCCTTCACGCGGAGGTCTTCGGGGAGCGTGATCTCGGGCTCGAGGGTGACCAGCGAGCGGTGCACGGCCTCGAGGGTGTTCTTCTTCATGAAGGGGCAGTCGTTGCAGGCGCAGTTGGCGTCCGGCGGCGCGGGGATGAACTCCTTGTGCGGCGACGAGCGGCGCATCTGGTGCAGGATGCCGCTCTCGGTCACCACGATGAACTGGTGCGCCGGCGAGTCCTTCGTGTACTTGAGCAGCGCGCTGGTCGACCCGATGAAGTCCGCCATCGCGAGGAGCTGCGGCTCGCACTCCGGGTGCGCCACCACCCTGGCGTCGGGGTGTCGCAGCTTGAGGGCGATGAGCTTCTTCTCCGAGAAGGTCTCGTGCACGATGCAGCTGCCCCGCCAGAGCAGCATCTCGCGCCCCGTCTGCTTGGCGATGAAGGCCCCGAGGTTGCGGTCGGGCGCGAAGATGATGGGCCGGCCCTCCGGCACGCTGCGCACGATCTTCTCCGCGTTGGAGCTGGTGCAGATGCAGTCGGAGAGCGCCTTCACGCCCGACGAGCAGTTGATGTACGAGATCACGTAGTGGTCGGGGTGCCGCGCCGTGAAGGCCGCGAAGCGGTCGGCGGGGCAGCCGTCGGAGAGCGAGCACCCGGCGTCGAGGTCGGGCAGCACCACCCGCCGCGTGGGATTCAGGATCTTCGCGGTCTCGGCCATGAAGTGCACGCCCGCGAACACGATGACGTCGGCCGTCGTGCTCGCCGCGGCCTGCGAGAGCTGGAGCGAGTCGCCGACGAAGTCCGCCACGTCCTGCACCTCGCCGTCGACGTAGTAGTGCGCGAGCAGCACTGCGTTTTTTTCGCGCTTCAAGCGCTTGATGTCTTCCGCGAGGTCGTCGGCCACCGCCATCGTCGATGCTCCTGCGCGGACCCTTCTCGGCAGACAGCGCCCGTCCGCGCCACGGGACCCTAGTGCCGCGCCCCGGTGAAGTCACCCGCGCGCACGCTGTGTCGATGTTGTTTGCGCGGAGGGCTTCGACTATCGTCCGCGGCGCTAGCGGCCGGGCGCTCGATGGTCCCATCGTGCCCGCCGCCGTCGACCCTCCTGCATGACCACACCCGAAGAAGCACAGTGGCTCGAGCGCGCCCGCGGGGGCGACCGCGCCGCGTTCGGGATGATCGTGCGGCAGCACCAGCGGCGCATCCACCGCCTCGCCACGCACCTCACGGGCTCCGCCGGCGACGCCGACGACGTCGTGCAGGAGACCTTCCTCCGCGCCTACCGCGCCATCGACCGCTTCGACGGCCGGGCGGAGGTCTTCACCTGGCTCTACCGCATCTGCGTCAACGTCTCGCTCAACCAGCGCCGCCGGCAGCGGCGGGTGGTGGCCGACCTCGACGACCCGCGCGTCCCCGAGCCCGCGGCGGAGGGCAACGACCCCGCGGAGAGCGCCGACCAGGCCGAGTCGTGGCGCGCCCTCGCCGCGGCGGTCGACCAGCTGTCCGAGTCGCTGCGCACCACCCTGGTGCTCGCCTGCGTGGAGTCACTGCCCTACAAAGAAATCGCTCAGGTGCTGGGTTGTAGTGAAGGCACCGTCGCGTGGCGAGTCCACGAAGCGCGACGGCGGCTGCGGGATGCCCTGCCCGGCGAGGCGCTGGCACCCGATGACCCCGCGGTGAATCCTGGAGGCGAACGTGGACGACGCGCTTAGAGACAAGATCCTGGCGTCCCTCGACCCGGCGCCCGACCGGCGGCCCGACAAGGCCCTCGCGCGCGCCCTCGATCGCGACCCCGCGGCCCGCGCCTACGCCGCCGGGCTGCGCCGGGTCGACCGCGCGCTGCGCTCGTGGCCCCTGCGCGAGCGCCCGGAGTCCGCGTGGGAGGCCTCCGAGGCCCGGGTGCTCGCGGCCCTCGAGGCCGACGCCAAGGTTCGCGGGGGGGCGCGCGTCCCACCCGGAGAGATCGACGACCTCGCGCCGCCTTCCTTCGACGACGACGGCGCTTCAACGATGGAGACACCCCCTGCCATGTCCGAGCCCAACGAACACGACCCGGACCTCGACAACCTCGCGGCCCTCACCCGCACCTCCCTCGCCCCCGGCGCGGTGCCGTCGGTTCGTCCGCACGCCCCCTCCCTCGCCGACGCGGCCGACGACACGAGCTCGGGCATCGTCGACATCAAGCAGCTCTCGGCCATCGCCCGCGACGCCGCCTCCACCGCGCCGCCGAAGCCCGCCGAGCCCGCGGCCGCGGCCCGGGAAGACGAGCCGAAGAGCGCCGCCGCGAAGCCCGCTGCCGTAAAGGCCGACGCGAAGCCCGCCGCCAGGAAGGACGACGTGATGGTCACCGCGAAGCCCGCGGTGCCCGTGCTCTCCACCGAGGCCCCGCGCCGCACCGGCGGCGGCCCGCTGTGGGCCATCGGCGGCATGGCCGTCATGGCCGGCGCCTTCCTCATCTACAACTCCAGCCGCGACAGCGCCCCGACCTCCCCGTCGGCCATCGAGGCCAACGCGCCGTCCAACGCCGCGCCCGAGTCGGTGCCGCAGGCCGTCCCGGTCGCCACCGCGCCGACGCCCGCCGAGCCCGCGCCCGCGGCGCCCGAGGCCGCGCCCGCCGTGGTCCCGCCGCCGCCCCCCGCCGCCGAGCCCGTGGCTGTGGCCGCGCC
>JAUSAZ010000209.1 GCA_030652255.1 Myxococcales bacterium | reverse complement strand
GCGAAACACCCGTCGTACCAGGGCGCGTCGGAGGCGAGCACCACGATGGGCACCCGCCCCTCGGCGAAGCAGCCCCAGCCGTAGCGGGGGTTGGTGGCGGTGGAGCCGCAGTCGCGCGCGGGGTCGACCCGCGGCACCCAGCCGTTGCCCGCCGGGTCGAGCGCGTTGCGCACCGAGCGCAGCGCCGCGGCGTCGTTCTCGTGGCCGCGCGACCCGCCGCCCTCGATGACCTCGAAGATGGCCTCGGTCTGGTCTTCGGGGTTGTCGCCGCCGAAGAAGCGCCCGCCGGTGTCGGCGTCGATGGTGCGCATGCCGTTGAACGCGCGCTGCGAGGCCGCCACGTCGGGGCTCATCGCCTGGCGGATCCAGAGGGTGTAGTCGCCGGGGCTGCCGGCCTGGCCGCTCGGCGCGAAGGGCATGCTGTCGAAGGACCCGACGCCCACGCGCACGTCGGGGATGGCCATCTGCACGCCCGCGACGATGGTGCTGAGGTTGGTGCGCAGCGTCGCGATCACCGGCTCCATCGACGCCGAGTTGTCGACGAGGAAGAACACGTCCGCGAGCCGGATGCGCGTCGAGAACATGAACTCCCGGTACTCGTGCATCCCCTCCATGGGCGGCGGGTAGTACGGCAGCACCACGTAGAGCGAGTTGGCGGGCGGGCGCGAGTCGGCGCTGCGGCCGTCGGACATCGCGGCGCTCTCGATGAGGTCCGTGGCCCCGTCGCCGTCGGTGTCGGCGCTGCACGGGTTGGTGCCCAGCATGAACTCCTCGCGGTCGGTGAGACCGTCGTCGTCGGAGTCGGCGTCGCGCTGGTTGGGCACCGAGTCGGTGCCGTCGCAGTTGTCGCCCGCGCTGCCGCAGGTGAGCGTGCGGGCCATGGTCTCGTATCGCGGGTACGCCCGCCGCGACTCGTCGGCGTCGGTGTACCCGTCGTTGTCCGAGTCGGTGTCGCGGAAGTCGGGCATCCCGTCGCCGTCGGTGTCGAGCATCGGCGCGCCCTCGACCGTGTCGGAGAGCCCATCGCGGTCGGTGTCGACGCAGGTGCCCGCCGGGCCCGCGTCGCGGTTGGGCGCCACGCCGGTGTCGCGCGTGGGCCCCGCGTCGCGACGCACCCCGGCGTCGGGGCTGACCACCGTGGTGCCGTCCTGACCGGGCGCACAGCTCGCCGCGAGCACCGCCGCCAGCCAGGGGAGTTGTCCGATGCTGCGCTTCATCGCAAGCCTCACGAAGAGAAGTGTCTGCCGACGCCGAAGCGGCGCCACACCGCATAGGTACCGCCCCGGTCGGATCGCACGCAAGCACGAGCGCTGATCGCGAACGTGGGGCTCCTGTGACCAGCTGACGCGACTACCGCAGCGTGCGGAGCGGGCCCGCCACCGGCGCCGCCGCGCGCGAGGCGCCGCCGCTCGGGCCGATCCACGCGCCGCTCACCCCCGCGCCCCGCGACTGCGCGACGGGCTGCGCGACGGGCTGCGCCGCGGGCTGCGGCGACGGCGCTACCATCACGGCGTGCTCGCCGTAGGAGGGCCCGCTCGGCGGCGCCCGACGCGACGCGAAGGCCATCGGCAGCCGCGCCGGGTAGGCGCCAAAGTACCCGCCGCTCGCCACCCCGTCTGGCGGCGGAGGCAGCGGCGGAGGAGCCGCGGCGACGCGCGTCCACGCCGCCGGGGGTACGACGACGGGCGACGAGGGGCGGGGAGTGTTTACGGGATCAGGTAAGACCTCGGCCGCCGCGCCGGCCGGGCGGCGCACGCTCGGGCCCTCGGACATGCCCGCGAGGTCTCGGTCGCGGATGACCACCGCGGCGCCCCCGACCGGGGGATCGACCAGCGGCGGCAGCTCGGGGTTGCGGGCGATGGGGATGCGCTCGACCGAGTCGATGCCCGACAGCGACGCGAGCGCCACGAGCGGACGGGCAGGCGGGGCCACGGCGGCGGGCGCGGTGCCCCAGGCCCGCGCGACGGACATGCCGAACACCCCGGAGGGCATCGCGGGGCCGCGGGGGGTGTCTCCATCGGCAGGCACCGCGACGGTGCGGCCGTAGAGCGAGCTGCCCGCGGCGCCGCGGACGGCGCGTCGATCGACCCCGGGGCCCGCGAGCCCGGCGTGGGGGCAGTAGGCGAAGGGCGCCCAGGCGCGCGCCCCGACGGGCCCGAGGGCCGCCCACCCGACCCAGCCGCCGCCGACCCGCCAGTCGACCCAGGCGGGCGCGAACTGCGAGCCGGGCACCCAGGACCAGAGCGCGCCGTCGAGCACCCAGCGGCCGTAGTGGAAGGGCACCCGCCCCCACGCGTAGTCGCTCTGCCAGTACCAGCCCGCGTCGGTGGCTACCCACTGTCCCGCCGTGGCGTAGGGCGCGAAGGTGCCGGTCACGTAGGCCTCGTGGGGCCGCCAGACGCGGCCGTACGACCCCGAGTCGACCCAGACCCCGTAGCCCTCGAGGGCGGCGTTGATCTGATCGGCCCGGAGGTCTGCCGGTGAGTCACCGAGCGAGAGGGGCCCCGCCGCGTAGCCGCGCAGTGGCTCCTGCTGCTGCACGACGACGGTGACCTCCTGGTACTGCCGCACCGAGCACGCCGAAGCGCCGAACGCCGCGATGACCACCCACGTCTCCCAACGAGGTTGCATCCCGAACGCGTAGCACGAACTCAGCGCAGCTGCGCCTCTTCGGCCTTCAGGATATCGAGCACCTCGACCGGGTCGCGGGCGGCGATGAGCTCGGCGCGCACCCGGGCGTCGCGCAGCAGCCGGGAGACCCTGGCGAGCACGCGGAGGTGGTCGCCCGGGGCGCGGTCGGGCGCGAGCACGGCGACGAAGATGCGCACGGGGCGCCGGTCGATGGAGTCGAAGTCCACCCCGTCGGGCGCGATGGCGATGGCCGCGACGATCTGGGTGAGGGTGGGGAGCCGCCCGTGCGGGATGGCGACCTCGTCGCCGACCCCCGTCGACGCGAGGCCCTCGCGGTCGCGCAGCACCTGCACGACGGTGGACGAATTGGTGAGCTCGGACTCCTGGATGAGCAGCTCGCCGAGCGCCTCGATGGCGGCGTCCTTCGACGACACCCGGAGGGTGGTCGAGATGCGCGCGGGGGTGAGGAGATCGCTGAACCGCATCACGGAAGCGGCGGGATACTCCGGTCGGGCGGGAGTGTAAAGCGCCTGCGATGACGGTGAGGAGGGGGGTGCGGCGAAGGCCGCTCAGTCGGCGTCGTCGGGCTCGGCGGCGAGCGGGGCGACGCGGAGGTTGTCGCCGCCCTTCTTGTTGCGGGTGGAGGCGTCGTGGTGACGCGAGATCTGGTGCTCCACCTTGTCGATCATCAGGTCGATGGACTTGTACATGTCCTCGCTGTCGTGCCGCGCCTGGTAGTGGCGGCCCTCGGATGCGAGGGAGACCTCGGCCACGTGCATGTGCTTCTCGGTGAAGAGAGTCACGTGCGCGTCGAGCGGCTGGCGCAGATACTTCTGCACGCGCTCGAGCTTCTCGTGGACGTACCCCTTGAGCGCGTCGCTCGGCGAGAGGTGTCTGAAGGTGATCGCAATGCCCATCACGTCCTCCATCGGCCCAGCGACGCCTTACCTCGGTAGGAGGGCGACGTCGGACTGCGCCACGCTCGGCCCCAAAATGCTTCCTCGTCGGCGCGGGCGAGCAACCGCCGACGTAGCTCTAGGACTACTCCCTTCGACCGGGTGTGGGTAGGCCCAATCAACGGGAATTCAACGGGGCCGTGTCGGCGCCGTGATCAGTAGTACTGCTTGCGCTTCGCGCTGGAGAGGATGCCGAGCATCTCGCGGTACTTCGCCACGGTGCGTCGCGCGATGACGATCTTCTGGTGCACCAGCTCCTTGACGATCTGCTCGTCGGAGAGCGGGGCGTGCGGGTCTTCCTGGGACACGATCTTCTTGATCGCCTGCTTCACGCTCTCGCTGGCGATGTCCTCCTCCGCGATGCGGCGGATGGAGCTGTTGAAGAAGTACTTGAGCTCGAAGATGCCGCGCGGGGTGTGCACGTACTTGTTGGTGGTGACGCGCGAGATGGTGCTCTCGTGCATGCCCACCGCGTCGGCCACGTCGCGCAGGATCATCGGCTTCAGGAACTCGATGCCCTTCTCGAAGAAGTCGTGCTGCTTCTCGACGATGCTCTGGGTCACCTTGACGATGGTCTTCTGGCGCTGGTCGAGCGAGCGCACGAACCACTTCGCCGAGGCCAGCTTGCCCTGCACGAACTCCCGGGCCTTCGGGTCCTTCATGAGCGAGCGGGCCTGCTGCTCGTTGATCTTGAGCTTGGGCATGCCGTCGTCGTTGGTGCTCACCACGTAGTCGTCGCCGACCTTGTGCACGTACACGTCGGGCGTGATGTACGACGGCTCCTCCGAGGAGAAGTTGCGCCCCGGCCGGGGCTCCATCGTGCTGATGAACTTCGCGGCCTCGTAGACGTCCGTGAGCTCGCAGCGCAGGTCGCGCGCGATGGCCTGGAAGTTACGCCGCTCGACGTTGGGCAGGTGCCGGTCGATGACCTGCCAGAGGATGTTCTCGGCGTCGTAGCCGAAGTGCTCGGCCTGCCGGAGCAGGCACTCCCGCAGGTCGCGCGCCGCGACCCCGACCGGGTCGAGGCTCTGGATGAGCCGGAGCACCTCCTCGGCGTCCTCGGGGTCGAGGCCCACCTCGGTCGCGAGGTCTTCGATGGTGAGCGCCCGGCCTGCGGCCTCGGTCTCCGCCGCGGCGCGAATCTTCGGCGCCTCGCCCTCCACGTCGTCGTCGACCAGGATGCCGCTGAGGTTGAGGTACCCGCTGTCGTCGAGGTTGTGCACGATGAGCATCGCGAACTTCAGCTCGCTCTCGCGGAAGTTCGACAGCCTGATCTGCTGCTCCAGGTGGTCGCTGAGGGTGGTGCGCCGGGTGAGCGTCGCCTCGAGGGAGGGCATCTCCTCGCTCGAGCCCCGGGTCGTCGCCGGCAGCGGCGCCTGGTTGGCGTACGCGTCCAGGAACTTCTCCCAGTAGTCTTCCTGGGTCGTCTCGGAGATGGCCGCCCGGTCTTCCTGGCTGGTGGGCAGGTGCTGCCGCTGGTCGTCGAGCGCCGCCACCTGGTCGATGGTGGGCGTCTCCGCGGCCTCCGCCGCCCGCTCGATGGGGTCGCTCCCGTCGGCCCCGTCCTCGAGGATCGGGTTGCCCATCATCTCCTCGCGGACCGCGTCGATGAGCTCCAGGCGGGAGAGCTGCAGCAGCTTGATTGCCATCTGAAGCTGCGGGGTCATCACCAGCTTCTGCTGCAACCCCTGAACGAGCTTGATCTCCATCCGCCGACTCTCCTCTGCGCGTACCCGCACACCGAAGCCCTGAACTGATGCCTACCTCCGCGCGGTGCCGACGATCCTAGTCCTTCGGCTCCGAGGTTGCATCAGGAACTTTGACCCCCAGCGCCGCCGCGAGGGCGTCACCGGACTCCACCGCGCAGCGCAGCGCGGCCTCGAGCGCCACCGCGAGCACCACCGCCGGGACGTCGGCCGGTGAGCGGGTAGCGTCGAGCGCGATGGACACTTCGCGCCACGGGTCGCCGACGTCCACCCCCTCCACGGACCCGCCCACGGTTTGCCCGAGCGTCGACGGGCGCAGCGCCATGTCGAGGGCGTCGCGCACCCCGTCGGACACCGCCGCGCGGATGACCCCATCGACCGGCGCCGTGAACACCGCGCCCAGGCCCTGGCGCACCACCCCCGCGGCCACCGCGAGCGCCTCGACCTCCCCGCGGGGCCCCGCCAGCGCCGCCCGCTCGCGCTGCACGCACCGGTGCACCAGCTCGGCCACCACGTCGCGCAGCACCTCCTCCGAGGGCGCGGCCTCCCTCCCCCGGAGCGACGGCCACTGCTCGCGCAGCGACGCAGCCACCTCCCGGCGCACCTGCGCGGCGCGCCCGGTGACCTCCTCGCGCAGCGCCCCGAGCGCGTCGACGAGCTGGGCCTCGATGGCCCGCCGGGTCGCCTCGACGGCCTCCCCCTCGAGGCGCGCGCGGCGCACCCCGTCGAGCGTCGACCGCAGCCGCACGGCCGCCCGCAGTCGCTTCCAGTCGTCCCGCCGCCCGATGACCCGCTCGCCCACCGCCGCGCGGAAGGCCTCCCAGTCGGGCGCCTCGGCCCCGGCCATCACCGCCCGCGCGCCGAAGGAGCCCAGCAGCGGGGCCTCGTCGCCCAGGACGTCGCCGAGCATCCGAGCGACCTCGGCCATGCCCGCCTCGCCCACCACGTCGGCCTTGTTCACCGCGCCCACCACGGGCACCCCCTCGGCGCGCACCGCCCGCAACGCGTCGAGCTCGCTCTGCTTGCCTGCCTGGCGCGCGTCGAAGATCCAGAGAGCGAGGTCGGCGAGCTCGAGCGCGTGGCGGGTGACGGCCGGGTCGACGCCGTCGGTGGCGTTGCTCCCTGGCGTGTCGATGAGCTCCAGGTGCGCGAGCGCCGCGCTCGGGTGGAACAGCTCCACGTGCGCCACCGCCCGCCCGTCGGCCTCCGCCGCGCCGAGCGCCTCGGGCAGCCCCTCGATGGGCGCCTCGCGCAGCCCCCCGGCGGCGTCGAGCACCCTCGCCCGGGCGGCGCCCTGCCGCAGCCAGTACACCCGCGCCGTGGTGGGGAGCACCCCCACCGCCGAGAGGGCCGCGCCCACCCACGCGTTGACCACCGTGCTCTTGCCCGCGCTGAACTCCCCGAGGATGGCCACCCGCAGCGGCTCGTCGAGGGAGCGCCGCAGCGCGTCGAGCGAGGCCGCGAGCGCGTCGTCCGTCCCGGCCATGCGCAGCCAGCCCGCCAGGCCCGCGAGCAGCGCGTCGAGCGACGAGCCCCAGGCCCGCTCGAAGGATCGGCCGAGCAGCGCCGCCGCGCGCGCCCGGGTGACCGCCGACGCCAGCGGCAGCGCGAGCACCTCGGCCACGCCCTGGTGCTCCCCCCGGTCGATCGCCGCCTCGGCCTCCGCCAGCGCGAGCACCTCGGCGCACAGCGCCCGCGAGGGCGCCTCGGCGGCCCAGCGCACCGCCAGCGGCAGGTCGGCCCGCACCGCGAGCTCGATCGCGTAGCGCCAGAGGGCCTCGGGGATGTCCGCCGCCGCGACGCCATCGCCCCCGTCGAGGGCGCCGCCCCGCGCGAGCGCGCCGAGCGCGGCCACCACCCGGGCCAGCGCGCGGTCGAGACCCCGGGCCACCCGCTCGATGGCGGGGCCGTCGTCGGCGGCCGTGAGCGCAACCACCAGCAGGGGCGCGGCGCCCTCCTCGCCGCAGACCCACGCCCGGCGGAGGCAGCGCGCGGCCAGGGCGCGGTCGTCGAGGCGCCACGCGAGGTCGCCCGCGGCGTGGTTGGTCGGGGCGTCGCTCGGGTCGAGGGAGGCCACCGCGCGGCCCAGCAGCCGACGCGCCCGCGCGGGGTCGTCCGCCGCCAGGGCCGCTCGCGCGAGCACCAGCCAGGCGGGCGGGAGCGCGGGGTCGAGCACCGTCGCGGCGCGGGCGAAGCGGCTCGCGGCGTCGGCCTCACCCGCGGCCTCGAAGCGCTCCGCGGCCTGGAGGTAGCGGGCGGCGAGCCCCCGCGGGTCGAGCACCGGCCGCCCGTGGGTGCGCCGCTCGACGTCCAGCGCCCGGGCCACGTCGCCGACGCCCGCCGCCAGGGCCGCCACGCGCCCGAGCACCTCCGCGGGAAGCTCGTGCTCGCGCGCCGCGTCGTCGAGCACCCGCAGCGCCTCGGCGGGCTGCCCGTCCGCGGCGAGCGCGTCGGACCACAGCACCCACGGCGCGAGCCACCCGGGCGCCACCCGCCGGGCCTCCGCCGCGAGCGAGAGCGCCGCCCGGACGTCCCCGCGGGCGAGCAGGGCCTCCGCCCGGCGCAGCGCGCGCACCGCCTCGTCCGGCGGCGGCATGATCCGATCGAGCAGGCGTTCGAAGCGGTCGACCAGGCCCATCGCCCCGTTGCCATTACCACGCGCCCGCCCTCCCCGAGCGCCGCGACCCGTCACGATGGCGGGTGGCGCCGGGGCCGCCCGGGTGTATCTCCTCACCGCATGGCCGCCCCGCATCGCAGCAACGCCCGCCCCGCCCCGCGCCCCTCGAAGGACAAGCCCGGCCCCCTCGACTGCCTCGAGGCGATCTACCTCGCGGAGGCCAGGCCCGGCCACGCCCTGCCCACCCCGACGCGACCCGAGATCGCCTTCGCGGGCCGTAGCAACGTGGGCAAGTCCACCCTGCTCAACCGCCTCGCGCAGCGCCGCGCGCTCGCCCGCACCTCGAAGACCCCGGGCTGCACCCGCGGCGTGGTGCTCTTCGAGCTGCGCCTCCGCGACGAGACCCGGCTGCACATCGCCGACCTCCCGGGATACGGCTTCGCCGACCGCTCGAAGGGCGAGCGGGCCGCGTGGGGCAAGCACCTGGAGGAGTACGTGGCGCGCCGCGCGTCGCTGCGGGCGGTCATCGTGCTCATCGACGTGCGCCGGGGGCCGCAGCCCGACGACCTGCAGCTCCTCGACTGGCTGCGCTTCATCCACCGCGACCCCATCGTGGTGCTCACAAAGATCGACAAGCTGTCGCGCAACGAGGTCGGCGCCGCCGTCGCGAGCGCGCACCGCGACCTCGGGGTGCCCGTGCTCGCCGTGTCGGGCGAGACCGGGGCCGGACGCGAGGAGCTTCTGCAACGAATCCGCGCGATGGTCGCGCCCGTCGAGGCACAACCAGGCACAAGTGCGGATGGGGTGAGCGCGACGGTCGCAGGTGATCCCACGGCCGGCGATCCGCCCGGCACAGCCCCGGCACAACCAGACCCCGACGCGCGCCCGAACATTTCCGATCTCGCGTGATTGACGGCCTCCCGGCGCTGGTCGAGAGTCGTTGCCATGCTCCTGCGATGGCTCGCACCGCTCACGTTTGTGGCGTTGACGTTGTTCACATCCGGGGCTGGCGGCGCGGGTGTGCCACCGGTCCGGATGCCCATTCGCATCGTCGATGTCCGCGGGGCGGCGTCAATCCTGCAACGCGGCGCCGCGGTGCTCGACGCGCGCGACGCGGCGTCCTTCGCGCAGGGGCATCTCCCGGGGGCCCAGATGTACGCCTGGCAGGCCTTCACGGGCGAGGGCGCAGCGCGGGGGAGGCTGAAGCCTGACGCCCAGGCGCTGGCACAGGCCGTCGCAGCCCTCGGCGTCGATGGCGCACGGCCCGCGCTCGTGTACGGCAGCGGCGCGAGCGGATGGGGCGAGGAGGGGCACGCGGCGTGGCTGCTGGCGCTCCTCGGGCACCCCGACGTGGCGCTGCTCGACGGGGGCTTCACCGCGTGGAAGTCCGCGGGGCGGCCGGTGGTGACCTCCCACGCGCGGGCCACGATGGGCCGCTTCGTGGCGCGCTGGCGCGACGACCTGGTGGCGCGCAAGGCCGACGTGGGCGCCGCGCGGGCGCAGGTCATCGACGTGCGCAGCGGCCTGGAGTTCCGCGGGGCGACGCCCTACGGCGAGGCGCGCGGCGGGCACATCCCCGGGGCGCGGCACATCGACTGGCGCAGCCTGCTCGACGAGCGGGGCCGGCTGGTGCCCTCGTCGCGGGTGGTCCGCCTGCTCGCCGACGCGGGCATCGACCCCGGGCGCGAGATCGTCACCTGCTGCACCTGCGGCGTCCGCAGCGCCATGGCGGCGGTGGCCCTGGCCGCGCGCGGCGTGTCGTCGGTGCGCAACTACGACGGCTCGCTCGCGGAGTGGTCGGCCGATCCCGGCGCCCCGATGGAGCGGTGATCTCCCGCGAGCAGGCCACCGCGCCGCGGGCCCCGCGTGGCGCACGCTGTCCCAACTGCGGCGACGTCGTGCCCGCCGGGTCGCTGCGCTGCGACCGCGACGGCTGGCTCTACAGCGACGTCCTCGACAGCTTCTCGGGCGCCACGCTGGCGGGGCGCTACCGGGTCATCGCCCGCCTCGGCCGCGGGGGCATGTCGAGCGTGTACCTCGCCCGGCACCTGATGATCGACCGCCTCGCGGCGGTGAAGGTCCTGCGCGCCGACCTCAGCCGCGACCCGGTGCACCGCGACCGCTTCCTGCGCGAGGCGCGCGCGGTCAACCGCATCCAGCACGAGAACGTCATCGACATCAGCGACTACGGCGAGACCTCCGACGGGCTCGTGTACCTGGTGATGGAGTACGTCCCGGGGGAGAGCCTGCTGGCGGCCATCGCGCGGGGCCCGCTCGCGCTGCGCCGCGCGCTCGACATCACCCGGCAGATCGCCTCGGGCCTCGCCCGCGCCCACCAGATGGAGGTCATCCACCGCGACCTCAAGCCCGACAACGTGCTGCTCATCCCCCGGGACGACCGGCGCGACCAGGTGAAGCTCCTCGATTTCGGCATCGCGAAGCTCCTCGATCAGCCCTCGCTCACGCTGAGCAACAAGGTCTTCGGGACGCCCGGGTACATCGCCCCGGAGTACGCGACGGGCGGGGCCATCACGCCGCGCACCGACCTCTACTCCCTCGGCGTGGTGCTCTACGAGATGGTCACCGGCTCGCTGCCCTTCGAGGTCGAGCACCTCGGCGAGCTGATGCTCAAGCACGTGATGGAGGCGCCCATCCCCCCGCGGGCCCGGGTGGCGTCCATCCCCGAGCCCATCGAGCGCTTCGTGCTGCGCTGCCTCGAGAAGCAGCCCGAGCGGCGCTTCCAGAACGCCCACGAGCTCATCGAGCACATCGACGCGCTGCGCCGCGACCTGTCCGGCGACCCGGTGCTCGACGCCCTCCCGCCGCCCCGTGAGCCCGCGGCGGTGATGGGGTGGACGCCCACCATCGCGGTGCGCGGCGTCGACCCCGACCCGGTCGACGAGGGGCCGACGCGGGTGCGCGGGTCGCTGGTGCCGCTGCCCCTGGCGGCGCCGATGCGTGGGCGGGAGAGCTCGCCGAGCGACCTGCTCAACATCCCCCGCGGGGGCGCGGGCATCGGCGGGGTGCTCGACGTGCCGGCGCCGGAGCGCGTCGACCCGGTCGAGCGGCCGCGGGCGTGGCGGGCCTTCATCGACGCGGTCACCACCCGCCTCGCGGCGGTGTTCTGGGGCGACCCCGCGGCGGAGGTGAAGGCCCGGCTCGGCGCGATGCGCGCGCGGGTCGCGGCGATGGACGTCGCCGTGACGCAGCTGGAGATCGACCGGGTGCGCGCGCTCGGCGTCGAGGCCCGCGCCCGCGAGCTTCGCATCGACCACGGCAACGCCGTCGACGCGCTCGCCGCCACGCTCACCCAGCACGGGCGCGAGCGGGACGACTCGGCGTCGCGTCGCGCGGCGCTGCTGCGACGGCGCGAGCAGGTGCTGCGCGAGTCGGTGCCCGGCGCGGCGGCGCTCGGGGCCTCGGACGCCATCCTCTGGGAGCTGGCGGCCTGCGAGGAGACGCTGCGCGAGCAGGTGGCCGCGTGCGACGCGCTGGAGTCGCAGCTGCACGACATCGAGTCGCAGCTCACGCAGGAGGAGCGCACGCTCGCGGTGGAGCTCGACGCGCTCATCCGCGAGCTCAGCGTGACGCTCGAGTCCATCGACGCCCTCGACGCCTCGCTGCGGGCCGACGTCGACGACCTCGACGCGACGGTCGCTGCAAAGTCGGCTGACCGTTGAACCTTTCGCGTCCGCTGAGGTAGGGTTCCGGCGATGTCGACCCGCCGCACGCAATGCATCTGGCTGCTCCCGGGCCTGCTCGCAGCCATCGGCGCCGCGTCGCCCGCGGGCGCGCAGCCCCAGCCGGCGGCCACGCCCGCCGCCGCTACGCCCGAGGCCCTCGCCGACGCGCGCCGCGCCTACGCCGAGGGCACCGAGCACTTCAACGCCGGTCGCTTCGCCGAGGCCCTCGCGGCCTTCGAGCGCGCCTTCGCCATGCGCGCCAACCCCGTCGTGCTCAAGCCCATCGCGGAGTGCCACGAGCGCCTGGGCCACGTGCCCGAGGCCATCGCGGCGCTCGAGCGCTACCTCCGCGAGCTGCCGACGGCGTCCGACCACGCGCTGCTGGAGACCCGGCTCGCGACGCTCCGGCAGCGCCCCGCGCGGGTGACCGTCACGAGCGTCCCGGAGGGCGCGCAGATCACCGTCGACGGCGAGGCCCGGCCGCAGCGCACCCCCGCCGACGTCGACATCGCCCCGGGGCACCACCGCGTCAGCGCAACCCTCCCGGGCTACCGCGCGACGGAGCGCGAGGTCGACACGAGCCCCGGCGTGGCCCTCTCGGTCGGCGTGGCCCTCGAGCGCGACGGCGCCGCGGCCGCCAGCGCCACCCCCGAGCGCACGCCGTCAGGCGCGATCGCCCCGCCGCCGCCCGTGACCGGGCGACGGGTGAGCTCGGCCGTCTGGGTCGCCACGGCGGTGGCGGGCGCGGCCGCGGTGGCGGGCACGGTGTTCGGCATCATGGCGCTCTCCGACGCCAACGACTACGAGCTCGCCCCGACGCAAGACCTGCTCGATCGGGGGCAGCGCAACGCGCTCCTGTCCGACGTCGGGTTCGGGGCGGCGCTGCTCTCGGCGGGCGTCGCGGTGGTGGTGTACTTCGCCGACCGCGGGCGCTCCGAGGCGGTCGCACCCGCGGCCGCGAGCGCCGCGCGGTTGCAGCTCACCGGCACCGGCCTTCGAGTGACGTTCTGACGGAGGCGCGGATTACGTGAGACGACGACTGCCATGGCTGATGGGTCTCCTGGGCTTCGCGACCCTGGTCGGGTGCCAGCTCATCGCGAGCTTCGATGAGGGGCGCCTCGACGGCGGCGCCGATGCGGGCGTGGTCGACAGCGGCGTGACCGACGCGGGCGATGACGCCGGGGTCGACGTGGTGCTCGTCGATCGGCCGACCGACACCGGCGCGACGGACACGGGCCCGGTCGACGTGATGGCGATCGACGTGGTGGACGCGGGCACGCCCGACACCGGCGCGGACAGCGGGATGACCGACGCGGGGCCCGCAGACAACGGCCCGATGGACACCGGCCCCACCGACACCGGGCCCATGGACACCGGTCCGGCGGACACCGGGCCCGTGGACACGGGGCCCATGGACACCGGGCCTGCGGACACTGGTCCTGCGGACACCGGGCCTGCCGACACGGGCCCCGAAGACACTGGTCCTGCGGACACCGGACCGGAAGACGCCGGGCCCGCGGACACCGGGCCCGCGGATACGGGACCGGAAGACACCGGGCCCGCGGACACCGGCCCCGAAGACACGGGACCTGCCGACGCCGGGGACACCGACGCCGGGGACGACGTCCCTGATTGAGCGATGCTCCGGCGCTACGCCGGGGGACGCGCTGCTACGGCTACCGCACCAACCACTGGAGACTGATCGATGAGTGATTCCGCGATCCGTTATGTCGTCGCACGGGAGATCCTGGACTCTCGCGGCAATCCCACCGTCGAGGTCGAGGTCGAGCTGGAGGGCGGCGCCATCGGCCGCGCGGCGGTCCCGTCGGGCGCGAGCACGGGCAAGCACGAGGCCCTCGAGCTGCGCGACGGCGACAAGCGCTTCGGCGGCAAAGGGGTCTTGAAGGCCGTCGAGAACGTGCACCTCCTGGGGCGCTCCATCGAAGACCTCGACGCCTTCGATCAGCAGCACATCGACACGGTGATGATCGACGCCGACGGCACGCCCAACAAGTCGAAGTACGGCGCCAACGCCATCCTCGGCGTGTCGATGGCGGTCGCGCGGGCGGGCGCCGAGTCGATGTCCATCCCGCTCTGGCGGTACCTCGGCGGCACCATCGCCTGCACCCTCCCGGTGCCCATGATGAACATCCTCAACGGCGGCGCCCACGCGGACAACGGGCTCGACGTGCAGGAGTTCATGGTCTGCCCGGTGGGCTTCGACCGCTACTCCGACGCGCTCCGCGCCGGCGCGGAGATCTTCCACAAGCTCAAGGGCACGCTGAAGAAGGAGGGCCTCGCGACCTCCGTGGGCGACGAGGGCGGCTTCGCCCCGCGGCTGAAGAACAACGAGGAGGCCCTCGAGCGCGTGGCCGCCGCGGTCACCGACGCGGGGTACAAGCTGGGCGCCGAGGTCGCGCTCGCCCTCGACGTCGCCGCGAGCGAGCTCTTCGACACGAAGACCCGGCGCTATCGATGGAACGGCGAGACCCTCGACGCCGCGGCCCTCTTCGAGCGCTACCGGCTGATGACCGAGCGCTTCCCGCTCATCTCCATCGAAGACGGCGCCGCCGAGGACGACTGGGAGGGGTGGAAGCTCCTGACCTCGCAGCTCGGCGCGGGCACCCAGCTCGTGGGCGACGACCTCTTCGTCACCAACCCCGAGCGGCTCCAGCGGGGCATCACCGACGGGGTCGCCAACTCGATCCTCATCAAGCTCAACCAGATCGGCACGGTCACCGAGACGCTGGCCACGATGCGCATGGCGGCGCGCGCGGGCTACACCTCCGTGGTGTCGCACCGCTCGGGCGAGACCGAGGACACCTTCATCGCCGACCTCACCGTCGCCACCAACGCGGGCCTCATCAAGACGGGCAGCCTGTCGCGCGGCGAGCGCACCGCCAAGTACAACCAGCTCCTGCGCATCGAGGCGCAGCTCGCCGACGGCGCCGTGTACCTCGGTCGCAGCGCCTTCCGGGCGCGCTGACCGCCTCCCTCTCCTCCCATCACCGCGGCTACGGCCAGGGCAGCCCGAGCAGGCGCGCGGCGTTGGCCCCGTAGACCTTGCGCAGCACCTCGGGCGCCAGGCCCACGCCCGAGATGGTCCATCGCCCCTGGATGGGCGTCGGGTGCTCGAAGGCGCGGTCGTTGGACTCGAAGTAGCGCCACGTCGAGCGCCAGAAGCGGGTGATCTCGTCGGCGGTGGGCGGCTGCTCGCCGGTGGAGCCGAGCATGAGGTCGTTGGGGTCGGCGCCGACGCCGAGGTCGGTGCCGAAGAGCACGCGGTCCTGCCAGCGGAGGAAGAACGCGCGCATCCGGGCGGGGTCGTGCCGGCCGAACTCCGGCACGCGCGCCGAGGTGTCGATGTAGTAGTTGGGGGCGCGGGCGAGGAGCGACTCCACGCGGTCGGGCTCCTCCGCGGCGTTGCCGAAGTGGGCGCCGATGAAGCGCAGCCGCGGGTGCCGCAGCACGCGCCGCTCGAACTCCCCGAGGATCTCACCCCACCGCGGGAACATCGGGTCGGCGAAGCTCCACGCGGGGTGCACGCGCAGCTCGTCCCAGCGCTCGTTGGCGGGGGTGTTGGGCTCGAAGAAGGCCCGCGGGTCGCCGGAGTGGATGAGCACCACCAGGTTGAGCGCGGCGGCCCGCTCGAAGATCGGGTCGAGCATCGGGTCGTCGACGTGCAGTCGGTTGCCGCGGCCGTCGCCCGCGCCGAGGCCGAGCACCTTCGGGATCTTCCACCCGCGCACGCCCGCCGCCGCGCAGCCGTCGAGGATGGCGATGGACGCGGCGACCCATCCGTCGGACCCCGCCCCCCGCCAGTCGATCATGCAGAAGGGCACGATGCGGCCGCCGGACTCGCGCTGCTGGGCGAGCGCCTCCTCGAGCCCGTGGCCCACCCAGCCCGCGGAGAGGTTGACGGCGTAGCGGATGTTCTGCGCGTCCATGATGCCGAGCTGGCGCGCCGTGGCGCCGGGGTCGAAGTGCGTGTGCACGTCGACCGCGGGGAAGGCCGCGCGGGTGTACGGCGTCACCGCCGGGGCGCTCGTTCGCGCGGTCGCGGGGGCGTTCGCGGGGCGCTCGCGGGGGCGGCACGCGACCAGCGCGAGGCCGAGCAGCAGGAGGTGACGGACACGTTTGACAGGCATGGGTCGGACAGTAGTATCGCGCCGTCGCTGGACGGGCGAACTGGCGGGCACTGCGCTGCGGCACGCAGTCTGGATCGGAGGGTGCGATGACAAAGTCAGAGCTCATCGAGGTGATCGCGGAGCGTCAGGGCATCTCCAAGACCCGCGCCGAGCTGGTGGTGAACACCATCTTCGAGTCGATGGCCAACGCGCTCGCGGCCGAGGAGGGCATCGAGATCCGCGGCTTCGGGAGCTTCTCGATCCGGGAGTACCAGCCGTACCTGGGCCGCAACCCGCGCACCCGGCGACCCGTGAAGGTGTCGGCCAAGAAGCTCCCCTTCTTCAAGGTGGGCAAGGACCTGAAGGAGATGGTCAACGAGAGCGCCGCCAACGGCGTCCCGATCATCGAGTAGGGCGGAGAGAGCGGCGCGCTCAGCGGCGCCAGGAGCGGATGAGCCGCACCAGGGCGCTGACGGCCTCGGGGCGGAGGGCCTGACCGAAGGCGGGCATGCGGCCGCGGCCGCTGGTGATGGCCGCGGCGAGCTCGGCGTCCGAGCGGGCCGACTGGAGCGCCGCCGCGGAGAGGTCCGCCGGGCGGAACATCGCCGCCATCGGGCCGTCGCCGCGCCCGCCGGCGCCGTGGCACGAGGCGCACTGGGCGACGAAGAGGACGCGCGCGCTGGCGTGCGGGTCGTCGTTGGTCGGCGCGGCGGTGATGGGCGAGGCGCTGGTGACGCCGCTGTCGTGGTCTTCGGGGCGCCACTCGCGCACGCCCGAGCGGCCGCACGCGACGGCGAGCGCGAGGGGGAGCGCCAGGGCGATCGCGCGGGCACGCGCCATCAGGTGACCGTCGGGCCGCCCGCGGTGCGGGCCTCGGCGGTGGTGGGCGCCATCGGGAGGCGGGCGCGCTGGGCCTCGCTCTTGTTGTACTCCTCCACCACGCGGTTGATCTTCATCGAGCAGAACTTCGGCCCGCACATCGCGCAGAACTCCGCGCTCTTGAAGTACGCGTCGGGGAGCGTCTCGTCGTGGTACTCGCGCGCCCGCTCCGGGTCGAGCGAGAGGCGGAACTGCTCGTTCCAGTCGAAGGCGTAGCGGGCCCGGGAGAGGGCGTCGTCGCGGTCGCGCGCGCCCGGCCGGTGCCGCGCCACGTCCGCCGCGTGCGCGGCGATCTTGTACGCGATGAGCCCGTTGCGCACGTCCTCGACGTTGGGCAGCCCGAGGTGCTCCTTGGGCGTGACGTAGCAGAGCATCGACGCGCCGGCGTAGCCCGCCATGGTGGCGCCGATGGCGCTGGTGATGTGGTCGTAGCCGGGCGCGATGTCGGTCACGAGCGGCCCGAGCACGTAGAAGGGCGCCTCGTGGCAGAGCACGCGCTCCTTCTCGATGTTCATCGCGATCTGGTCGAAGGGCACGTGGCCGGGGCCCTCGATCATCACCTGGACGTTCTTCTCCCAGGCGCGCTTCGTGAGCTCACCCAGCACCTTGAGCTCGCCGAACTGCGCCTCGTCGGAGGCGTCGGCGAGGCAGCCGGGGCGCAGCCCGTCGCCCGCGGAGATGGTGACGTCGTAGCGGGCGCAGATGTCGAGCACCGCGTCCCAGTGGGTGAAGAGCGGGTTCTCCTGGCCGTTCTCGATCATCCACTGCGCCATGAGCGAGCCGCCCCGCGACACGATGCCCGTGATGCGGTGCTGCACCGTCGGCAGCAGGTGCCGCAGCACGCCCGCGTGCAGGGTCATGTAGTCGACCCCCTGCTTCGCCTGGTGCTCGATCATCCCGAGCAGGTCGTCGACGGTCATCTTCGCGATGGACTTCACGTCCTGCACCACCTGGTAGATGGGCACCGTGCCGATGGGCACCGGCGAGGCCTTGATGATCTCCGCGCGGATGCCGTCGATGTTGCCGCCGGTGGAGAGGTCCATCACCGTGTCGGCGCCGTACTTCAGCGACACCTGGAGCTTCGCGAGCTCCTCCTCGATGCGGCTGGTCACGGCGCTGTTGCCGATGTTCGCGTTGACCTTGCAGGACAGCGCGATGCCGATGCCCATCGGCTCGAGGTTGGTGTGCGCCACGTTCGCCGGGATCACCAGCCTCCCCCGGGCCACCTCGTCGCGCACCAGCTCCGGGTCGACGTTCTCCCGCTTCGCCACGAAGGCGATCTCCTCGGTCACCACGCCCGCCCGGGCGTACAGCATCTGCGTCTTCACGCGATCGTTCGACCGCCGGGCCACCCACTCGCTTCGCATGGTCGCTCCTCAGGGAAACCGTCTTGAGATGCCTCGCCGCAGATCCGTCCGGCGGATCGCGGATGTTCGCCGCACCGTGTAGTGCACCTTGGTCCACTCGGGCAAGACGCACGGCGCCCGTGGTATGCCTCCAGGCCTACCATCGACACCCCCCAGCCATGGCCGATCTCCCCTATTCCGCCGAAGCCTTGAGCCTGCTCCGACCCCGCGCCAAGGCCCTCCTGCGAAAACGGATGCGCCAGCTCCGCGGGTCGCTCCCGCCCGACGCCCGCGCCCGCCGCTCGGCCGCCATCACCGCCCGGGTGGTCGCCCTCCCCTGCTGGCAGGCCGCCCGGGCCGTCGCGCTCTACGCCTCGATGCCCGACGAGCTCGACACCCGCGGCCTCCTCGACGACGCCGTCGCCCGGGGCCTCGACGTCGCGCTGCCCGTCGTGGGCGAGGGGCGCTCGCTCACGTTCCGCTGGCTGGTGCGCGCGGGCGAGCGGCACCCCACGGCGATGTCGGCCTTCGGCATCGACGAGCCCACCGCCGAGGCGCCCGCGGTCGACCTCGCGGACATCGACGTGGTCATCGTGCCGGCGCTCGCGATGGACCCGCGCGGCCACCGGCTCGGCTTCGGCCGCGCGCTCTACGACAACACCCTCACCCTGATGCCCCGCGCGGTGCGGGTCGCGGCGGTGTTCGCCTTCCAGATGATCGCCGAGGTCCCCGACGAGGCGCACGACCAGCGCGTGCACTTCGTGGTGACCGATGAAGACACCTACCGCGTCGACGACGCGCCCTGATGGAGCCGCACACGCCATGACCCCGATCTCATTCCTCGCTGGCGCCGCCGCCGGCGCTGCCGCGTCCTGGGCGCTTCGATCGAAGGGCGCCGACGCCGACCTGGACACCCTGCGCCGTGACCTCGCGGGCGCCCGCGCCGAGGGCTCGACGCACGAGCGGGCCCTCGTCGAGGCCCTCGCCCGGGTGGAGACCCTCTCCACGCAGGCGACCCTGCTCCACGAGGTGATCGAGGCCGCCCGGGGCGAGGCCCGCGCCGCGCACGAGCAGGCGGACGTGCACCGGCGGGCGGCCGCGGTGACGCTGGAGGAGGCCACCGCGCGGGCGCGCGACCTGGTGCGGGCGGAGGTCGAGGCCCGGGCACAACAGCGGGCGCAGCAGGTGGTGGCCGACGCGCGGGCGCAGGCCGAGGCGCTCACCCGTGACCTGAAGGCCCGCGACGAGCGCCTCGCGCTCCTGGAGGCCGCGGTCACCCAGAAGGACCAGCGGCTGGCCCAGCGCGAGGCGGAGCTGTCGAGCCGCGACCGCGGGGTGACCGAGCGCGAGCGCGCGGTGGCCCAGCGCGAGGCCGCGGCGGAGAAGCTGGTGACCGAGCGGGGCGCGGCGCTGGAGGCGGTGAAGGCGTCGGAGAAGGAGGCACTGGAGCGGGTCGCGGCGCTCACGGGCGACGAGGCGCGCAGCCGGGTGATCGACGAGATCATGGACGACGCGCGGCGCTCCGGGGCGCGCGAGGCCAAGCAGATCGAAGACCTCGCGCGCGAGGAGGCCGAGAAGCGGGCCAAGCGGGTGATCGGCATCGCGGTGCAGCGCTACGCGGGGGAGTACGCGGGCGAGCGCGCGGTGACCTCGGTGCACCTGCCGAGCGACGAGCTCAAGGGGCGCATCATCGGCAGAGAGGGTCGCAACATCCGCACCTTCCAGGAGGTCACCGGGTGCGACCTGGTGATCGACGACACGCCGGAGACCATCGTGGTGAGCAGCTTCGACCCGGTGCGCCGGGAGATGGCGCGGCTCACGCTGGAGCGGCTCATCCAGGACGGGCGCATCCACCCCTCGAAGATCGAGGAGTTCTTCCTGAAGTCGAAGGAGGAGGTCGAGCGCACCATCAAGGAGTCCGGCGAACAGGCCGCGATGGAGCTCGGCATCGGGCGGCTGCACCCCGACCTCGCGAAGATCGTCGGGCAGCTGCGGTACCGGTACTCCTACGCGCAGAACATCCTCCGGCACTCGGTGGAGGTCGCGCACATGTGCGGGCTGCTGGCGCAGGAGATGGGCATCAACCCGAAGCTGGCCAAGCGCGCGGGGCTCCTGCACGACATCGGCAAGGCCGTGACCCACGAGGTCGAGGGCGGCCACGCGGTCATCGGGGGGCAGATGGCGCGCAAGGCGGGCGAGGACGAGATGGTGGTCAACGCGATCGCGGCGCACCACGACGACGAGCCGCCGCGCAGCGTGCTGGCGCACCTGACGGCCGCGGCGGACGCCATCAGCGGGGCGCGGCCGGGCGCGCGGCGCGAGATGCTCGAGGGCTACGTGCGGCGCCTCGAAGACCTCGAGCGCATCTGCTCGACCTTCAAGGGCGTGGAGCGCTCCTTCGCCATCCAGGCGGGGCGCGAGGTGCGGGTGCTGGTGGAGCCCGGCGAGGTCGACGACGCCGGGGCGCTCGCGCTCTCGCGGGACATCGCCCGCAGGATCGAGAGCGAGCTCGCGTACCCGGGCCAGGTGAAGGTCACGGTCGTGCGCGAGACCCGCGCGGTGGACTACGCCCGCTGAGAAGGTCAGCGCAACCCTGCTGCGCCCCCCGATCCAGCGGTCGGCCGCGCTCGAAATACCCCGCGTATGTCTCGCGCGGCCTCCCTCGTCTCGGGGTGCTCGCGACGGGTTGCGCTGACCTTCTGAGCGCCCGCGGGCGGCCGCTCACTCGCCCTGCATCAGCCCGGTGACCCGGCCGTCGTCGTGCACGACCACCCGCGCCGCGGCGGGCACCTTCGGCAGCCCCGGCATGGTCATGATCTCGCCCGTGAGCGCCACCACGAAGCCCGCGCCCGCGCTCAGGCGCACCTCCTTCACGGTGATGTTGAAGCCCCACGGGCGCCCCGGGCGGGTCGCGTCGTCGGTGAGCGACAGGTGGGTCTTGGCCATGCACACGGGCAGCTCGGCGCCGCCGAGGGCCGTGACGGCGTCGAGGTCCTTGAGAGCCGACGCGGTGAACACCACGTCGTCGGCGCCGTACACGGTGCGCGCGATCTTGCGGATCTTCTCCGCGGGGGGATCGCCGAGCTCGTAGGTGTACTTCGCCACCGGGCGCTGCGCGTCCGAGCGGTCGAGCATGGAGGTCACCGCGTCGGCCAGCTCGAGGGCCCCCTCGCCGCCCTTCGAGAAGCCCTCGTGCCGCGCCACGGCGACCCCGTTGCGGGCCGCGAAGTCCCTGAGCACCGCCTGCTCCTCGTCGGTGTCGTTGGGGAAGCCGTTGACCGCCACCACCGCGGGCAGCCCGTAGAAGCGCAGCGTCTCCAGGTGCTTCTCCAGGTGCTCGAGCCCGCGGGTGAGCGCGGCGGCGTTGGGCTCCCCCGCCTTCGAGACGGGCACCCCGCCGTGCATCTTGAGCGCGCGGTGCGTGGCCACGAGCACCACGCCGTGCGGCCACATCCCCCCGACGCGGCACTTGATGTCGAGGAACTTCTCCGCCCCGAGGTCGAAGCCGAAGCCCGCCTCGGTGATGACGTCCTGCCCGTAGGCAAGCGCGAGCCGCGTCGCGAGGACGGAGTTGCACCCGTGGGCGATGTTGGCGAAGGGCCCGCCGTGCACCACCGCGGCAGTCCCCTCGCGGGTCTGCACCAGGTTGGGCATGAGGGCGTCGAGGAGCAGCGCGGTCATCGCCGCCGAGGCGCCGAGGTCGCTCGCGCGCACGGGCTTGCCCGCGACGGTGGTGCCCACGACGATGCGCCCGAGGCGGGCCTCGAGGTCCTTCACGGAGGTGGCGAGGCAGAGGATGGCCATCACCTCGCTGGCCGCGGTGATGTCGAAGGCCGTCTCGCGCATCGGGCCGTTGCCCTTGCCCATCGCGACCACGACGTGGCGCAGCGCGCGGTCGTTCATGTCGAGGGCGCGGCGCCAGCGCACCGAGCGCGGGTCGAGCTCGATCGGGTCGCGGAAGTGCAGCGCGTTGTCCGCGATGGCCGCGAGGAGGTTGTGCGCCGACGTGATGGCGTGGATGTCCCCGGTGAAGTGCAGGTTGATGTCCGCGGAGGGCTCGAGCGTCGCGAGGCCGCCGCCGGTGCCGCCGCCCTTCATCCCGAAGACGGGGCCCAGCGAGGGCTCGCGCAGCGCGGCGACGGCGCGGCGGCCGCGCCTGCAGAGCCCCATGGCGAGGGCCACCGAGGTGGTGGTCTTCCCCTCGCCCGCGGGCGTCGGGTTGATCGCGGAGACCAGCACCAGGCGGCCCTGCGCAGCGCCCTCGCGGCGGGTGAGCGCGTCGAGCGAGACCTTCGCGCGGTGGCGCCCCCAGGGGATCACGTCGTCGGCGGAGAGCCCGAGGTCGGCGGCAACGTCGTGGATGGGTCGTAGGGTGGTCGACATGGCGCGCGAGACTATATGCTCGCGCGATGAGTGACACCCCCGTCTCGATCCTCGGCGTCGCCGGCAGCCTCCGGGCGCAGTCGTGGAACCGCAAGCTCCTCGCCGCCGTCGCCCACCTCCTCCCGCCGGGCGCGACGCTCAGCACCTTCGACCTCGCGCCCATCCCCCTCTACAACGAAGACGTGCGCGAGCAGGGCTACCCCGAGGCCGTCGCGGCCTTCCGCGCGGCCATCGCCGAGGCCGACGCGGTGCTCTTCGTGACCCCGGAGTACAACTACTCCGTCCCGGGCGTGCTCAAGAACGCCATCGACTGGGCCTCGCGCCCGCCGACGCCGCCCTTCGCGAAGAAGCCCGTGGCCACGCTCGGCGGGTCGCCCGGCAACCACGGCACGGTGCGCGCGCAGTCGCACCTGAAGGAGGTGTGCGTGGGCCTCGGGATGTACGTCGTCCCCAAGCCCGAGGTGTACGTCGCGAAGGTGAACGAGAAGTTCGACGCGGAGGGCAACCTCACCGACGAGGCCACGAAGAAGTTCGTGGCCGAGCTGCTCGCCAACCTCGCGAGCTTCGCCCGCACCGTGCGCGGGCGCTGACCGCGCGGGCCTGGCCCACCCGCGGTCTGCCCCTAAAGCGCGAGCACCCCGCCGTCGGTGGCGCAGCGCACCTCGCGAAACCCAAGCGCCCGTAGCGCCGGGGCGTTGGGCGCCGCCACCGCGTCGAGCGTCACACCGTCGCAGCGCCGCCGCTCCAGCCGCAGCGTGACCCCGCCGTCGCCCTCGACCTGTGCGCTGCCGAGCGAGGCCGCGAGCGCCGCACGCATCGCCGCGAGCCGCGCCGCGTCCGCCCCGGAGGGTTCGCCCTGCTCTCGGATGCGCTGCTCCAACCGCACGGCGAACCCCCGCAGCGCCTCCCGCCGACGGCGCGCGAACTCCGCCAACATGGCGTCGGCCCGTGCCCGCTCGGGGACGCCCGGCGGGATCGCCCCGAGGTGCTCGAGCGCGGCCCCGACCCCGCCGCCGCGACGACGCCCGGCGCCCGCGTCGAGCGCGGCCTCGGCGGCGGCGAGGTGCTCCGCCGGTGATAGGGCGAGGAAGCGCGCGCGGGCCTCGAGGAAGCGCCGACGGGCGACCTCCGGCGGGACCAGCGTCCCGATGGCCACGTCGCTCTCGGAGAGGGCCTTCCCGTAGAGGGCGATCCCCGCGAGGCACGCGAGGGGGATGCCCACCACCAGGACGACGGTGGCGACGGCGCGGCCGACCCGCTCCGACACGGAGGCCTACTCGCAGCCGAGCCGCGCCACCCGCAGCTCCTCGCGCGCCCCGCGACCCGCGGGGATCTCCTGCCACACGACGTACACGCTACGCCCGTCCGTCGCGAGCTCGCTGTCGCCGGCCTCGACGCCCTCGCGCGACACCTGCGCGACCGTCGCCGGATCGAGCGCGCCGTTGCACACCCGCCCCGCGCGCACGACGGTGCGGCGGCCGCTGCCCTCGGTCCACGAGAGCACCGCGCAGCCCGCCCCCCGCGAGGCGACGATCGACGGCGCGGTGGCCGGCGCCCGCCCGGTGCGCAGCGCTGCCACGGCGTGGCGGCGACCCGGGGTCCACGTCGCCAGCGCGAGCTGCCACGGCGAGCGCGCGCTCGCGGCCCGCGCGTAGGCAACCAGGGCGGCGCCCCCGACCCACGCCACCGCGGGCGCTCCCACGCGACCGGGCGCCCCGGTGAAGGTCACCGGCCGCGAGCTCGGGCGCGCGTCGGCGTCGACGGTCATGGCGCGGATGTCGGCCGCGTCGGACCCGCCGCCGAAGTCCCCCGCCCCCGAGCGCCAGACGAGCACCGCGCGGTCGGCGTCGGCCCGCGCGAGCGCCATCCGGTCGGCCGTCTCGGCGTCGGCGGTGGCGCGGGCGCGCCCGCTGCGGCTGCCCACGAGGTGCAGCGTCGCCGAGTCGGTGAAGCCCAGGACGGCCTCCGCGCCCGCGGTGCCGAGGGCGATGCCGCCGCTGCACCCGCCGGCCCGCCGCTCGGCCGTCACCGCGGGAAACGCGCCGAAGGCCTGCACCTCGCACGCGATGCGGCCCGACCCCCCGAAGCACTGACACGACGCGATGGCCGCCCCGTCGCCGCCCGGCGCCGTCGCCGCCGCGAGGCCCGTCATGTGCGCGTAGAACTCCCCCTCGCCGCTGAAGTTGTTGGCCGCCGCGCGCGGCGCGAGCGTCGCCGGGTCGAGCTCCCGCGCGTACGCCATCCGCGGCCGCCACCCGGGCGGGCCGCCCTCGCTCGGCGACGGCCGCGGCCCGGTCTCCTGCCAGCCCACCACGAGGGCGCCCGCGCGCGCGGCGATCACCGCGCCGTACCCGCCGCGCCCCTCCGTCACCACCACCCCGCCGGGCACCGTGGTGCTGCACAGCTGCGCGAGCACGATCGCTACGATCATGCCGCGAGCCTACCGCCTATCGTGCGTCGTGGCGCACGTACTCGAAGTCCACCGGGCGGCCCTTGATCCCCTGCTTCGGGGGGGCGATCCAGTGGGCCATCTTGCCGGGCTCGTAGACGGGCTTCGTCATCAGCGACAACACGTACGCGCGGTCGGCCTCCGTCGGGAGCCACTGCCCCGACTGCGCCTGCCACGCCTCCTCGGTGATGAGCTCGCCCGCCGGGTTGAAGCGCATCCCCGCGTAGAGCCCCACGTTGCGGTTGAAGCGCCGGCTCGGGATCTTCAGCTCGAAGTCCACGCCCCCCTCGGCGATGGCGCGGTTCCACTTGTCGACGCCGCGCTGGCAGTCGGCCACGTACTCGTCGCGGAGCACCTCGTTCATGGCCGAGCGCAGCGCCACGTCGCGCTCGACGAGGGCGCCGCCCTCGGGGGTCACCATGCGGTAGGTGCCGTTGAGGGCGACGTGGTCCTCGTGGCCCGCCTCCTTGGCGCGACCCTTGAGGCCCGACGCGAAGAACGACGCCGCGTTGGACGACACCTCGCCGCCGAAGAGGTCGACCGATGAGCTGTACCAGTAGTTGAGGTACTTCTGGATCGTCGGCAGGTCGACGCCGCCCTGCTTGCGCACGTCCCCGTTGGGGTCGAGCTTCGCGAGCTCCGCCGAGCGCTGCACCACCCGCAGGATGCCCGTCTCGCCCACGAACATGTGGTGGGCCTCCTCGGTGAGCATGAAGCGCGTGGTGCGCGAGAGCGGGTCGAAGGCGCTCTCGGCGAGGGCCAGCAGCTGGTACTTCCCGTCGCGGTCGGTGAAGTACGTGAACATGAAGAACGACAGCCACTCGGGGCACGGCTCGTTGAAGGTGCCGAGAATCCGGGGCTTGTCGGGGTCGCCGCTGCGGCGCTCGAGCAGGGCCTCGGCCTCCTCGCGGCCGTCGCGGCCGAAGTGCGAGTGCAGCAGGTACACCATCGCCCAGAGGTGCCGGCCCTCCTCGACGTTGACCTGGAAGAGGTTGCGCAGGTCGTAGAGGCTCGGGCAGGTCTGGCCCAGCAGGCGCTGCTGCTCCACCGAGGCGGGCTCGGTGTCGCCCTGGGTCACGATGAGCCGGCGCAGGGTGTTGCGGTGCTCGCCGGGCACCTGCTGCCACACGGGCTTGCCCATCTCGTCGCCGAAGCCGATGGTGCGGTCGGCCACCGGGTCGGCCAGGAAGATCCCCCAGCGGTACTCGGGCATCCGCACGTAGTCGAAGTTGGCCCAGCCCTCGTGGTCGACGCTGATGGCCGTGCGCAGGAACACCTCGT
The DNA here is from genome assembly GCA_030652255.1 of Myxococcales bacterium. GTDB lineage: Bacteria > Myxococcota_A > Polyangia > Polyangiales > SCUS01. Next base: position 73,406 of record JAUSAZ010000209.1, on the reverse strand, counting down.
CCTGCTGGAAGCCCTCCGGACCCATGGCCCCCCACCACTTGATGAAGTTGGGCTGCCACTCCTCCAGCGCGCGCTGGAGCTTCTTGTCCGACGAGAGGTCGACGTTGTTGGGGATGCGCGTGTCGTTGACGACGGATGACATCGGGTGACCTGCTTCCGTGGGAAGATCTTACGTGCGTCGGTAATCGAACACCGGGCGGCCGGGCTGCCCGTACATCGTGAGCGCGCCCGCCGTGCCGACGGCGTTGGGGCGCTGGAAGATCCAGTTCTGCCAGGCGCTGAGGCGCCCGAAGATCTTGGTCTCCATGGTCTCCGGGCCGGCGAAGCGCAGGTTGGCCTCCATGCCCGTCATGGCGTCGGGCGAGAGGCTCGTGCGCTCCTCGATGGCCACGCGCACCTCGTCGTCCCAGTCCATCTCGTCGGGCGTGAAGGTCACCAGGCCGGCCTTGAGCGCGTCGCCCGCGTCCATGAGCCCCGCCTCGTCCTTCAGCCGCGTGACCACCGACGGGTCGTAGAGGAAGCGCGACTCCAGCCGCGTGAGCCCGTTGCTCATCGGGTAGGCCCCGAAGTTCACCACCGAGAGCGCCACGTGCGTGCTCGCCGCGTCGATCATGAACACCCGGTCGGCGGCCAGCGCGAGCTCCAACATCGAGCCCGCGAAGCAGCTCGCCGGCTCGACGAGCGCGAAGAGGCTCCGCGCCGTCAGGTCGAGGCGCTTGAGCACCCGCTTCTGCAGCAGCAGCACCTCGCGCGCGAGCCACTCGGACCTCGCCCGCTCCACCAGGCTACGGTCGAAGGCGCGCACCGCCTCGATGTCGCCGACGGTGTGCAGCACCACCAGGCCCACCGTGGGGTGGTTGAAGCGCAGGTCGAGCAGCGCGTCGTCGAGCTCTCGCCACGCCGCCACGCTCCAGTGCTCGGCGGTGAGCGCGGCGCGCGGATCGCCCTCGGGGCCCCGCATCGTGAGCTCGGCCACCCGGCGCCCGCGGTCGACCTGCAGCAGCACGTGCTTGTACGCGCTCACGTCCCCCGTGCGCGTCACCGTCACCGGCGGCAGCGCGAGCCCCTCGCCCGTCGCGCCGCGCGGCGAGCGCGCGACCATCGCCTCGACGCGCGCCTTGAGGGCCGCCTCGAACTTCGAGCGCGACGCCGACTCGTCGACCAGGCGCCAGTCCACCGCCCGCTTGCCCCGCACGCCCTCAGCCAGCGTCGAGAACACGTCCGCGAGGTCGCGCCGCACCTTGCGCTTGTCGGTGACCCGCGTGAGCCCGCCCGTCCCCGGCAGCACCGCCAGCAGCGGCGCCTCCGGGAGGCTCACCGCCGTGCTGCCGTCGTCCTGGAGCAGGATCTCGTCACAGGCCAGCGCGAGCTCGTACCCGCCGCCGGACGCGGTGCCGTTGACCGCGCAGAGCACCGGGACGCCCGACAGCGCGGAGAGCTCTTCCAGGTAGAGCCGCGTCTCGTTGGTGTACTTGCAGAAGTTCACCTTGAAGGTGTGGGTCGAGCTGCCGAGCATGTAGATGTTGGCGCCCGAGCAGAAGATGCGGTCCTTCGCGCTGGTGACGACGAGCGCGCGCACCTCGGGGTGCTCGAAGCGCACCCGCGAGATGGCGTCGGCGAGCTCGATGTCGACCCCGAGGTCGTAGCTGTTGAGCTTCATCGGATAGCCGGGCCGCAGCCCGCCGTCCTCCTGCACGTCCATCGCGAGGCGCGCCACGCGGCCGCCGTAGGTCGCGGGGAAGTCGAGCTTCCAGTGACGGTACCGCGAGGGGTGCGTCTCGAAGCGGATCGGGGCCTCGTCGTGCGTGGGGTCTGCCATGGCGATGCGTGAACGCTAGCTGACCCCCCGCGGGGTCGACAAGGGCTATAGTGCCGCTTGGTGCCCGGGAAAGACTGCACTATAGTGCGGGCGATGAGCGAGCGACGACCGCTGCTGGAGGCCCTCGGGGCGGTGGTTCGCGGGCGGCGGCAGGCCGGGGGGATGACCGTGCGCGCGCTCGCGGGGCGCTCGGGGGTGAGCGAGCGCTTCCTGGCGCAGCTGGAGGCCGGCACCGGGAACATCTCCGTCGCCCGCCTCGACGCGCTCTCCGAGGCGCTGGAGACCACCGCGGGCGCGCTGCTCACGCTGGCCGAGGGCGAGCGCGCGGCGCGGGGAGACGGCGACGGGGAGAGCGTCGGCGCGGTGGCCCTGCTGGGGCTGCGCGGGGCGGGCAAGAGCACCATCGGTCCGCGGCTGGCGAAGCGGCTGAAGGTGCCCTTCGTCGAGCTCGACGCGAGCATCGAGGCGGCGGCGGGGATGCGCCTCGCGACGCTCTTCGAGATCCACGGGATGGCCTACTACCGGCGGCTGGAGCGAGAGGTGCTGCGGCGGGTGCTGGCCGAGCACGCGGGGGTGGTGCTGGCGACGGGCGGTAGCCTCGTGACCGACGAGGAGACCTATGGACTGCTGCGGGCGCGGGCCTTCACGGTGTGGCTGCGCGCCACCGCCGACGACCACTGGGACCGCGTGGTGGCTCAAGGGGACGCGCGGCCGATGGCGCACCGGGCCAACGCGCGCTCGGAGCTGCAGGCGCTGCTGCGGGCGCGGTCGCCGCTCTACGCGCAGGCGCGGGCGACGGTGGACACCTCGGCGCTGGGGCTGCGGGGCACCGTGGATGCGGTGCTCGCGGCGCTGCGGGGGGAGGCCGTGGGGGCCGAGCGGGCGGGCTGACGGTCAGAGGGAGTCGAGGTACTGGAGGAAGGCGAGGATGCCGTAGCCGGTGCCGCCCTTGGGGCCGAGGGGGGTGACCCGGTCGAGGTACGCAGGGCCCGCGATGTCGAGGTGGATCCACTTCCGGTCGCCGATGAACTCCCGCAGGAAGAGGGCGCCGATGATGGAGCCGCCATAGCGGTCGCCGGTGTGCTTGAGGTCGGCGACGTCGCTCTTCAGGCCGTCGCGGAGCTCCTCGATGAGGGGCATGCGCCACATGGCCTCGCCGGCGGTCTTCGCCCCGTCGAGGTAGCGCTTGGAGACCTCCTCGTCGTTGCAGAAGAAGCCCGCCGTCGCGGTGCCCAGCGCCACGAGGCACGCGCCGGTGAGGGTCGCGTGGTCGACGATGAGGTCGGGCTCGAGCTTGCGCGCGTAGGCGAGCGCGTCGGCCAGCACGAGGCGCCCTTCGGCGTCGGTGTTGATGATCTCGACGGTCTTGCCGTCGAGCGAGCCGAAGACGTCGCCGGGGCGGTACGCGTCGCCGTCGGGCATGTTCTCGGCGGCGGCGATGAGGGCGTGCACCTCGACGTCGGGCTTGAGCGCGCCGATGGCGGCCATGGCGCCGATGGCGAGCGCGGCGCCGCCCATGTCGGACTTCATGTCCCCCATGCCGGGCGCGGGCTTGATGCAGAGACCGCCGGAGTCGAAGGTGAGCCCCTTGCCCACGAGGGCGATGCGGGGCCGACCCTTGCGGGCCTTCTCGGGCTTGTAGGTGATGTGGATGAAGCGCGGCTCGTTGCGCGACCCGCGGCCGACGGCCTCGAGGAGCTTCATGCCCTCGGCGCGGATCTTCGCGCGGTCCCAGATGGAGACCTTCAGGCCGTGGGCCTTGCCGACCTCGTGGGCCACGTCGGCGAGCGCCGCGGGGGTGAGCTCGTTGGGCGGCTCGTTGACGAGGTCGCGCGCGAGGTTGATCGCCCCGCCCACGGCCTCGCCGTCGGCGATGGCGCGCTTCTGCTCGGCGGTGGCCTTCACGGACTTCGCGCCGCGCAGCCCGAGGCCGACGGACTCCAGCTCCTTCTTCGGGCGGCGGTCGCCGGTGAGGTACTTCGTGAAGCGGTACGACCCGAGGGAGACGCCCTCCGCCGCCGCGCGCAGCTCAGGGCCGTCGCCCTTGCCGCGCAGCCCGAGGTGCAGCTTCGTGGCCTTGTCGGCGTTGGCCACCTTGGCCGCCTTCGCCGACGCCGCGCGGAGCTCGATGGCGGTGACCTTCGCCGCGGGCCCGAGGCCGATGAGCAGCACCTTGCGCGCGGGGATCTTCCCGTACGTCATCACCGACAGCGTGGCGTCGCGCTTGGCGGTGAACTCGTCGTCCTTGATGGCGGTGCGCAGCGTGCCGCCGAGCGCCTCGTCGAGGTCGTTCAGCAGGGTGTCGCCGGCGAGGTCTTCCTCCGCCACGAGCACCGCGAACAGGTCGACCTCAGCGCCCGACCCGGACAGTCCCAACGTGATCTTCATCCGTGCGTTTCCTTCCCCCGACGGGCGCCCCTGCGGTGGCTCTGGAGCCGCCGCCGCGCGCGAAGGGTGGCGGATACTCGCACGCGGGTTCGCGCGCCCACAAGCCGCGCGGCGTCAGCCCGTCCACGCCGCGCGCAGCGACTCCGGGAGGTGGAAGAGCCGCCCCGCGCCCCCACGGTCGAGCCGCGCGATGCGCTCCAGGAACCTCTCCCCGATGCACGCGTTGATGCGGTGCACCAGCGGGATCTGGTCGCCGAAGCCCTCCCGCATGCGCGAGCTCGCCCACACGGCGGAGGTGAGCCCCTTCATCGCGACGACGCCGACGGTGCTGGTCGCGGGCACGCCCACCAGCGCGGCGGTGTCGTCGTCGAGGAGGTGGCGCATGAGCAGGGTGACGGCGTCGTCGGACACCCACGGGACCCGGAGGGTCTGCGCGACCGTGTCCGCGAGCGCCTTCGTCATCGCGACCCCTTCGGGGCTGTGGCCCTCCTGGTGCGCGCGCACCGCCCGGTACACCGCGAGGCCGCCGTCGAGGGTGGGCGGGTTGAGGGCCGCGTCGACGCCGAGCACGTGCCCGACGACGCGCCAGCAGTGGTAGTAGGCCGCGCGCTCGTCGGGGTCGAGCACCACCCCGAGGGCCTCCCACGACCGGAGGATCACCGTCGAGAAGGTCTGCAGCGTGAAGGCCATGTCGGCCTGGTTGATGGGTCGGCCCCACGCGGGGTTCCACACCTGCCGGGTCATGAGCGCGCCGAGGCTCCGAGGGTCGGGGTCGCGCTCGAGCACGCCGTCGGGGTCGACCTCCAGCAGGTAGCGCATCGAGGCGTGCATCAGCCGCACCTTCTGCGCCGAGCGCACCCCGCGGCCGCCGGGCAGCAGGCCCCCGTAGGCCATCACGTTGATGACCATCTGCGCGGTCTGGTAGATGCGCCGCTCGGTGTGCACGCCGAGCTGCTGGGTGATCGCGAGCACCTGCACCCCGTTGCGCATCGCGTAGCACTCGGGCAGCGACGCGCAGAGCAGCGACGCCAGCGAGAGGATGCCGTAGCGGAGGAAGACCTCCTCGCCCTTCTTGATGGCGTCCGGGTCGGTCCACGCGGGGAGCCCGGTGGTCTCGGCGAAGTAGGCGCGGGCCGCGGGCGGGAGCGCCTCCGGGGGCGGGATGTCGTCGCGCACCATGCGGTTGAGCAGGTCGTTGACCGCGGTGATGCTCCCGCGCTGGTAGGTCTCCGACACGACGGCGTCGGCCAGCGGGTCGGCGGCCTTGCGATAGGCGTCGAGCTGCTCGACGGTCCAGGTGTAGTTGTCCATGGTCGAACACGATCGTCGGGGCGCGCACCCCGGGTCAAGCGGCGCGGCGACGGGACGAAGGGAGCGGAGGCGCGATGACGGTGCGGGTGGAGCGTAGCGGGGTCGTGACGACGGTGATCATCGACCGGCCCGCGGTGAAGAACGCCGTCGACCGCGCCACGGCCGACGCCCTCGCGGACGCCTTCCGGGCCTTCGCGGCGGACGACGCCGCGCGCGTCGCCGTGCTCTGCGGCGAGGGCGGCACCTTCTGCGCGGGCGCCGACCTCAAGGCCATCGCCACGGGTGAGGCCAACCGCCTCGACCCCGCCGGCGACGGCCCGATGGGCCCGTCACGGATGGCCCTCCCCAAGCCCGTCATCGCCGCCATCGCGGGCCACGCCGTCGCGGGGGGCCTCGAGCTCGCGCTCTGGTGCGACCTGCGGGTGATGGAAGACGACGCCGTGCTGGGGGTGTTCTGCCGCCGCTGGGGCGTGCCGCTCATCGACGGCGGCACGGCGCGCCTGCCGCTGGTCGTGGGCCTCGGGCGGGCGCTCGACCTCGTGCTCACGGGCCGCGCCGTCCACGCCGACGAGGCGCTCGCGATGGGCCTCGTCACCCGGGTGGTCCCGCGGGGCGGCGCGCGGGCGGCGGCCGAGGCGCTGGCGCAGGAGATCGCGGCGCACCCGTGGGCCTGCGCGATGGCCGACCGCCGCGGGGTGTACCGGGCCTTCGAGCTGCCCGCGGCGGAGGCGCTGGCCGCGGAGTTCACCGACGGGGCCGAGGCGCTGCTGGCCGACGGGGCCGCCGGGGCGGCGCGCTTCGCGGCGGGCGCGGGGCGCCACGGGCAGCGGGGCTGAGGGCACTCCCCCCCCCGGGGCGGCGCAATTGGGCGTAGCCTGCGGGGCGATGAGCGAGCGGGAGATCGTGCGGCGGGGCGACGCCGCGCTGGAGTGGGTGCACCGCTGGCCCGAGGCCCCGGCCGCGGGCGCGACGCTGGTGGTGCAGGGGCACGAGCAGGCGGTGTTCGTCGCCGAGGGGTCGCCCATCGGCGTGGTGGGCCCCGGGCGCTACACCCTCGACCCGGCGCAGTGGCCCGCCGTCGCCGCGTGGGCAAACGCCGACGGGACCTTACACATCCAGGTATTCTTCGTGACCTCCGGGGGCCCGTGGGCGCTCGAGGTCGACGCGCCCGTCGGGGCGGTCAACGGGCTCGGCGCGGGGCGCGCGGGGCACCTGCGTGTCACGGCGCGGGTGGGCCTGCGGGTCGCCGACGCCGTGGCGGTCGTGCGGGCGGTGCTGCTCGACGGGGGCGACTTCACGGCGCGCCACGCGGCGTGGCGACGCGACGCGGGCCGGCTGCTCGCCGACACCGTGCACGGCATGCTGCTCCAGGGCACGCTCGACGCGGCGCGCGCCCCCGCGGCGGTCTTCGCGGTGGGCCGCCACGTGCTGCCCGCGCTCCGGGGACGGCTGTCGCCCGACGGCCTCGACGTGCTCGACCTCGAGCACCTCGCGCTGGCGGAGTCCGCGGCGACGCCGGCCGCGGGCCCGACGATCCTGCGCATCGAGGCCTCGGTGCTGGCGCGGGCCCTCGCGGCGGGGCCCTCCACGGCGCGCCCGCACGCCGCGCCCGCGACGCTCCGGGCGGTGCTGGTCGCGGCGCCGGCCCGGGTGGGCCCCCTGCGGGCGGGGGTGATGACCCCCTCGCACGACCGCGTGGGCGTGCGGCACGACCAGGGCGTCCCGGTGATCGCGCTCGACGCGCGGATGCTCCCCTGGTGGCGCGGCGCCGAGCCCGGCGAGCCGTGGGAGCTCCGGCACCGCGCGGCGGCCGACCTGGGCGTCGAGCCGTGGCCCGAGCCGGAGTCCATCGTCCGGGGCGAGGACGCGGCGCGCGAGGCCTACCAGCGCTGCCGCCGGCACCTGCTGGCCGTGGCGCCGGAGCTCACGGCGCGCGACGCGCGGACGACCGACCCCGCGCTGCTGTCCCCCGACGAGGCCTGGAGCGAGGCCTTCGCCCGCGGCGGCGAGGAGGTCGCGTGGCTGAGCGTCGACCGATCGACGGAGGCCCTGGCGCTCGCGCGGCGGGTGTCCCTCACCGCGGCGCTGGCGCTCCCGGAGGGGCTGCGCGGCGCGGCGTGGCGGCCGGGCGACGCGGCGCTGCAGTGCGCGGTGGTGACGAGCGCGATGGGCGAGCCCGACGGCGTCGCGGTGGTGGCGGGGATGCCCAGCGGGCAGACCTTCGCGGGCGGGCTCGCCGGGCGGTGGGAGCGCCCCACGGAGGCGGTGACGGAGGTGGTGGACGTCGCGAGCGGCTGGCTCGTGCTGGCCTGGGCGCGCGCCTCGGGTCGCTGCGTGGCGGAGGCGGTGGCGGCGCACGGCGAGGAGGCCTGGATGGCCGCGTGTCTTCAGGGCGAGCGCGCGGCGGTGGCGCTGCCGACGGGGCTGGAGGCGCAGGCGGGCGGCGCGGTGGCCTGGCTGCTGCGGGTGCGGCCGGGGACGTGGCGGGTCACGCACCACCACGGGACGCTCGGCGACGTGCGGCTGCAGTGCCTGGTGCTGTCGCACGCGGCCTCCGAGGGGTGGCAGCCCGCGGCGACGCTGCACGACCCCGCCCCGCGCGACTCGGCGCCCGACGGGGCGCTGCGCGACCGCGAGGTGTTCCCGGGGCAGGCCGTGGCGCGGGTGTCGGAGTACGTGCGGATGGTGCGGGGGCTGCGCGCCGATCAGGAGAAGCGCAAGGAGACGCTCGCCGCGCTGGGCATCGCGCTGGGGGACTTCGGCGCGGTGATGCAGCGCTGGTCGCGCGCGATGATGGAAGACCACGCCCTCGGCCGCGAGGTCGCCAAGGCGATGAACGCGGACTGAACCGTAGGGGGAGTCGCGGGGCCGGGGCCGTCAGCGCCGGGGAGCGTTGGCGGCGGGCGGGGCGGGCGCGGTGGTGGTGTGCGAGGTGTACTCGAGCAGGCCGTTGGAGTCGGCCTGGCCGTTGGCGGCGCGGCGGGTGAAGTTGCCCGTCACGACGACCTCGGCGCCCTCGTCGAAGTCCGTGGGGACGGGCTTCACAAGGCCGGCGGCGATCTGCGCCTGCTGCGCCGCGGTGGGCTGGCGGCCAGCGCGGGCGGCCGCGCGGGCGGCCTCGATCTCGTGCTGGAAGGTGGCGTACCCGGTGACCATCATCATCTTGGCCGGGTCGCGCTCGGCGCGGGCGTCGGAGATGTAGATGTGCGGGCGCTCTTCGACGCAGCGGTCGGCCTCGGTGCAGGGCAGGCCCCGGGGGTTGCGCGCGGTGTACACGCTCACGACGAAGCCGTGGACGCGCTGCTGCTTGTTCCAGAGGTTGGGGTCGCGCGTCGCCTGGTGCCGTATGCCGTAGACGGTGAACGACCCGTCGGTGTGGTTGATCGGCGGCGGCGCCGGGAGCGTGGGCACCGTCGGGAGGTTGACGTGGGGGGCCGTCGCGCCCTCCTCGGTTACCACCGTGAGCTTGCTATCACCCTCACAACCGATGGTCGCCGCGGCCATCGCGCCGAGACACAGACCCACGAGCGCCGTCCATCCGTGCTTCATCCGATTTTCGCTCCCTTGAATGCGGCGCGGACGCTATCACGGCGCTTCTCGCGCCCACAAGCCAAGAGGCGATGCACCGGACGGCCTCAGGGCACCTCGCCGAGGGCGCGGTACGAGCGGTCGCGGTCGCGGTGGATGTCGGCGACGATGGCCTCGACGTGCGGCACCCCGAGGCGCTCGACGGTCTGCTGGTTGGCGTCGGAGACCACCTCGTGCAGCGGCCGCCGCGCGGGCACGTCGAGGGGCAGCGCGAGCGCGGCGCTCATGGGCATGAAGCGCTTGCTGGTGCCGTCGCGCTGGCGGAGTTCTTCGAGGGTGCTCAGGCGGATGGCCTGGATGGTGGGGTCGGGGCACCGCCGGATGAAATTGATGAGCGAGAGGGCGCTGGTGGTGTCGGGCTCGGGCTCGGGGTGGAAGCCCACCATCGCCATGAGCACCCCGCCCCGCCCCGGCTCGCGCCCGTAGGCCTCGCGCACGGCCTCCACGTACGCCACGAATTCCGCGCGCGACACCCTCACCCTCGGCCAGATGAGGAACCCGATCTCGACCGAGCGGTCCTCCCCGAGCCGGCGGGCCCACGCCGCCCCCGCCGCGACGTCGGGCGCCCGCCCGAGCTCGACCGACTCGCTCACCTGCGAGCGCCGGCGCGCAGCCTCGGCCCACGGGCACATGTCCAGCCCCTCGACGATCTCCACCGTGTACCGCCGGAAGAGCCGCTTCGCCTCGCGCGCCAGGGCCTCGTCTGCGGTCCCCCCCCCGGCGGCGTCACTCGGCATCGAACCCGACGCTCCGCCGCCGCAGCCGCACGCTGCCCCCGGTGCTGTCGAGCACGCCCCCGTCGCCGCCGTTGAGCTGCGCGGCGTTGGCCTCGTCGGTGTCGAGGTGCATCTCCAGGCGAAACTTCGGGCTCACCCGGATGAGCACGTCGCCGAAGGTCAGGTCACGCCCGTCGGTGTCGACGGCCACCTCGACGACGTCGCGGTCCTTCACGCCGAAGCGGGCGGCGTCGTCGGGGTGCATATGGATGTGCCGTCGCGCGCAGATGAGCCCCTTCGTGAGGGTGAGGCTCCCCGCCGGGCCTTCGAGCGTGACGCCCGGGGTGTTGGTCACGTCCCCGGAGTCGCGCACCGGCGCGTCGACGCCGAGGGAGAACTCGTCGGTGCGCGACACCTCCACCTGGCACTCCGGGCGCTCGGGGCCGAGCACGCGCACGTTGGCAATGCGCCCCTTCGGTCCCACCACGGTGAGCTTCTCCTCGCACGCGAACTGCCCCGGCTGGCTGAGCGGCTTGTACGGCGTGAGCGCGTGGCCGGGGCCGAAGAGCGCGTCCACGGCCGCGCGCGTGAGGTGGATGTGCCGCGCGGAGATGGCGATGGGGATGCGGCTCGCGGCCTCGACGGACTGCGCCCCGGCGCTGAGCAGCGCGGCGTCGTGGGCGATGGCGCGCGCCTCGTCGGTGGCCACCACGAGCAGGCGCACCCGCGACCCGGGCTCGGAGAACTCCGCCACGGGGTGCGCGGCGCTCACGCGGACGTCGCGGTTGCGGTCCTCGTCGAAGCGCGCGCCGAGGAAGTCGAGGCGCTGGGCGATGCGGTGGCGCATGAGGGCGCTGTTCTCCCCGATGCCCGCCGTGAAGACGATGGCGTCGACGCCGCCCATCACGGCGGCATACGCGCCGATGTATTTCCGCACCCGGTGCGCGAACACCTGGATGGCCAGCCGGCAGTCCTCGTCGCCCGCCGCGGCGCGGGCCTCGATGTCCCGCAGGTCGTTGCCCACGCCCGAGAGCCCGAGCAGGCCCGACTGGTGGTTGAGCAGCCGGTCGAGGCCCTCGACGTCGAGGCCCTCGCGGCGGCCGATCTCCAGCAGCACCCCGGGGTCGATGTCGCCCGCGCGGGTGCCCATGACCAGGCCCTCCAGCGGGGTCATGCCCATGCTGGTCTCTACCGAGCGCCCGCCCTCGACGGCCGTGACGCTCGCGCCGTTGCCGAGGTGGCAGGTGATGAGCCGCAGCCCGCGGAGGTCTTCCTTGAGGTACTGCCCCGCCTGCTGCGCCACCCACGCGTGGCTCGGCCCGTGGAAGCCGTAGCGCCGCAGGCCGTACTTCTCCACCAGGGCCTTCGGCAGGGCGTACGAGCGCGCGCGCCGCGGCATGGTGGCGTGGAAGGCCGTGTCGAAGACCGCGACGTGGGGGAGCTTCGGGAGCAGCGCCCGGGCGGCGATGATGCCCGCGAGGTTGGCCGGGTTGTGCAGCGGCGCGAGCGGCGAGAGCGCGGCGATGGCCTCAAGGACGGCGTCGTCGACCAGGGTCGGGGCGTCGAAGCGCGCGCCGCCGTGCACCACCCGGTGGCCGACGGCGTCGACGGGGCGACCTTCCAGCAGGCGCGGGAGGGCGACCGCGAGGGCGCCCGCGTGATCGGCGCCGGGGATGGGCACGACGGTGTCCCCCATCACCAGGGCGCACCCGGGGCCGTGGAGGCGCTCGACCCGGGCGGTCGCGGCGCGCTCGCCGGTGTGGGGGTCGAGGACGTCGAGCTTGATGCTGGAGCTGCCACAGTTGACGACGAGGACGTGCATGACGGCCCGGGAGCGTGCCCGATGCAGGGCAGGATTGCACCCCTACGGCGCCCCACATCGGGCTTTGTCCGCCACCGGGGCATTGGGTACGGTGCGCCCGCAACGACGCAAGGAGACTGGAACGATGGCGACGAAGACGGCATGGGGCGGACGGTTTTCGCAGGAGCTCGACGCCGGGGCGGCGCGCTTCCTGGCGAGCGTGGACGTGGACGCGAGGCTCGCGGAGGAGGACATCGCGGGCTCGCTCGCGCACGCCGAGATGCTGGCCTCCATCGGGGTGCTCACCGCGGAGGAGCTCGGGCAGGTGCAGCGCGGCCTCGGGGGCATCCGCGACGAGGTGCGCGCAGGAACCTTCCCCTGGGACGCCGCCCGCGAGGACGTGCACATGAACGTCGAGGCCGCCCTCACGGCGCGCGAGGGCGACGTGGGCGCGCGCCTCCACACGGGCCGCTCGCGCAACGACCAGGTGGCCACCGACCTGCGGCTCTTCGCGCGCCGCGCATGCGCCGACGTGGGCCGCTCGCTCGACCGCCTCGCGCTCGCCCTCGTGGGCCGCGCCGAGCAGGAGATCGACACGCTGGTCCCGGCGTACACGCACATGCAGCGGGCGCAGCCCAACCGGCTGTCGCACCACCTGATGGCCTACGTCGAGATGCTCGGGCGCGACCGCGGGCGCCTCGACGACGCCGCCGTGCGCATGAACGAGTCGCCCCTCGGCAGCGGCGCGGTGTGCGGAACGACCTTCCCCCTCAACCGCGAGATGACCGCGCGGGCGCTGGGCTTCGACGGCCCCTCGCGCAACAGCCTCGACGCGACCGCCGACCGGGACTTCCTCCTGGAGCTGCTCGCGGCGCTGGCCATCGCGGCGGTGCACATGTCCCGCCTCTCCGAGGAGCTGGTGCTCTGGTCGACGCAGGAGTTCGGCTTCGTGGAGATGGCCGACGCCCACACCACGGGCTCGTCGATGATGCCGCAGAAGAAGAACCCCGACGTCGCCGAGGTGGTGCGGGGCAAGTCCGGCCGGGTCATTGGCGACCTCGTGTCGCTGCTGGTGATCCTCAAGGGCCTGCCGCTCGGGTACAACCGCGACCTCCAGGAGGACAAGGTGCCCGTCTTCGACGCGGTGGACACCGTGCGCGATGCGGCCGAGGTGCTCGCCGACGCCGTCGGGGCCATGAGCTTCAAGCGCGACCGCATGCGCGCCGCCCTCGGCGCGGGCTTCACCGTGGCGACCGAGGTGGCCGACTACCTCGCCGCGAAGGGCGTTCCCTTCCGCCACGCCCACGAGGTGGCGGGCCGCCTGGTGGCGCGCGCCCTCTCCGAGTCGAAGGAGCTCGGGCAGCTCTCGCTGGAGACGTACCGCGAGGCGCACGCGCTCTTCGAGGAGGACATCTACCGCGCGCTCGACCCCGAGGTGGCCATCGAGCGGCGCGACCTGCCGGGCGCCCCGGCGCGGCGGCGGGTGCTCGCGGCGATGGCCGGCGCGAGGGCCCGCATCGAGGCCCGGGCGGAGTCAGCCGAGGCGGGATTCAACCCGGGCGCGTAGCGCGGCGGCGGCGGCGCGGGTGCCGAGGGCCCCGCCGACGTCGCGGGTGCACTCCAGGGCCACGATGCAGTCGCGCACGCTGTGCTCGATGAGCGTCTCCAGGCCCTGGTGCCCGAGGTGGGAGAGCATCATCCCGACGGTGAGCGCGGCCGCGAAGGGGTTCGCGAGGTCCTTCCCCGCGAGCGGCGGCGCGCTGCCGTGCACGGGCTCGAACATCGCGCAGCGCCGGCCCGGGTGCAGGTTGGCGCTGCCCGCCATGCCGAGGCCCCCTTGGAGCGCGGCGCCGAGGTCGGTGACGATGTCGCCGAAGAGGTTGTTGGTCACCACCACCTCGATGTTCGACGGGTCCTGCACCATGTAGAGGCAGAGCGCGTCGACGTAGACGTGCACGGGCTCGATCTCGGGGTACTCCCGCGCCACCTCGCGGAAGGCCCGCAGCCACAGCTCGTGGGCGTGCTTCATCGCGTTGGACTTGTCCGCCATGTGCACGCGCTTGTTGCCGTGGAGCTTCGCGTGCTCGAAGGCCGCGCGCAGGATGCGCTCGACCCCCTTGCGGGTGTTGACGTCCTCGTTGATGGCGATCTCGTCGGGGGTGCCGCGGCGCACCTGGCCGCCGACGTTCACGTAGATGCCTTCGGTGTTCTCGCGAAACACCACGAGGTCGATGTCGGCCGCGCCGTGGTGCTTCAGCGGCGAGAGGCGGTCGTCGAGGCAGCGCACCGGGCGCACGTTGGCGTAGAGGTCGAGCCCGAAGCGGAAGCCGAAGAGGATGTCCCGCGCGTGGTCGTTGGAGGGCACCCGCGGGTCGCCGAGGGCGCCCAGCAGGATCGCGTCGCAGGTGTCGCGGATCTCCTCGAAGACCGCCGGCGGCAGGGTGGTGCCGTCGCGCAGGAAGCGGTCGGCGCCGAGGTCGAGGTGCCAGAAGTCCAGGTCGAGCGAGCGCCGCGAGGCGATGAGTTCGAGCAGGGCGACGGCTTCACGGGTGACCTCGGTCCCGATGCCGTCGCCGGGGAGGACGGCGATGCGTTGGCTCATACAAAAACGCTGGTACCACGCGCGCACCAGCGGGGGGAATCACATCGGTGACCCACGAGAGGCTTGCGCGGCGTCGGGGCCCTGAGGTAGAAGGTCGGTCCCAAAGCGCGGTTAGCTCAGCTGGATAGAGCGTTGGTCTCCGAAGCCGAAGGTCGCAGGTTCGAATCTTGCACCGCGCACCAGTGGGAATAGGGCCTTGAAGCAGTGCTTCAGGGCCCTTCTTCTTTGTTGCCAATGACTGGCGGCGCCCGCGGGGGTCGCGATAGAGCCTCGCGCCCTATGGCGCGCACGCAGCACTGGCTCACCAAGAGCGAGCCCTTCAAGTACTCCTTCGAGCAGCTGGTGAAGGACGGCGGCACCCGCTGGGACGGGGTGCGCAACTACGAGGCGCGCAACAACCTCCGCGCGATGGCCGTCGGCGACCTCTGCCTCTTCTATCACTCCAACGAGGGCAAGGCCGTGGTGGGCGTCGCCCGCGTCTCGCGCGCCGCCTACCAGGACCCGACGACGGAGGACGACTGGAGCTGCGTCGACGTCGAGCCCGTGGTGGCGCTGGCGAAGCCCGTGACGCTCGATGACATCCGCGCGCGCAAGGGGCTCGCCAACATCGAGATGCTCAAGCGCAACCGGCTGTCCGTCACGCACGTCACGGCGGCGGAGTTCAAGACCATCCTGAAGATGGGCGCGACGGAGCTGTAGGGGGAGTCGGGCTCAGCCCGCGAGCAGGCCGAAGCGGACGAGCACCTTGATGAGGATGCCGATGAGGCTCTCGCCGGCGATGATGCCCGAGCTCACCGGCACGAGGTAGCGCTCGGCCACCTTGGGGCGGGCGTACTCGAAGGCCAGGGCGATGAGCGCGCCGACGAACATCGACAGCGTGTTGGAGAAGGGCATGGTGAAGGCCAGGCCGAAGCCCACCGGGGACGGGAAGAAGCGCCGGTAGCGGGGCGGCAGGGCCTTCTCGATGAGCACCATCACGACGCCGAGCGCGGCGCCCACGGCGATGAGCACCCGGGCGCCGGGCGGCAGGTGCGAGACGCCCTGCGAGAGGGCGCGGGAGACGGCCTCCCAGGCGAGCGCGGCGGGCGCCGGGATGGCGGGGGTGCCGATGACCGTGTGGTCGGGCACGAGCAGGCGGAAGGCCGGCACCACGAAGAGGCTCCCGGCGAGCACGCCGAAGAACTGCGCGATGAACTGCTGGCGGGGCTTCGCGCCGAGCAGGTGACCGGACTTGAGGTCGGTGAGCATGTCGGCGGAGTGGATGGCCACGCCGCCGCTCATCGAGGCGCACATGAGGTTGGTGGTGATGCTCCCCGGGGCGACGACGCCGAAGACCAGCTGGGTGATCTTGCCGAGGGCGCCGGTGGGGGTGGTGTCGGTCTCGCCGGTGGCGCGGCACGCCACGATGGCGATGAAGAAGCTCATCACCACGCAGAGCAGGCTCATCCACCACGCGATGCCGAAGAGCTTCCAGGCGAAGAACATCACCACCGGCGTGAGGCCCCCGATGCCGTAGACGAACCACTGGATGGGCACCTCGACGGCGGCGAGCGGGTCCTCGTTGACGGGCTTCACCTTGGAGAAGAGCCCGGAGAGGCCGGAGAAGGCGCGGGCGATCTGCCGCCACGAGAACGCGAAGGAGAGCAGGCCCGAGGTGAGCAGCAGCGGCGAGCCGAACCACACCGTCCACTGCGAGATGTTGCGGATGCGCACCTGGGCGATCTCGTGGATGTCGAAGCCGTGCGGCGCCAGCGCGAAGTAGTTGATGAGCGCGCCGAGCAGCATGCTCCAGGCCGAGCGCCAGCCCATGATGGCGCCCGCGGCGATGAGCAGCAGGGAGGTGTCGAAGAAGACCGACCACTTCATCGCGGACACGCCGCGGATGGAGAAGGGCAGCTCGATGTGCTCGGGGAGGTTGAAGGGAATCCAGCGGGCCTTGGCCTCGCGCATCCAGAGCACCAGCGCGCCCACCCCGGCCGACCAGATGAGGGCCCGGCCCGCCTGCTTGGCGCCCTCGGCGTCCACCGCGGCGCCGGGCTTGTCGCTGCGGCGCGCGTCCATCTTCGCGGCCTCCTCGGGGTGCAATCCCCGGAGGGTCTCCGCCGCGGCGATGCCCGAAGGAAACTTCAGCCCCTCCTGGTTGATCATCTGGCGCTTCATGGGGATGGCCATGAAGACCCCGAGCATCGCGATGGGGGTGATCCAGAAGAAGATGGTCCAGCCCGAGATGACGGTGTGCGTCGCGAGCATGAGCGCGGGGATGGCCGCCACGGTGCCGCCGCCGGTCATGTAGCCCGCCGCCGAGGCGACGGACTGCATGGCGTTGTTCTCCAGCATCCCGAACTCCTCGCGCGCCAGCCCCACCCGCTTGAGCAGGTTGAAGATGACGTACGCGAGGATGCCCGCGGTGATGGTCACCCCGAAGCTCCACCCGGTCTTGAGCGCGATGTAGAGGTTGGAGAGGGACATCACGCCGCCGAGCAGCATGCCCGCCACCACCGCGCGCACCGTGAGCTGCCGGGCGTCGTCGCCCTGGTACACCTCGCGCAGCCACCGCAGCTCGGGGTCGCTCTCGTCGGTCGGGCTCGCGGCGCGGTAGGCCTCGGGGGACAGTGGTTCGCTCATGGAGCGCGCAGGGGTGCCAGAGTTCCGCCTCCGTTGACAAGCCCCTCCCGCGGGCCACAACCGCCGCCCGCCGCGCCGCCGATTGCGCCCGCGCGCCCCGTCGTGGCATCGAAGTAACGGTGTGCGGCGGGCGCGAGATGTCCCGCAACCCGAGGAGAGCGTCCACTTCCATGAAACCCACATCGATCGTGACTGGTGTCTGCCTGGCGATGTCGCTGGGCCTCGGCTGCGCCCGCTCCGCCGCGCCCGCGACGGCGGCCACCACCGCGACCGCCAGCACCGAGGCCGAGCTGCGCGCCGTGACCGTCGAGGAGCTCGCGGGCTACCTCGCGCGCAACGAGGTGGCGGTCATCGACAACAACGGGCAGGAGCGATACGCCCGCGGCCACATCCCCGGCGCCCGCTGGGTGGGGCACGACCAGGTGACCGCGGAGGTTCTACCCGCCGACCGCGCGGCGCGCGTGGTGTTCTATTGCCACAACGAGCAGTGCACGGCCTGCCACACCGCGGCCCGCCAGGCGATCGGGCTGGGATACACCAACGTGTTCATCCTCCCCGCGGGCATCGTCGGGTGGAGCGCCGCGGGAAAGCCCGTCGTGGCGGGCAACAACCCCACCTGAGCCCGCGGGCCGCGGGCCCACCGCGCCCCGGGGGACGTGATAGCGTTCGCCCGCCATGGCCACATCCACCCCTTCCGTCTCGATGGAAATGAGCGCGTCGGCCCACAGCACGGCCGACACCCCCACCGCCCACCTCGACGAGCTGCTCACCGGGCTCCGCGCGAAGGCGCTGGAGTTCGCGCGGCTCTCGGTGAGCGCCCGCGCCGCGCTGCTGCGGGCGTGCCTGCCGTGCATCCGGGCGCAGGCGCGGCCCTGGGTGGAGGCGGCCTTCGCGGCCAAGGCCCTCGACCCGAAGCTCCCGCAGTCGTCCGAGGAGTGGCTCGCCGGGCCGATGGCCACGATGCGCAACACCCGGCTGCTGGCGGAGAACCTCGAGCGCCTCGCCACGACGGGCAACCCCGGCCCCGACGACGCGAAGATCCGCCTCGACGAGCACGGGCGCGCGGTGGTCGAGGTGTTTCCCAACACCCTCATCGACAACCTGCTGTACGGCGGCTTCACGGCCACGGTGCGCATGAAGGCCGGCATGACCCCGGCCGAGGTGCGCAAGGCGCAGGGGGCCTTCTACAAGCAGTCCGAGCCCAAGGGGGGCGTGTCGCTGGTGCTCGGCGCCGGCAACGTGGCGTCGATTCCGCCGATGGACGCGCTCTACAAGATGTTCGTCGACGGCAACGTGTGTCTGGTGAAGCTCAATCCGGTCAACGAATACCTGGAGGAGTTTCTCGACAAGGCCTTCGCGCCGCTGGTCGAGAAGGGATACCTCCAGTTCGTGAAGGGCGGCACCGAGGTGGGCACCTACCTGGTCAACCACCCGGAGGTCGACGACGTGCACATCACGGGCAGCGACCGCACGCACGACCTCATCGTGTGGGGCCCCGCCGGCCCCGAGCGCGAGCGCCGGATGCGGGAAGACGACCCGGTGCTGAAGAAGGCCATCACCTCCGAGCTGGGCTGCGTGACGCCGGTGATGATCACCCCGGGGCCGTACTCCGACTCCGAGCTGGCCTTCATCGCGCAGAACATCGCGACCATGATGGTCAACAACGCGTCCTGCAACTGCAACGCGGGCAAGATGATGATCACCGCGAAGGGGTGGTCCGGGCGCGAGAAGCTCCTCGGGCTCATCAAGTCCGAGCTCGCCACGCAGAAGCCGCGCAAGGCCTACTACCCGGGCGCCTTCGAGCGCTACGCGGCCCTCGCGGGCGACCGCCCCGAGGCGGTGAAGCTCGGCGACGCGAAGGAGGGCGAGCTCCCCTGGACGCTGATGTTCGGGCTCGACAGCGCCAACCGCGACGAAGACCTCTTCATCACCGAGCCCTTCTGCCCGATCCTGAGCGAGACCAGCCTGGAGGCCGCCGACGCGGTGGCCTTCCTCAAGGCGGCGACGGCGTTCTGCAACGACCGGCTGTGGGGCACGCTGAGCGCCGTGCTGCTCATCCACCCGAAGACCGAGCGCGAGCCCGGCGTCGCCGAGGCCCTCTACGAGGCCGTCGACACGCTCCGCTACGGCGCGGTCGGCATCAACCAGTGGACGGGGCTGGTCTACGGGCTCGTCACCCCCCCGTGGGGCGCGCACCCCTCGTCGACCCTGAAGAACGTCCAGGGCGGCCTCGGCTGGGTGCACAACACCTTCATGCTGGAGGGCATCGAGAAGGTCGTGCTGCGCGGGCCGCTGACGGTCTTCCCGAAGCCCCCGTGGTTCGTCACCTCGAAGACCGCGCACGAGCTCGGCCCCCGCCTCGTGGAGATGGAGTACGAGCCCAGCGTGCTGAAGGTGCCGGGCATCGCGATCACCGCCCTCCGGGGCTGACGGGAGGCCCACCCACGCCATGGCACGACGCGCCCTCTGCATCGGCATCAACCGCTTCCGCGACCGCGACGCCCCGCCGCTCAACGGCTGCGTCAACGACGCCCGCAACGTCGCCGAGCTGCTGCACGGCGCCTACGGCTTCCGCAGCAACGACATCCGCGTGCTGCTCGACGCGCAGGCCACCCGGGCGGCGTTCCTCGAGGGCCTCGAGTGGCTGCTGGGCAGCGCGCGCGCGGGCGACCAGCTCGTGCTCTTCACGAGCTCCCACGGCAGCCACATCCCCGACGTGAGCGGCGACGAGGACGACGGGGAGGACGAGGTGCTCATCGCCCACGACCACGACTGGGAGGGCTCGGTGCTCGTCGACGACGAGATCGCGCAGCACATCGTGCGGCTCCCGCCAGGCGCGTCGCTGGTCTCGCTCTGGGACACCTGCCACTCGGGCACCCTCAACGACGCCGGCCGCGCCGCGCAGGTCGCACGCCGGGCCATGCGCCGCCCGCTCGCCACCACCGGGTACCGCGAGGGCATCACCGACGTGGTGGGCAAGTACCTGCCGCAGCCCCGCGGCGTCGACCTCCGGGCCTCGCTGGTGGGGCGGCGCTCGATGGCCGGCGGTCCGAAGGCGGCGCCCCGGCGGCGCCCCGCGGCGGCGGCTGCGACGGTCGACACGCTCACCCTGGGCGCGTGCCGCGACGACGAGACGGCGGCCGACGCGAGCTTCGACGGGCGCTACGCCGGGGCCTTCACGCACGCGCTGCTGAAGACCGTGCGCGAGCGCCCCGACGCCAGCTGGAGCGACGTGTTCGAGCGCACGAAGCGGGAGGTGAAGCGCGGCGGCTTCGACCAGACGCCGGACGCCTACGGCCCGCCGGGGCTGCTCGGCGCGCCGGTGTTCGGCGGCCGCGGGGCGACGCAGGTCGCGGTGCCCGCGGCGGTGGTCGACGTGAGCGCGCTCGACCAGCGCATCGGTCAGGCCGAGGGCGGGGGACGGTGGGAGGAGGCCGCCGCGGCCCTGGAGGAGCGCGGTCGCCGCGTGACCGCCGCCGCCGAGAAGGTGCGCACCTACGAGCACCTGGTGAGCCTCTACCGGGTGAAGCTCGGCGACGAGCGCCGCGCCGTCGCGGCGGCGGAGAAGCTGCTCGCGGCGGTGCCCACGCACGCGGGCGCGCGGGGGTACCTCCGGGCGATGTACACGGCCATGGGCAACACCGCGGGCCTCGCGGCGCTCGACGCCCCCGCGCAGGCGCCCCGGGCGGTCGCGGCGCCCCCGGCGGCAGCGGCGGCAGCGGGCGGGATGCTCGGCGCGCTGGGCGCGGCGGCGACGGCCTTCGGGCAGATGGTGGCGGCGGCGCCGGTGGCCTACGAGGCGCCGCGGTCGACGCCGCAGGGCCCGGCGCAGGCACAGGCCCCGGCGGCGCGCGCCCCGAGCGCGAGCGCGGCGCGGCGCTGCCCGTACTGCGGCTTCGAGATGGGCGCGAGCGCGCGGCAGTGCCCGTCGTGCGGCGCCTCCACCGACTGACCGCGCCGCGCGGCGACCCTCAGCGGATCAGAAACAGGTAGACGACCGTGATGGCGACGCCGATGGCGACGCCCACCCCGATGAGCGCGGCGACGGGCAGGCCGCGGCGCGGGCGCTCGTCGGCGGTGGTGCGCCCGGAGGCGGGCGAGTCGGGGCGCGCCATCGAGGGCGCGCGGAAGGGCATGGTGACGACCGGCGCGGGCGCCGGGGCCGGGGCCGGGGCCTGCGGGGACTGGTGGGGCGACGGGGTGTTCTGCGGCGGCAGCGAGCGCTCGGGCTTGATGGAGTGCTGCGACGGCTGCGTCTGCGCGAAGGCGACGTTGTCGGGGATGGCGCTCATCGCCTGCTGCACGGCGTGGTCGTCGATGACGAGGGCCCCGAGCGCGCCCGCGAACTCCGCGGCCGACTGGTAGCGGTCGTCGGGGTTCTTCGCCATGGCCTTCATGATCACCTCGTCGAAGCCCGGCGGAAACGTGAGCTCCGGCGCGCGCTCGGACACGGGGATGGGCGTCGCCTGCACGTGGAGGGTGATGAACTCCATCGGCGAGCGCGCCTCGAAGGGCAGCTTGGTGGTGACCAGCTCGTAGAGGATCACCGCCAGCGAGTACACGTCCGAGCGCGGGTCGAGCGCCTTGCCCTGCGCCTGCTCGGGGGACATGAATTCCGGGGTGCCGAAGACCATCCCCTCCTGGGTGAGGATGAGCGAGCCCGGCGCGATCTCGCGCTCGGTGACCTTCGCGAGGCCGAAGTCGAGCACCTTGACGTAGTCCTCGATGCCGCCCTGCTTGCAGAGGAAGATGTTCTCGGGCTTCAGGTCGCGGTGGATGATCCCCTTCTGGTGGGCCTCTTCCAGCGCGCCGCAGGCCTGGATGAGCACCGCGATGGCGCGCGCCGCGGGCATCGCCCCGTCCTGGCGCACCAGCTGCCCGAGGTTGCGGCCCTCGAGGTGCTCCATGACGATGTAGCAGGCGTTGTCTTCGAGCTGCCCGAAGAGGAACACCTTCGCCGTGTTGGGGTGCGTGAGGTGGCTCATCGCGCGCGCCTCGCGGCGGAAGCGCGACGCGAGGTCCTTCCGGCTCGTGAACTTCGAGTGGAGGATCTTTACCGCGACCAGACGGTCCATCGACGGTTGGTGGGCTTTGTAGACCGAGCCCATCCCGCCAGCCCCGATGCGCTCCAGCACCTTGAACTGACCGGCCAGGATTTCCTTGCCAACGTACGGATCCGGCTTCGCCACGGCCCGGAGATTGCCCCGACTCCCGCCCCAACGGCAACCATTCCCCGCCGTCCCCCCGATGCTTGACCCGCGCGGCGCCCCGGATGCTCCATCGCCGCACTCGCCGTGCCCCCCGCGCCTGCTCCCTTTCCCTTCTCTGCCCTCCCTCGTGTCGATCGCGCCACGGCCCGTCTCGCGTGTGACCTCAGCGCCGTCCTGGGCGCCGCGCCGCCGTTGCCCGCCCCGCTCTTCGACGAGCGCTGGGGCTCGCTGCTCGGCGCTCCGGTGCGCGCCCACCCTGGCGTGCCGCGCGTGGTCACCCTCGACGCCCTGCGCGCCGCGTGGGCCCTCGACCGTCCCCTCGTCGCCGCCTGGGGTCACCCCTCGCTCGGCGCCTTCCTCGTCGCCCTCCCGCGCGACCTCGCCTTCCTGCTCGTCACGCAGGCCCTCGGCCCCGAGGCCTCGCCCTCCCCGCTCGCAGCCCTCTCCGAGGTCGCCGAGGGGGTGCTCTCCGCCCTCGCCGCCCGGGTCGCCGTCACCCTCTGCGCCCCATCGGCGCCGCCGGTGCTGCGCGCGATCACCGACCACCCCGGCGACGCCCTCGACGCCCTCGGCCCTGCTGCCCCGCTCGCCGCCTGGGAATTTACCCTCTCCGGTAAGACCCTCTCCGGCGTGGTCACCCTCGTGCTCGCGACGGACACGCTCGGTGCCCCCTCGCGCCCTCCCTCCATCGACCTGGCCCGCTTCGCCGAGGCCTCGGTCGCGGTGCGCTGCGTGGCGGCGCGCGCGGAGGTCGCCGCGGACGCCGTCGCCGCCCTCGGACCCGGCGACCGCGTGATGCTCGACGGCCTGGGCTGGTCGGCGGGCGCGCTCGTGGGCGACGTCACCCTCTGCCTCGGCGCCTCACCCCCGCTGCGCCTCGACGCCACCCTCACCGACGCCCCGCGCGTCACCGTCACCGTCGCCGCCCCGCTGCGCGGCCCCTGGAGCCCCACCATGCACGAGTCCACCGAGGTTCTGCGCGACCTGCGCGTCGAGGTCACCGTCGAGATCGCGTCGTCGTCCGCGTCGCTGGAGGCCGTCGCCTCCTGGGGACCTGGCGCGGTGGTGGGGTTTCCGCAGCGCGTCGGCGAGGCCGTGCTGGTGCGCGCGGGCGGCCGCGTGGTGGCGCGCGGCGAGCTCGTCGACCTCGACGGTCAGGTGGGCGTGCGGGTCACGGAGCGGATCTGACGGCGCCCGGCGCCACCGCGAGGCGCACCGACACGGGCCGTCCGCGGCGCACGAGGTCGACCCGCAGCTCGGTGGCCTCGCGGAGCGCGGCGAGGCATCCGAGGGCCCGCTCGGGGCGGTCGATGGGCTGATCGTTGACGCGGGTGATCACGTCGCCGGGCAGCAGGTCGGCGCCCGCGCGGCGCCACCGTCGGAGGTAGAGCGCGCTGTTGAGCCGGAAGCCCACGAAGCGGCCGCCCTCGACCACGGGCGACACGTCCACCTGGGACAGGAAGTGACCGAGGCCCCGCGCGGCGGCGTCGACGAGCACCTGGCGGGTGAGCACCGCGGGGGTGTTGTCTTCCTCGGGCGGGGGCTCCGGGGCGGTGGGCACGCGGGTGGCGTCGGACCAGTTGATCTCGTCGGGCGAGACGTCGGCGACGCGGCGCGTGGCGCACCCGGCGAGGGCACAGAGCGCGATGAGCTCAGCCCTCCGCACGCAGCGCCTCCACGGCGGCGAGCACGCCCAGGTGCACGGTGTCGGCGTCGGCGTTGCCATCGAGGTGCAGCACGCGGTCGCCCGGGAGGTACTGCTCGATGGTGTCGTAGAAGCGCGCGAGGCGGCGCTGGAGGTCGTCCTCCTCGAAGAGGTCGGGCACGTTGCCGCGCAGGCGGCGGCGCTCGGTGGCGGTCTCGGGTGACACGTCGAGGATGAGGGTGAGGTCGGGGCGGCGCGCGCGCTTGTTGATGACGCGGATCCACTCGGTGACGGCGGCGTCGCCGCTCACGACGCCCTGGTAGGCGATGCTGGAGGCGTCGTAGCGGTCGGTGATGACGGTCACGCCGTCCATGAGGTTGGGGATGACCTCGGCCTGGAGGTGGTCGAGCCGGTCGGCGGCGAAGAGCAGCGCCAGCGTGGACCACCC
Organism: Myxococcales bacterium; assembly: GCA_030652255.1. GTDB lineage: Bacteria > Myxococcota_A > Polyangia > Polyangiales > SCUS01. The sequence goes on along the minus strand of JAUSAZ010000209.1, from coordinate 49,253 downwards.
GAGCGAGGTCGAGCCCGCGGGCCCGGTGACCACCACGCGGTGGTTGAGCACCTGGCGGATGAGCGACCCGACGGGGCCGTCCGTGGGCTCGTGGGTGGTGCGCACGGGGAGCCCCTTCTTGCGCAGCGCCGCGGCGAGGCGGGTGGCCTGGGTGGTGGTGCCCGCGCCGTCGATGCCCTCGATGGCGATGAAGTGCCCTTCGATCATGGAGTGATCATCGCGCGGCCGCGGGCCGGGGGGCAAAGCCCTGACAAGTGCCGCGGGCCCCGGAGGGGTTGTTGGTGGGGCTGAGATGGGCTGTGGTGAAGTGTGGCGCGCTGCGATCGTCCTTCGGCGGCTGCGATGTGGACGCCGCCATCCAGCGCGGTGTACGTGCGGCCGCATCGGGTTGCTCCCGGGCGGTCGGGGGCGCGTACACTTCACGGAAACCACCATGCCGACGCCCCCTCGCGCAGAGACGCTCGACGATGCCTACCGCACCTGCAACCACGACAAGCCGCTCGCGAGCGATGACAACCGGTACGAGGACCTGTCCAGCGCGCGCGGCGAAGACACCGCGAGTCGGCTCAAGTCGCGGATCACGCGCAGCGAGCAGGGAGAGTTCATCCACGTCGCCTTCGTGAGCCACCGCGGGGCGGGCAAGACCACGGAGATCCTTCGGGTCTGCGACCACCTGAAGCACACCCACTTCAGCTACTACTTCGAGGCCAACGCTCAGCTCGACGAGCGTCACATCACGACCGAGGACCTGCTGCTCTCGCTCGCGATGGGGATCGAGGACCACTTCAAGAAGAGCGGCCTCGCGCTCCCTGAGAGGCTCACGGGCGACGTACAGAAGTGGTTCTCGGAGATCGTGAAGAGCACCGAGTGGGGCACCCAGCTCAACGCCGATCTCGCGACCGAGGCGGGCGCCGGGGGTGAGATCCCGCTCTTCGCGAAGCTGAAGGTCGAGCTGAAGGCGCTGCTGCGCACGGAGAGCAAGTACCGCACGCAGGTGCAGGAGGCCTTTCGCCGCTACCCGGGCACGCTGCTCCGCTACATGAACAACCTCCTGGAGGCCGCCAACCAGCGCCTCGGGGACAAGCAGCTCCTGGTCATCATCGACAACCTCGATCGATACGACCCGAAGGTCGTCGATGAGCTGTTGTTCAAGGGAGGCCGACCGCTCCGCGAACTCCATTGCCACCTGATCGTGACGCCGCCGATCGCGCTCTACTACAAGCCCCTGAGCGAGCCGATCCACCAGGCGTTTCACGCCGAGCTCATGTACACCGTGCGGCTCCGCACGCAGGAGCAGGCCTACAACGCGTTCGACCCCAACGGGTCGGGGCGCAGGCTCCTCCTCGAGGCGCTCGACAAGCGCATGGACGTCGCGAAGCTGATCCCCGACGTCGCGGCCCAGGACCGCTTGTTGAGCGCGAGCGGCGGCGCGATTCGCGACATGCTCCGGCTGGTACGGGAGGCGATCATCGGTGCGCCGCTGGCGGTGCTCGACCTCGCGACGATCGAGAAGGCGGCGACCCGGCTCCGCATCGACATGCGCGAGCGCATCAACGCCAACGGCTGGGCCCCGGCCCTCGCGCGCATCATGATCGAGCATCAGGTGCACGAGGAGCCAGCGTGCATGGACGTTCTCTATCAACAGCTCGCACTCCGCTACAACGGCCAGGGCTGGTACGACGTGCATCCGCTGGTGGCCGAGATTCCGGAGGTCCTGGCAGCCCGAGAGAAGCTTGCCAGGGAAGCCTTGAAGGCGGGCGCCGCGGCGAAGGAGGGCTGAGCGGCGGTGTCGTCGAGGGCTCCCAGCGACGGGACGGGCCACGACGAGGAGCTCGTCGAACGCTGGTACGATGACGAGGAGCGCTCGCTCCTGTTGCGCTACCTGAGACTCTCAGGGGGGGATGAGTTCCAGCTCGCGGCGGTGGAGGTCGCGACGCCGGCGGTGCGGCGCGCGTTGCTCGCGTGGCTGCGGGAGCGATTGCCCGATCGGTCGTGGTTCGAGGTCTCGTTGAAGGGCCTCCCGGGCGTTGCCGTGCGCGACGAGATCGTGGCTCGATTGCCACCACCTGATGAGCGCGGTCCGCGGATGGTGCTCGTGCTGACAGATCTCGAAGAGACGGCGGGAGCTGCGCTGGAGTCGCACCCGTCCTTCTTCATGAGGCTCAACCTCGAACGGGATCCGCTGGTGCGTGATCTACCGTTGACGTGCCTGCTGCTCGCCCACCCGGCCGCGCTCCTGAAACTGCGGCTCGTCGCGCCGGACTTCTGTCACTACTTCAGCACGCTGATCCGACAGAGGGCGCTAGGAGAAGGAGCGACGTTAGAGGGAACGGGTCGTACTCCGGCACCGACGCCGAGCCTATCGCCGAGTGGATGGCTGGAACTCTCCGACTCCGAGTGGCCGACGCTCCTTCGCGCGGCGGACCACGCGATGGCGTGCGGAGAGATTGACCGGGCGCGCGATCACCTGGCCGAATTCCGCGCGACGAATGATGCCGGAGAGTGGGGTGCGGAGGCGGGACTCCTCGCGGCGGCGCTCGCAGGCTCGACTGATGGCGCGAAGGCAGGACTCGCAGTTTTGGAGAGCCTGCCGGAGGTCGACTCGGGACAGCACGTCGCAGCCGCTGTCCGAGGGTTGCTGTTGCGAGCGGGGTTCGAGCGCGAGTCGGGGAGACGGGAGGCAGCAGACATCGCACTGCAACGAGCGATCGCGATCGCGGAGACATCGGCGAGAAGCGATCTCCGCGCCGCGGTGTTGAAGGCAAGAGCAGCGCAACTGGCCAATGGTGGTTCGATCGACGAAGCGCTGGCGATCCTTGTAGGCGTGCAGGGGTTCTGTGCTTCGACCGGGCGCGCCCGGGAGGCTTGGGACGCGGCGTACCAAGTAGCAAAACTTCGCTTCACCAGAGGTGAGTGGGCTTCCGTTATCGACCTGTGTGAACGGGAGTTGATGCCGAATGCCCGGTCACTTCACGATCAGCGGTTGGCGGCCATCGCGACTGGATTGCGGGCATCGGTGCTTGAGGCTCGGGGCGATCTGGACGAGGCGCTGCGCATCCGGCGCGAGGAGGAACTGCCGGTCTACGAGCGACTGGGCGACGTGCGCGCCCGCGCGGTCAGCCTGGGCGAGATCGCAGATGTGCTTGAGGCTCGGGGCGATCTGGACGAGGCGCTGCGCATCCGGCGCGAGGAGGAACTGCCGGTCTACGAGCGGCTCGGCGACGTGCGCTCGCGCGCGGCCACCCTGGGCAAGATCGCGGACGTGCTTGAGGCTCGGGGCGATCTGGACGAGGCGCTGCGCATCTGGCGTGAGGAGGAATTGCCAGTCTACGAGCGGCTCGGCGACGTGCGGGAGCGAGCAGTCATACTGGGCAAGATCGCGGAAGTGCTCCAAGCGCGTGGGAGCCTGGACGAGGCGCTGCGAATCCTACGCAATGAAGTAATGCCGTGCTTCGAACGCCTCGGCCTCCGACGAGAGGCAGCGATTGCACAGGGGAATCTCGGGGTGGTGCTTTCACGCAAGGGTCGAGTGGCAGAAGCCCTCACCCAACTTGAGCGCGCGCGCGACGAACTCGACTCACTCGGTGCGATACGTGATCAGATCGACCTGCGCATAGGCCTGTCGCAGATTCACTGGAGAGCCAACAACCACAAGGGGGCTCTCCGAGAGTCCCAGGCGGCCCTCTCCCGCGCCGAAGCCCAGCGAGAGCCGTCCTACCTCGCGCGTGCGCTACGGAACATGATCCCGTTGTTACTCGCGTTGGGTCAAACCGATGAGGCCCGCACCGCGTTCGATCGAGCAACCACGATCCTCGCGGAGGATGCCCACTGGGACACGCTGAAGCAGGTGGACCCACTGGGTGACACCATCGCGCGCGCGGCGGCTCCGCGACCGAAGCCCTCTTCCAAGGGGCGACGTATCCGATAGATACGCCCGGCCGCGTGAACACCACCACCGCCCTCCGCTCCGATCGTCAGTCCCACCAGGCGTACAGGTGCTCGCCGTCGTCGACGAACTCGTCGGCATGCTCGAACCGCCGGAACGCCTCGCGGAGCGGCGAGCGAAGGCCCTCCGCGACGCCTTCGAGGTCGCACTCGAAGCCCTCGATGGAGACCCGCCCGCCGTCGCCCTCGCGGTCGCGGTGCACCGCGTAGCCGTGCACGCGCACCTCGGGCCAACGCCCGAGGAACGTCAGGCATTCGAGCGTGGACGGAGCCCGGTTCTGGCGAGCGTCCGGCTCGATGAAGCGACAAGAGAGCAGCGCGGCGAGCCCCTGGAGGCCCAGGCGCTGGAAGTGGGTCACGCCGTCGACGTCGTCGCCGCAGTCGATGCCCAGGATCGCCTCGCGTACGTCGGCCGGGTCGGCCGGGTCGGCCGGGTCGGCCATCGCGCGGGCGCCCTCGGCGTTGAAGATGTCGATGTCGAAGCCGGCGGCGGTGCAGTCGTCGTAGCCGCAACCCTGGCGACCGAAGTACGGCTCCGGGCGCGCGTCCCGGCCGGGGAAGGTGCGATTGCAGTGCAGGCACCACAGCATGTCGTCGGGCCCGTATCCGGGGCGGGTTGGATCGCTCGTCTCGCCACTCGCGGCTTGAATCGGGGTCGTTGGCTGCATGGGAAGTCCTCCGGGTGAATCGGCCGCTCTGGCCGAAGCGGACGAGCCCATCGCAAGCGGGAGGCCGCGGTCGATCAACGCGTGAGATCGCTTTGATCCTCGGGTGGGGTTGCCGTGATCAGGGGTGGCGGTGGGTGGCGGCGGGGGTGGCGGCGGGGGTGGCGGCGGGGGTGGCGGGCGCGACTTCGCGCGACGCAGATCGTCGGCACGTCGCTGCGAGGCCTGGCACCCCGCCGCCGGGTCAGCGGTTGCGGCCGTGCCCACGGCCGGACTCGTCGTGCCCGCGTGCGCGGCCCCGGTTACCGTTGTCGTTGTCATCGCCGCGACCGCGGCCGCGCCCACGGTCGTCGTCGTTCCCGCGGCCACGCCCGCGGTCGTCGTCGTCCCCGCGCCCGCGGCCGTTGCGCCCGCGACCCTCCCCTCCCTGCTGCACGACCACCACGGGCGGGGGCGCGGGCCGGGCGATGACCACCGTGGGCGCCGCGGGGCGCGCGATCACCACGGTGTTGGGTGCCGCCTGCGCCTGCACCTGCACCTGCACCTGGGCCTGCACCGTGGGACGGGCGATCGCCACGTTGGGCATCGCCTGCGGCGGCGGCGCGGTGGGCTGCGCGATGACCACCGTGGGCGCTACCGGGCGCGCGGCGGGCACCGCGAAGAGGTTGCCCGGGATGGACACGACCACCGGCACCCGCGGCACCTCGGCGCCGAAATAGACCGCGCCGCCGAGCGACACCGTGGGCAGGCTGATGTCGAGCGCGGCCCGGGTGCCGACGTCGACGTCGACGTGCCCGATGAGCGCGCCGCCCGACGGGCGCAGCATCACCGTCTGGGGCCGGTCGTCGACCTTCACCACGAGCGTGGGGGCCACGACCTGCCCGGGGTCGATGGGGGCGCCGGCGAGGGTGGTCCAGAAGGTGGCGACGTCGCCCGAGCGCGCGACCACGACCTCGACGGCCTTGTCACCGAGCACCATCACCTGGCCGCCGTGCTGCGGCGCCGGGGGCTGCACGGTCTGGGCGAGCGTCACCGGGGCGGTGAGCATCATCACCGGCGGGGCGGTCGGCGCCTGCTGCACCTCCACCTGCACCGGGTACGCGCCCGGCGGCACGCCTGCGGCGCGGCCGACGTAGGCCCGCGTGACGGGGTCGTAGGAGACCGGCACGGACTGCACCTGGCCGTCGGGCTTGCGCAGCCCGACCTTCACCGACTCCGCCTGCACCGGCACGCCCTGCGGGCTCGTGAGGTAGGCCATCACGCGCCCGTCGGGCTGCGCGAGCACCTCGGCGCGGAGGTTGGCGGCGAAGGCGAGCATGCCGCCGTGCTCGGCCAGGGCACCGTGCCCGGCGTCGGCCGCGGCGGCGGTCACGGCGGCGTCGTCGCCGGTGCGGTTGCGACACGAGGAGAGCGCGAGGAGACCGGAGCAGAGAAGCACGATGGATCGCATGGCTCCCCTCCTTGGGCCGCCGCCTCCCTGCGTCGACCTGTCCGCACGCCGCGGGCGTCGCTACGGCTGCAGCGTGAAGTGCAGCGTCGCGTCGACGCCGCCCCCGTCGTCGAAGCTGAACTGGTGGTGCACCTGGCGGATCGCCCGCTTCGCCTCCCGGAGATGCGCCTCGAGCACCCACCCCCACGGCTCGCGCTTCCAGGTCACCTCGGCGGTGACGGCCTTCGGCTGCTTCACCGTGGCGATCCGCGCGCCGTCGAGCAGCGCCGGGGATGGTCCCTCGCCGAGGGCCCGCAGCAGGGCCGTCACGTTGAGCGACGGGCACGGGTCGGCGGGCGCCGTGACGCCCGGGGAGTCGTTGCCGGCGCGGTCGATGGTCACCGCCTTGAGGCGCTCGGAGCGCACCGCGACCGGGCCGCCGGGGCCCTCGAAGTGGCCGACGTAGGCCGCGTTGCCGCCGACGCCGCCGCCCCAGGCGTCGACGATGTTCTTGCTGGGGAGGTAGGCGCCGAGGTGGGTCCAGCGTAGGACGAGCGCGGGCGCGCCGTCGGGCGCGGGCAGGGCGACGGCGCCGCGGCGGTCGTCGTCGCGGGCGAGCGGGGCGAGCACGTCACCCGTGGGCGGCGAGATCACCGCGCTGCGGGGGTAGTCGAGGTCGAGCGCGACGAACTCGTCGAGGAGGGCGAGCATGCGCTCCTTCACCTCCCGCGCCGGGGACGTGAGGCTCTTCGCTTCGCCGATGCGCTTGCTGAGCGCGAGCACCTCGGCGACCTTCTCGCCCCAGGGCCGCAGCTGCCCGTGCGGGTCGACGTAGTGCTGCCTGTCCGGGGTCTGCATCATCAACATCCCGTCGATCGCCACCGTCGTCAGGTCGTTCGCCGGCCTCAGGAACAAGTACTGCGCCATGGTGAACAGGTCCTCGCCGAACTCCGCGGCCTGTAGCGCCGCGCGGAACGCCTCGACCTTGCGCACCAGCCGCGTCCCGTCGCCCTTCGGTGTCCCCCGCTTGCTCTTCGTCATGGCGCGCGAGGCTATCGCCAACGGTCACGCCCCGCCGCCCCCCGAGCGTCACTCCCCCGCCGCTGCGTCGAGGGCGGCCAGCTCCCGCTCGGCGCGCTCCAGCTTGCGCGTCTGGTGCACCATCGCCGCGACGCCGATGAGCAGCGCCACCCCGAAGCCCACGACGGCGCGCCACGGCTCGGCGGCGTAGCGCTCCCAGCGCGCCCGGAGCACGAAGGGCGCCCACGCCACCACGAAGAGCAGCATCGCCGCCGTGAGGGCGCGCGAGAAGCGGAACCACCGGTGCTCCGCCGCCCGGCGCGCCCGCGTAAGCGCGACGAAGGTGCGCGCGTCGGCCCCCGCGGCCGACCACGTCCCCCGGAGCGTGTGCGTGAGGTACCCCATCCAGAGCGCCGCGAAGACGAAGTTGGCCGACGCCATCACCACGAACCACGTCGCCCGCTGCCGCCCCAGCATCACCACGTAGAACCCGATCAGGACCACGCACGCCAGCGCCTCCCACAGGTACGCTCGCCGCTGCTTCCACGTCTCCCGGCGCACCCGCGCGAGCATCGCCGCCGGCGTCTCCGCGTCGCCCTCCGCGGGGCTCCCCTGGAAGTCCCGGGCCCACGCGGCCCACTCGTCGTCGTCTCGGCTCATCGCTCGCCTCCCAGGCTGGTGCGCAGGGCGTCGCGCGCCCGGCTCAATCGCACGTTGACGTTGTTGACGGTGACGCCCAGCACCGCGGCGATCTCGTCGTGGCCGAGGCCCTCCAGCGCCAGCGTCAGCACCTGGCGGTGGGGCAGCGGGAGCCCGCGCAGCGCGGCGAACATGCGCTCGCGCCGCCGGTGGGCGTCGAGCGCGGCCTCCGGGTCGGGCGCGTGGTCGACGATGGCGCACACCCGCTCGTCGGCGTCGGGGTGCGGACGGCGGAGGCGCTCGCGCGTAGCGAAGTGCGCCCCCTGGTTGTGGGCCACGCGGAAGACGAAGGTGCGCGCCGAGCACTCCCCGCGAAACGACGGCAGCGCGCCCCAGAGGGCGAGCGCGATCTGCTGGACGAGGTCGTCCTGCTCGGCGGCGGTGTGGGCGTAGCTCGCGGCCGCGCGGCGCACGCTGGCGGCGTGGGCGGTCATCCACGCGGTGAAGGTGCGGGCGCGCTCCTCGTCGGTCACGCCCGCGAGGGTAGCGGTGTCTGGGTAGGGGACGTCGGTCATGTGCCTCGCTGCCCCGTTGGTCCCGCGAGGGGCGCGGACCTTACACGGGGCCGTCGTCGGCGAGCGCTTCCCCGGTACGACCGCGGCGTTGTCGGCGACCCGAGCCGGACCCTGAGCGTGAGCGCTGTCCTCTGGTCTCGTTTCCGTCGGGAATCGATGTCCTTTTCAGGGTGTGATGAGCGCCGTCTGGACCGCGCCGACTGCGCGCCCGCGGGCTACCCGCGCAACTTCGCGCGCCCGGCAGCCGCGGGTTGAAACCCACGGCAGCCAAGGGAAAGCCCGCGGCGGGCTGGTCACTGTGCCTGGACATCGGACAGGCCGCTTGCGGCCTTCACCTTGGCTGCCGTGGGTTTCAACCCGCGGCAGCCAAGGCGCGCAAAGGTGTGCGGGTAGCCCGGAACCCGCAGCCTACAAGCGGTTCGCCCACGAAGAGGGCAACGATGAGGGGTCACACAGGGGGCAAGGTCGACCGTCGCCGCCGCGCCGCGCGCTGCTCCTCCGCACCGGCCCGCTGCCCCGATCGCCTCGCGGTCGCCCGTTCAGAGGTCTTCGAGGTCGAAGATCTCGACGTCCACGCCGGAGGCGTAGTGCGCGAGGGGTTCGGCGTTGGGGCGGGCGATGCCGCACGCGGCGAAGAGCGACTCCTCCCAGGAGTGCACCGTCGCGGGCTGCAACGGATAGGGGGCGTGGTGCACCTGGCCCCGCTGGATGCGCCCCCGGCCGGTGTCGGCGTAGAGCAGGTAGCGCTCGGCGAGAAAGTGCTCGAGCGTGCCCGGCACCGCGGCCGAGGGCTCTCCAGCGGGCTGGTAGCGCACCTTGCAGTGGGCGGGCAGCGGGGGCGGCGAGCGACGCTCGGAGGCGTAGTCGATGACGCCGTCGGCGCCCCGATCGAGGGACATCTTCGCGTGGTGATAGGGCAGGTGCCACCCGGCGCGCGCGACCTGCACGGGGATCCACGCCGCGGCCTCCAGGGTGAAGAACCACACCCCGGGGTTCTTCCCCCGGTGGTGCACGTAGGTGCGGAGGTTGGTCTCGTGGAAGTCCGACGTCCCTGGCACCGCCGGGAGCCACGAGAGCCGCACGCCGCGCATGGTGAAGGGCACGAGGCCCACCCACGCGTCGCCGTCGAAGGTGTCGATCTCCAGCGCCTCGGGGATGAGCGGCCGCAGCGCCGCCACCGGGACCCGCCAGTGAAGGAAGAGCAGCGTCTCCCAGGTCTGGTGCTGCGCGACCCGCCTGCCCTCCGGGCGCCTCGTGGGAGCGATGCGATCGATGTCGTCCATTGGGGGGGGTGCGACCCTGGCGTCAGCGTTGGGAGAAGCCGCTCCAGCGCGGTGGCCGCGGGGGGGTGTGTTCGTCCGGCGCCGCGGCCGCTACGCCCGCGCGCCCTGGGTGAGGGTGTCGTCGAGGAAGGCCACGGCGCCGGTCTCCACGGAGTACATCGCGCCGACGAGGGCGATGTGGCCGCCCTCGATCATCTCGCGCAGGACGACGCTCTGCTCGAAGACCGACTCGACCGAGCGGCGCACGTGGATCTCCGCCACGCGCTCGACGAACGCGGTGTTCTTCGAGCTCCGGTCGACCGCCTCGGCGCGCTCCCGGTAGACCGCGGGCTGGATCTTGTTGAGCAGGCTGGAGAGGTTGCCGAGCTGCACCCCGTCGCAGGCTCCCTTGATGGCCCCGCAGTTGGAGTGCCCGAGCACCACCACGAGCCGCGACCCGGCGACGCGGCAGGAGAACTCCATCGACCCGAGGACGTCCTCGTTCACCACGTTGCCCGCGAGGCGGATGCTGAAGATGTCGCCGAGGCCCTGGTCGAAGATGAGCTCGGCGCTCGTGCGGCTGTCGATGCAGCTCAAGATCGTCGCGAAGGGAAACTGCCCCTCGCGGGTCTCGTTCACCTGCTTGAGAAGATCGCGGCTCGTGCGAAGGTTGGCGCGGAAGCGCTCGTTGCCCTCCTTGAGGAAGGTCAGGGCCTTCAACGGGGTGATGGTGGCTTGGGTTTCCTGGGTGTGTGTACGCATGGCGATCCCTCCAGGAGGCTCCGCTGTCACCACGAAGCGTGCCGCGGCGAAACCCTCTGGTTTTCCCCTCTGGCCCGCGCGTCAGCCATGCGGCGCGATGACGCACGGGGGCATCGCCGTCGCACGCGCCTGCCCCCCAACTCCCCACTGCCCCCCCCCACCTGTCACCCCGCGCGGTTGTGTCTGCGGGGTCCGTTGACTATGGTCCGCCGCGTCATGGCCGAGCCCAGCTTGTCGTCCGAAAGCCTCCGCGCCGCCGCCGAGGAGCTCACCCTCACCCCCGACGACGACCGCATCAACCGCGTCGCCGAGGTCGTCACCGACGCCCTGGTCGACCAGGCGCAGCACCGCGCCCCCGCGGCCTCGGCCTCGGTGGTCGACGCCCGCATCGCCGCGCTGAAGCTCAAGCCCGACGACGGCGCCACCCCCACCGGGCGCCCGCTGGAGATCGTCCGCGGGGGGGCCCGCAACGCCGCCGAGCGCGCCCTGCTCGCCGCCCTCGTCGCCTGGCACCTGGAGACCCTGCTCGACCGCCGCGACGGCGTGCACGCCGTGCGCTCCATCGTCCCCGCGCTCGACTGGCTGGAGTTCACCGGCCACGTCCCGGCCTACACCGCCGCCCGCGAAACCCTCGAGCCCGACGTCCTGGCCCGCCTCGACGCCGTGCTCGACGGCGCCCCGGTCGAGGCCGCCACGCCCGCCGCCGCCGCCGCCGTGCGCGCGCTCCGTGGTAAGGCCCCGCTCGCTGCCGCCGCCGCGACGCCCTCGCGCCAGGCCCCCCGCGGAGACACCGTCTCCATCGCGGGCGAGCTGGAGGGCGAGGCGATGCCCGGCTGGCGCCGCCTCCTCTGGGCCGTGCTCTGGGTGCGCCCGGTGCGCGCGGTGTTGCAGGGGGTGTTCTCCCTGCGCTCGCCGGTGACGGTGTCCCTCGACGGCGACGCGCTGCGGGTGCACGGCCACACCGAGCTGCTCGGGCGCACGCTGCGCACCTGGGACGAGCGCTTCCCCCTCGCGGGCCTCGGCCTGCTGCGCCGCGAGGCGAGGTTCCCGATGCTGCCGGTGGCGGCGTCGGTGTTCGCGCTGGCGCTGGGCTCGGTCTTCGGCGCGCGCTCGGCCATCGAGGGCGCGCGGGCGATGTACTTCCCCCTCGTGGCCCTCGGGCTCGCGCTGCTCGTCGGCGGCGTGCTCTTCGACGGGCTCATGCGGGCGGTGTTCCCTGGCGTCACCGGGCGCACCCGGCTCACCGTCCGGGGCAGGGATGGCCGCGGCGCGGTGCTCACCGCCCTGCCCATCGGCGAGCTCGACGTGCTCATGGACGCCGTCGACGCCCGCCTCCGCGGCGCCCGCTCGGTGCTCTCGGCCGAGACCCTGCGCGACGACATCCCCGCCCCGGCGCGCCACGCGAGCTGACGGCCCCGCCGCCCGACCGGCGCCGCTGTGGCGTGCTTGCCCCGCTGGCGTGCCTGACGCCGCCGTGATGCGATCGGCCATGCACAAGCATCGGCGCGTCTACGTCGGGGGGTGCCTGCTCGCCCTCGCCCTCACCGGATGCGGCGCGCGCACGGGCCTCCGCGTCGACCTCGACGCCGAAGCGCCCGACCTGCCCGACACCTTCGACGCGCCCGATGTGCCCGATGTGCCCGATGTGCCCGACGTGCCCGACGTGCCCGACGTGCCCGATGTGCCCGACGTGCCCCCGCCGGATGTCTGCGTCACCCGCCGGTATCTGCTCGCGGCGCAGCCCGCGGAGGCGCTCTTCCTGCTCGACCGCTCGCCCTCGATGAACCAGTTCCTCGAGGGCACCACCCGGCGTCGGCAGGCGCTGGTCACCGCGCTCCGCGGCGCGCTGCCCGCCTTCGCGTCGAGCATCGCCATGGGCTCGATGCACTTCCCCTCCGGCTCCCTCAGCTGCGATGTCCGTCTGCCCCTCGCGGTCCCCCTCGGCGTCGGCACCGCCGCCACCGTCGTCGCCCGCTACGACGCCGACGGGGTCACCTCGGGCACGCCGACCACCGCCGCCCTCGACCTCGCCCGCGACCTCCTGCTCGCTCGCCCCGGGTCCAACGTCTCCCGCTCCATCGTGCTCGCGACCGACGGCGCGCCCGGCTGCAACGCCGCGCTCAACCCCGCGACCTGCGTCTGCTCCGACGCGACGGCGCCGGTGTGCACGGCGCGCAACTGCCTCGACGACGTGCGCTCCATCGCCGCGATCACCCGCGCCCGGGACGCCGACATCGCGGTCTACGTCATCGGCATCGACGACCCCGCGCAGCCGGCGCTGATCGACGTCCTCAACCGCATGGCCGTCGCCGGAGGCCGCCCCCGCCCGGAGGCCCCCGGGCGCCCGCGCTACTACAGCGTGCGCCGCGCTTCAGAGCTCACCGAGGCCCTCGACACCGTGCGCCGCTCGCTCTCGGCGTGCGTGCTGCGCTACGGCGGCCCAGGCGCGGACGCGGCGCGCATCGCGGTGGTCGTCGGGGGGCTCGACCGCCCGCGCGACCCGTCGCGCACCAACGGCTGGGACTGGAACAACGACGAGCGCACCGAGCTCGCGCTCTACGGCGACGCCTGCGCCGCAGCGGGCCCCGACGTCCCGACCTCCGCCGAGGTGCGCTGCGACGCCGTCGCCCCGCCCTGACGCCCCCCCGGGAGCCCACATCACCCGCCGCGCTGTCCCCTGGGCCCGCGCGCAACCGCCGCCGCGACCTCTTCGCCGTACGCGTCTCCCACCTCTCCTTCCTCCTCCTCGTCCACGTCGACCCGCACGCCCGTCGCGCCGCCGCGCAGCGCCTCGACGCGCTCGCGCAGCGCCTCGGCCTGGTCGAGGTAGACCCACACCCGCCGCGCGCGGCCCCGCTCGTCCTGCCACTCCACGCGCAGCGACTCCTTGGTGCGGAAGCTCTGGTAGACGACGTCGCGGCGCATCACACCGCCGAGGGCCGGGAGCTTCGGAAACCACCGCGCCGTGCGCTCGACGGCGACGTCGGTGATGGCACCGAGCGGGACGTCCGTCGTGCCGAGGCCCCGGTGCACCCGGAGGTGCGTCGGCGTGAGCACCACCCGGGTGACCGCGCCGATCAGCTCGCTGACCGGGTACGACATCATCAGCAGCGCCAGGACCGCGTACATCCCGAAGATCACCCCCACGACGAGCGGGGCCTGGTGCCGCAGCGCCCACAGCCTCGGCGCGATCTCGAGGAACTGGTGCAGGTTGACCGCCGCCATCACCCCGACGAGCCCCATCAGGCCCAGGCGCAGGCCGAGCCGCTGCCGCACCCACGCGATCATCACCGCGCGGTCGGCGTCCATGTACCTCCGCTCGTACTCGTCGGGCGGTCGGGCGATCGGCTCGTCCATCGACCGTTGGTGATATGCCTCTCGCTACCGATGCGCCAACTCGACCTGCGCGGGTGCGACTTCGCCCCGGTCATCCAGCTCCCCCCCGGCTACGAGGTCTACGACTTCACGCAGGGCTACGACCCCGCGCGCGCCATGACCTCCCGCTACGGCGTCGGCCGCTACGACGAGAAGCGCCGCGGGATGTACACCACCGCGCTCTTCGAGGGCGCCCGCGACGTCCACGTGGGCATCGACCTCGCGGCGCCCGTCGGCGAGCCCGTGCACGCCTTCTTCGACGGCACGGTGCACCGCTTCGGATACAACCCCGCGCCCGGCGACTACGGCTACACGCTCGTCACGCAGCACGAGCTCAACGGCGAGACCATCTGGGCCCTCCACGGGCACTTGTCGGCGCGCTCGATCGAGGGCCGCTTCGAGGGCCAGCGCATCGCCCGCGGCGAGGTCATCGCCTGGGTCGGCGACCGCCACGAAAACGGCGGCTGGAACCCCCACCTCCACTTCCAGCTCTCGCTCGTCCGCCCGGAGGTGCCCGACCTCCCCGGGGCCGTGAGCGACGCCGACCGACCCTACGCCCTCACGATCTACCCCGACCCCCGCCTCGTGCTCGGCCCGCTCTACTGAGCGACGCAATTTCCCCTTGGCACGGGACGGTCGCGGTTCGATCCTCCCGCCCACCCATGGACCTCCACCGCGCTCCCCACTGGTCTTCTGCCCTCGTCCTCGTCGCCCTCGGCTGCTCGGGCAGCACGCGCACGGCCGACCCTGCCCCGGTCGCGCCCGTCGCACCCGTCGTCACGCCCGCCCCCGTCGAGCCCGACGCCGGCCCCGCCGTCGCCGTCGAGCCGACGGTGGTCGACGCGGGCGCCCCCGTCGCCGAGGCCCCGATGCCGCCGATGCCCGAGGGGCTGCGCGCCCCGGCCCGCCCGTGGGCCCGCATGTCCGACCAGGAGAAGGGCCGCCACATGCGCGAGGCCGTGATGCCCGCCATGACCGCGCTGCTGCAGGCCTACGACCCGGTGGAGTTCGCCAACGTCACCTGCGCCACCTGCCACGGCGACAACGCCCGCGCGGTGCACTTCCATATGCCCAACTCGCTCCCCCGGCTGCCGGCCTTCGGCACGCCCGCCTCGCAGGAGCACATGGCGGCCCACCGGCGCATGTACGAGTTCATGGGCACCCGCGTGGTGCCGGCGATGGCGCAGCTCCTCGGCCAGCAGCCCTACGACATGCAGACCCACCGGGGCTTCGGCTGCGCCAACTGCCACGCCAGCGAGGCCGCCGGCGCCGCCCCGACGGCGCACTGACCTGGCTCTTGTTGGGGGGGGAGCGCGCGGGGGGCGCGCCGGGGGGGAGGCGGGACCTACTTCAGGTCGCCGCGGGCGAAGATCGAGCTCACGTACTCCAGCACGTTCTGCGCGGAGATCTCGTCGTAGCCGAAGTCGCGCATCAGCCGCGTCTTCACCGCGTCGATCTTCTCCTGCGTCTCGCGGTCGACCACGTTGCTCACCACGCTGGTGAACTTGATGGTGTCCTTCTTGTCTTCGAAGAGCTTCAGCTCCAGCGCGCGGCGCAGCCGGTCGTTGGTGCTCCACTGGAACTTCTTCCCCTCCAGCGCGAGCGCGCCGATGAAGTTCATGATCTCGCGGCGGAAGTCGTCCTTGCGGCTCTCGGCCACGTCGATCTTCTCCTCGATGGAGCGCATCAGCCGCTCGTCGGGCTCCTCGTCGCGGCCCGTGAAGCGGTTCTTCACCTTCTCCTTCAGGGTGTACGCGCGCACGTTGTCGACGTAGTTGGCCGCCAGCTTGGTGATCTCGCTCTCGTCCGCGCTGATCGCCCGCTGCACCTCGTTCTTGATGATCTCCTCGTACTCGCGGCGCACCACGGCGATGAGGTCGGTGTACTTCTTCCGCTGCTCGTCGTTGGTGATCAGCGAGTGGGCCTTCAATCCCCGCTCGATCTCGTTCATCACCATGAAGGGGTTGAGCGTCGGCTCGTCGTAGCGCACCAGGGCGTTGGAGAGCATGTCCTGCACGAAGCGCGGCGAGATGCCGTCCATGCCCTCGCGGCGCGTGTCCTTGCGCAGCTCCTTCACGGTGTCCTGCGTGTACCCGGGGATCATCCGGCCGTCGTAGAGCTTGAGCTTCTGGATGATCGCGAGGTTGTGCTTCTTCGGGTCTTCGAGCCGCGTGAGCACCGCCCACATCGCGGCGATCTCGAGCGTGTGCGGCGCGACGTGCTTCCCCTTGAGCTTCCCCTGGCCGAAGCTCTTGGCGTAGATGCGCGTCTCCTCCGACAGCCGCGTGATGTACGGGATGTCGATCTTGATGGTGCGGTCGCGCAGCGCCTCCATGAACTCGTTGGCGAGGAGCTTCTTGTACTCGGCCTCGTTGGTGTGCCCGAGGATGACCTCGTCGATGTCCGTCTGCGCGAACTTCTTGGGCTTGATGCGGTGCTCCTGCGAGGCGCCCAGCAGGTCGTAGAGGAAGGCCACGTCGAGCTTGAGCACCTCGACGAACTCCACGATGCCGCGGTTGGCGATGTTGAACTCGCCGTCGAAGTTGAAGGCCCGCGGGTCGCTGTCCGAGCCGTACTCCGCGATCTTGCGGTAGTTCACGTCGCCGGTGAGCTCGGTGCTGTCCTGGTTCTTCTCGTCCTTGGGCTGGAAGGTGCCGATGCCGACGCGGTCCTTCTCCGAGAGCAGCAGGCGGCGCACCTTGATGTGGTTGGCGACCAGCTTCGACCAGTCGCCCTTGTAGCGCTCCATCAGGCTCTTGAAGATGAAGCGGCACGCCGGGTTGAGGTCGCCGTCGACCACCACCTTGTGGCGCGTGTTGCCCAGGTTGAGCCCCTTGATGGCCTTCTCGCGCCACTCCGGGGGGATGAGCCGCAGGGGCTCTTCGTGCATGGGCGACGCGAAGACGCCGCCCTCGGAGCCCATCACGAGGCCGGTGCTCTCGAGGTTGCACCACTCGTAGGTGTAGAGCGCGCCTTCGGGGCTGCGCGAGTAGTCCTCGATGCCCTTCTTCAGCAGCCGCGCGATGGTGCTCTTCGAGCTGCCCACCGGGCCGTGGAGGAGGATGACGCGGCGCTCGGGGCCGTAGCCCTCGGCGGCGGCGCGCAGCACGTGGACGAGGCGCATGAGCGGGATGTCGAGGCCGTAGACGGCGTCGTGCCCGCCGCCCGTGTCGTCGCGGAAGAAGTGGTAGCGGGTGAGGCGCTTCTTGTTGTCGAGGTACTCCTCCTGCCCCGCCGCGATGATCATGTCGTACACGCGCTGGAACGCGTTGCGGGTCACCTCGGGCCGCTCCCGGACGATCTCCAGGTAGGCCTCGAAGCTGCCCTCCCAGTGGAGGTCGCGGTACTGGTCGTAGTCCTGCAGCGCGGCGATCGAGTCGATCATCTGGCCCATTGCGGCGGTCACCCTCTCCTTCGACCTCCCGAACCGCTCGGGAGCGCCGTCATCGTAGGGTTATTCGCGCCGCGGTGCCACCGGCGATCAGGGGCCGCCGTAGAGCGTGACGGCGTTGGCGCCGGGCACCGGGTCGAGCACGAGGTCGAGGCACGCGGGCTGCGGGCGCGCCTCGCGCATCCGGAGCTGCAAGGCCATGCCGGCCGCCACGCTGGTGAGCAACGTCGGCGCGAAGGCGGTGTACGGCACCGTGAAGGTCGTCGCGCTCGCGATGTCGCCGCGGATGGAGAAGGTCGTCACGATCGAGCCCCCGACGAGGAGGTCGAACACCGCGCGCACCGTGTCGCGCGGACACCCCGGAACGTTGGGGATGGTCGCGCGAAGGACGCGGAACTGCATCGAGACGCCCGAGTACATCCCCGTCGGCAGGGCAGAGCGCACCCCGAGGAAGGACGACGTGGCCGGCATGGTGTTGACCGGCGAGGGGAAGCTCTCCTCGGGCACCGGGTGCGGGAAGAACACCGTCCGCGCGGCGGGGGTGCTGTCCTGGCAGACGCAGCGGTTGACCACCGGCGCGTCCGGCATCGCCGGGAAGGCTTCGATGCGCGCGGCGTTCTCGCCGACCCACAGCCGGTGCGGGAACACTCCCGGGTTGATGTTGAAGCCCGTCACCGCGAAGTACACCACGTCGCCCCGGCGGAGCACCTGCGACGGCGGCGTCTCGATGGTCGACAGCAGCGGCGCGCACGCACCGCCCGCGTCGGCCACGGTGCCGCAGGAGGGGCATCGGCTGGTGTCGGCGCTGTCCGAGAGGTCGTCGCCGCAGACGACGGGGTTCGCGAGGTCCTGCTCCTTGCACGACCAGAGCGCGTAGACGCGGGTGTCGAAGGGGGTGCAGTGCTGGGTGTTGGTGGTGGCGGTGACCGAGCCGCCCTCGACCACCTGGTAGCGGTAGATGCGCGTCGGGGGGGTTCGCATCCCGTCGACCGTCGAGCACCCCGTGAGCACGCCGCCGTCGACGGTGCCCGTCGGCAGCGCGAGCCCGAGGGCGTTCTGGAGGTTGTTCTGCACCAGCGCGTAGGCGAGCGTGACGCCGGCGTCGGAGGTGGGGCGCGCCGGGGGGACGGGCGGAGCGAGGGACACCACGGTGCCGCCGTCGAGCTCGCAGCTGCCCGAGCGCGCGCCGGCGTCCGGGCCGCCGTCGGTCGGGCCCGGCCGGTCGACCGGTACGTCCATCGTGGGGCCGAGGTCGGTCCGCGGGCCGAGGTCGACCGGGCGCGGGCGGTCGACCGCCGCGTCGACGCCGCGCAGCGCCGCGAGGTCGTAGCTGCACGCCTGCGCCAGGAGCGCGACGGCCAGGAGCGCGCGTGCGCCGCTCACAGCGTGCCCTCCCAGCCGAACATGGCGCCGCCGGCGGTGGGCATCACCGCGAGTCCCCGGGTGCGCAGCCCCCCCGTCGTGCCCGCCGCGGCGGCGGGGCGGTCGGTGACCCGGTCGAGGATGAAGGCCGTGATGGTCAGCGCGCCGAAGACCCCGGCCGCCACGATGGACCCGTTGACCAGTCCCTGGCGCAGCTGCATGTCGTCGATGTCCGCCTGGTTGCATCCGCCGCGCGGCGGCGCGCAGGTGTCGATGAGGGTTCGGTAGCGCCCGTCGGCGAGCAGCCCGATGCCCAGCGCGAGGCCGCCGGAGACAACCGTGAGTCCGCCAGCCACCCAGAAGGTCACCTGCCACGGCCGCACCGACTGCACCACCACCGGGCGGTCGACGACGACCACCTGCGGCGGCGGAGGGGGGGTCGTCTCGACGCTCTGGTGCTGGATCTCGACGTCGATGATGCGGATGCGCCCCTCGACCTCGGCGCGGTCGGGCGCGTCGGCGACGGCGTCGAGGTAGCGCTGGAGCGCGCTGCGGGCCTCCTCCCAACGGTGGAGCCGCTCGTAGGTGGTGCCGATGTTGTAGAGCAGCTGCGCGCGGCGGGAGAGGGCGTAGGCGCGCTCGAACTCCGTGACCGCGGAGGCGAAGTCGCCGCGCGAGAAGGCGTCGCGGCCGGTGGCGAAGTGCAGCCGCGCCTCGGCGTCGCGGGCCGGGTCGGCGGGCTGCGCGTGCGCCACCACGGGACACAGCGCGGCGACGACGAAGGCGGCGGCGTACGGTCGGCCCATCACCGGCGGACTATACCGTCATCGCCGCGACGGCCAGCAAGTTCCGTCGGTCAGCCGCGGCGCAGGGGGATGCGTTCGAGCAGGCGGGAGCGCACCGTCGGGGGCAGGAAGGGGGTGACGTCGCCGCCGAAGCTGGCGACCTCCTTCACGAGCGACGAGCTCACGTAGAAGTACTCCTGCGCGGTCATGAGGAACACCGTCTCCACCCCGGGGGCGAGGTGGTGGTTCATGCATGCCATCTGGAACTCGTACTCGAAGTCGGCCACCGCGCGCAGGCCGCGGATGATCACCGTGGCGCCGCGCTGCCGGGCGTAGTCGACGAGGAGTCCGTCGATGCGGTCGACCTCCACGCGGGGTTCGTCGACGAGGATCTCCCGCAGCAGCTCGACGCGCTCGTCGGAGGTGAAGAGCGCGCTCTTGCGGGGGTTGCCCGCCACCGCCACCACGAGTCGGTCGCAGATGGTGGCGGCGCGGCGGATGATGTCGATGTGCCCGTTGGTCGGCGGGTCGAAGGACCCGGCGTACACGGCCACGCGCCCGACGGGCTTCTGGGCGGGCTCCGGGGCGGCGGACTCCGGGGGGCGTGGCTCCGGGGCAACGGCCGGTGCGGCGGGCTTCGGGCGGTAGAGGGTCACGGAGGTGTCACCGTAGGCGCGGGTGTCGGGCTCGTCGAAGGCGTCGGCGACCGCGGGCGGCAGGTCGAGGGTCTCCCGCGAGGCGTGCTCGACCACCACGAGGGCGTCGGGGGCGAGCAGGCCCGGCGCGGCGAGCGCGGCGAGGGCCTCGCGCTCCAGCCGGTGGCCGTACGGCGGGTCGATGAACACCAGGTCGAAGGGCCCGGCGGCCTGCTTGAAGGCGCGGCGCACGTCGCGCAGCAGCACGGTGTACCGCGACGCCTCGCACTCGAGGCCCTCGAGGTTGGTCTCGATGGTCTGGCAGAGCCCGCGGTCGCACTCGACGAAGGTGGCGTGCGCGGCGCCGCGGGAGAGCGCCTCGACCCCGAGGGCGCCGGTGCCCGCGAAGAGGTCGAGCACCCGGGCGCCGTCGAGGCGCGAGGCGACGATGTTGAAGATGGCCTCCCGCACGCGGTCGCTGGTGGGCCGGGTCTCCGCGCCGCGAGGGGGGCCGAGGAGACGACGACCGCCCCAGGTTCCGCCGATGACGCGCATGGGAGTGGTAGCGAAGGGAGCGTCGACTAGAACGTGTAGGTCAGCGACATGCCGTTGGTGGCGCCCAGCACCGGCGTGACGTTGATGCGGGCGCTGGCCGGGAGCGGCTGCGGCGTCGGCGGGGTCTCGGCGCGCGGACGGTCAATGACCACCAGCACGGCGCCCACCGCGGCGAGCACGGCGCCGCCGATGCCGAGGCCGAGGGCCAGGGTGCGGGAGGTGCTGTTGGACGTGCAGAGGTCGCGCACCTGGGCCGCGTCGGGGCCGGAGCGCTGCTCGGCGAGGTCGCACACCTCGCTGGCCGAGCGGGTGCGGGCGTAGTTTTCGTTGGCCTGGAAGCGCGCCCACGAGCCGTAGGGCTCGGCGGAGAGCGGGGTCGACTCGGTGGCGCTGCTGGCCTGGCCCGACGAGATGATGGCCTGCACGACGCCGACGATGGCGACCGCGCCGCCGAGGCCGAGGGCGCCGAAGCCGATGTAGCGGAGCACCGGGGTGCGCGGGGGCGGCGGGCGCTCGATGACGACCTGCTGCACCTGGAGCGCCGGGAAGGAGGGCCCCGGGGTGACCGCGGGGTTGGCGGGGTTGGCGGGGGCGGGCCGGTCGTTCTGCGCGATCTCGGTGAGGGCGCGCACGGCGGCCTCGCGGAGGTCGTTGGCGCTGGTGGCCTGGGCGCGGGTGAGCACGCGGGAGACGCGGTGCACCTCGCGGCGCGAGGCCTCGTCCCAGAGGCTGATCTCGACGTTGAGGGACGCGTTGCGGCCGCGGCCGATGCGGGTGACGGCGCCGTAGATGAGCTTGGTGGCGTGGATGTCTTCGGCCACCATGTGGAGGCAGTCGGGGCCCGTGGACGAGCAGCCCGTCACGGCCATCTCCTGCTCCATGGCCGGGGAGTTGTCGGGCACCTCGTAGCCGGCGCCGCGGGCGGCGAGGCGGAGCTGCGCGCTGAAGGCCGCGGCGATGTCGTCGTCACCATCGGGCGCTCGCATCCCGAGCACGTGGGCGGCGCCGAGGTTGGCGGTCTGGGCGGAGGCGAGGCTCGACGCGAGGCCGAGGCCGAACGCGAGACCGAGGCCGAGACGGAGCGGTGACGAGCGCATGCGTGACTCCATTGGGGGGGAACGGACGTAAGGGCGATCGACGGGGTCGCCGGGCAGACGTTGGCGGGATCATAGAAGAGCCTCCCGGGGGAACGGAAGGGAATCCTCGGGGGGCAGTTGACGGCCCGACGCTCCATCGCTCAGAGGGAGGGCGGAAATATCGCCGTGAACGAGCCATGGACCATCGGCCGCGTCTCGACCTGGACCGCCCGTGACCTCGCGGGCCGAGGCATCGAGGGCGCGCGCCTCGACGCCGAGCTGCTGGTCGCCCACGCCCTCGGGCTGCGCCGCATCGACCTCTACCTCCGCATCGAGCAGCCCCTCGACGAGGCCGAGCTCGCGAAGATCCGCGGGCTGGTCGAGCGCCGCCGCAAGCGCGAGCCCGTCGCGTACATCCTCGGGCACCGGGACTTCTACAACCGCCGCTTCGCCGTCGACCCGCGCGCGCTGGTGCCGCGGCCCGAGACCGAGCTCGTGGTGGAGGCCGCCCTCGCGCGCCTCAAGGCCCGCGGTGACCTTCCCCTGCGGGTGCTCGACCTGGGCACCGGCACCGGCGCCATCGCCATCACCCTCGCCCTGGAGCTGCCCTCGGCGACCGTCGACGCCGTCGACCTGAGCGAGGCCGCCCTCTCCCTGGCCCGGGAGAACGTCGCGGCGCACGGCGTCGGGGCGCGGGTGACGCTCCACCACGGCAGCCTCTACAAGCCCGTCGGCGACGCGCGCTACGACCTCGTGGTGAGCAACCCGCCGTACATCCCGAGCGCCGAGTGCGACGCGCTCATGCCCGACGTCGCCCGCTTCGAGCCCCGGCTCGCGCTCGACGGCGGCGACGACGGCACCCTCATCCTCCGCGCGCTCGTGGCGGGAGCTCCATCCCACCTGCTCCCCGGCGGCTCGCTCGTCGTCGAGCTCGGGCACGACCAGGGCCCGGTGGCGCGCTCGCTCGCCGAGGCCGCGGGCTTCCCCACCGTGGGCGTGACCCTCGACTACGCCCGCCACGACCGCGTCCTCACCGCCGACCTTACCTGACCGGGTAGATCCCCCCTCGGACACCGCCCGCGCCCTCCGCGGCCGCGGTGTAGTTGCGCGAGCGCATCAAGTGACAAGTGCCACTTGACGCTCAACGGTTCGGGCCGCTAGAGACTGCCCTGTCTGGTGGATGGACAGGCTCGGAGGTGGCGGCGATGGTGAAGCGGACTCCCTGGATCGAGCGCGCGAAGGGCCTCGTGCCTGCCCGGTGGCGGCGCGACGCGCGGATGGTGCTCGACGGCCTGGCGGGTCGGCCTCCTCCGCCGTACTGGTCCACCGGGACCAGCTCCCGCGCCGAGGCTCCAGGGCCCAGCCCCCTCCCCGGCGCGCGGTCGCTGCGGGTGGCGGCGGTCACCCGGGAGACCCCCGACGCGGTCTCGCTCACGCTGGTCGACCTGCGGGGCGAGGCCATCGTGTATCGCCCGGGGCAGTTCTTCACGCTGGCGCTTCGGCTCAACGGCGAGGTGCTCCGCCGGGCGTACTCCGCCTCGCTCCCGATGTCCGAGGCCAGTCCCCCGGGATCGGTTCGGGTGACCATCAAGCGCGTGGCGGGCGGCCGGGTGAGCCAGCACCTCAATGAGCGCGCCGGGGCGGGCGACGTCATCGATGTGTTTGGCCCGTCGGGCAGCTTCGTGGTGGAGGGCGCTCCGGCGACGCTGGTGCTGATCGGTGGCGGCTCCGGGGCAACACCGCTGCTGGCCATTGCCTACGACGCCCTCGCGCGGCTCCCCGACACCCGGGTGGTCTTCCTGGTGGGCAATCGATCGACCGGCGACATCCTCTTTTGCGACGAGCTCGCGGCCCTGGCCGATCGGCACCCGGGGCGCTTCGTGCTGCGGCATGTGTTGAGTCACCCGCCCGCGGAGTGGGGCGGCGGCGTGGGGATGCTCGACGCGGAGACCACGGCCCGCGAGCTCGACGCCCTGTCCATGGAAGGCCCCGCGGAGTACTTCGTTTGCGGCCCGGGGGCGATGATGGACGCCGTGCGCGGGTGCCTCCTCGGGCGGGCGGTCGAGGCGGGGAACATCCGCGAGGAGCGCTTCTCGTCGCCGGTGCACACGGCCGCCGAGCAGCCGGGGGGAGACGTGGCGGTGACGGCGACGGTGGGCGGGCGAAGCTACGCGGTGGTCAACCGGGCGCACGAGACGGTGCTGGAGTCGGCGCTGCGCCAGGGTGCGCCGATGGCCTTTTCATGCACGATGGGCGGCTGCGGGGCGTGTCGGATGAAGCTCCGGGAGGGCGCGATGACCATGGAAGAACCCAACTGCCTGTCGGCGGACGAGCGGGCGCAGGGCTATGTGTTGACGTGCATCGGGCGGGCGACGCGGGCGTGCGTGCTGGAGGCCGACCCCTCATGAGCGCCGACGGCGACGGGGTCGATCGGGAGAAGTTCCCGTATCGGATGAAGGACCTCTGCGAGAAGACCGGCGTCCCGCGGCAGGTGGTGCATTTCTACATCCAGCAGGGACTGGTGCCCGAAGGCTACAAGACCAGCCGCAACATGGGCTGGTACAGCGAGTCGCACGTCGAGCGCATCCGGCTGGTGCGGCAGCTCCAGCACGAGCGCTTCCTGCCCTTGAAGGCCATCCGGGCGATGCTCGAGCAGCGGGACGAGGTGTTCTCCCCGTCGCAGCGGATGCTCCTGGGAGAGGTGAAGTCGCGGCTTCGCGGGCGCAGCGTGGTGCCCTCGGGCGACCGTCCCGACACGGTGGCGGTCGACGAGCTCTGCCGTCGCGCGGGCGTGACCCGACAGGACGCCGACGAGATCGCCGAGCTGGGACTCTTCGCCATCTCCGAGGAGGGCGGCCGGCACCTCATCGCGCGCGACGACGCGTGGCTCATCGAGCTGTGGGGTGAGCTCCAGGCGGTGGGCTTCACCCGGGAGCGCGGGTTCTCTCCGGCCGACCTGGCGATCTACGACGAGGCGATCACGGCGCTCTTCGACCGGCAGGCGCGGCTGATGGCCGAGCGGGTGTCGCAGATGCCCGCCGACGACGCGGCGCGGATGCTGGAGCAGGGGCTGCCGATGGTGGGAATGCTGCTGTCGCGGCTGCACCTCGCGAAGGCGAGAAACTTCTTCGCGGCGATGGGCTGAAGTGCATTGGAGGGTCGAGCGATGATGTTCAACGAAAGACTGGTGAACCTCCTCCCGGGTCGTATGCGCAACCAGGTGGCGCAGTGGTTCGAGGCCGCAGAGATCTTCGGCGAGATGCGCGACCCGAAGGTGCTCGCGGCCATCGGCCCGGCGGGCGTGCGGGGGCTGCTGTTACAGCGGGGCAAGCAGGGCGTTCCGACGCAGATGCCGGCCGCGCACCAGGCCCACTTCGACTGGCGCTACCCGCATGACAACGCCGAGATGGCGAGCCTCTACCGCCGCGCGAAGGAGGGCCAGTGGAACGGCGACTCGCTGCCCTGGCACACCGACGTCGACCCCTTCAACCCGGAGGTGCCGCTGATCCCGGCGGACTTCATCGACACGGCGAAGCTCGCCTCCTTCGGGGTGCGCCTCGACGCGCGGGAGGAGCTCAGGCTGCGCTACTCCCTCACGGCCTGGATGCTCAGCCAGTTTCTGCACGGCGAGCAGGGCGCCCTCTTCGCGGCGGCGCAGGTCACCGAGGCGGTGCAGTTCTTCGATGGGAAGATGTACGGCAGCACGCAGGTGATGGACGAGGGCCGCCACGTCGAGGTGTTTCATCGCTACATCGACACCAAGCTCAACAAGCTCTATCAGATCAACGACAACCTCTATGTGGTCATTGACTCGTTGATGACCGACGGCCGCTGGGACATGAAGTTCCTGGGGATGCAGATCATGGTGGAGGGCCTGGCGCTGGGGGCCTTCGGGGTGATCTACAAGCAGACGAAGGAGCCGCTCCTGAAGGAGCTGCTTCGCAACGTGATCCAGGACGAGGCGCGGCACGTCCACTACGGGGTGGTGGCGCTGCGCGAGCAGTTTCGCGACCACCTCACCGAGCGGGAGCGCAGCGAGCGGGAGGACTGGGCCTACGAGGTGGCGCTGCTGATGCGCAACCGCTTCATGGCCTTCGAGGTGTACGACGAGTGGTTCGCGCACCGGCTCACCCGGGCCCAGTGGCGCGAGCTGGTGAGCACGTCGCCCGGGATGATGGACTTCCGGCACGTGATGTTCGTGCGGCTCATCCCCAACCTCCGGGAGATCGGGCTGATGTCCCCGCGCATCGTCCCCCACTACGAGCGCGCCGGGCTCATGCGCTACTACCACGGCCGCTCGGCTGATCAGCTCACAGGTGAGCAGCTACTGGCCGACCTGCACTGACGCCCCACCGTGCGAAATGCGCCACCGGTGGCGTCCACCGTGAGACACGGCCCGGTGTGTACGCCGTGGTTCACGGTGCGACACCGGCGTCAGGGGTGGCGATCCCGCACGCGCGTCGCTCCCGCAAGATTCCCCGGCGCTTCTGCGCAACCCCCCGGCCTCGATGAAGATCCCTGGGAATGGCCCGCTTGTTGAAGCGTTGGTGGACAGGTGCTCGCACGGAGGTCGGTCATGCGTCGTAGCAGGTCGGTTCACACGGTTCGGCTGGTTCTGGGTCTGGTCGCCGTCTCGCTGTCTCTCCTCGGCGCGGTCCGGGGAGCCAACGAAGTGCCGAGCACGACCGCACAGTGCGC
The DNA here is from genome assembly GCA_030652255.1 of Myxococcales bacterium. Lineage (GTDB taxonomy): Bacteria > Myxococcota_A > Polyangia > Polyangiales > SCUS01. The sequence goes on along the minus strand of JAUSAZ010000209.1, from coordinate 23,079 downwards.
CACCCCGGCGGCTTCCAACGGGTAGGCAGCCAGGGCGCCCCGCGGGGCACCTCCGCTCCCCTCTGCGTTCATCATTGAAGGTCCGTCGCGCCCGCCGATGGGCTCTCACGGGAAGGCGCACCGCGTCGATCCCTCGATGAGGGCCGCGCGGTGTGTATCCCCACCATCCTCGGGGCTCACATATCCGAGGTATCGAATCTCGAAGCAGCCCAGCTCGACACGGGAGAAGGCCTCGGGGTTGGCCCTCCGGACTTCGCTCGCAGGTTCGAAGCGGTCTCCAGAGGTGGAGAGCTCGAAGGACCCACAGCCGCGTCCATGAAAGTAGGCGCTGTGGTGGGCGTCGGAGCAATACACGCCCACCAGGGGCTCGATCTTCCGCATCGCGTTGGCCGGCAGGGGCGCCTCGTTCAAGCTCTTGCGACCCACTCCCCCAGCGACCCCCGTCACCAGCACTGCCACCACGACCCATAGCGCCGTCCGCGAGGTCGCCATGCTGGACCGGGGTGACGTGGAAGGCGGCACACGGTAGGGCACAGGGAATACCTGTGGCCGGGCGCGAAGGGGTCAACTGCCAGGGGGTCGACTCCGCCCCGGGCGTCACGTCGACAGCCACACAATGGGCTTGTTTTCAAGCCTTTGTTGACAGCCGCACGGCCCCGTGAGACACCGTCGCCGCCTCGCCCGCCCTCATAGCTCAGTGGATAGAGCAGCGGCTTCCTAAGCCGAAGGTCGTAGGTTCGACTCCTACTGGGGGTACCGCACGTACGCCTGTCCCAAGCGCGTGGCCCTCTGAACGGTCTCCCCCTGCCCCGCTGGGCGAGCAGGGCGAGGAGGGTCGTCGGGCAGAGGCCCAGGCGCTCGATCGATGCCCGCGACGCCCGTGGCACCTCGCGGGATCAGTTGGCGGGACGGCCCTGCAGCACGCGAGCCCGAAGCGGCGCCACTCCGCATGGGGCACCACCTCCGAAGGGCTTCAGCTCCCCGTCGGTGGTCGGAGCATGGGGCACGCCATCGACAGGCCGCCCCGCGAGGCCGCGCTCTCCGCGCGATCGGCCCGCGTACCCCGCCGCCTCGACCCGAGCACCCGCGCGCCGCGGAGTTGCGCCGATGGCAGCGCCCTCGCGCGGACCGTGGCGTAGACGAGGCCCACCGTCCGCAGGATCGGGCTCGTGAGCGGCAGCCAGTTGACGAGCCGGACGAGCGGTCGGGAGCCGGGTCCGTCGCGCTCGCCGTCGTATGGGAGGCGCCCGTGGGCGATGGCGTCGTGGCCGTCCCAGCGCCGTCCGCCATCATCATGCTCGCCCCTTCGAGGTGATTCGTCTGTCACGCGCGCTCCCCTCCGTGCCCCGGCCGCTCGTGAGCTTGCTGCCGATGAACCATCCGTGCCGGGCTCTCCAGCGCTGGCGCGGAGTACCCGTGCGGTGGGGGAGTGTTTCCTCGATCGCCTGATCAGGAGCGGCGCGAGTTGCACGATCGGGACGATGGGATCGGGCGTGACCGCCGAGGAGCGCGCGAAGGGGCTGTCGGCCATCGAGCGCCACGGAATGATCCAGGCCTCCGCTGCTGGGCGAGCTCATCGACGCCTCGGACCTGACCGCGGGCGTAACGAAGCTGCGCCTCGCGATCACCGACCTGGGCGCCGTGGTCGCCCGCACCGTCGACGAGGTGCGACCGCTGGTGGCGGAGAAATCCATCGAGCTCCGGTGCGAGGCCGGCGAGCGCCTCCGGGTGCTCGGCGACGCGCAGCGCCTCGCGCAGGTGGTGAGCCCCCTCCTCGCCAACGCGCACGGTGAGCATTCCGACGCTGGGTTGATGATCGGGCGCGAGCGACCCGGGCGGTGCCACCGCGCGGCTCAGCCCGAGCGGGCCGCGCGCAGGATCTGGGCGCGCGAGTAGACGAGGCGCACGGGCGCGCCGCCCGCAGGGGGGCGGAGCTGCCAGCGCTGGATCACGGGCCGGAGGCACGCTTCGACGGCGGCGCCGTCCGCGCCCGGCGCGTCGACGCGGATGTCGCCGAGGTGGCCGTCGGGCTGAAGGGTGGCGGACACGCCGCGCACCCGCCGCCACGCACGGCGGGCCTCGGCGCGGTGGCCGTCGACGCACGCGCGGAGGGCGGCCTCGTCGCCGCGCGCGGCCGCCACGATCTCGGAGGTCTGGTGGGGGGTCGGCACCTGCGCGGAGGCCGAGGCGACGGACAACAGGCAGCCGCCCAGCAGGGCGACCGCAGAGCGGCGGTTGATCATTGGGTGAGGTCTCCGTTGGATGGGGACACCCGGGCCCGGTGATGGGCGATCGGGGGTCCGACGAGTCCGGTGACGAGGACCACAGGCTGACACGCGCGGACGGAGTTTCAACGACCCCGCAGGGCCCCGTCGCCGGCGGTGCAGCACGCGCTCACCCGTGTTCGCCACAGTTGAGACAACGTTCTACAGAGCTCCGGGGGTGCTTGCGGGGGCTGGTCTTCGGGTTCTCGACCGTCCACGCGGTGCGGGCATGGAACTTCCAAAGTGGTCGGCGCGCTTCTGATCCCCTTCGATTCCCGTGGGCGGGTGAGGATCCGTCCGGGGTTCGCTGGACGGCGATGCTCAGCCCACCAGGCGGGGGGTCTGGTGGGCGCATGGGTCCGCGCGCGGACCCCCAATCAGGTCAATGGAGCGATCAATGGACAACCGGGATCAGACGAAGAAAGAAGAGGGGTCGGCGGGCGAGCAGGGACGCGCGCCCGGCGCTCAGGGGTCGCAGGCGGCGGGCGCGAGCGCGTCGTCGACCGGCTTCTTCAATCAAGCGACCGACCGACAGAAGAAGCGCCGCGAGGAGGGCCAGCGCTCGACTCGCGGCGTCGACACGAGCCCCGGGGGCATCGCCGAGCGCGAGCTGGGCGGGTCGGGGGCCGGTGCCTTCCAGGGAGGCGCGCAGCGCCACAGCAGCAACGTCAGCGAAGGAGCGCGAACGATGAACAAGCCGGGATGGGACCAGGGGTACGACCGCGAGAGCATGGGCCGCAACGACGACGACCGCGACCGCTGGCGGAGCAGCCCGCAGGGTCCGCAGGGTCAGCGCGGTCTGCAGGGTCAGCAGGGGCGCGGCCAGGACGCCGGGTACGGCGGCCAGCGCATGGACGAGAGCTACGGCCGCGGCTCGCGCACCTACGAGGACAACAACGAGCGGGTCAGCGAGGGCGGCTACGGCGCCGGCCACGACCGCGAGCAGCGCGGCCACTTCGGGCAGCAGGGCGGGTTCGGCGGCCAGCATCACGAGCGAGGGCAGTCGTTCCGGGGTGAGGGCGGGTATGGCCAGTCGCGCAACGAGGACCGCGGGCACGACCGCGATCAGTGCGGCGATGGGCGCTACGGACAACAGGGGGGCCAAGGGGGGTACAGCCAGGGCTCGCAGCGCAACGAGGAGAGCGGCTATGGCCGCGGGCAGCAGTGGGGCCACGGGAACTACGGCCAGGGCTCGCAGCGCAACGAGGAGAGCGGCTACGGCCGCGGGCAGCAGGCGAGCCAGGGCAGCTACGGCCAGAGCAACTACGGCCAGAGCAACTACGGCCAGGGCAGCTACGGCCAGGGCAGCTACGGCCAGGGCTCGCAGCGCAACGAGGAGAGCGGCTACGGCCGCGGGCAGCAGCAGTGGGGCCAGGGCTCGCAGCGCAACGAGGGCAGCGGCTACGGCCGCGAGTCGTCGCAACGCGGCGACGATCGCAACCAGCGGTCGCTCCAGGGCAACTGGGACCAGGGGCGCGGCAACGAGGGGAGCTTCGGCGCCCAGTCCCGCCGCGACGAGGACGACCGCTGGAACACCCGCAACTAGTCACACGCAGTCGAGCGCCGAGGCGCCGGGCCGGGGATCGCTCCCGACCCGGAGCCCCGGCATCGGCGCGTCCCAACCCACAACGAAGAGCAAGCCGGAGGAGATCGCATGGGCAGGCAAGTACGGAACGAGGAGCTGCGCGCCAACGAGACGAACGGCACGCAGCAGCAGCAGCGGCTGGAGCAGCAGGGCGCGAGCACGGCGCGGGGTCGCGACGTCAGCGAGCGCGTCGACGCGGACGGCGCGCGGGCGGTGCAGGCGCCGTCGGCCAGGGCGGACCGCGACGACCGCCAGCGCGCCCAGGGCAACGGAAACAGCGCCCAGCCGACCGAGGGCAACGGGAGGGGGCACCCGCGCGCCCGGGACGAAGAGAACGGCTCGATGGGCCGCGACCAGGGCGGGGGCCAGGGCGGGTCGGAGATCGCGCGGGGCGACTACGACCGCGGAGACCAGGAGGCGCGTAGCCTCGGCGCCACGCAGGGTGGTCGCCGCCGCTGGCGGCATAGCCCGCAGACGGCGCGCGACGTGATGACGCGCAACCCCAAGTCGGTGCGCCCAGGCGACCCGGTGACGCAGATCGCGCAGCTCATGGTCGACGAGGACGCGGGGATCATCCCCGTGGTCGACGGCGGCAAGCTGGTGGGCGTGGTCACCGACCGGGACATCGTGTGTCGCATGGTGGTCGCCGGAACCGATCCGAAGACGGTCAAGGCGAGCGACGTGATGTCCGTCGACGTGGAGTGCGTGACCGAGCGCGACTCCCTCCACGAGGTGCTCCAGATCATGGGCGAGCATCAGGTGCGGCGCGTCCCCGTGGTGGCCAAGGACGACCGCCTCGTCGGGATCATCTCGATGGCCGACCTCGCCCGCGAGGCCGACGTCGACGAGCAGCTCCAGGGCGCCTTCGAGGAGATCTCCTCGGAGCGCAACTTCTGGTCGCAGCTCCGCTGAGGCCGTCGGCGACGCGTCGAGGCCGCGCGTAGGGAGGCTCGGCCCCCTCCGCGGGGCCTTGCCGTACCGCCGTGTGGGCTCTAGCAGGGACATGCACTTCCTCATCAAGGAGAGAGTCCGTGGGCCCAGGCGAAGCACAGCACGGCAGGTGGTTCGCGGGTGGAGTCCACATCTCCCACTGGTGCGCGCAGTCCGCGCGAGGGAGGCTCGGATGTTGAAGCTGGAAGACTCCTGCTTCCGCCAGATGGGCTCGGCCCTGGGCGAGAGTCCCCGGGTGCTGGTGGTCGACGACGAGCCCGACGTCTGCGCGATGCTCCACACCATGATCGCCCCCAGGGGCTTCACCGTGGAGACGGCCACCACGCCGGAGGCAGCGCTCGCGCGGGTCTCGTCGTTCGGGCCGCACGTCCTGCTCACCGACGTGCAGATGCCCGGCACAAACGGCTTCACCGTCATGGAGCGCGCCCTCTCCATCGACCCGCTGCTCTCGGTGCTCTTCGTCACCGGCCAGGCCAACGTGCCCGACGCGGTGCGGGCCATCCGCGCCGGTGCCGAGCAGTACCTGCTCAAGCCCATCGACGGCGACGAGCTCATGGCCGCGCTCGCCCGCTCGGTCGCCCGCCAGCAGGCCCGGCGACCCGCGACCAACGGCGCCACGGAGGCACTGCTCGGCGTGAGCGAGGCCATGCAGTCGCTGCGCGCCCAGATCCTGCGGCTCGGCCCGCGCAAGGCGACGGCGCTGGTGACGGGGGAAACGGGGACGGGCAAGGAGCGCGTCGCCGAGGCCCTGCACGCCGCCTCGCCCCGGGCGCGGCAGCCGCTGGTGCGGGTGCACTGCGCGGCGCTGCCGGAGACCCTCCTGGAGAGCGAGCTCTTCGGCCACGAGCGCGGCGCCTTCACCGGCGCCCACACGCGGCGGGCGGGGCGCTTCGAGCAGGCCGACGGCGGCACGCTGCTGCTCGACGAGATCGGCGAGATCTCCCCGGCCATCCAGGTGAAGCTGCTGCGGGTGCTGCAGGAGCAGCGCTTCGAGCGCGTGGGCGGCAACCAGACGCTCGCGGTCGACGTGCGCATCATCGCCGCCACCCACCGGGACCTCAGCGCGATGGTCGCCGCCGGCACCTTCCGCGAAGACCTCTACTACCGGCTCAACGTCCTCGAGCTGGAGGTGCCGCCGCTGCGCGCGCGCCGGGCGGACATCCCCATCCTGGTCGAGCACGCCCTCGGGCGCATCGCGCGGGAGTGCGGGGGCGCGCGGGCGTCGGTGTCCGACGAGGCGATGGCGCAGCTGGTGCGCTACGACTGGCCGGGCAACGTGCGCGAGCTGGAGAACGCGCTCGAGCGGGCGTACGTGCTCTGCGACCGGGGCGAGATCACCGCCGGCGCGCTCTCCTCGCGGCTGCGCACCGCCACGCAGCGCATCGGGCCGCCCACGGTCCCCGGGGCGAGCTTCCGGCAGATCGAGCGGCACGCCATCCTGACCACCTACGAGGAGTGCGGGCAGTGCGTGAGCCGCACCGCGGCGGTGCTCGGCCTGAGCCCGCGCACCATCCACTACCGCCTGCGCGAGTACCGCGGCGAGCCGGGGCGTCGGCAGTAGCGCAGCCCGCGCCGAGCAACCCTCGGCGCCGCCGTCATCCCCCGCCCGCTCGCTCACCCCTCCACGGTCAACCGGGCGCCCGCGCGCTCGACCACCGCGGCCACCATCTCCCGGTCGAAGTCCGCGCCGCCGCGGATCGTCGCCGCCAGCGCCCGCGCCGCGTTCTCGGCCCGCAGCCACCGGAAGGCCATCGGCCCGATCGCCCCGTCCGGCAGCGGGTCGAGCCAGTCGAGGCCCTCGCGGTACACGATCCGCGCCGCGAGGCTCTTGGCCACGATGGAGCGCCAGTACGCCACCGGCATCCGATCGCCCAGCCGGGCCTCGCCGAGGGTGCGCAGCGTCGGCGGCAGGTGCTCCCGCACCAGCGCGTCGCCCAGGGCGTGGTCGGCCGCGTCGATGCCCTCGACGTACACCGCGATGGCGTCGGCCGCGCGGTTCATCGCCTTGGACAGCCGCACCGACAGCTCGGGGAGCAGAACTCCGGGGTGGTGGCTCCGCTCGCGGAAGAGCAGCTCGGCCTCGCGCCGCGCCAGCTCGCGCAGGCGCACCAGCACCTCCGCCACGAAGGTCTTCTTGTGCGCGAGGAACTCCTCCTCCGACAGCAGGTGCGCCGCGGCGATCTCGAAGCTCGAGCAGATCACCCCGCACTTGTTGGCGCTACTGTCCTTCAGCACCAGCACCCCCCGCTCGCCCAGCGCCCTGCGCGCCTCCGGGGTCAGGAAGAGGTTGGCCCCCTCCACGATCACCCGGCTCGACGGCGTGCCGTCGGGCAGCAGGTGCTCCTGCCAGTTGTGGCTGTTGAGCGTCTGCGGCCGGCCGCCCGCCGGCACGAAGGCGTCGGCCACCACGCGGTTGTGCAGCGTGTTGCGCATGCGCACGCCGTCCGGCGCCTCGACGCGCGTGAGCCGCCCCCGCGGGGACAGCTTCGCCAGGTCGAAGGCGCCCACGGGCTCGGAGGCCTCGACCAGCCGCAGCAGCTCGGCGTGGTCGATTCCGTCGGGGTCTTCGAGCGCCCCGGAGCCGTCGGCGATGCCCACCACCCGCGCCCGCTCGCCGTAGTCGCGGTGCAGGATCTTCAGCATGTTGCCCCCGACGTCGCCGTCCGGGCCGCCGGTGAGCTTCACCGTGAAGGGCTGCGCGTGGGGGTTGATGCCCACGGCCCGCAGCGCCACCTCCAGGAAGACCGCGACCCCTTCGGAGGTCACGCCGTACTCCTTGTGGTTGATGCCCGCGCCGGGCTTGGAGCTCATGAAGGCCGCGGCCAGCTTGTGCCCGCGGCGCCGCGCGCGGTCGACGATCCACTCGATGTGCTCCGGCGCGATGTTCTCGTCGGGGCCCAGGTAGAGCGTCTCCTGCCGCCCGAGGCGGTCGACCAGCGGGTGCCGCTCGTCGCCCACCATCAGGTCGAGCAGGCCGTCGATGAAGCCCTTGATGGAGCGCGTGAGGGGCACGTCCTGCGACGCCACGATCACGGCCTTGGCGCCGCCTTCGGGGATGTCCTTGTTCTTGAGCTGCTGCGCCTGCGCGAGGCCGTACACCTCGTCGTAGAGCCGGTCGGACTCCGCCGCGAGCTGGTCGGGGCCGCGCGGGCGCACCACCCGCACGCCGCCGCGGGCGATGTCGCGGAAGCGCAGGTGGAAGCCGTCCCACCCCTGGCCGTGCACGAAGTACACGCCGAAGGGCCGCTCGTCGCCGCGCGGGATGAAGGAGCCGTCGAGCCGCAGCGCGAGGCCGTAGCGCTTCTCGAGGTGGAGGTTGGTGCGCAGCGTGGCCCCGACGGCCTCGAGCAGGGTCTTGAGCACCCGGCGGGCGTCGTCGCCGTCGACGTCGTGCTCGATCTGGTCGCGCAGCGCCGACGAGCGCAGGGCGTAGGTGTCGTCGGACATCCCGCTCACGGGGTTGAAGCGGTCGTGCAGGAGGTCGGCGACCGCGGCGCTCAGCGCGAGGTGGCGCACCGCGAGGGCGAGCACCCGGTCGCGCGCGAAGGACACCGGGTTGTCGCGGGTGAGCCGCTGGTGCGCGAGGCTGGAGAGCGCCACGATCACCTCCGCGCGCTCGAGCCCGAGGGCGGGGTTGTTGTGGCTGAGCGAGAGGGCCGCGTCGCTGATCCACTTGCCGCGGGCGAGCGACGGGGCGAGCGCGCGCCAGACCATCCCGTCGGCGTCGAGGGCGCGCCCGTCGGGGCCGCGCACGAGGTAGCTGAAGAGCGTGACGTAGCCGTGCCCCGGGTCTTCGACCACGTCGACGAAGGCCCGGTGGATGTTCACCCCGTGGCTGCCGAGGAGGTCGGCGCAGCGCTCGAACATCTTCCGCGGCGTGGCGTTGCCCACGGTGATGACCACCCGCGAGAGCGTCGGGTCGGCCTCGGGCTCGAGCTGCACCAGGGTGTCCTCGGTGCCGCACACGGCCTCGTAGCGGTCGGCGCAGCGCACCGCGCGCAGGGCGGTGGCCGAGCGCACGAAGTCCGCGGAGGAGCGCAGGAGGAAGGTGCGCACCCGCTCGGCCTCGCCGCCCGCGCGACCGACGAGCGCGAGGATGGCGTCGAGGCGGGCCTGCTGCGCGGGCTCGGCGGGGTCGAAGCGGGGCACGTCGCCGAGGACGATGGTGTCGATGGCCAGCTGGCCGTCGGCGCTGGTGTGCACCTTCACCTGCCGCAGCGGGGCCTCGGCGGGGAGCTGGTCGAGGATCTCCTTCAGCAGGCCCGGCCGGTCGCCGTCCATGAGGAAGGTCCAGCGGGCGCGGTCTTCGGAGTGCAGGGTGATGCGCGGGGCGATGCCCGAGGCGCGCGCCGCGAGGATGGCGCGGATGTGCGCCAGTCGCTCGTTGTCGGGCGTGTCGGCGAAGTACGCCGCGGGCATCTGCGAGACGAACCATGGCAGCACCGCGTCGAGCGTGCGCTCCAGCGATTGGATGATTTCGGCACGAAGCGACGTGAGATCCGAGCTCATGGCCCGACGGGGTATCACAGGAACTGCGGCTCGTCGGTAACGATCGCGCCGCCGCGCCGCGTCACCCGCCGCAGGGCACGGTGGTGGTCTCCGCGAGGCCCGTCGCGGCGGTGACCGAGACGTTCACCCCGCCGGTGAGCTCGACCCGGGTCTGGGTGCCCTCCGGGCGGTTGAGGATGAGGTTGCCGCCGCTCATCGGGCACCCGCCCGCGCAGCGGCTGTAGGAGGCGATGAGCATCGTCCACGGCCCGGCGCCCGCGGTGACCGCGGCGTTGCCGTTGAGCTGCACGCAGTCGGCCTCGAGGGTGGCCGCGCCGCGCCCGTCGAAGGTCACCGCGGTGCCCCGCGCCCCCACCCCGGTGAAGTTGCCCGCGTAGTCGGCCTGGAACGACCCCGGCAGGGGCGAGAGCGTCACGTTGAGCGCCGGCCGCAGCGTCGAGTGCCGCGTGCGCAGCTCGCCCGCGAAGGCGACCTCCACCTGCGAGCCCCGCAGCGACACCGTGGCGTCGAGGGTGCCGTCGAGGATGCGCATCCCGTAGGGCCCGTTGCACTCGCTGAGGAAGGTCACGCGCAGGGCGTTGTCCCGGCGCTGGATGCGCGTGCACCCGGTGGGCGTGAAGGCCGCCTGCGCCACCGCCGCGGCGCGCTCGGCCGCCATCACGTTGTCGCTCGAGGTGCCGAGCGGGGCCGCGAAGGCCTGCGCGAGCCCGACGATCTCCGACGCCATCGCCGCGGCCTCGGCGGCCCGCTGCCCGTCCTCGATGGCCGGGTCGGTCGTGCACGCGTCGAGCGCCCAGGCCATCGCCCCCATCAACCCGAGCTGCCACTTCATGATGGCCATGAGACTATCAGGCCGCGGCCTTCGACACGCGCCTCGGCGGCCGCCGCACCAGCAGCCACAGCGTGCCGAGCGCCACGCCCAGGAGGCCCAGCGCGCCCAGCGTGCGCCGGTGCCGCCGCGCCCGGAGCACCTCGTCCTGCGCCACCACCGAGCGCTGCGCCCGCGCCCGCGCGTGCCCCGGGTCGACCCGCAGCACGGCGTCGTACAGCTCCGGGTCGGCCACGCCCCGCGCCATCGCCTGCTCGGCCTCCAGGAAGAGCACCGCCGCCCGGATCGCCCGCGCGTGCGCCCCCTCGGGCTCGACCCACAGCGCGAGCCGCCAGACCGCCTCGGCCCGCGCGGCGCTCTCCGACTCCAGCTCGCGCGCGTAGCGCATGAGCGGCTCGACCATCTCGGTGCGCCGCTGGAAGTCGGGGTGCCGCGCCAGCACCCAGCGGAAGTGCCCGAGCATCTCCGCGCCGTTGCCCCCGCGCCCGCTGGCAAGGCCCGCGTCGAGGCGCTGCGTGACCTCCGCCATGCGCCGCCGGTCGTTGGCGAGGTACAGCTCCTGCGCCGTGCGCTCCCAGCCCCACTGCAGGTTGGCGTCGTGGCCCTCGTACATCTCGTAGGCCGAGCGCAGCGCGTTGATGGACTCGCGCCCGTACTGCGTCACGGCCCAGCGCGACGCCTCGCGCACCTGCGCGCGGTCGCTGTTGACGAAGCTCACCACCACCTGCATCGCGTCGGGCTGGCGGATCGAGCCGTAGGCCCGGAGGATCTCCGCCAGGAGCGCGTTGTCGTGCTGCTGCACCGCCTCGCCGGGCGTCACCTTGTGCAGCGCCTCGCGGGTCTGCCGCATGAAGATCCGCATCATCTCGGAGGGGTTGCGCAGCTCGATGAGGGCGGGCAGCACGTAGTCCTTGAGCTGGCCGCGCACGATGCGCCCCACCTCCTGCCGGAAGAGCGCCCCGTACGCGGTCGACAGCGCGACCAGCGCGCGACCCGCGTCGGCGGAGGCCATCGTCCCGAGGGCCCGCGCCAGCACCACCCGCTCGATGGCCCCGTCGAGGTCGGCCGAGCGCGGCGCGGCGATCATCAGCGCCAGCAGGTCGTACTCCGCGTTGGGGCGGCCGTCGGTGGCCGCCCGGATGAGCCGCACGATCTTCAGCCGCACCTGGTCGACCTCGACGCGCCACGGCGCCAGCAGGCGCTGCCGGATGACGGCGATGTCCTCGCGCTCCAGCGATCGGATGATGTCGTCGGCGGCGGCGCGGCGCTCGCGCGCGGTGCCGTCGGTGAGGCGCCCGAGCATGGCGTCGAGCTCGGCCGCGCTGCGCCCGACGGAGTCATCCGCGACGGCGGCGGCGGCGGGCGCCGGGGGCTGCTGCGCAGAGGCCGTCGCCGGGCCCGCGAGGAGCCCGGCCAGGAGGGCCAGCGCGCTCAGTCGATGATACGGAAATCGCCCCATTCGCCCGTGTATCCGCGCCAGCGGGAGTCTACCCGCTCGACCCTCGCCGCCGTCGGACCTCGCTGCAGCCATCCCACGAACTCCTTCAGCGAGTCGTCTTCCCCTTCGGCGACGACCTCGACCGTGCCCTCCGGGAGGTTCTTCACCCAACCCGTCAACCCGAGGCGCTTTGCCTCCCGCTGCGTCGACGCGCGGAAGAACACGCCCTGCACCCGACCTCGCACCAGACAATGGATCTGCTTCGCCATGACACCCGCGTCCGAGGATTCGGAGGCGCCCGACGATCATCGTCATTTCCGCCGCCGCCCGGGACTGGTTTCCGGCGGTAGCAAACCCCCGCCTGCACGGCAAGTTCCCGTCGCGATCGGCGTCAGCGGGTGAAGGCCACGCCCTCGGCGGTGAGGCACTGCGCGAAGCCCTCGCGCCAGCTCGGGTAGCGCAGCGTGAGCCCGGTGACGGCCTTCACCCGCGCGTTGATCACCGCCCGGTCGTGCCGCAGCGTCTCCGGGGCGTCGGTGAGGGCCACCGACGCGGGCGGCGGCAGCCCCATCCACGCGCAGAGCGCCCGCACCACCTCGCCCTGCGGCACCGGCGCGTCGTCCGCCGCCACGAAGCACTGCCCCCGCAGCCCCCGGTCGAGGCACCCCAGGGCCATCGCGGCGAGGTCGTCGACGTGCACCCGCGACACCACCCGCGACCCGTCGCCCGGAACCCGGTAGCTCCCCTCGATGAGCCGCCGGTGCAGCCCCCGCCCCGGGCCGTAGATGCCCGCCGCGCGCAGCACCGTCGCCCCGGCGTCGCGCCAGGCGCCCTCCGCCCGCAGCCTCGCCGCGGCCTTGGGCTCGCGCGCGTCGGTGGGGGTGTCCTCGTCGATGCGCCCCACCCGATCGCCGTACACGCCGGTGCTCGACAGGTACACCACCGAGCGAGCGCGCTTCATCACGGCCGCGAGGGCGTCGTCGGTCACCCCGTCGGGGGGGAAGGTCACGAGCACGTCGGCGCCGTCGGCCATGGGCTCGACGAGCGCGGCGGTGAGCGCGGGCGCCACCACGACGTCGACCCCCATGGTGCGCAGCGAGCGCAGCGAGGTGCCCTCGGTGCGCACCGTCGCGGCGACGGGCCGACCGGCCGCAAACGCGGACACGGCGGCGGCGGTCCCGGTGAAGCCACATCCAAGGACGAGCAGTGCTTCAATCGACATACGATCCCTCTAGCGCAGCGCCGTCGCGACGCCTGCGGCGGTCATCACCAGGGCCATCCCGATGCGGAAGGGCCGCTCGGCCACGCGGCGGTGCACCCAGTCGCCCAAGGCCCCGCCGAGCGCCACGGCCGGGAGCAGCAGCGCCGAGCGCCGCAGCGAGGTCGCCCCCACCGCGCCGTGCCCGATGAAGTTCACCATCATCGCGGTGTTCATCACCAGCCACATCGCCGCCAGCGTGGCGCGCATCCGGCGCTTCTCCAGCCGGTCGCCCGCCAGCGCCGCCACGATGAGCACGCCCCCGGTGCCAAACACCCCGTGCACCACGCCGCCCGCCGCCAGCAGCGCGTTGCCGCGCGCCCGCCCCACGGCCACGCTCGCCGGGGCCCAGATCTCCTTGCGCAGCTCGTTGAGGCCGATGAGCACCACCATCACCCCGAAGGCCCGCTGCAGCTCCGGGCGCGCGGCGTAGCGGTAGAGCGAGAGGCCCACCAGCAGGCCCGCGCCCGCCATCGGCAGCACCCGCCGGGCGAGCAGCGCCCCGTCCACGTGGCGCCAGTCGCGCCACGCGATGGACGCCGACAGGGCCATGTTCACGGGGATGTACGCCGGGAGAAGGGCGGTCACCGGGAGCACCCAGGTGCCGAGCGAGAGCACGAGCACCGTCGCGCCGAAGCCCACGATGGACTCCAGCGCGATGGCGACCATCACCAGGGCGGCGAGCGCGACCACGCGACCCGTCAGCGCGCGTCGATGTTGTCGAGGAAGTTCAGGATGAACTCGTTGACCGTGCCGCGGTCGTCCATCGTGCCGAGCGCGCCGTACATCGCCGCCGCCCCTTCGGCGGTGGTGCCGTCGCGGCGGATGGCCTCCGTCGCCTCGCGGAGGTCGCTGAGGATCTCGTCCACCAGCGGCGCGTGCGCGGGGGTGATCATCATGTGCAGCCCCGACGGTCGCTGGAGGCGGTCGAGGTGCCAGCCCCTGGCGTCCATCGCCTCGGAGAGCGCGAACACGTCGATGTCGTTGGAGCCGAAGCCGAACACGCTCCCTACCGGCTCACCGTAGACGAAGAGTCCGGGGATGGCGTTGATGCCGTCGATGAGCCGCCGCGCGGTGATCATCGTCTCGCGCGTCACCCGCAGGTACCCCTCCTCGCCGAGGTGGTTCATGATCGCCCAGGCCGCGGCGATGGGCCCGCCCGCGCGGGTGCCGCACATCGACGGCGAGCCGTAGAGCCCGCCGGGCCAGTCGGCGTAGGCCACGAACTGGTACCGCCGCAGCTCGCGCTCGCGATAGAGCACCACCGAGGCCCCCTTGGCCGCGTAGCCGTACTTGTGCACGTCGGCGCTCATCGAGGTGACGCCCGGCACGCGGAAGTCGAAGGGCGGTACCGGGTACCCGAGCTTCTCCACCCACGGCAGCAGGAAGCCCCCGAGGCAGGCGTCGACGTGGCACAGGATGCCGCGCTCCTGGGCCAGCGCCGCGAGCTCGCCGATGGGGTCGACGACCCCGTGCGGGTACTGCGGCGCGGAGCCCACCACGAGGATGGTGTTGTCGTTGACGAGCGCGCGCACGGCGTCCATGTCGACGCGGTGGTCGGCGCCCACCGGGGCGTGCACGGCCTTCACGTCGAAGTACGCCGCGGCCTTCTCGAAGGCGGGGTGCACCGTGATGGGCACCAGCATCTCCGGGTGGGTCACCCCGGGACGCGTGGCCCGCGCCCACTCCCGCGCGGTCTTCACCGCCATCAGGATGCTCTCGGTGCCGCCGGTGGTCATGGTGCCCGCGGCCTCGGGGTGGTGCAGCATCGCCGCCGTCATCGCCACCACGTCGGTCTCGCACTGGCGCAGCCCCGGGAAGGCCATGGGATTGAGGGCGTTCTCCGAGAAGTACGTGCGCGCGGCCTCGTAGAGCACCTCGAGGGCCTCCGGGCCCGCATAGTAGACCAGCGAGAAGGTGCGCCCGTTGCGCCAGTCGGCGTCGCCGCCCTGGCGCCCCTTCAGGGTGGAGAGCACCTCGTCCTTCGACATCCCGCGCTTCGGAAATTCCATCAGGTGCCCTTTGCGTCGCTCGGTGCGTTGAGTGGGTATCAGGGGTTGGGAGGGAGGGAGGCGCTCAGCGGTTGCGGCGCCGTAGCACGTTGATGAGCAGCTGTTGCATCTCGCCGGACTCCTGCGCGAGCGCCGCCTGGATGGCCCCGGTGGCCTCCGCGGCGTCGTGGCGCACCAGGAGGTCGGCGGCGAGCTGGCGCTCCTCGGGGCTGCCGTGGCGCAGCGTGCCGATGAGGTACTCCACCGCCTCCAGCGAGGGGATGCGCCCGATGGAGTTGAGCGCCGCGGCGCGCACCGTCACGTCGGACTGGTCGCGGTGCAGCCGCGACAGGGGGTCGAAGGCGTGGGGGAAGTGCAGGAGCTGGATGGCCTCGACGGCCGCGGTGCGCACCGCGGGGTCGGCCTCCGCGACGCCCTTCATCAGCAGCATGAAGGTGCGCTTGAAGAAGAGCGACCGGGCCGCCCGCAGCGCCGCCACCCGCACGTCGCCGCGACCGCGGTCGAAGAGGTGCTCCAGGGGCGAGAGCACGGCGTAGAGCTGCACCTGACCCAGCGCCTCGGCCAGCTGCGCCAGCGTGTTGGGGTGCCCCGGCTCGCGCGCCGTGAGGGGCACCAGCCGGGCTAGCAGGGCCTTGCGACGCACGAAGTCGGGCAGCGTGCCGTCGAGCAGGATCTCCCCGCAGGCCTCGACCGCGTCGCCGTCCTCCTCCCACTCCACGACGTCGACGTTCCAGATGTCGGGGTAGGCCACCGGGAGCTTGAGGTACTCGGGCACCGCCGCCACCCGCAGCGTCTCGTCCTTCGCGTCGCCGTAGCGCGCCCGCAGCGCGGCGTAGCGCTTCGCACGCTCCTCCTCGATGCCCGGCATCTGCGCGAGCACCCCGAAGACCGCGACCGCGCGGCCGTGCATGCCCACCCCGGAGAAGGCCCCCACGGCGGCGAGCAGGGCGTTCTCCGCGAGCTCGACCGAGCCGCCGGTGCGCAGGATGTGCTCGGCCGCGCTGCGCCACGCCTCGGCCTCGCGCATCCGCAGGGCCGGGTGGAAGGGCAGCCCGAGGGAGCGCGCGTAGTCCGCCGCCTCGTGCACGATGGTGGCGACGGCGTGGTGCTCGTGGGCCCGCTCGGCCCGCACGATGAAGTCCTCGTAATACTGGAGGGCGTAATACTTCAGGTGGTCTTCGCGCAGGATGCGCACGCAGTTGAGGTAGCCCTCGGCGAGGTTCTCGAAGCTGCCGGTCTCCGCGCCGAGGGTGAGCAGCACCTGGAAGCAGTCGAAGGCCCGCTCGCGCAGGCCGCGCGCCTCGAAGAGGTCCGCGGCCTCCTCCAGGAGCCGCATCGCGCGCACCCTCCCCCGCTGGGCGCCCGGCGCGTCGCGCAGCTCGGTGAGCACCCGCCCGAGGTTGAAGCTCACCAGGGCGGCGTTGTACGGGTCCTCGCGCAGCCGGGGGTCGGCCTGCACCTCCTCCCAGAGCAGCCGCGCCTGCGGGTAGAGCCGGGCCTTCTCCGACGCGATGGCCGCGTGCGCGGGCCAGCGCGCCGCCCGGTAGTGCTGCGCCGCCGCCGCGTAGTTGCCGTCGAGGATGGCAGCGCGCGCGAGGTCCCGCGGCTCGTTGCCGCTGACCTGCGCCATGCGCCGGCCGTCCTTCAGGTAGAGCCACACCGAGGCCGCCGCGCGCAGCAGCCCGATCTGCTGGAGCGCGTCGGCGAGCAGCCGGATGAGCTCGTCGTAGTCGCGCGCCTGGAGGTGCGTCTGCGCCGCGGCGCCGATGAGGATCTGCACCGCGTTCTGCGGCTGGGCCGAGCGCATCGCCGCGCGGGCGCGGGCCATCGCTTCGTCATTGAGCAGGGTCGACATCGGAGAGGGGGGGGACTCTAACGCCACCCGCGGGCCCGCGTCACCGCCGGAGTCGGCCCGCGCCCGGCGGGGGGGTTGAGCTCACCCTCCATGGGCGTCGACCGCGCGGCCATTACCGATATCCATCATCGGTCATTACCGATATCGATATCGATTGGACGGGCCTCGCGCAGACCTCACCGCCTCGGGGTGCCACCCCCGGGAGGCGCCACCGCGACGACGCGGGCCTCACCTCGCCGTGACCCAGGGCTTACGGTTCCAGCGGAAGTTTCGGGCTTTCGAGCGATGGACCAGGCCCGGCAGAATCACCATAAGCCGATGATATTCAACGGCTTTCTGGCAATTCTTGCGGGCGATGGGGCGCATCCCCTGCTCCGGGGGTTCCGCCTGGACAGAAATCGACATGACGACCCCGGCCTACACGCACGGTCGATGTGACCACGCGATTTCCTCCCTTTCGGCCATCTCGCCAAGGATCTTTCCCGGTAATCGCCAGCCTACATCTCTGGAAATCTCCGGATCGGGTTCACGGCACCCCCCGTTGAACCCTTGATTCACGACAACTCTCAACGATGTAGCGACGCTGGATCCAATCGTTTTTCGGTTTGCCACCAACCGTGATCCCGGTTTTGTTGCGACCCATGCGCTGCTCATTGACCATTCCCGTTCTCTCCGCGATGGCGATCTCGTTCGCAGCCGGATGTGCTCCGGTGGACGACGCTGACTCCATCTCTGATATGACCTCCAGTGCGGTTACCGTCCGCGCCTGCCCGGAGTCCGTGACCCGGGACGGCCGCGGGGATCCTCGCAACGCCGCCGGCCAGATCCGCAACTGCTGGCCCGGCGAGGCGAAGTGCTTCTGCGACTCCGATAACGACTGCTACAGCCTCGACGGGTACGTGGCCTGCACCCCGGTCTCCGCGTCCGCCATCACGACCACCACGAGCCGTGACTCGGGCGTCCGGGACACCGGCGTACGCGACTCGGGCGTCCGTGACTCGGGCGTTCGTGACACCGGCCCGGTCGACTCCGGCGTCCGCGACAGCGGCGTCCGCGACACCGGCCCGGCCGACACCGGCGTCCGCGACAGCGGCGTCGCCGTGACCCCGCCCGTCGCCGCCCCGGCGGACGCGGGCACCGTCACCGGCACCACGACCCCCTCCAGCGGGCTGCGCGCCTTCCCGGGCGCCGAGGGCTTCGGCGCCTCCGCCACCGGCGGCCGCGGCGGTCGGGTGATCTATGTGACCAACCTCAACACCTCCGGCGCGGGCTCGCTCAACGACGCGCTCCAGCAGACCGGTCCGCGCTACATCCTCTTCAAGGTGAGCGGGGTCATCAATGGAGAGGCCTGGCTCAAGTCGGGTGACGTCACCGTCGCGGGGCAGACCTCGCCCGCGGGCGTCACGGTTCGCGGCTTCCACACCACCGAGGCCAGCTACTGCGACCAGCAGTGCGGGGCCAACGCCCGCGGCGTGAGCAACTTCGTCGTGCGCCACCTCCGCTCGCGCCCCGCGAACGGCTCCTTCCCCGACGCGCTGCGCCTGCGCTACGCCCGCAACGGCGTCATCGACCACCTCTCCATGGGCAACGCCCAGGACGAGGCCGCGGAGATCTCGTACGCCAACAACATCACCATCCAGGACAGCATCCTGGCGGAGACCATCGGCGACCACGCCAACTACGGCGGGATGCTCATCAACTACACCAACCCCGCGGCGGGCTACGCGCTCGACAACCTGACCCTCATTCGCAACACCTGGAACCGCATCCAGGGGCGCTATCCCGAGTTCTCCCGCGAGAGCGGCTCGGCGGCGGCGAACACCACCATGCGCGTCGAGCTGACCAACAACCTCATCTGGGATCAGCGCTACTTCATCGACGTGAACCCCACGAACATCTCCGGCGCCAACTCCGGATCGTGGATCTTCTATCAGATGAACTGGGTCGGTAACTCGTCGTTCTCCAGCACCGCGAACCGCTTCGGCTCGATCTGGATGCAGCCCTCGTCGACGGGCACCTCGGCGTACTTCAACGACAACCGCTCCAACCTCTGGCCCACCCGCCAGGACTGGGACCTCAACTACTGCTGCAACAACTACAGCGGCAACACCGCCGCCCGGCCCTCCTGGGGCCGCGCCGCGCGGCACGACTTCCCCGCGGTGACCGTGATGCCCGCGGCCAACGTGCGCGCCTACGCCGTCGCCAACGCCGGGGCCTTCCCCCGCGACCCGATGGACCGCCGGCTCATGGGACACGTGAGCGCGGGCACCTTCGACAGCCGCCCGATCAACACCAACCCCGCCAACGACGCGCTGGCCCTCAACTACACGGGCTCCGCCCCCGCGGCCCCGGCGGACACCGACAACGACGGCATGCCCGACGCCTGGGAGACCTCCAAGGGCCTCAACCCCGCCGTGCAGGACCACAACGGCACCAGCGTCTCCGTCGCCATGACCGGCGTCGCCGGGTACACCAACCTGGAGTGCTACCTCAACGAGCTCGCCGCGCTCCGGGTGCGCAACAACCGCTGATCCGCGCCGCTTGAACCTGCCCCGCATCCCGAGGCAGGCTCGCGGCCCCAACGGATGAGCCACCCACCTCCCTCCCTCCCCTCCTCCCTCCCTCAGCCCTGGCAGCCGGTGTCGGCGTGAAGACCGACCCCGGCAACGCCCTCGGGCTCCCGCCCCTCCACGGCGAAGAGACCGCCCGCTACGTCATCACCGCGCGGCCCCACCGCTCGTTTCACACCGTGCTCGACGCCCACGCGCTGCTCGACCCGGCCCGCACCCACCTCGCCATCGTCACCACCCGCGTCACCCGCGAAGGCAACGGCGGGCGCGTCGAGGTCTCCCTGGAGCAGCACATCCTCGGCGGCGTGGTGCGCGAGACCCTCGCGTGCGACGCCCAGCCCACCCTCCGCGCCCAGCGCTTCACCCGATCGATGGTCGACGAGCAGGGCGTCGAGTGCCGCGCGGAGACCGTGGACTTCACCCGCGGCCCGCTGCGCTTCCCCGCGGACACCTACCCCGAGGTGTGCCTGCCCTTCCTGCTCCGGGGCATGCCCTTCGACGGCCAGCGCCGCTCGGTGCACGCCTGGATCGCCGACCGCATGGTCGCCAAGGTCTACTACGAGGAACACAAGACCTCGACGCTCACCGTCCCCGCGGGGCGCATCGAGGTGCGCGAGGTGTCGATGTACCCCGACCTCAACGACTGGGTGAAGCTGGGGCGGGTGATCTCCGAGCTCGCCAAGCCCATGCTGCCGAAATACAAGCTCTGGTATGAGCGGGGCGCGCCGCACCGCCTGGTGCGCTTCGAGGGGCCGCACGGCCCGCCGGGCGCCCCGGAGATCATCCTCGAGCTCACCACCTGAAGGGAGCCACGCGGCGATGGAGATCGTTCTGGTGATGGGATACCCCGCGTCGGGGAAGTCGACCTGGGCCGCGCAGCGCTTCCCGGAGCACCGCCGCATCAACCGCGACTCGCTGGGCGACCGCACCCTCGACGAGCTCGCCCCGCTGGTCGAGCGGGCCCTCGACGAGGGCGCCCCGGTGGTGCTCGACAACACCTACGCCACCCGCGCGTCGCGCGCCGCGGTGCTCGACGTCGCGCGCCGCCGGGCGGTGCCCGCGAGGGCCGTGTGGCTCGACAGCTCCATCGAGCACGCGCAGTACAACGCCGTCGAGCGCCTCGTGCGCAAGCACGGCCGGCTGCTCTCGCCCGAGGAGATCAAGAAGGTGGGGCGCGCCGACCCCAACACCTTCGGCCCCGCGCCGCTCTTCCACTACCGCAAGGCCTTCGAGGCGCCCACCGCCGCCGAGGGCTTCAGTGCCGTCGAGCGGGTCGCCTTCGTGCGCGGCGCGCAGCCCGAGGGCTACACCCACAAGGGCCTGCTGCTCGACTACGACGGCACCCTGCGGCGCACGAAGAGCGGCGACAAGTACCCGCTCAGCCCCGACGACGTGGAGGTGCTCCCGGGGCGCGCGGAGGTGCTCCGGCGCTACGCCGCCGAGGGCTACCGCCTGCTGGGCGTCTCCAACCAGAGCGGGGTCTCCAAGGGTGTCCTCTCCGAGGAGGTGGCCCGCGCGTGCTTCGCGCGCACCAACGAGCTGCTCGGGGTCGACATCGAGGTGGCCTTCTGCCCGCACTCCCCGACGCCCATCAGCTGCTGGTGCCGCAAGCCCATGCCGGGCATCGGCGTGGCCTTCATCGAGAAGCACCGGCTCGACCGGGCGCAGGTCGTGATGGTGGGCGACATGACCACCGACCGCACCTTCGCCGAGCGCGTGGGCGTGCGCTTCGTCGACCAGGCGGCGTTCTTCGTCTGAGCCGGCGCGGTGGGGGCGCGGTCACCGGCGGCGCCGCCAACCGCGGTGGCGGCGGCGGGTGGCGGATCGTCACGATCGGCTTGTTTTCCCGGGTGGTCCTGCGGTTGCTCTACCTCGCTGGCAGGAGGTATTGCGATGAACAGATCCATTCCCCGATGGCCGGTCGGCGTGGCGGCCTTGATGGCGGCGTGCCTGGAGCGACCGAGCGCGCAGCCCGTCGAGCGCCTCAACGCGAGCTTCACCACGGAGATCTTCAACAACGGCGTCGACAGCGTCGACCTGCTCTTCGTGGTCGACAACTCCAACTCGATGCTCGCGTACCAGCAGCGCCTCGGGGCGCAGTTTCGCGTGCTCATCGAGCAGCTCGTGGACCCGCCGGACGACCCCGCCACGGGGCAGCCCTCGCACCCGCCGGTGAAGAGCCTGCACGTTGGCGTGGTGTCGTCCGACCTGGGCACCCCCGGCGCCAACGTCGGGAGCTGCAACGTCAGCCCGGACGTCGGCGACGACGGGCTGCTCAACCCCGTGCGCTCGGGCCGCGCCATGGCCGCCCATCGCCCGTGGACCACCCTGCCCGCGGGCACCCGCCCCGCGCGCTGCGCCGACAACCCCAACCAGTACCCGAGCTTCCTCACCTTCGACGCCGACTCCACCGACGCCGCGGAGTTTCGCGACGACTTCGTCTGCAACGCCTTCCTCTCCACCGGCGGCTGCGGCCTCGAGCAGCAGCTGGAGTCGGCCTACCGCGCCCTCGTCGTGCACAACCCCCGAGAGCAGGCCGGCAACACCGACCCCAACGCGGGCTTCGTGCGCCCCGACGCCGTGCTGGGCATCGTCGTCATCAGCGACGAAGAAGACGGCTCGGTGCGCGACTGCCGCTACGCCGAGGCCGGCCAGCCCTGCACCGACGCGCTCTCCGTGTACGACCTCTCGCAGCCGGGGTGGGGCGACGACGAGGACCTCAACCTGCGCTTCTACACATACACACCGGGGTCGGCGCAGGACCCGACCTGGCCGATCGAGCGCTACATCGACCCGCGCAACCCCAACCGCGGGTTCACGTCGCTCAAGCCGGGGCACCCCGACCGCGTGGTGTTCGCGGGCATCATCGGCGTCCCCCTCCAGGTGCCCACGCGCGGCGCCGAGGTCGACTGGGACCGCCTGCTCGGGACGACACCGCAGGGCGCGGACGCCATCGAGGGCGACGCCGCGGAGGGGCCCTTCACCATGCGGCCCAACCGCCGCGAGCCCGCGTGCCCCGGCAGCGCCATGATGCCCGCCTGTCGCCAGGAGGGGACGCGCTTCGACGCCGCCGCGGCGAGCTGCTCCAACCTCGGCCCCGCGAGGGCGTGGCCGTCGCGGCGCATCGCGGAGGTCGCGCGGCGCTTCGACACGATCCACCAGACGGGCACCGTCGCGTCCATCTGCGCGCTCGACTACGCCCCGGCGCTGCGACAGATCGTCGACCGCATCGGGCGCTCCCTCGGCGGGCGCTGCCTGCCGCGGGCCCTGCCGACGGTGCCGAGCGCCCCGGTGGCGGGCGAGACGGTGCGGGTGTCGTGCGTGGTTCGGGAGACCCTCAGCGCCGGGTCGCGCTGCGACGCGGTGCACGGCCGCCGACCCGCCGAGCGCACCACCGACGGGCGCGAGGTGTGCCTGGTCGACCAGGTGCCGGTGGCGCTCGGAGAGGCGCCGCCCGCGGGCGCCCACGGCTTCTACTACGACACGCGGCCCGACCCGCGGAACCCCTCGTGCGTGCAGCGCATCGCGTTCACCGACGGGGACAGCGTCCCCAGCGGAGCGAGGGCGCAGGTGGACTGCGTGGCGCTCGCGTCGGAGCCGCCCGGCGGGGTGAGCCCGCCCGCGCGCTGAGGGCTGCGAAGGCCTTATACCAACTGGGTGTCAATCTTGCCGCTTTGGCGGCCACCCGTTGGTGAGACACGCCGCCCGTTTGACGCTGGGGTTCGCGCGTTGGCGCTCACCCCAGGCTATCGCACGAGGGCGCCCCCGCAGTCGCGGGGGCTTTCGGACCGACACTCGATGGACCTTC
>JAUSAZ010000199.1 GCA_030652255.1 Myxococcales bacterium | reverse complement strand
TCGAAAGCCCCCGCGACTGCGGGGGCGCCCTCGTGCGATAGCCTGGGGTGAGCGCCAACGCGCGAACCCCAGCGTCAAACGCGCGGCGTGTCTCACCGACGGGTGGCCGCCAAAGCGGCAAGGTTGGGATCAAATGAGTATCAGGCACGGTCGCCGAGCAGCAGCGCGTAGCGGGCGCGGGCCTCTGCCGACACGGCCTCCCAGCGGGTCATCACGGCGTGCTTCGTCGCGCCCTGCGCGGGGCTCGCACTCACGTCGGGCAGCGCGGCGGCGAGGCCCGCCACGACGGCCTGGGCGCGGGCGACGTTCTTCGCCATCACCGCGATGATCTCGTCGACGTGGGCCTCGTCCTGCTCGCGCCAGCTGTCGTAGTCGGTGGCGAGGGCCAGCGTGGCGTAGGGGAGCTCCGCCTCGCGCGCCAGGAAGGCCTCCGGGACGTTGGTCATCCCGATGATGTCCGCGCCCCACTGGCGAAACATCCGGCTCTCGGCCCGCGTGCTGAAGCGCGGCCCCTCGATGCACACGTAGGTCTGCCCGACGTGGGTGTTGGCGCCCGTGGCCCGCGCCGCCGAGGCCACCGCCGCCGCCATGAAGGGGCAAACCGGGTCGGCCATGGAGACGTGCGCCACCACGTCGCGGTCGAAGAAGGTGTCCACCCGCCGGGTGGTGCGATTGATGAACTGGTGGGGCACCACGAGGTCGCCCGGCGCGATCTCCTCGCGCAGCGACCCCACCGCGGAGACCGACAGCACGTGCGTAACCCCGAGGGACTTCAGGGCGTAGATGTTGGCGCGGTAGTTGAGCGTCGAGGGCGAGTGGGAGTGCGCCCGCCCGTGCCGCGGCAGGAAGACCACCGGGGTCTCCCCCAGGCGCCCCCGGACGATGCCGTCGGAGGCCTCCCCGAAGGGCGTCGACGCCGTCAGCGGCTCCATCGCCGTGAGTCCGGGCATCTGATAGAGCCCGCTGCCACCGATCACCCCGAGCACCGCGACCCCAAGCGTTGAAGCACTCATCGTCCGTGCGAGTTACCACACACCAGGCCGAACCCGGTCGCAAGTCCGTGGACGTGCTCATCCCCGCGCGGGACGAGGCGTCCACCATCGCCGCCGTCGTCCGCGGCGTGCCCCGCGCCCTCGTGCGCCGGGTGATCGTGATCGACAACGGCAGCCGCGACGACACCGCCCGTCGCGCCCGCGACGCCGGGGCCGTGGTGGTGCAGGCCCCCGCGGCGGGCTACGGCAACGCGTGCCTCGCCGCGCTGGCCTGGCTCCGCGCCGACGACCCCGCGGACGACCCGGTGCTGGCCTTCATGGTCGCCGACGGCAGCGACGACCCGCGGGAGCTCCCTCGCATCACCGACCCCGTGCTCGACGGCCGCGCCGACCTGGTGATCGGCTCGCGCACCCGCGGGTACATCGAGCCCGGCGCCATGCCCCCGTGGCAGCGCGGCGGCAGCCTGCTCGCGGCGGCCGTGCTCACCGCCCGCTTCGGCGCGACGGTCACCGACCTCGGGCCCTTCCGGGCGATCCGGCGTAGCACCCTCGACGCGCTCGGGATGCGCGACCCCACCTACGGCTGGACCCTGGAGATGCAGATCAAGGCCGCCCGCGCGGGCCTCCGCGTCGCCGAGGCGCCCGTCGCGTGGCGCCACCGCCGGGGCGGCACCCCCAAGGTCGCCGGTACCCTCCGCGGCACCCTCGGCGCCAGCCGCATGATCCTCGCCTGGCTCGACGGCGCGGTGCGCGGCCCCGACCATGACCCCCGCCGTTGACCCGCCCCGCCCCCGCGCGCTGCTCCCCGCGCTGGCCCTCTGGGTCGGCCTCGCGGCGCTGCTCCCCCTCGTCGCGTCCCTGCCCCCTGGCCATCGTGTCGCCCCGTACCTCGCGCTGCACCTCGCGCTCACGGCGCTCGCCTTCGCGCTCGCCCGCCTCGTGCGCTCCGCCGCCGACCTCCGCCCGCTGCTCGCCGCCGCGGTTCTTACCCGGTTGGTAAACCTCGGCACCCCCGCCTTCACCACCACCGACCCCGCGCGCTACCTCTGGGACGGCGCCGTCGCGCTCGCCGGCCGCGACCCCTACGCCCTCCCGCCCCTCGCCGCCGAGCTCACCGCCCTGCGCGCGCGCTTCCCCTCTCCGCTCGACCACTTCGACGTCGCCACCTGCTACCCCCCGCTCGCCCTCGCGCTCTTCGCCCTCGCGGCCGCGGCCGGGCCCTCCCTCGCCATGCTCGCGTGGAAGTCCCTCGTCGCCCTCGGCTCGCTGCTCACCGGCGCCGCCGCGACCCGCGCCGCGCCCGCGGCCACCGTCGCGCTGCTGCTCGCCTCGCCCACCCTGCTCCTGGAGTCGATGGTCGGCGCCCACCTCGACACCTTCATCGCCCTCGCGCTCGCCGCCGCGCTCGCCCTCGCGCTCCGCCATCGCTGGAACGCCGCCGCCCTCAGCCTCGGCGCCGCCATCGCGCTCAAGTACCTGCCCGCCTGGGCGCTGCTGACCTTCGCGCTGCGCGCCCCTCGCAAGGCCCTCTTCGTCGCCCTCGCCCTCGCGCCGCTCGCGCTCTCCTTCGCGGTCGCCCACGTGCTGCACCTCACGCCGCCCGGCTCGCTCCCCAACGTCGCCGCCAACTGGAACTTCGCCGCCCCCCTCTGGAGCGCCCTCTACGCCCGCTTCCCCACGGACGACGACACCCTCCGCCCGGCCCTCGCCCTGGCGGGCGTCCTCGTCACCGTCGCCCTCTCCCTGCGCCCCGGGCCGCTCGCCCGCAACGTGCGCGACGCCCTCCTGGTGCAGCTCGCCGTGAACCCCGTGGCCTACCCCTGGTACGGGATGTCCCTCGCCGTCGCGTGCGCCTTCGCCCCCTCCGCCACGGCCCTCGCGGTGCTGGCCGCCCTCCCCTTCAGCTACGAGGTCGTCGACCGCTACCAGGCCCAAGGGGTGTGGGCGCCCGCGACCTGGCCGCTGGTGCTCACCAGCGCGGCCTTCGCGCTGGGCCTCGGCGTCGACGGGTGGCGCGCGTGGCGACGGAGGTCCCCGTGAGGCCGCGGGTGATCGTCTTCGCCCGGGCCCCGGTGCCCGGCCAGGTGAAGACCCGCATCGCCCGGGTCATCGGCGACGCGCGCGCGCTCGAACTCTACCGCTGGTGCGCCGCGGCGGTGCTCGCCCAGCTCCGCGACCCGCGCTGGGCGCTGTGGGTGGCCTTCACGCCGGCCGACCAGCGCCCCCTCACCGAGGCCACCCTCGGGCCCGCCGACCGCTGGATCGCCCAGCCCGATGGGGACCTCGGCGTCCGCCTCGCGGCGGCGGCGGCGGCCGCCTTCGCAGAGGGCGACGGCCCGGTGCTGCTCGTCGGCACGGACTGCGTGGCGCTCACGGCCGAGCGCATCTCGGAGGCCCTGGCGCAGCTCGCGACCCACGACGCGGCGCTCGGCCCCGCCCACGACGGCGGGTACTACCTGCTCGGCCTCGCGCGCCCGCTGCCCCTCTTCGAGGGGGTGGCGTGGAGCACCGCGACCGTCGCCGACGACACCCGCGAGCGCCTGCGCCGGGCGGGCGCCACCTGGGCCGAGCTCCCCCCCGAGCAGGACCTCGACGAGGTGGCGGACCTCACCTCCCTCGCCCACCGCCCCGACGCGCCCGCATGGACGCGGGGCCCCCTTGGTTGAGGGCCACGCCTCCGTCCAGGGGTCGTCACGCGCAGCGGTCAGAACCCTCCCGGCTCGCGACCCCGGCGCCGCCGCCCCGGCGCCCCGCCGAAGGGAAAGCGATCCCGCTGCTCGGCCGTGATGGCGTCGAAGCGCGCCTGCTGCTCCGGGGTGAGCAGCGCGCGAATCCGCGCCGACACGCCGTCGTGGTGCGTGCGCAGCCCGTCGCCGCAGCGCTCGTACATCTCCTGCGCGATCTGCCTCCGCTGCTCGCCGCTCTCGGCCATGATCGCCCGCACCTGGGCCCGCTGCGCCGGCGTGAGGTCGAGCGAGCGCTCGAGCGCCCGCAGTCGGCGGGGGCTGCGGCCGCCGCGGTCGTCCTCGGCAGAGATGTCGTCGCGGCGGAGCCACGCGTACGTGCCGCCGCCGCCCGCCATGGCGCCCAGCGCGAACACCGCGACGAGCACCGCGGCCCCCTTCGCGCGCGTGTTCACCATTCCATCTCCACCGCGTCGAAGCTCGACGCGAGCGCGAGGTCGGCCGCGCGGTCGGTGCGCACCGCCCAGCCCATCGCCAGCACCGCGGCCATCACCGCCACCGGCATGAAGGCCCTCGCCGCGCGCAGCATCCCGTCGACCACGCCGGCCCCCTGGGAGGCCTGCACCGCCCGCATCACCCGGTCGTTGTACCCGCCGCGGGGGCGCAGCGCCGCGGTGCGTTGCCCGATCTTCGCCAGCCGCTCGTCCAATGCCTCGTCGACCTCGCGCTTCATGATGCGCTCCTCTCTCGCAGCGTAGCCCGCGCCCGCACCAGCCGTTGCTCCACCGCCCCCTCGGAGCACCCGAGGATGGCCGCGATCTCCGAGACGGCGTGCCCCTCCACGCTCTGGAGCACCACCGCCGCCCGCTGGTCGGGCGGCAGCGTCCCGAGCAGGTCGTTGAGCTCGGCCAGGGCCATGTGGGCCTCGGCCCCCGCCTCGCCGTCCCACCCCGACTCCGCCACGGTCTCGCTCGGCACCGGGCGCCGCGACCGGCTGCGCAGCGCGTCGATGGCCGTGTTGGTCACGATGTGCCGCAGCCACGTCGTGACGCTCGACCGCTGCTCGAAGCGCCCGCTGGTCAACGCCTGGTAGGCCTTTACGTACGCGTCCTGCACCACATCCTCCGCCTCGCTCATCGACCCGATGATCCGCGCGCCAAGCCGCACGAGCCCTTCGCTCGTCGCATCCACGATCCGTCGAAACGCGTCGGTGTCCCCGCGGACCACCCGACGTACCGCCTCATCGAGCTCGTCCAAAGCCTTCCTCGCAGCCGTTCACGCTGATGTACCAGACGCCGCACACCCCGCTCTTCCTACGTCCCTTCGACGCCCCCGGGGAAAAAACTTCCGCGGTAGTGTAGGAGACCCGCCGGGCGCGTCGTCGAGACCTTCGAACCCGCAGAAGCCCCCCGAACGCGCACATGGCGCAGATGCAGGCGCAGCACTTCGCGCGCCTCGACCCCAACGGCGACGGCGCGGTGTCCGCCGCGGAGGTCGAGCCCGGGCGCTGGGCCCACCTCCAGGCCGCCGACGGCGACCACGACGGGCGGGTCACCCGCGACGAGCTCCAGGCCGCCCGCGCCAACGGCGCCCTCCGCGGTCCCGGGCGTGGGCACTTTGGCGGCGGACCGTAAGGGGTCCCCACGGCGGCCGCGGCCCCGGCGCTGCCCCGGAGGCGCCCGAAGGCCCCGCGGACTGACGGCAACCCGCGGCGACCGGTGATAGGTTGCCGCATGACCCTCCGAACCCTGTCGCTCGCCGACCTCACCATCCGCGACGAGCGCTCGTTCCGTCACATCGGGCTCTACGACACCCTGAAGCAGATGCTCATCACCGACGGGGTGCGCTTCCGCGTGCCGGTCGAGGGCTCGCCCCACGCCTCGTGGTCGCGCGCGCTCTTCCTCAACCTCACCTTCTGGAACGCCTCGGACCCGAGCGACGTCCTCGTCGACGACTCCATCGACGCCGACGTCGTCGCCCACGTCGCGTGGCACCACGCCGCCCGCAAGGCCCTGTTTTCCGGCGGCTCGGGCTCGGTCTCGGCGGACGCCCTCTTCCTGGGCGAGTCCATCGCCAGCGCCTTCGACCTCTACCTCGTCGGCCGCACCCTCGGCCGCGAGGCCTCGAGCGACTTCCTCGAGACGCAGGTGCCCGCCATGGCCGACGTGGCCGAGGCCCAGGGCGTCTCCCCGGCGGACTTCGAGGCGCTGCTCACCAGCGTCGCGGCCGACCCCGAGCGGGCCTTCGAAGACCTCCGCGCGCTGCTCTTCGACGTGTCCTCCGCGCTCGTCCGCTGCGTCGACGTCGACGGCGCCACCGCCACCCTGGAGCGCTTCACGACGCACCGCTTCGCGCCGCTGCTCCATCACTACGAGCTCTCCAACTGGATCCTCTACGCCCGCGCCTACGCGGGCTCGGCGCTGGAGCACGACCCGCAGGTGCGCGCCGTCGACCGCGCGCTGCGCGAGGCCCCGGTCTCCCTCGACTGGCTGGAGAAGCGCTGGCTCCCGGCCTGATCCTGTCGAAGGCGCCCCCACCCGCGCGCTGACCGCTACCGGGTCATCAGCCGACGACGGAGCTGGTCTTCGTAGAGCGATGGCGGGTCGAGGGCGCCGCCGCGGCCTTCACCTTCGAGCGTGTCCGCGGGACTGGTGGCGTCGCCGATGAAGGGCACGAGGGTGCTCACCTGGAGCGAGAGGTCCGTGGTCCCGATGACGTACCCGTTGCCAAACTGCATCGAGCGCAGGAAGCCCCGACCGCGGGTGTTCCAGAAGACGTTCTCGGTGCCGGTGTGGCCCGCGCCCGTCGACTCGGCGCCGCGGTTCACGATCGAGACGCCGTCGTCGAAGCTCGACGCGTCGATGAGGTTGGCGGTCGCCAGCGAGTGGTGAAACTCCGAGAAGCCCGTGAGCCCGAAGGAGGACGTCGAGGCCAGCACCGCCCGGCCCTCGGAGCTTCGCAGGCGCAGCCAGACGCAGCCCGTCGTGCCGAAGCCCCAGTTCTGGATGAAGTTGTGCCGGCCGGCGCGCCCGACGAGGTCGCGCCACAGAACCTCGCTGCTCTGGCGGAGTTCCCAGAGGTAGCCGTTGCCCCCGACGCCGCGGTTCTCCGCGAGCTCCATCCGCGAGTCGGCGATGGTCACCCGCTTGGACAGCAGCACGCCCACGCCGCTCGATTGCAGGTGCGCGCCCGCGCCGTCCCCGGTCGCCGGCGCCAGCGGCGAGGCGAACGATCCCACGTCGCGAACCCACCCGTCCGCCACGTGGCTCAGCTCCAGGACGTGCACCTGGTTCTGCGCCCACGCCTCCGCCCAGCCCACGGCGTTGGCGAGCCCGAGCGACTCGACGCCCACCTCGCGGATGAGCCCGCGCACCCGCCGCAGCGAGGCCCGGTCGCGCACCCGCGCGGGGTACCGCAGGGGCACGTCGAGCGTGACCCGCGCCCCGCCGGCCGTGGGCTCGATCGCCACCACCTGGCGATGGAAGAAGGGCTGCCACTGGTCGTTGAAGGCGCGCCACGTCCCGGTCATCTGGTGGTCGGCGATGAACGCGGGCGTGATGACCCAGCCCACCTGCACGTCGTCGCCGACGGCGAGGGATCCCGCGTCCGCGGCACCCACATCGATGGTCCGGTCGCGCGAGGCGCCGTCGCGGGAGAGCGGGAGCTCGAGGTCGGTGGTGGCGCGGCCCCGCACCTCGATGTGCGCGCCAAACGCGCGGCCGACGCTCGTGGAGAAGAAGAGCCGCGACCGCTCGGGGCCGACGCCCCGCAGCACCACGTTGGAGCCGGTGACCCGCAGCACGCCGTCGAAGCGATAGAGCCCCGCGGGGAAGAGCACCACCGCGCCGCCCATGCGCTGCGCCTCGTCGATGGATCGCTGCACGATCGCGGTGGCGTCGCGAGCGCCTGTCGCGTCGGCGCCCGCGGCCGCGACGTCGATGACCCGCGCGGGGATCATCGCCCCGAGCGGACCCGCCCCGTTGTGGTAGCCCGCATAGGAGAAGTCGTGGAGCGCGCGGCCATCGGGGGGCACCCGGTCGGGGGACCAGTCGGTGGGGAAGAGCTGGCTGCGCCACCGCGAGGCGTCGGGCTGACCGGCGTCGGCCGGAGCGACGTCGACGCCCGCTTCGATCACGTCGCTGGTGGATGCGCTGTCATCGGGACTTGCATCGATGGACCCGTCGGCCACGGGAGCATCGCTGATCGGGGTGATGGACCCGTCCGCGGGCGCGGGCGTCGGGCTGCACGCGGCAGCCCAGAGCGCGGTTGCGAGACAGGTCGGTGATCTCCGCAGCATTGGGAGTCAACGGGCTATCACCGCGCAGGCGGAGATTGAACCGCGAAGCCGCGGGAGGACGAAAAAGCCGATGGGCGCACCGGAGGAGTGACCCTCTGGGACGCCCACACGGGGAGAGAAGGCGAGACGGTCAGGCCGTGGCGCGGCTGCCAACCACCATGCGGTAGATGCCCAGCAGCACGATCGAGCCGATGATCGACATGATCCACCCCGCGGACTGGGTGCCGTCGCCGTACATCCCCAGCGCCCGGCCGAGGAAGGCGCCGAGCAGTGAACCCACCATGCCGATGACCGCGGTGATGATGAAGCCGCCCGGATCACGGCCCGGCATCAGGAGCTTCGCGAGCGCGCCGACCACGAGGCCAAAGATCGCAAACAGCAGGAAGTTCATGTGGTTCTCCTTCGTCGATTGGCCCATCGATCGGGCCGCTTGTTTCGAGAGGAGCGTTTGCGAGCCGCGTACCAGCGCCGCTCGACGGATCAGAACTCGCCGGTGTGGGCCGTGCCGGGCTCCGGTTCGACCGGAGCGGCGGGGGGATCGGGCTCGCGCGGCGGCGTCTGCGGAAGGTTGATCTGCAGCGGTCCGAAGGGCGTCGGGATGGTGGGCCCGGCCTGCGCGTCACCCGGCTCACGCCCTGGCGTAAAGGTCACGCCGGGCTCCGGGGTCTGCGGCGCGGGTGCTGGGGTGTCGCGCACACGTGGGGCAGTTCGGCGCGCCGCCGCCGCACGAGCGGGTGCGGCTGGGGCGGTCACGGACGGCGTGGGCGCCGCGGGGGCCGGCGTCACCACCGGGGCGGCGGCCGGCGCAGGGGCCGCGGGGCGGGCCGCCGGGCGCGGGCGGGGGGTGGGCGCCACCACGGGCGGCGTGCGCTGCGCCTCGACCTCGCGGCGCGTGGTGGCGAGCTCCTCGCGGAGGGAGGCGTCGTCCATCAGCCGCAGCGCGTCCTCCAGCAGGGGGATGGCCTGCTCGGGGTGGTGGTTGTTGCGCGCGAGGGTGGCGCTGTTGGCGAGCTTCACCGCCGCCGCCCGCCGGAGCTGCCGCGCCCGGACGTTGTCCGCCTCGATGGCCAGCACGTCGTCGGTGATGTCCTCGACGCTGTATCGGTTGGTCGCGCGGGTCAGCCGCTCGGCGCGCATCGCGTCCGTGGCCCGGCGCAGCAGCGCCGCCACGTTGTCGGCCCGGCGCTGCTCGGGAAACATCCGCAGCCCCCAGGCGCCCGCGACCATCACCCCGGAGGCCGTGATCGCCGCGAGCACGACGAGCCCGATGGCCCGCAGCGCCCCGGAGCGGCGCTGGGGCACGTGCATCTCGTCGTCGGCCACCGGGCGCGTGATCCGTCGCGAACGCAGCCCGGAGACATGGATGTCGTCGTCGAGCGGGATCACCTGCCCCCCGACGAGCTCGGGCATCGCCATCGTGGCCGGCGACACGGCCACCCGCACCGGCGGCGGCTCGGTGACCGCCTCCGCGGTCGGCGTCGTGATCATCGCCCGCGGGTCGACCACGGGGAACTCCTCCCGCTGCGGGAGGTTCGTCCCGTGGGCGGGCACCATCGCCCCGTTGCCCCCGGCGCGCATCGAGCCGTTGACCACCGGCGTGGGGTGCACCACCGCGGCCGCCGCCTCGGCGGGCAGCGCCGCGGGCGCCACGGTGACCGGCGACTCCGGGGGCGCGAGGGTGTTGGGGGCGCGCATCGGGCGCGCGTCGTGGGTGACCATCGCCATGCCCGTGGTCGGGATGACGCTGCGCACCGGCGCCCCCTGCCACTCGGCGAGGGCCTCGCGCAGGGCCCTGGCGAACACCGCGGCGTCTTCGTGGCGGGCGTCGGGGTTCTTCGCGAGGGCGCGCATCACGACGTCCTCGATCCCCGGCGGAACCCCCTGCGCCGGCCCCCACTTGCGCAAGGGGGCGGGCACCTCGTGCATGTGCTTCACGAGCAGCTGGACGGGCTCGTCGGCCTCGAAGGGCGCCCTGCCCGCCATGAGCTCGTAGGCCATGACCCCGAGGGAGTACACGTCCGAGCGCTGGTCGACCTTCTCGCCGGCCGCGCCCTCCGGGGAGATGTACCGCGCGGTGCCGAAGATCAGCCCCGACTGGGTGACGAAGGACGCCGCGCCGACCAGCATCTTGGCGATGCCGAAGTCGAGCACCTTGGGGACCTCTTCGCCGTCGCGCCTGGTCAGCACGATGTTCTCGGGCTTGAGGTCGCGGTGGATGATCCCCTTCTGGTGGGAGTACCCGATGGCGTCGGCGACCGCGGTGATGGTGCGCACCGCGCGCTCGGGGGTGAAGGTGCCCTCCTTCTCGAGCGCCTCGGCGAGCGTGGGGCCCTCGAGAAACTCCAGCACCAGGTAGAGGTTTCCGTCCGCGAGCTGCCCGAACAGGATCACCCGCACGATGCCCGGGTGGTCGAGCTGCGACGCGATCTGCGCCTCGCGGTGGAAGCGCGTGACGATGTCCTTGTTGGTGACCAGGTCGCGGTGGAGGATCTTCACCGCCACCCGGCGGCTCAGGGCGTCGTTCCAACCCTCGTACACGATGCCCATGCCCCCGGCGCCGATGACACGGTCGAGGCGAAACTGCTCGAGGATCTTGGTCCCGAGGTAGGGGTCGATGGAGGGGGCGTCGATGCGCAGCGCGACGCCGTCTACCTGGCAGAACTGCGCAGGGGGCTCGTACTGCCGGCTGCAGACGGGGCAGGTGCGCATAGGGATCGAACCAGGACTGGTGGGGTGGGGTACCATCCGTGCCTCACACAAACAAGAACATCGACCATACGCGCCAGGGACGCCGTACCTTGCAGCCCCCTTGGACGCGCGTCGTGGTCTCCACGGTCTCCCCCGTCGCCCTATGCAACGATCGCCGCGAGCATCCGCCCGCTGGCCTTCCCGTCCCGACGATACGAGTGATACCGCCCGCCCTCGCAGCGGGTGCACCCGCCGACGTGCTCGACCGCCCTCGCGCCGACGCCCACCAGCTGCGCCGCCACCGCGGCCCGCAGGTCGACCCTCGGCCGCCCTTCGCCCGGGCGCGCCACCACCGCCTCGCTCGACGCCCCGGCGATCTCCGCCGCCACCTCGTCGCCCACCTCGAAGCAGCACGGCCCGATGCACGGCCCCACGGCGGCGATGAGCTCGTCCCCGCGCACCCCCATCGCCTCGACCGCCGCTGCGATGACCCGCTGCGTGACGCCCCGCCAGCCCGCGTGCACGGCGGCCACCACCCCCCGCCCCGGCGCCGCCAGCAGCACCGGCACGCAGTCCGCCACCCGCACCGCCACCGCGTCGCCGGGGGTCGACGTCACGAGCGCGTCGGCCTCCTCCGCGCGGGTCGCGTCCGCCGCCGCGCCCTCCGTGCGCAGAACCCTCGCGCCGTGCACCTGCGAGCTCTCGAACAGCCGCGCGGGCTCGTACCCCACGGCCGCCGCGAAGCGCCGGTGGTTCTCCGCCACCGCCGCCGGGTCGTCGCCCACGTTTCGCGCGAGGTTCATCGCCGCGTACGGCCCCGCGCTCACGCCGCCGAGGCGGGTGCTGAACCCGTGGCGGATACCTGCCTCGGTAAACCGCCGCGCCCTCAGCACCGCCTCGTCGCTCATCACAGCGCACACTACCGCGCGACCGCGCTAGAGTCCGCGTCCCTGACATGGACCGCACGCCCGACCGTCTCGCCGGCCTCACGATCCCCCTCTTCTCGCTCCGCTCCGACCGCTCGATGGGCATCGGCGAGATCACCGACCTCGCCGCCGCCGGCGCCCTCGCCCGCCGGGCGGGCCTGCGGCTCATCCAGCTGCTGCCCGTCGGCGAGCTCGCCGGGTCGGAGACCTCCCCCTACGGCGCGCTCAGCGCCTTCGGCATCGACCCCGGCTACATCGGCTGGGCCTCCGAGCCCGACGTCCCGGCCGGGCTGCTCGACGCGCTGCGCCCCGCCCTCGACGCCCTCCAGGCGAGCGCGGAGGTCGACTACGCCGGCGTGCGCGCCCTCAAGGGCCGGGTGCTCGACGCGGCCTGGCGGGAGTTCAACGCACGACACGTCGCGCACGACACACCGCGCGCCCGTGACTTCGCCGACTTCGTGCGCCTCCACGGCGACTGGCTCTCGGACCTCTCGCTCTTCCGCGCCCTCAAGGACGAGCGCGGCGGCGCCCCCTGGTGGGAGTGGCCCGCGGGGATGCGCGACCGCGACGCGACGCAGCTCGGACACGCGACCGCCCGGCTCCGCGACGCGATCCAGCGGCAGCAGTACGCCCAGTGGATCGCGCACGCCCAGTGGGCCGCGGCGCGGGTGTCGCTGCGCGCCCTGGGGGTCGGGCTGATGGGCGACCTGCCCTTCATGGTGGGCCGCGACAGCGCGGATGTGTGGTCGAATCGGGAGGAGTTTCGCCACGATGCGAGCGTCGGGGTGCCCGGCGACCAGTTCAGCGAAGACGGCCAGGAGTGGGGCCTGCCGCCGTACAACTGGCTCGTGATGCGCGCCAACGGCTTCCGCTGGCTGCGCGCTCGCGCACGCTACGCGGGCCTGCTGGGCGACCGCTTCCGGGTCGACCACCTCGTGGGCTTCTACCGGACCTACAGCCGCCCGCTCGACCGGCTGCGCTCCCCCGCAGGTCGCCTGTTGCCCGGCCGCTTCGACCCGCCGACGGAGCCCGAGCAGGTGGTGCACGGCGAGGCCGTGCTGCGGGCGATGATGGAGGGCGCCGCGGAGTACGGCGCGCGGGTGGTGGCCGAAGACCTCGGGGTGATCCCCGACTTCGTCCGGCCGTCGCTGCAACGCCTCGGCATCCCCGGGTACAAGGTCCTGCGCTGGGAGCAGGACCACGGGCAGTTTCGCGACCCGAAGGCCTACCCCCCGGTGAGCGTCGCGTGCTTCGGCACCCACGACACCGACCCCGTGGCGTCGTGGTGGAGCG
The DNA here is from genome assembly GCA_030652255.1 of Myxococcales bacterium. Lineage (GTDB taxonomy): Bacteria > Myxococcota_A > Polyangia > Polyangiales > SCUS01. Next base: position 41,078 of record JAUSAZ010000199.1, on the reverse strand, counting down.
CGATGCCCACCTGGGAGCGCGAGGCCGCCGCGCGGGCCTTCCGGGCGCCCACCGCGAGCCCCACCTGGAGCGACGGGGTGCACGAGGCCCTGCTCGACGCCCTGCTCGGCGCCGCGAGCGGGCTGGTGTTGTTGATGTGGCAGGACGTGCTCGGCACCCTCGATCGCATCAACACCCCGTCCACGGTGGGGGCCCACAACTGGACCTGGCGGATGCCCGCCACCATCGAGGCCACGCTCTCCGACCCGGCCCTCCGTCCCGCGCTCGACCGCGTCCGCGCCGCGGCGGAGCGGGCGGGGCGCTGAGCTAGCGCCGGCCCTTGAAGCCCATCATGGACTGCACCGCCGACTCGCTCTCCTGGGCGATGGTGTCGGACTCCACCGCGCGGTCGTAGCAGTCCTCGCAGAGCTTCTTCTTCTTGCCGTCGACCTTCGCGACCTTGAGGGTGTCGACTTCATCCTTGCAGACGGGGCAGGTGGGCATTGGCGGGTGCGCCCGAGGATTCCAGACGCCCACCGCCCGGGCAAGGGCTCAGTAGCGGGGATCGTTGCGGGTCACGTCGAAGCCCGCGCGCATCCCGGGCGGGTGCAGCGGGGTGACGTCGCAGCCGGTGGTGGCGCCGCTCGCGTCGACGCGCACGGCCACGTCGGCGACGCGCCACATCGCGCCGATGGAGGTGTGCCCCGAGGCGCCGGTGAAGTCGGGCAGGGAGTCTGGCGCCGCGCCGAGGGTGCCGCGGAGCCGGCCGCCGCAGTAGACGTTGACCACCGGGCGCGCGCGGGTGCCGGTGAAGTTCTGCGCCATGATTCGGAAGGTCTCGCCGTCCCTGGGGTTGTCCACGTTGATGTTCTCGGGCACCCCGCTGGCCTTGGAGAGGTTGTTGTCGATGTCGAGCCGGGGGTTGGAGCACATCCCGAGCGCGCGCCACCCCGCGCCGAAGGGCCCGCTCTCGCAGTTGGCCACCGGCGTGGTGGGGTACCCCCAGCTCACGCGCCCCATGCGCCCCCGGATGTTCGCCTCGCAGTTGGACCAGTTGCACGAGTCGTTGGTGGCCGACTGGAGCGGGCCCGCGGTGCTGCTGAACCACGGGCGGTTGTTGCGCGGGTCGTGGAGGTAGAGGTCGACGTCGACGGTGGTGCTGGTGTCCCAGCAGAGCTCGACCCGCAGGCCGGGGCCCGCGACGTGGACGACGAAGGTGCAGGTGAAGGTCGCCCCGGTGCCCGTGGTGACGGTGAGCGTGACGGTGTAGTCCCCGGAGAGGGTGGGCCGGAAGGCGCCGTCGCGGGTGTCGAGGCCGTAGGTCTCGAAGGTCGGCCGCGGGAGCACGGACTCGCAGGGCCCGCCGCGGATGGCCCACTGCCACCGGCGTACGTCGCCCGCAAAGAACATCCCGCCGCGCAGGGGGTAGAGCCCGAAGGGCCGCCCGTCGGGGACGCGCGGATCGCCCGGTCCCGGGCAGAGCAGCTCGGCGCGGCAGCAGAGCCCCTCGTCGACGCAGCCGTCGCAGTTGTTGTCGAGGCTGTCGCAGGTCTCGGCACCGGGCGAGATGCCGCCGCCGCACGCCGTCCAGGTGCCGAACTCCCCGGTGCCCTGGCAGCGCTGGGTTCCCGCGCGGCACTGCCCGACACCCTGTCGGCCGGGCGGGCCGAGGAAGCAGTCCTGCACCGTCCCCGGGATGCACGGGCACGCCTCGTCGCTCTGGCCGTTGCAGTCGTCGTCGAGCCCGTTTCCGCAGCGCTCCCGGGCCTCGCAGCCGTCGGGGCGCGCGGCGCAGGCGGCGCCCACGGCGCAGGCGTCCGTGCCGGTGCCGGTGTCATAGATGTTCGCGACGTCGGAGGGCTCCACGACCGGGCGGTCTTCGACGGCGATGACGCCCCGGTCGACCGGGGCGACGGGGGTGTCGGCCCGCCCGCCCAGGTCACGGGGGGCCGTGGCGTCGACCCGGGCGTCCGCGGGGCGCGCCCCGCCGTCGAGGGTGCCCCCCAGCTGCACCGGGGTCTCGGCGGCGCAGGCCAGCGCGACGAGGGGGAGTACGGAGAGGCACGCGGCGCGGCGGGTGGTCACCCGGGCGACGCTAGCGCGGCGCGGCGTCGGCTGTCACAGGGTGCGCCCGCGGGGTTCCGCCCGGCGGGGGATTGGGGTAGAGACCTGCGCACGATGATCGAGGGACGGCGGATTCTGCTTACGGGTGGTGCGGGCTTCATCGGCACCGCGCTTGTGCGACGGCTCTGCGAGACCAACCACTGCGTGGTGTTCGACCTGCTGCGCCGCAACGCGCTCGGCCCGGCGGGGCTCGACAAGCACCCCAACGTCACGCTCATCCAGGGCGACGTGCGCGACGCGGCCGCCCTGGGTCGGGCCATGGACGGCTGTTCGCACGTGGTGCACCTCGCGTCCATCGCGGGCGTCGACACGGTGCTGCAAAACCCCGTGCCCACCATGGAGATCGCGCTGGAGGGCACGATGTCGGCCCTGCGCTGCGCCCGCGAGCGGCTGCCCCTGGTCGAGCGCTTCGTGGACTTCTCCACCAGCGAGGTGTTCGGCCGCTACGCCTTCCGCGTGGCCGAGGGGGACGTCACGACGCTCGGCGCGGTGGGCGAGGCCCGGTGGACCTACGCCGTCAGCAAGCTCGCCACCGAGCACCTCGCGCACTGTTATCACAAGCAGTTCGGGCTCCCGACGGTGAGCATCCGGCCCTTCAACATCTTCGGCCCGGGCCAGGTCGGCGGCGGGGCCATCCACGCGTTCGTGCTCCGCGCCATCAAGAACGAGCCCATCCACATCCACAACCAGGGCGATCAGATCCGGTCGTGGTGTTACATCGACGACATCGTCGACGGCATCCTGCTGACGCTGGAGCGCGACGAGGCCGTCGGGCACGCGTTCAACATCGGCAACACCCGCGCGACGGTGACCATCTACCAGCTGGCCCGGATGGTGGTCTCGCTGGCGAAGTCGTCGTCGGAGATCAAGTTCGTCGACTGGCCCTTCGCGGACGTCGAGCTGCGCATCCCGGACACCAGCAAGGCGAAGGAACTCCTCGGGTTCCAGGCGCGCGTCGAGCTCGAGGACGGCATCGAGCGCACCATCGCGTGGTACCGGGAGAAGCTCGCCCGCGAGGCGCAGGGCGGCGCATGAGCACTCGGCGGCACCCGCTGGACGGGGTGCGGGCGGACGGGTGGTTCGATCGTGTGCTGTCCGGGGTGCCGGCGCTGCGGCGGCTCTGCGCGGGCGTCGGCGAGGCCCTGGTCGCCCTGTCGCTGGTCGCGGGCTACCGCATCATCTCTGCCTCGGTCGACCGCAACACCAGCGCCGTGAGCGAGCTGCAGTGGGTGCGCGACGTGCCCGGCGGCCCCGAGGTGCAGGGCGCGGGCACCCCCGACGAGCTGCGCGACGCGGTCATCGCCGCCCTGATGGAGGACGAGGACTCTCCGACGCTGCGCGGGCGGGTCGACGACGACGCGCTGCGGGCGGTCGTCGGGATGCGCACGCTCCTGCTGGCCCCCCTCTTCGGCATCGACATGCGGGCGGTGCTGCTCGACGACACGGGCACGCTGCTGGCCCTCGGCGCCGACGACGGCGAGGTCGAGGTGCCGCTGCCCGAGGTGCGGAAGTTCCTGCGGGCGCGGGTGGTCGAGGTGCTGCGCGCCGCCCGGCCGCGGTCGCTCTCCGTCGACCTGGCGCAGCTCGACGACGTGCGCGTGGCCGGCGAGGAGGGCCGCGACGACGACGTGCTCTCGGTGATGGCGCCGCAGTTCGGGGCGCTGGTGGCCTTCCTGCGCACGCCCGAAGGCGCAGCGCTGGGTCCCGAGGGTCGCGCGGTGGTGGCGCGGGCCCTCGTGACGCTCGGGCGCTCGCTGATGCGCATCGACCGTGCGGACGAGTGCGGCGACGCGTATCGCCTCGCGGCGCAGTACGCCCAGGACGGCCCGGCCGCGGCGGAGGTCTACCTCAACCTGGGCGAGTCGCTGGTGCACCTCGGGCGCCCCGCCGAGGCCATCGGCCCGCTGCGGCGGGCGGTCGCGCTCGACCCGGCGCTGCGGGCCCCGGTGCTGCCGTCCCTGGCGCGGTGCTACCTCGACACGGGGCGCGCGGTGGCCGCGGGGGGTCTCATCGAGGTGATGCGGGCCGAGGGGCGCGACGTCGCGGCGCTGGAGGCGATGGCCTCGGCGGCGCTGGGGGAGGCGTGGGTTCGCTGGCGCTGGGCGCGCGAGGGCCGGACGCCGGTCGCGGTGCCCATTGACGGAACGATGGTCGGCGCCGAGGGATAAGGGCGTCGCATGGATCGTTACGTGACCGCGGCGGTGGTCTGTTGGGCGCTGCGGGCGTTGCTGGCGGCGCTCTTCGTGATGGAGCACGTGGGCCTGGCGCGGCGGCTCACCGGGGCGCCCTGGTGGCAGCGGCTGGTGTTCCCGGCGCCGGCGGGATGGCGGGCGGGGTGGAAGCGCCTCGCGGTCGGCTGGTGGGCGTGCCTCGCCGGGTGGATCATCCTCGGGCTGGTGCCGCTGCGCTGGTTCGAGCGATCGGTGTGATAGAAGGCCCGACGGAGTCTGCCATGGCGAAGTCCCAGTCACCGCTGCTCGGGTACAACACGAACATCCGCCACAAGGGCAAGGTGTTCCATATCCAGACCGAGGACTCCGGGATCCTGAAGCCCCACGTGATGACCCACCTCTTCGCGGACGGCGGGCGCATCCTGAAGTCCCAGAAGACCAGCTACGCGCACCTGCTCGACACCGACGACGTCGCGACGCAGGTCAAGAAGCTCATGCAGGACCAGCACAAGGCGATGTTCCTCGCCTTGCGTGCAGGTCAGTTCGACGAGATCGCGGGGGTGGCGGTGGCGGTGGCGTCGCCCGAGCCGGACACCCTGGAGCCCGAGGCTCGCGTCGGCGAGAGCCACACGGTCCCGCCGGCGGCGCCTACGCCCCTCAACCCGAGCTCGGCGATCGTGATGCCGCCCCCGCCCCCGCGCTCGAACCTCCCGCCGGCGCCTTCGGCGCCGCCGCTGGTGGTACGGCCGGTGATCTTCGGTGAGTCCCAGGTCTTCGAGCGCTCGCTCGACGAGGTGATCCTCGCGTTCCTGGCGCAGGAGCTGGAGTCGTCCCCCGCGACCTGACCGCGGGGTTTGAACCTACTTGACGACGCGAAGCCAGGCGGGGCGCTCGCGGGCGCCCTTGCGGTCGCCGGGCGTCGACGGGGGGGGATCGTCGGAGGGGGTCTCGGTCTCTTCGACGGCGGGCGTCGGTGGCTTGATGGGGGTGACCGGCGCGAGGCGGGTGGAGCGGGTCGACGGGACGGCCGCGATGCGGGGCCGGGGCCAGTCGGCGGCGGTGGCGGCGCCGTCGGGCTCACCCGCAGACCCGGCCGTGGAGTCGCTCGCGGCCTCGGCGGCGTCGGCTGCTCGGCCGCGGTTGCCGCGGGAGGTGGGCGGCGCGCGGCGCACCGGCGCGGGCTGCGGGATGAGCTCGGGCGGGAGCTCGGTGGGCCACACGGTGACCTGACCGTCTTCGGCGACCATCGCGTAGACGGCCGTCCAGGGGAGGATGCAGAGGAAGGGCGAGCGGTTGAACGAGAGGGTGCAGCGGACGCCGCGCTCGTCGATCTTGAGGTCGGGGATGGGGACGGCGAAGTGCAGCCCGAGCTGGAGCACGAGCTGTGGTTTGTGCGCGTGCCCTGCGGGTACCAGCACGCCCTCGGCGCGCGGATCGAGGTGCAGGAACACGTTGCCGCGCTCGAGCAGTTTCTGGAGCTGTTCCTTTTTCGGGGGTGGCTCGACAGGCATCGGGGCCGTAGGTGCCTCAGCGCCGCCGACGGGTCAAGGGACGTGCACGGCCCGCGGCGGTCGGTGAAGGAGACTTGACGCGCCCGGGGACGAAGGCCCAGAGTGGGCGCGTGATCCACAGGGCCTGAGAGGCTCCCGCGCGGGTGAAACCGCAGAGGCGCTTCATCATCCTCTCCACAAAGGGGGCGAAACGGTTTCGACGTGGGTTGTGACGCGATCGATGGCACGACCGCCGGCCCGTAACGGCGTAAATACCGCGGGAACCAAGAGAAGCGAACGACAACGACGTTCCCTTCGCCGTCGCGGCCTAAGAACCCGTGACGCCGTGCCTCGATGAGCCTGCCAGTGCTTATCGAGGTGCGTAAATGAACTCGGCTGGCTGCACATCAAGGTACCCTGGATGTGCGGCGAGATTCAGGGGGTGCTGGTTGGGTGGAGTGCCTGCCGATGAGCACGATACCTGACGAGAACCGATCATCGGCTATGTCGTGTAGAAGTCATCGTTGAGCACTTGCGGACCCGGGTTCGACTCCCGGCGCCTCCACCCTGTAACTGGTTGATCTTGTTTCGGAATCTGCCCCGTGTGGCAGACGCGTCAGGCAAGCGCCGACGAGGGCACCTCATGTGCGGCCTGCAGCTCCGTCGACGTGGCCCAGCCAGAAGGCCACAGGGGCTGCGCTGAGTCAGCGCGCGCGTCGGTAGTGCATGGCGACCGCGCCGCTGCGGAGCGGCTTCGCCGAGACCAGTTCGAGCCGTCGTGTACCGGGCAGCCCGCTCTGGTACAGGGTCGGGCCGTGGCCAGCGATCCTGGGGTGGACGAGGAACTTGTACTCGTCGATCAGATCCAGGCCGTCCAGCTCGGTCGCGAGTTTGCCGCTACCGAGGAGCACGCCGGCCGGGGTCGCGTCCTTGAGCTTCTGCACGCCCGTGCGCAGGTCGCCCGCGATGTGGTGGCTGTTGGTCCACGGGAAGTCCTTCCGCGTCGACGACACCACGTACTTCGGCTTGGCCTCCAGCTTGACGGCCCACTCGCGCAGCGCCGGCGGCGCCTCCTCGTCGCCGCGGGCGACCGCCGGCCAGTAGCTCTCCATCATCTCGTAGGTGACGCGGCCCCACAGCATCGCCCCGCCCTCGTCCATGAGGCGGGTGAAGAAGGCGTGTGTCTCGTCGTCGGCGATTCCCTCCTGGTGGTCGACGCAGCCGTCCAGGGTGACGTTGATGCTGAAGGTCAAGAGCCCCATGCGACGAGTCTAGGCCATACTCTCGCTCGGAGATGTCCCGGCGCCTGCGGGTCGGCCACGCCGCCACGATGCTCTACCCGAAGGAGCACCAGCGGCCAGAACGCCGCGACCGCCACCGACCGCGGCAGCCCGCACGGGTCCGGCGCCGCGTCCGCGTCGGTCACCACCGGCGCGCGGGACCGCCGGTGGGTCGCTACCCGGTCGCGGGCCGGTCGAGCGGCACGCCGAGCGCCGCCTCGAAGCGGTCTTCCAGTGCAATGAAGTGCGACTCGGGCACCGTCGCGACCGCGGCCCGCAGCCGCTCGACGAGGCTCGCGACCCGGCGCTCCGCCGCGGCGCCCGCCTCGACGGCGTCGTCGACGCTCGCGCGCGTGGGTGCCCTGCGCCCGGCCCCGATGCGGGCGAGGAGGTCGCGCCCCACCGCTTCGAGGGCGCCCTTCGACCCTTCGAACACGCCGCCGATGACGCGGCCGAGCGGCGAGACCGAGACCTCCGCGCACGCCCTCTCGACCGCGGCGCGCACCTCCGCCGGGGGCTTCGGTCCGACCGGGGCCACGGCGCGCGACGCGAACGCGAGGTCGAGCAGGAGCCCGCGGTGGTAGCAGAGGCTGGCCTCGTCGCTGGCGCGCTTGACCTCCGCGACGATGAAGAGCTTCCGGAAGATCAGCTTGAAGGGGAACGTCACGATCCCCTTCGCGACGCCCAGGAGCAGTCCGTCGCCGGGGTCGTTGGCCAGCGCCGAGACCGCGTCGTCACTCAGCGAGACGCCGTGCAGGGCGGCGAGCTGGCGGACGAGGCGGCGCTCGATCGCGGCCTTCACCGCGTCGTCGAGGAGCGGGATCGGGATGAGCGGCGTCAGCCCCACGAGCGCCGCGTGGGTGAGCAGCAGGCTCTCGTCGGCGACGTGGCGAGGTCGTGGGCGGCGTTCGCTCATCGAGGGAACCGTACCACCGGGCACGCCGCAGCCGCCCGCCGCCCGGCGCCCCATGGCCCGGAAGGGTTGCACGGTGAGCCGCGGGCTCCACACCATCCCTCAACCCCCCGTGCACCCATCCACTCCCCCCAAGGCCCCCGCCGGAACCCTGGCCCACCCGCCCGCGGCCCTCCTCTCAGGGGACGAACCGCCGCCGCTGGCCGACGTCCGCGAGCACTCTCCCTTCAAGTCACTGAAGTACGACCTGCCTGCGGCGCTCGTGGTCTTCCTCGTCGCGCTGCCGCTGTGCCTGGGCATCGCGCTCGCCTCGGGCGCACCGCTGCTCTCGGGCCTGATCGCCGGGTGCGTCGGGGGGCTGGTGATCCCGCTGATCTCGCGCTCCCCGCTCAGCGTCAGCGGGCCGGCCGCGGGCCTCGCCGCCATCGTGCTGGCGGGCATCCACAAGATCGGGAGCTTCCGGGCGTTCTGCGCGATCGTGCTCGCCGCGGGGGTGCTACAGGGGGCCCTCGGCCTGCTGCGCGCCGGCCAGATCGTCTCGTTCATCCCCCTGTCGGTCATCCGCGGGATGCTGGCGGCCATCGGCCTGCTGCTCATCCTCAAGCAGACGCCGCACGCCGTCGGCTACGACGCCGAGACCTTCTGGTCGGTGTCCTTCGAGGTCGCCGGCGAGGGCAACACGTTCACGCTCCTCCTCCGCGCGCTCTCCCGCCTGGAGTGGAGCGCCGTGCTGGTGAGCGCGGTCTCCCTCGCCATCCTCGTCACCGTCCCCCGCACCCGCCTCGCCAGGGTGACCTGGCTCCCTGGCCCGCTGCTGGTCGTCGTGGCCGCCACGCTGATCAACGCCGCCTTGCTGCGCTGGGCGCCAGGGCTCGCCCTCGAAGCGCGGCACCTCGTCGCCGTTCCCTCCGGCGGCCCGGCGGAGCTCTTTCGCGAGCTGCGCTTCCCCGACTTCAGCGCCCTCCTGCGCGCTGAAGCCTGGCCGCTGGTGGTCACCATCGCGGTCGTCGCGAGCCTCGAGTCGCTGCTGTCGGTCCAGGCGATCGACAAGCTCGACCCCTTCAAGCGCAAGTCGCCGCCCAACCGTGAGCTCATCGCTCAGGGCGTCGCCAACGCCCTCTCCGGGCTCATCGGGGGGCTGCCCATCACCGCCGTGATCGTGCGGTCGAGCGCCAACCTCAACGCCGGCGGGCACACCCAGGCCTCGGCGTTCGTGCACGGCCTGCTGCTGCTGGTGGCGGTGCTCTTCCTGGGGCCGCTGCTCAACCGCATCCCGCTCGCTGCGCTGGCGACGATCCTCATCGTCACGGGGTACAAGCTCGCGACGCCAACGCTGTTCCGGCAGATGTACCGCCGGGGCCAGGTGCAGTTCCTGCCGTTCGTGCTCACCGTCGTGGCGATCCTGTTCACCGACCTGCTCAAGGGCGTGGTCGCGGGCATCGTCGTGGGGGTGGCGTTCACCGTCCGCAACAGCATGTCGGGGGCCCTGTCCGTCGTCGACGAGGGCGGCACCCGGACCGTGCGCTTCCAGAAGGACATCTACTTCTTCCACAGGCCCGCGCTCATCGAGGCCCTGGAGTCGACCCCGAAAGGCTACCGCCTGGTGGTCGACCGCGGCGGCGCGGACTACGTCGAGGACGACGCGCTGGAGATCCTGCACGACCTCGAGGAGACGGCCCGGTCGAAGGGCATCGAGCTCGAACTCCGCAACGTCGAGGCGAAGCCCGGCGTCGGCGCCCACTGACGGGGCTCACCTCAGAGGACTCCTGCGCAATGCGTGCATGACGGACGTGCGCGGTGCGTGGCCGCCGCTCGGAGTTTCCCGGGCTGCACCCGCGAGTGTGCGATGGTCTGCTTGCTGCTCTGACGTGTGGGAGGACTTCCCTCACGCGAGGAGCACGGCCATGCATCGACACAACATCGGACGGAGTCCCGCTCGACCGCCCGGCCCGACGGCTCAGTCCCCGTCAGAGCCCGCGACGGTCGTCGGCGACGCCGAAGTACCCGTGGAGGTCCAGGAGACCGAACACGAAGTCATCGTGAGCCTTGCCCTGGGCTGGGCGGTGCATGACTCCCTCAAGGTGCGCTGCGCCGGGCGCGCGCTGACCATCGAGGCAGAACGCTACACCCGACCCTCTGGCACCCACGTCAACGCCGCGGGTTGGCGCTGCAGCGAGACCCTGCGACGCACCATCGCGCTCCCCTGCGACGTGCGCTCGGCCGAGGCCAGCGCGCGCTACCGGCAGGGCGTGCTCACCGTGCACATCCCGAAGGCCGCACCGCGGCCCCACTGAGGGTGCACGCACACCCGGCGGGTCACCCGCTCGTCACTGCGTGGCGCGCCGCTTCGAGGCAGGTGACCACGTCGTCGTCGGGCACCTGTGCGAACTCGCGGTACCAGAGCCCCACGGCCTCGAAGGCGTGCGGCGCGTAGAGGCACACCAGGTCGTCAACCTCGGCCGCGAGTGACTTCAGCGCTGTCGGCGATGCAACCGGCGTCGCCAGCACCAGGCGCGACGGACCGAGCGAGCGCAGCGCGCGGGCGGCCACCCGGGCGGTCGCGCCGGTGGCGATGCCGTCATCCACGAGGATCGCCACCCGACCTCGCACCGCTGGTAGCGGACGACCTCCCCGGAAGCGGGCGACGCGACGCGCTGCCTCCGCCCGCTCGCGCGCCGTGATGCGCTCGATCGTGGGCGCGTCGAGCCCCAGCTCGGCGGCCAGGGCGTCGACGAACACGGTGCCATCCTCCGCCACCGCGCCGAAGGCCAGCTCCGCGTGCGTAGGCACGCCGAGCTTGCGCGCGACGAAGACGTCGAGCGGTGCCCCGAGCGAGCGGGCCACCTCGGCGGCCACAGGCACCCCGCCGCGCGGCAGCCCGAAGACGATCGGGCGCTGGTCGCGGTAGTGCTCGAGCGCACGCCCCAGCCGACGGCCAGCGTCGGCGCGATCGTCGAAGATCACGACGGCCCCATCGAAGCGACCGAGGTGCGCGTTGGGTGATGCCCATCCATCGGAGCCTCCATGGGCGCTGTTGGAGCAATCCATGTGCCTCATCCGGGTGCGCCGATCGGGCGCAGGGCCCACGCGGGGGGCGGTCACTGCGCCGCGACCCGCTCCCCCTCCTGCAGGCGATCGGGCGGATGCACGATGATCCGCTCGCCGGCGCGCAGCCCCCGGGTGACCTCGACCGCCCCGCCGCCCTGGTGGCCGATGGACACCACCCGCCGTCGGGCGCGCCCCTCCGCCACGGCGTAGACGCACCACTCGTTGCCGCTGCGGAAGAGCGCGCCGAGCGGGAGGGTGAGCACCCGCGCGCCCTCCCACGCCACGATGCGCGCCTCGATGCGCCAGCCGTCGCCGAGGGCGCGCCAGCGGTCGGGCGGATCGCGCAGCTCGATGAGCACGTTGACCCGCTGCTCCTCGACGCCGAGCGCCGACACCCGGGTGAAGGCCGCGGGCTCGACGAGGCGCACCTGACCCTCGAGCGGTCCGAGGCCGCCGCCCGCGTCGAGGTGCACCCGCGCGCCGGGCGCCACCTGGAGGGCGTCGGCCGTGAGCAGGTCGACCACCACCTCGAGCGCCTCGGTGTCGCCGAGCTCGATCAACGGGGTGCCCGCGGCCACCACGCCGCCGGAGGCCTGGAGCACCCGCAGCACCTTCGCCCGCACCGGCGAGCGCAGGACGATCTCGTCGCGCTCGGTTCCGGCGTGCGTGGCGCGGGCGAGCAGCGCGCGGGCGTTGTCGAGCTCGTACGCCGCACCGCGGGCCGCGAACTGCGCCGACGCGGCCTCGTCCGCGCGGCTGCGCTCCTGGAACTCCGCCAGCGCGAGGTCCTGCGCGGGCAGCGCGCCCGCGGTCGACAGCCGCCGCACCCGCTCGGACTCCGTGCGCGCGAAGCCCAGCGCGCCGCGCGCCCGGTCGACCACCGACTGCGCCTGCCGCAGCGCCGCCTCCGCCACCCGCACGCGCCCCTCGGCCTCGGTGCGGGAGCGCGCGTCGAGGGGCGCCGGGTCCGCCGGGAGGATCTGCGCCACCACCGCCCCCGCCTCCACGGCGTCGCCCGGGTGCAGCGCCGGCCGCCGCACGTTGCCGCCCACCGTGGCCGAGATCACGTAGCGGTCGCGCACCCGCGTGCGCCCCTCGTCGTCGAGGGTGGCCTCCAGCCTCGCCTCGGTCACCCGCGCGGTCTCCACCGTCGTGGGCTGCGGCCGCGCCATCCAGAGCCCCCCGGCCGCGAGCCCCGCGACCACGACCGCCGTGACCCCCCGGCGCGCCCACTTCTTCACGGCTGCGCGCGACCCGTCCCGCTGGTTGGAGTTCGCCACCCTCAGTCCCTCGATTTCAAGACGGCCACCATGTCGAGCGCGGCGATGCGCCGCCGAACCACCCACGCGCTCGCGACGCTCGCCCCGACCACCGTGGCGGTGGCGATGAGGTAGGTCCTCGGCGCGATCACCAGCGGGAGACGGAAGAGCTCGGCGTCGACGGTGCGGATCACCAGCCACGCGAGGCCGCGCCCCAGCAGGAGCCCCAGCGGGATGGCCAGCGCCACCAGCAGCGACTGCTCGCCGAGCAGCACCGCCGCCACCTCCCGCTCGGTGAACCCCAGCACCCGCAGCGTGGCCAGCTCGCGGCTGCGCACCGAGAGCGCGATGCGGGCGTTGTTGTACACCACCCCCACCGCGATGATGCCCGCGAAGGCGGCGAGCACCAGCGTGAAGGTGGCGCTCATCCGCGAGGTCTCGTGGCGGAAGTAGTCGATCACCGCGCGGCGCCGCGAGGCCGACGCCACCGCGGGCAGGGTCTTCACGCGCGCGAAGAAGGTCTCCGCGAAGGCCGGGTGCAGCCGCAGCGCCACGGCCGTCACCCGCCCGCCGTCGCCGCGCAGCCGGTGCAGGGCGTCGAGGTCCATGTACGCGCCGAGGCCGAGCATGTCGTCGACCAGCGCCGTCACATGGACCTCCCTCGGGGGCGTCGCCCCCTCGGCGTCCTCGACGGTGACCGTGTCGCCCGCGCGTACCCCCAGGCGCTCGCCGAGCGCGCGGCCCAGGAGGAGCCCCTCCGCGGGGACGTCCCAGCGCGTCGCCCGCTCGTCGAAGACCCGGCGCAGCGTCGATGCCCGCGGCAGCCCCAGGATGGCCGCCTCGCGCATCTGCCGGCCGTGGCGCAGGCGAACCCCCGCGGCGCGCTGCGCCTCGGCGTGCATCACCCCGGGCAGCCGCGCGACCTCGAAGGCCGCCCGCAGCGGGAGCGGGCGCGCGAAGGACACCGTCACGTCGTCGCTCTGCGCCCGGGCGAACTGCACCGCGAGCAGGTGGTCGAGGGAGTCCATGGAGAAGCGCCCCGCCACCATGATGGCCGCCGCGAAGGACACCCCCACCACCGAGAGGGCGGCCCGACCCGGTCGGCGCTCGAGCTCGCGCACCACCATCCGCGCCGCGCTCGGCAGCAGGTGGTAGGCGCCGAGGCGCTCGATCACGCTCGGGCGGTAGCGCGCCGGGGGCTCCGGGCGCATCGCCTCGGCGGGCGGGATGCGCACCGCCGCCCGCACCGCGCCGAGGGCGCCCGCCACCGCCGACCCGGCGCTCGCCAGCACCCCGAGGCCCAGCGTCGCCGCGCTCGGCCGGAAGGCCAGCGAGGGGAAGCGGAAGAAGTCCGCGTAGAGCGTGATGAACCACCGCCCCGCGAAGGTGCCGAGGCCCACGCCGATCACCGCGCCGAGGAGCGCCGTCACCACGGCGTGCGAGAGGTAGTGCGCGATGATCTCCCGGTCACCGTAGCCGATGGCCTTGAGCGTCGCGATCTGCTCGCGCTCCAGGCCCAGCATGCGCGCGAGCACCATGTTCACCAGCAGCGCCGCGACGCCCAGGAAGAGCAGCGGCGTGACCGTCGCCTGGCCCTTCAGCTGCTCGATCTCCTGGTCGACCCAGCGCGCCGACGGGTGCCGCGCGCGGCCGTAGGCCCCGGTGGTGCCGTAGGGCGCCAGGGCGCGGTCGAGGGAGGCCACGACGGCGGCCTCGCTGGCCCCCTCGTCGAGGCGGACGCCAAGGTCACTGAACGCTCCCTCCATCTGGAAGGCCGCGGCGACGGCGGACTCGTTCATCCAGAGCACGCCGTAGCGCCGGGCGTCGGGCACCAACGCCCCGGGCTGCATCGTCGAGACGAACTCCGGCGAGAGCGCCACGCCGGTGACCCGGAGCCGCTGCCGGCGCCCGTGGAGCACCGCCACGATGGTGTCGCCGGGCCGCAGCCCCCACGCCCGCGCGAAGGCCTCGTGCACCAGGGCCTCGTCCGAGCGCCCGTGCTCGGGGTGCCGACCCTCGCGGAGGTGCAGCGCCCCGAGCAGCACGCCCGTCGGCGGCAGCGACACCACCCGCGCGGCGACGGGCTCGGCCATGCCGGGCATGTCGAGGGTGACCTCCTCGACGATGCGCGCCTCGACCAGCGCCACCCCCGGCAGCGACGCGAGCCGGGCCGCCACCGAGCGCGGCGCCCGCCGCACCGACACGAACACGTCCGGGAAGCGGGCCCGCGCGTACCAGGCGTCGCGCTCGCCGCGCAGCGAGTCGTAGGCCGAGCGCATCGAGAAGAGGCTCGCCACGCCGCAGGCCACCACCAGGGCGATGGTCAGCACCTGCGCGCGCATCCGCCAGAGGTCGCGCAGGAGCTTGCGGCGGAGCGCGGTCACCAGCGCAGCTCCGAGACGGGCGCCGGGGAGGCGTTGCGCTCGTCGCCCGCCACGCGCCCGTCGCCGAAGCGGATCACCCGGTCGGCCATCCGCGCGATGACCGCGTTGTGGGTGATGACCGCGGTGGTGGTTCCGAGCTCGCGGTTGACGCGCGCCACGACGTCGAGCACCACGAGCCCGGTGGCGCAGTCGAGCGCCCCGGTGGGCTCGTCACACAGGAGCACGTCGGGCCGTCGCGCCACCGCGCGGGCGATGGCCACCCGCTGCTGCTCGCCGCCCGAGAGCTGCGCGGGGAAGTGGTCGAGGCGCTCCCCGAGGCCCACCAGGCCCAGGGCGTCGGCGGGCGCCATCGGGTCGCGCGCGATGTCGGTCACAAGCGCGACGTTCTCCCGGGCCGTGAGCGAGGGCATCAGGTTGTAGAACTGGAACACGAAGCCGACGTGCTCGCGGCGGTAGCGGGTGAGCGCGCGCTCGTCGCCGAAATCGATGGGCGCGCCGCGGTAGCGCACGTCGCCGTCGGTGGGCGCGTCGAGCCCGCCGAGGATGTTGAGCAGGGTGCTCTTCCCGCTGCCCGAGGGCCCGAGAAGCACCACGAACTCGCCCTCGTAGAGGGTGAGGTCGACCCCCCGCAGCGCCTCGATCACGGCGTCGCCCATCGGGTAGCGCCGGGTGACCCCGCGCGCCTCCAGCACCGCGAGCCTCGCAGGGGCTTCGGCCATCAACGGCACCGCCGCTTCGAGCAGGACCTCCATCGGATCGCGAGGCCGAGCAGCGCGAGCATGGCCCACCCGCTGTGCGCGAGCCGCGGGCCCGGGGCGCTCCGGCACCCGCAGCCACCGGGCGCCGCAGGGGCGATCGTCGCGCCCGCGTCGAAGCCCCCGCCTGCGTCGATGGCCGGGCCCGCGTCGGGCACCGTCCCTGCGTCCTCGACGAGCGGCTCACCGGTCGCGGCGATCCACACATGGCCGGTGACCACCCGGGGTCGGCCGTCGACCGCGAGCTCGCAGCGCCAGCGGTCGTCGGCGGCGCCGGGCGGCGCGTCGACCTCCACGGTCGCCGTGAAGGGGTCGGCGGCCACGGTGATGGCGTCCTGCGCCGAGCCGTTGTGCACGAACGCGAGCGTCGCGCCCATTCCCCGGGTCACCGTGGCCCGCAGCGTCGTGCGCCGGGCGCGCACCGTGTCGCCGATCATCGCGGCGTCGCCAGCGCGCAGCTCCACCATCGGGTCGCCGGGGCCCTGGAGCTTCACCACGGTGCGCCCGGCCCGCACGCCCGCGACGATCGCCGGGACGCTGAGCTCCGTCGCGTACACCATCGTGGTGGGCCCGCCGATGGGGCTGGAGAGCGAGCCCGTGTCCTGACCCGCCCGGTGGTCGTCGCTGCCGCCGATGGGGGCGACGTGCTCGCCGCGCGCGAGGTAGGCCTCCCAGAAGCGCACCGAGCGCGCGTAGAAGAGCGCGCCGGTCACCGAGTACTGGCCGTTCTGTAGCTCGACGGCGCCCACGCGCCCGGGCGCCTCGCTCAGCGACCACGCGCAGCCGATGCACACGTCGCCGAGGTTGAGCACCGGGTGGTTGATCGCGAAGATCGCCCCCTGCGCGGCGACCGCGTCGGTGATGGCGCCCACGGTGACCGCCGGGTCCCCGGAGCCCGCGCGGAAGTCGACCCAGCGGGTGGCGCCGATGGCGTTGGCGTGGCCCGAGTAGGTGGTGACCTCGATGCCGGGCACGAAGAGCAGCGCCGGGTGGCGGGCCTGCGCGGCGCCCACGAAGTCCAGCTGCGAGACGGTGTTGTGCTCGGAGAGCTCGACGAAATCGAGGCCGCGCCCGC
Source organism: Myxococcales bacterium (assembly GCA_030652255.1). Taxonomy (GTDB): domain Bacteria; phylum Myxococcota_A; class Polyangia; order Polyangiales; genus SCUS01. The sequence goes on along the minus strand of JAUSAZ010000199.1, from coordinate 24,600 downwards.
GGGCGAAGGCGGCCACCTCGTCGACGGTCGGGCTCGCGTCGCCGCTCTCCCGCGAGTGCACGTGGAAGTCCCCCGCGTACCAGCGCGGGCCCGCGGAGAGCGCGGGCGCGTCGGCGTAGGGGCGCCGCTCGGGCTGCGCGGCGAGCGTGGGCTCGGTGCGGAGGTAGATCTCGGCGTGGTAGCGCGCGGGACGCTCGGTCACCCGCGCCTGCCCGATGAGCAGCGACCAGCGCCCCGCGGGGATGGGGCCGGGCAGGTAGCTCCGCGAGGCGGCCGCCTCCGCGACGACGGCGGCCTCGGTGTTGCCGCCGCCCCAGCCGCGGAAGCGCGCCGGGTCGGCGAGGCCCCAGTCGAGGATGTTCGCCTCGGAGCGGTCGTCGTGGCGCACCTCGATCTCGCGCACGCCCTCCGGGACCGTGAAGGGCACAGCGAAGTAGCGGTCGGCCCCGGCGGGGATCTCCGCGTCGAGCACGATGGGGGTCTGCGCGGCCGCGGGCGACGGCGCGGCCAGCGCGGCCGCTGCGAGGCACTGGGCGAGCGCGCTCGGGCGGAGGGCGGGCGGGCGCACGTCAGGCCTTCTTCGTCGACTGGAGGAAGAACCCGATGGTGCGCGAGAGGTCGGCCCGCGCGGAGACCACCAGCAGCTCGGTGCCGCTCTCGATCACCGTCGCGCCGCGGGGCGCCTTCACCGCGCCGTCGAGGGTCATGCCCGCGATCACGCAGGAGCTCGGGAAGCCCGCGTCGGCGGCCACCTCGCTCACCGAGCGGCCCACCACCACGGCGTCCGCGGGCACCACGATCTCCACCGCGATGGACTCCCCCCGGCCCAGCACCATCGAGTGCCGCACCGCCTCGAACTCGATCGCCGTCGCCAGCGCGCCCACGAGCACCTCCGTCTCCGACAGGATCTGTTGCACCCCGGCGGCCAGATACACGGGACGGTATTCCGGGTCGCGCATTCGCACCATCACCCGCCCCGCGCCGAGGGCCCGCGCGAGCGAGGCCACCGCGAGGTTGTCCGCGTCCCGGTGCAGCATCGCGAGGATCACGTCCGCCCGCTGCGGCTCGGCCTGGCGCAGCGTGCCCGCGTCCGTGGCGTCGCCCTCCAGCGCCACGATGCCGTGCTCCTCCAGGGCGCGCCGCGCGATGGCCCCGTCGCGCTCCAGGATGGACACCGAGTGCCCGCGCTTCTGGAGGTACACCGCGAGGCTCAGCCCGCCCCGCCCCGCGCCCGCGATCACGATCCGCATCTCACTTCTCCGTGGCAGGCGCCGGCTCGTGGGCGCCGATCTTGATGAGCCGCTGGTCGATCGCGGCGATCTCGCGCTCGGCGGTCTCGGCGGCGATGAGCCCCCGCCGGGCGGCGTCGTCGAGCGCGGCCTTCTGCGCGAAGAGCAGCGCCCCGTCGATGACCGCGTCGTCCTCCGCGTCGGCCTCCGGGGAGCGCAGCGCGGCCTCGCACTCGATCACCACCCGCTGGAAGCCCGCCCGCCGCTCGGCGTGGTCGCGCCGCGAGAGCAGCCCCGTCTCCAGCAGCGCGTCGACCTCGCTCTGCCCGCGGCGCGCGGCGATGAGCCGGGCGCGGGAGGCCTCGAAGCGGTCGGTGCCCTTCCCCGCGAGGCCGAGGGCGAAGAGCACCCTGCGGAAGGGCAGCGCCTGGGTCATCAGCGTGACGAAGGTGACCCCGAACACGATGGCCACGAGGCGCGCGCGGTACGGCATGGTGGTGGGCAGCGCCAGCACCGCGGCCATGGAGAGGGCGCCCTTGATGTTGCCGAACACCATCGCGTGCTGCCAGCGCAGCGGCACCGCGTCGCGGGTGACCAGCCGCAGCAGCGCGAAGCAGCCGTACACCGCGATGGCGCGGCCGGCGTGCAGCGCGAGCACCGCCAGCAGGATCGAGCGCGCCTCGGAGAAGAGCATCCGCGCGTCGATCTGCATCCCCACGAGGAGGAAGAGCAGCACGTTGATGCCGAAGCCCGCGATCTCCCAGAAGCCCTGGAGCGCCAGCACGCGCGAGGGGTCGAGGCTGCGGCGCACGGCGCGCCCGATGGCGAGTCCCGCGACCACGACGGCGATCACCGGCGAGGCGTGCAGCCGCTCGGCGGTGAGCGACGCGGCGAAGACCAGCACCACCGAGCCGAGCACACCCGTGAGGTGGTCGGGCGTGCGCCGCAGCACCGCCCCGCCCACGAGCCCGAAGGCCGCGCCCACGGTGACGCCGCCGACGATGGCCAGGAGGAGCGAGTGCGCCGTCGCGGCCACGCCGAAGCGCCCGGTGAGCAGCGCGGCGCTGGTGAGGCTCACCAGCACGAGGGCGGTGCCGTCGTTGAAGAGGCTCTCGCCCTCCATCACCGCGGCGAGGCGGTGCGGCACCCGGGTGCTGCGAAACGCCAGGAGCACGCTCACCGTGTCGGTGATGGCGAGCAGCGCGCCCAGCAGCAGCGCGGCGGAGAAGGGCAGGCCCAGGAGGAAGGTCGCGACCCCGGCGGTGGCGACCAGGGAGATGGCGACGCCCGGCAGCGCGAGGGCCAGGATGGGCCGCCGGGCCTCGCGCAGGCTGTCGGCGTCGGCGAAGAGCGCGCCCTCGAAGACCAGCAGCGGGAGGAAGACCACCAGCACCAGGTCGGAGCTCAGCGGCGCGTGCGGCAGCACGTCGGCGAACACCAGCAGCAGCCCGATGGCCACCAGCGCGACGTTGTAGGGCGCGCCGAGGCGCTTCGCGGCGGTCGCGACGGCCGCGCCGATGGCGAGCACCAGGGTGAGGCTCTCGAGTGACGCACGCACGGGGTCGGCACCCTACCGCAGCCGCGGCGCGCTGTGTCAGCCCAGAACGGCGCGCCCTCAGCCCCGCACGAGCGCCTGCACGGCCCCCTCGGGATTGCGGCGCGGGCCGCGGGCCTTCACGCTGCGCCCACCACCAATGGCCCGTAGCACCCCCCTCGTGGCAGAGGCCGACTGGAAGCGCCTCGCCACGCCCACCCCCGACGGTTACTTCGCGCTCGCCACCGAGGACACCGGGGCCGTCCCCGTGCGGCTCTTCTTTACGCCGGCCCTGCTCGCCGAGGCCGAGACCACCCTCTACCGGCAGATCGTCAACGCCACGCGCTTTCCGGGCACCCGCATGGTCGCCATCACCCCCGACGCCCACTACGGGTACGGGGTGCCGGTGGGGTGCGTGATCCTCACCGACCGCGCGGAGGGCGCCGTCGCGATGGGCCCGGTGGGCTTCGACATCGGCTGCGGGATGATGTCCGCCCGCTCGGAGGTCCCCGCCGATCGCGCCACGCCCGACCGCAAGCTGGCCTTCAACCGCGAGGTGATGGAGCGCGTCGCGATGGGCGCCGGGGGCCGCAGCCTGCGCCTCGGGGACGTGGGCGAGGCGGAGTTCGAGGAGCTCGTCCGGGGCGGCGCCGAGCATTACGTGGACCGGTATGGCGCGACCTTCGACCGCAGCCGCGCCGAGCGGCACCGTATCCCCGTGGAGGACAGCTGGTCGATCCCGTGGGGGGCTGAGGGCCGGCCCGAGCGGGGCCGCGGCCAGCTGGGCTCGCTCGGCGGCGGCAACCACTTCATCGAGCTTCAGCGCGAGGAGGAGCGCGGCACGCTCTTCGTGCAGGTGCACACGGGGAGCCGGGGCTTCGGGCACGGGCTCGCGACCAACTACTTCGCCATGGCGAAGGACGAGCGGCCCGGCGAGGTGGACGACATCGACCTCGGGTACTTCACCCCGGGATCGCGGCACCACCGCGACTACCTCAACGCCGTCGCGGCGGGCGGCAACTTCGCGATCCTCAACCGGCTGATGATCTTCGAGCAGATCGCGGCGGCCTTCCGGAAGGTGTTCCGCGCCGACCTCGAGCTGGTCTACGAGATCTCCCACAACCTGGTGCAGGCGGAGGACCACCCGGAGTTTGGCGAGGTGTGGGTGCACCGCAAGGGCGCCACGCGGGCCTTCCCCGCGGGCCACCCCGCGCTCGCCGGGGGCATCTGGCAGGACACCGGCCACCCGGTGCTCATCCCCGGCAGCAACCGCGACCACAGCTACATCCTGCGGCCGCTCCCGGGGGCATCGCGCAGCGGGTACTCGGTCAACCACGGCGCGGGCCGGAGGCTCTCCCGCGGCGAGGCGGTGCGGGTGCTCGACCAGCACAAGGTCAACGAGCAGTACCGCCGCGACGGCATCCTGGTGAACCTGGACGGGGAGGTTCCGCTCGACGAGTCATCGGCCTGCTACAAGCGCTGCGAGGAGGTGGTGGACGCGGTGGTCGCCGCCGGGCTCGCGGAGGTGCAGCACACCCTCTGGCCGCTCGCGTCGCTCAAGGGAACCGAGGAGGGCAGCGGCGCCCGCCGCGCCCGCAAGCAGAAGGAGCGCGCGCGCGACGGCGACCGCGGCGCCGCCCGCCGCACCAAGGGGCACTACTGACCGACGGCGGGCCCGGGCTTCGTCGCGCGGAAGCTCAGCGCGAGCATCGCGGCGCAGACCGCGGCGCCCGCCCCGGCGAAGAAGGGCGCGCCCCTCGCCACCCGCGCGTAGAGCAGTCCGCCGAGCAGCGGGCCGACGGTGCGCGCGAGGCCGCCCGCGGACTGCGCGAAGCCCAGGATGGTGCCCTGGCGCCCGCCGCCCGCGGCGTCGGCGGCGATGGAGGAGAGCGAGGGGTTGACCACGCCGAGCCCGAGGGCGAGCAGCACGACGCCGCCGACGAGCGGCAGCACGTGGTGCGAGAGCCCGATGACGGCGAGGCCCGCCATGCTCAGCAGCGACCCGGCGATGACCAGCGTGACGGAGCCCCACGCCCGGGTGAGCCGCCCGATGAGCCCGCCCTGCACCACCAGCATGATGAGCCCGAAGAGTCCGAAGACGTGGCCGATCTCGGTCTGCGTCCAGGCGAGGCGCGCGTTGGTGAGGAGCGCGAGGGCCACCTGGAGGTTGGACATGTACAGGAAGGTCAGGAAGTAGAGCCCCAGCACCATCACGATGCGCCGCTCGGTGAGCGCCGCGAAGAGCGGGGTGCTGGTGGCCGCGGCCTCGGGCGCGCCGGGCTTCTCGCGGCCCTCGTGGGTCTCGGGCATGAAGAAGAAGGCCCCGACGAGGTCGGCGCACGCGAGCGCAGCAGCGGCGAGCGGCGGGGCCCACGGCCCGATGTGGCTGACGGACGATCCGAGCACCGGGCCCAGCACCATCCCGAGCCCGATGCCCGCCCCGAGGCGCCCCATGCCGGCGGCGCGGCGCTCGCCGCTGGTGACGTCGGCGATGGCGGCCTGGCAGGCCGAGAGGTTGCCCGCCGTCGCGCCCGCGAGGATGCGCGACGCGAAGAGCAGCCAGAGCAGCGAGGTCTTGGTGGCGAGGGCGAAGAGCACCATCGCCGCGGCGTTGCCGGCGAGCGAGAGCAGGATCACCGGGCGGCGCCCGAAGCGGTCGGAGAGGCGCCCGAGGAAGGGCGTCGCGACGAGCTGCGTGAGCGAGAACGACGCGAGGATGAAGCCCACGGTCTCGGCCGAGCCCCCCATCGAGCGCACGTAGAAGGGCAGCAGGGGAATGATGATCCCGAAGCCCACGAGGTCGAGGAAGACGGTGATGAAGACGAAGAAGACGACGCGTCGGGCGCGCGGGTCGGGGGTGGTCACGGCGTTGATGGCGGCAGACTAGACCACCGGGAGGTGGCGTTGCAGCGACGCGCTGCCGGTCTCTGCCGAGAGGGCCTCGATCTCGCCCACGCGCCGCGCCTGGAAATCCGGGTCGACCGCGGGGCGCAGCGTCGCGCCGGGCTTCACCGGCACGTGGCTCATGGCCAGCTCGGTCACCGCGGTGATGGTGAGGCTCGGGTTGACGCCCAGGTTGGCGGGGATCATCGACCCGTCGCACACGTAGAGCCCCGGGTGCCCGAAGACCTCGTTGCGCTCGTCGATGACGCCCGTCTCGGGGGACGACCCGATGGCCGCGCCGCCGAGGATGTGCGCCGTCGTGGGGGTGTCGAAGAGGGCCTCCATGATCGACGACTGGGCGACGCCCTGCACCTTGCCCGCGAACACCCGCGCGAGCTGGTTGGCCAGCGGGATGTACGAGGGGTTGGGCTCCCCCTCGCCCCGGTCGGTGTCGAGCGCGCGGCGCCAGAGCGAGCGCCAGGTGCGCCGCAGCCGCAGCGCGATGGAGTTGTCGAGCGTCTGCATCACCAGCAGGAACACCCCCCGCTTCGCCCGCCCGACGGGCCAGAGGTTGCGCGCGAAGGTGATCGGGTGGCGCGCCACGTTGCCGAGCCAGCGCGCCCAGCGGGGTGCCCCGGCGCCGCCGTCGGTGAGGGGCGTAGTGAGCGGGGCGAGCGCGTCGCTCCCTTCGCTGTAGCGCACCACCTCGATGTGCGTGCGCTCGTCGGGGTGGATCGACGAGGTGATCGCGATGCCCCGCGACCACTTCTCCGAGGTGACCCCGGCGGTGACCCCGAGGATGGCCTCGCTGTTGGTGCGCACCAGCCTGCCGAGGGCGCCAGAGACCCGCGGGAGCGTTCCCCGCTCGCGGCTCTCCAGCAGGAGCTTCACCGTGCCGAGCACGCCCGCGGAGAGCACCACGCGCTCGGCGGTGGTCACCTGCCGGTCGCGCGACCACCACGCGCCGGTGCGCTCGTGCGTCACCGCGTAGCCGCCGTCGGGGAGCGCGCGCACGTCGACGACGGTGCGCATCGGGCGCACCTCGGCGCCGAGCTTCTCGGCGAAGTAGAGGTAGTTGCGGTCGAGGGTGTTCTTGGCGCCGAAGCGGCAGCCCACCATGCAGCCGCCGCAGTGGTTGCAGCCCGTGCGCGCGGGCCCGGCGCCGTCGAAGTACGGGTCCGGCGCGGTCTCGTTGGGGACGCCGAAGTACACGCCGACGGGGGTGGTGACGTAGGTGTCGGCCTTGCCGATGCCCTCCGCGACGGCCTTGAGCACCCGGTCGGGCTCGCCCTCGAAGCGGTTCTGCGTGACCCCGAGCATGAACTGCGCGACCCGGTAGTGCGGCATGAGCCGGGCCTTCCAGTCGCCCAGCGAGGCCCACTGCGGCGCCCGGAAGAACGCGTCGGGCGGCACGTACAGGGTGTTGGCGTACACGAGCGACCCGCCGCCCACGCCGGCCCCGGAGAGCACGAACACGTCCGACAGGAAGGACAGCCGCAGGATGCCGAAGCACCCGAGCGCGGGCATCCAGATGGCCTTGCGGATGTTCCAGTTGGTCTTCGGGAAGTCCTTCGCCTCCCAGCGCGGGCCGCGCTCCAGCACCGCCACCCGGTAGCCCTTCTCGCTCAGCCGCAGGGCCGACACCGAGCCGCCGAAGCCCGAACCGACCACCAGCACATCGAAGTCGAATCGCTCGCTCACGCCCCGGAGTGTGGCACGGGCTACAGCTCGTAGCGGTCGCCCTCGCGCGCGCAGGCGATGGGCGACGAGGCCACGTCGTGGAGGTCGGAGTAATGGATGAGCTTCATGCGCTCGCGCAGGGGCGCGTCGAGCCCGACGAGCCGCTCGAGCGGCGTGTGGGTGCCGTAGTTGGTCTCGTGGAGCATGAGGTCGGCGGCGGAGAGCCACGCGATGAGCGACGGGTCGAAGGCCGTGTCGGCGCTGTACCCGAAGGTCGCGCCGCCCGCGCGCACGCGCAGCGCCGAGGTGGGGATGTGGTGCACCGTCGGGCGCCACTCCAGGGTTAAGCCCCCGACGGCGAAGGCCTCGCCGGCCGCGGGCATCGGGCGCACGTCGGCGTAGTCGTCGAGGGTCAGCGGGTGGCGGGCGCCGTCGGCGTCCATGAGCACCTCCATGCCGCCGCGGAGGCGCGCGTCCCAGAGCCCCGCGAGCACCTCGGGGATCGCGTGCAGCGTGCTGCGCCGCCCGGTGACGAAGCGCCGCCAGAAGAGCAGCTGCTCCAGGCCGCCCATGTGGTCGCCGTGCAGGTGGGTGATGAGCACGTGGTCGATGTCGTCGAGCCCGAGCGTCGGGCCGCCGCGGTCGCCGAGGTCTGCCAGCGCCCGCGCGAGGGCGGGCGGCGCGTCGATGAGCAGCCGCGTGTCGGCCGTCTCTACCAGCAGGCAGGCGTTGTAGTACCGCGCCGTGAACGCATCGCCGACGCCCACCACACGCACCGAGAGTGTCATTGGGGACAGAGCGTACCCGATGCCCGCCGAGGTGACCCTCAAGCGGGATCATCCCCCCTGAGCGCGGACGATCAGACCCCGAGCGCCTCCCAGGTGTTGGGCCCCACGATGCCGTCGACGTCGAGGTCGTTGGCCTCCTGGAAGGCCAGCACCGCCTGCTCGGTGGCGCGGCCGAAATCACCGTCGACGTCGATCTCGTAGCCGAGCTCGACGAGCGCCTCCTGGAGCACCCGCACCGAGCGGCCCTCGGAGCCGCGCTCGAGCATCGGGTGCCGGCTGCCGCCCGACGAGGACGAGTGCGCCACGGCCCCGAGGCCGAGCGCCGCCAGGGTGCGCGGGCCCGCGATGCCGTCGACGTCGAGGTCGTTGGCCTCCTGGAAGTGGCTCACCGCCTGGAAGGTGTTGTCACCGAAATCACCGTCGACGTCGATGTCGTAGTTGTGATCGACGAGCGCCTGCTGAAGCTGGCGAACCGCGCTTCCCGTCATTCCGTACTGGATCGTGGGCATGTGAACCTCCAACGTCGGCCCCGCCGACCCGGCTAGTGGGATCACGCCTCCCGCGGGTGCGTCAATGGACTTCCACCCCTGCGCCTCCGCGGCGTGCGGCGCTGTGCTCCGCGGTGTGTTTCGCCCTCCGCGGCGGGCGTGTCGCGACCTGCGTTCGGGCATCTTTGCGCCAACCAGCGACGGGTCGGCGGACGTATCGGGCTTGCCGTTTCCTGATCGGAGAACGTAGGTTGTAAAGGACCGTGCGAACGGCGACTCGCGGTCCGGCAAGGATGAGGTGCCGTGTGACAGAGAGCGTGGTCCGGGTGCTCCTGCTGGAAGACGACGAGGTCGATCGTCTCCTCGTCGTGCGCGGGCTGCGCCGCAGCACGACCCATCGCTTCGAGGTCCACGCCATCGAGCGGCTGGCCGACCTCGGGGCGGCGGTCGAGCAGGTGCGGCCCGACGTGGTGGTGCTCGACCTCAACGTCCCCGACAGCCGCGGCCTCGACACCTTCCTCGAAGCGCGCCACCAGCTCCAGCGCATCCCCTGCGTGGTGCTCACGGGCCTCGACGACCAGCCCCTCGGCACGATGGCGCTCCAGCAGGGCGCGCAGGACTTCCTCGTGAAGGGCGAGTTCAGCCCGGCGCTGCTCGAGCGCGCGCTCACCCACGCCATCGCCCGCTCGCAGCTCGTGCAGGTCGTGGCCTCCGCGGCGCTGCACGACGAGCTCACGGGCCTGCCCAACCGCACGCTGTTCACCGACCGGCTGCAGACCGCGCTGCGCCGCGCCGCGCGGCAGTCCGAGCGCATGGCCCTGGTCTTCGTCGACCTCGACCGCTTCAAGCCCATCAACGACCGGCACGGCCACCACGTCGGCGACGCCGTGCTCTGCGCCGTCGCCTCGCGCCTCCGGGCCGTGCTCCGCGCCTCCGACACGGTCGCGCGCTGGGGCGGCGACGAGTTCGTCTGCCTGCTCGACGGCATCGCCGACCTGGCCTCGGCGCGCGCGGTCACGGCCAAGCTGCACCGCGCCCTCATCGAGCCGCATCGCTTCGAGGTGGCCGGCGGGGGCACCCTGGAGATCGCCTCGAGCGCCAGCCTCGGCCTGGCGTTCTACCCCGACCACGCCAGGGACGCCGACGAGCTGCTGCGCTGCTGCGACGCGGCCATGTACGCCGCCAAGCAGGCCGGCGGCGGCGTGGTCACCTGGGGCTCCGAGGGGATGCGGGCGCTGCGCCGTCGCCCCGGCAGCGGGGTGGTGCTCTCGACCTCGCCGCCGAGCTCGTCGAGCTCCGCGATGCTGACGGCGCTGGGGCGGAGCGGCCGCGACTGACCCTGGACAGCCCCGCGGGCCGATGCAACGATCGGTGGGCCTCCGCATCGGACCTCATCGGGAGTACAAAGCCGTCATGGGAATCGTCGATCGCTTCAGCCGGGCCGTGAAGTCGAACATCAACGCGCTCATCGACAAGGCGGAAGACCCCGCCAAGGTGCTGTCGCAGACCATCGAGGACATGTCCGAGGAGCTGAAGAAGGCCCGCCAGGAGGTGGTGTCCTCGCTGGCCTCGGTGAAGCACCTGGAGAAGAAGCAGCGCGACCAGCTGGAGGAGTCGTCGCAGTGGGAGCGCCGCGCGATGCTGGCCCTCGAGCAGGGCGACGAGGAGCTCGCCAAGGAGGCCCTCAAGCGCAAGAAGAAGAACGAGAGCGAGGCGCTCGACACCGACAAGCACAAGGAGCAGCAGAGCGCCTACGTCAGCGAGCTGCGCGCCACCATCGAGCAGCTCGAGCGCAAGCTGGAGGAGCTCAAGGCCCGCAAGAACACCCTCTCCTCGCAGGTGTCGCAGGCGCGCTCGGCCAACGGCAACCCCGTGGGCGGCAGCAACGCGGGCGCGGTCGGCCGGCTGCGCGAGATGCAGGAGCGCATCGACGCCATGGAGGCCGAGGTGGAGGCCCACGACGTCATCGAAGACCCGAAGAAGCACTCGCTGGAGGAGCGCTTCCGCAAGCTGGAGCGCGGCGAGACGGGCGACGGCCTCGAGGACGAGCTCGCGGCCCTCAAGGCGCGGCTGAAGAAGTAGTCAGCGCCGGCGCAGGAGGTTCTGCTCGGCCTCGAGAACCTCCCGCGCGAGGGCCTGCACCTTCGGGTGGTTGGACTTGCGGCCGAGCAGCATCATGAAGGCCTTGGCGTTCTTCACGTCGCCGCGGCGCAGGCTGTCGGCGATCTGGGTGTAGAGCGGCTGCACGTCCGGGGGGAGGGCCTGGTCGGCGACGGAGCCCACCTTCGCCTCGCCGACGACCTTGGTGCGCTCGGCGTCGGGCGAGAGGCGCGACTCGCCCCGCGCGATGGCCGCGTCGTAGCGGGCGCGCAGCACCGGGTCGAGCAGCACCCGGTAGCCCTCCGAGCCGCGCTTGAAGACCTTCAGCACCCGCTGCTGCGTCTCCCCGTCGTCGATGTGCTGGTCGGGGTGGAAGCGGATCGCGAACTTGTGGAAGGCGTCGCGGATCTGGGCGAGCGGAGCGTCCCGGGCCACGCCCAGGAGGGTGTAGTAGTCGATGCGGTCGAGGTTCTCGGCGAGGACCTTGTCGGACAGCATCAGGGCACCGGCACCACGGCGCCGCGATTGCGGGCCGTCATGTCCGCCTGGTCGTGCTCCGACGGGATGGTGAGCAGGTTGACCCGCACCACCTGCTCGCGCCCGGTCTCGACGTCCTTGGCGCGCACCCGGAGCGTCCCGTCGGCCTCGAGCTCGAAGGTGACCGAGACCACCACCTCGCCCCGGGGCGCCGGGCGGAGGTTGAAGAGCTCCAGCTCGCCGAGGGCGGTGTTGTCCTGGAACCTCCGCGACTCGCCCTGCGAGATGCGGATGACCACCGAGTCCTGCTGGTCGTTGGTGGTGGCGAAGTTACGGCTCTGCTCGACGGGGATGGTCGCGTTGCGGCGGATGACCACCTCGCAGAGGCCCCCAGCGGTCTCCACGCCGAGGCTGAAGGGCGTGACGTCGAGCAGGAGCGGCGCGGACATCGGCCGCATGCTGCCGCCGCCCGCAGGGGCCTGGGCGCCCGGCGCGACGGACGAGTACTGCACCGGCGGGGGCGGGTGCTGGGAGGGGTAGGCCGGGGGCGGCTGGGTGCGCGGTGCGTTGGATGGCGGCCCCACCACGGCCGGGGCGACGGCCGCGACCTTCTGGGTGACGTTGCCCGCGACGGGCATCGCGCGGGTCTGGTCGTCGTACGGGGGCTGCGCGGCCGCGGGCGCCTGCAACGGCGATCGGGCCATCATGGTGGCCGCCGTGCCCACCGACTGGCCGAAGATCTCCTCGGTGTCGATGCGGAACGACGGGATGGACACCTCGTCGCCGCGAGCAGGCTCTGCGCCGATCTTTACGCCGGGCACCGAGGGCTCGACCTTCATGCCCGGGCTCGACCGATCGCCGCCGGAGATCACGGCGTCGTCGAGGTGAAACGACGGCACCGACTGCTCGTTGGTGCGCCCGGGGCTGGTGCCGGCGTCGAGGGTCGAGCGCGGCGCGCTGATGGCCGCGGCGATGGAGGGCGGCAGCACCGACGCGATCTCCGGGCGCAACCCCCCGGAGGCCTGCGGGGCCTGGCGGGGGGGCGGCGCCACGGGCTTCGGCGCGGCGGCGTTGCCCCGGTTGAGCGGCGGCGGGGTGATGAGATCGCCCTGCGGCGGCGCGGCGCGCTGGGCCACCGCCGGGAGGTTGGGCTGCCCGGTCGGAAGCGGGCCGACCATCGACGGGTCGTCGAGGTTGAAGGCCGGCACCTGCACCGACACCGTGGGCTCGGCGTTCTTCAGGCGGCCCATGAACGAGGGCTCATCGAGGGTGCCGAGGCCGCCGGGCACCTCGTGGGCGACGGTGCGCTCCATCGGCGACGGCTGCATCACCGTGGCGTTGCTCATGTCCGTGAAGGGGTCGTCGAGGTCCATGGAGCGACCGGCGGGCTTCGCGGCGACCGGCGCCGGGGCGCGGCCCGGCAGCGGCGGCGGGCGGGTGATGCCGCGGAGCGCGCTGTTGGGCACCGGCGGCGGGACGATCGCACCCGGCGGGGGCTTCGGGATCGTGTGGGCCCCGGAGTCGTCGCCGACCCCGGTGAGGGTGGTGCGGTTGGTGGCGCCGCTGTGCTCGGTCACCGGCGCGCCGGGGAGGCCCGCCGCCACCGCCCCGGGGCGCGTGCTCGCCGAGCCCGCGGGCCGCGGCGCGGTCTGGGTGCCGGTGATGGGCCGGGTGTTGGGGGCCTTGCGCGAGCCGCCGGTGAGCGCCTCGGCGAGGATGGACGCACCCAGCGCCACCACCTCTTCGGGCGGCAGGTTGGTGAGCGGCTCGCGCCCGAAGAACGACGACACCCGCTGGCGCACCGACGGGATGCGCGTGCTGCCCCCCACCAGGATGACCGCCGTGAGGTCGGTGGGCCGGAGCCCGGCGAGCTTCAGCGCCTCGGAGCACACGTCGAAGGTGCGCGACACGAAGGGCGCCGACAGCCGCTCGAGCTCCTGCCGCGAGAGCCCCTGGGCGAACCTCACGGGCTGTCCGCTCGGCAGGGTGATGTCGAGGTTGAGCCGGCTCGACTCCCGGCTCGACAGCTCGCACTTCGCGGTCTCCGCGGCGTCGCGGAGGATGTCGTAGAGCACCCGGTCTTGCAGGGGGTCGAGCGAGGTCGAGCGCTGGAAGTTCTGGAGCAGCGAGTCGGTGATGGCCACGTCGATGTCGTCGCCGCCGAGGAAGGTGTCGCCCGCCGTCGCGAGCACCTCGAACACGTTGCCCGACAGCTCGAGCAGCGTGACGTCGAAGGTGCCCCCGCCGAAGTCGTAGATGCAGATCTTCTCGCGGGTGCCGCGCCCGTACCCGTAGGCCAGCGCCGCCGCGGTGGGCTCGTTGAGGATGCGCACCACCTCGAGCTCGGCGATGCGCCCGGCCACCTTGGTGCTCGACCGCTGAAGCTCGTTGAAGTTCGCGGGCACGGTGATCACGCACCGCTCGACCTTGTCCTGGAGGCCCATCTCCGCGATGCGCTTGGCCTCGCGCAGCACCATGGCCGAGAGCTCTGGCAGCGCGTGGTCGCCGCCGCGGGTCGACACGATCACCGAGCTGTCGGCGCCCTCCTTCAGGTCGAAGGGCATGCGCGAGCGGGCGCGGCGCACCTCTTCGCTCTTGAAGGGCCGGCCCAGCAGGCGCTTCACCGAGTACACCGTGTTGCGCGGGTCGATGGCCCGGCGCATGCGCGCGGCCCGACCGACGATGCGCTCGCCGCTCTCGGTGAAGGAGACCACCGACGGGATGAGCGTTCCGCCGCTCGCGTCGGTGAGCACCTGGGGGCGGCCCCCGATGGAGACGGCGACCACGGAGTTGGTAGTGCCCAGGTCGATTCCTACAGCGGGTGCGGCCATCGTGCCTCGTAGTCTATCAGGGCAGCGGCTCCCTTCGCGACATTGCTGCGAGGGTCCGCGCGATGCGCCGGCGCACCCAACCCTCGAAGGGCCACATCCACCCATAGTCGGGCCCGGTGAAGCGCCGCACGATCTCGTCGTGCAGCTCCGGGGCGCGCGCGGCCTCGGGGCCGTCGACCTCGGCCTCGACCTCCAGGGTGACCGCGTAGGCCTCCCACTCCAGCATCGCCCTCCCCCACGCGAGCCCCGCCGGCAGCGGGAAGAACCCGTAGATCAGCACCATCCCCGGCCACGTGAAGCGCTCGAATTGCCGCACGTGCACCAGCTCGTGGCGCAGCACCTTGTAGCGCGCCCGGTGCGACCAGTCCTCCCAGGTGGCGGGCACCCAGATGGTCGCCCCGAGGGTGGTGACGTAGTCGGTCAGGTAACGATCCTGCCCGCCGAGGGTGAGCACCCGGAGCGCGCGGTCGATGAAGGTCTGGAGCGCGGAGGTGGTCTTGAGCCGGATGACCACCGGGGGCTGCCGCTGCGCCATCTCGGCCAGGAGCCCGTCGTATCGCTGCCGGTCGGCGTCCGCGGTCATCGGCTCAGAACCGGTGGGTGAGCGCCACCCAGGGGATGACCGCCAGCCGCTCGGACCACAGGGGACAGTCCCGCGAGAGCGGCGCGAGGGCGCCCATGTCGGCCGAGAAGCGCCGGGTGTAGAAGCGCACGCCCGCCAGGCCGTAGGGGAGCCAGCGGGCCGAGCCGTTGCCGATGAGCGAGCGCGCCGTCTCGCTCTTCTCCAGCGAGAGCTCGTTGAAGGACACCCCCTGCACGATGAGCTTGATGCCCTCGATGATCCGCACGTCGGCGGTCACGTGCGCGAAGAGCCAGGCCCCGCCGAGGCCCGTGCGCTGGGCGACGTGCAGGCCGGCGTGGACGCCGACGCGGTCGTTCCAGAGGGAGACCAGCGGGCCGGTGGCCCACCCGAGGCCCGCGAACGACCAGGTGAACCCGAGCTGGCTCGTCGGCCGCTCGCCCTCGCCCACGAAGGGCACCGAGGCGTAGGCCCACCACGCCGCCGCGAAGCCCTCGCGCTGCACGAAGGCGACGCGCGCGTCGACGGTGACGCCGAGGAAGTAGTACGGGACCCCGACCCCGACGTCGATGGAGCGGGTGAGCCCGCGGCGCAGCCCCACCCACCCGAGGTGGGTGAGGTACATCCCCGAGAAATCCCCGTAGCGCAGCAGCACCGCCGAGGGCATCTGGAAGTGCTGGGTCATCCCCGGGTCTTCGGACCCCTGCTGCACCGGCCGTCGCGCCGTCCCCGTCCGCCGCCGGGGAGCCGGCGCCGGCGTCGTGGGCCAGCGCCCGGCCCGCGGCACGTCCCGGGCCTCCGTCCCCGCGGCCGCTCCAGTCGCGGCCGCCGTTGGTGTGTTGCGCGTCCACGGCGGCGCGGGGGCGTCCTGCGCGAGGCACTCCGCCCCCCACAGCAGCGCCGCCGCGGCCACCGATCGTCTAGCCGTCGTGTCGGCGCGTCGCACGGCCCGTGAGGCCTATCACTCCGGCGCGGCCTCTTCCACCCCGGGCTCCGTCGGCTCCGTCGGCGCCGGCGGAACCAGCGACTCGCTCGACCCGCTGTCGGCCTCGGGCTCGGCCACCGGCTCGACGGCCACCACCTTCTCGTCGCTGTCGAGCCGGATGATGCGCACGCCCTGGGTGTTGCGCCCCGCCTGGCGCACCTCGCTCACCTTCGTCCGGATGATCTGCCCCCGGTCGGTGATCACCATCAGCTCCATCGCCTCGGTGACCAGGTCGAGGTCGACCACGGCGCCGTTACGCTCGCTCGCGTCGATGGCGATGATGCCGACGCCGCCGCGGCTCTGGCACCGGTGCTCCTCGACCGGCGTGCGCTTGCCGTAGCCGTTGGCGCACACCGTGAGCACCTGCTGCACCAGCGGGTCGTCGATGACGTCCATCGAGACCACCGTGTCGTCGTCGCGCAGGTCGATGCCGCGCACGCCGCGCGAGTCGCGGCCCACCTGGCGGATGTCGTCGACCTTGAAGCGGATGGACATGCCCCCGCGGGTGCCCAGCATGATCTCGTGCCCGGGGTCGGTGACCACCGCGCTCAGCAGCGCGTCGCCCTCCTCGATGGCCACCCCGATGATGCCCGTCTGGCGGATGTTGGCGTAGGCCGAGAGCGTCGTGCGCTTCACCAGGCCCCGGGACGTCGCCGTCACCAGGTCGAGCCCCTCCTTGAACTCGCTCACGGGCACCACCGCGGCGATCTTCTCCCGCTCGGCGCCCTCCTTCTCGCTCGTGTCGATGCCCACGAAGTTCACGATCGATCGCCCCTTCGAGGTGCGCGACCCCTCCGGGATCTCGTAGACCTTCTTCAGGAACACCCTCCCCCGGTCGGTGAAGAACAGCACGTGGTCGTGCGTGCTCGCCACGAAGAAGCGGTTGATGAAGTCGTCGTCGCGGGCCTCCATCCCGATCTTCCCGCGGCCGCCCCTGCGCTGCGCCCGGTAGTCCGAGAGCGCCGTGCGCTTGATGAAGCCCTTGTGCGAGCAGGTGACCACCATCTGCTGCCGCGCGATGAGGTCTTCGATGGAGATCTCCCCCTCATCGGCCACGATCTCCGTGCGCCGCGGGTCGGCGTAGCGCGCCCGCACGTCGATGAGCTCGCCCCGGATCACGCTCATCAGCACCCGCTCGTCGCCGAGGATGGACTGCAGCCGCGCGATGGTGTTGGACAGCTCGCCGTACTCCACCGCCAGCTTCTCGCGCTCGAGGCCCGTCAACCGCGCGAGGCGCATGTCGAGGATGGCCTTCGCCTGCCGCTCGGTGAGCCGGTACTCCGGCTGCCCCGCCGCCGCGGCGATCTCCTCCTCGGGCCGCCCCGCGCGCCGCACGAAGTCCTCGAGGCCGTGCAGCGGCAGCGCCATCAGCCGCTCGCGCGCCGTGTCCACGTCCGGGCTCTCGCGGATGGTCTTGATCACCCGGTCGATGTCCGTGGTGGCCATGCCGAGGCCGAGCACCACCTCGCGCTGGGCCTCCGCGGCGCGCAGCTCGAAGCGCGTGCGGCGCGTCACCACATCGCGCCGGTGGTCGATGAACACCCGGAGCATCTCGCCGAGCGAGAGCACCTTGGGCTGCCCCCCGACGATGGAGAGGTTGATCACCCCGAAGCTCTCCTGGAGCTGGGTGTTCTTGTAGAGCTGGTTGAGCACCACGCTGGCGTTGGCGTCGCGCTTGAGCTCCACCACCACCCGCATGCCCTCGCGGGAGCTCTCGTCGCGCAGGTCGGAGATGCCCTCCAGCCGCTTCTCGCGCACGAGCTCGGCCATCTTCTGGAGCATCGTGGCCTTGTTGACCTGGTACGGGATCTCCGTGACCACGATCTGCTCGCGGTCGCCCTTGGCCATCGGCTCGATGGCGCAGCGCGCGCGCATGATCAGGTTGCCGCGCCCCGTGGCGAGCGCCTGCCGGATGCCCTGCTTGCCGTAGATGAGCCCGCCCGTCGGGAAGTCCGGGCCCTGCACCACGGTCATCAGGTCGTCGAGCGTCGCGTGCGGGTTGTCGATCATCATGATCGTCGCGTCGACGATCTCGCCGAGGTTGTGCGGCGGGATGTTGGTCGCCATGCCCACCGCGATGCCGCCCGCCCCGTTGACCAGGAGGTTGGGGTAGCGGGCGGGCAGCACCAGCGGCTCGCGCTCGCTGGCGTCGAAGTTGTCGCCGAAGTCGACGGTCTCCTTCTCGATGTCCTCGAGGAGCTCGCCGGCGATCTTCGCGAGGCGGGCCTCGGTGTAACGCATCGCCGCGGGGGGGTCGCCGTCGACGGAGCCGAAGTTGCCCTGCCCGTCGACCAGCATCATCCGCATGGCGAAGTCCTGCGCCATGCGCACGAGGGCGTCGTAGACGGACTTGTCGCCGTGGGGGTGGAACTTGCCCAGCACCTCGCCCACCACGCGCGCGCACTTCTTGTACGGCTGCGAGGCGAAGAGCCGCATCTCGTTCATCGCGTACAGGATTCGCCGGTGCACCGGCTTGAGCCCGTCGCGCGCGTCCGGGATGGCGCGCCCGACGATCACGCTCATCGCGTAATCGAGGTAGCTCCGCTGCATCTCCTCCTGGATGAGGATGGGCACCGTGCCCCCAGAACCCGATCCCCCATCCGCCCGATCATTGTTGTCCGCCATGGCGCGCACGGTCTACCAGACCCCACCCAAAAGCTCCATTTTGAAGTGTTCCAGGCGGAGGGATGGTCGGACGGGATATGTCACAGACAACCACGGTTGGCACCCGGTCGCATACCGTGGCTGGCACCTCCGGGCCGTGCGCCGTGACATTGCCGGAGAACCCGCGCGGAACGCCGGCTGCTAGGTTGGTGACCGCCGTGCGCCCCCTCCGCCGACCGCTCCCCATGCTGCTCGTGTGCGCCCTCATCGGCGCGGCCTCGGGCTGCCTCCAGCGCTCGCTGCCGCTGCCGCCGCCGAGCATCACGGCGCAGGGGGTCACGGTGTGCCCGCCGGACGAGTGCCCGCAGGGGGGGCTCATCGTCACCCTGGAGGGCCTCGCGCTGCCGGGCGCCCAGGTGGTGGTCGACGACACCGCCGCGCACGCGAGCGCGGCCACGGGGGAGGCCCTCACGGTGGTGACCGAGGCCACCCCGGCGGGGCTCTGGCGGGCCGTGCTCGGGCCGGTGCGGGTGCGGGGGAGCGCGACGGTGCTGGCGCCGCGCGTGGGCGACGCGCTCAACGTGTTCCAGATCTCGGCGCCGCCGGACAACGAGGTGTCGTCGCCGCTGACGGTGGTGGTCACCGCGCCGCGGTAACTCGTGCTGAAAACGTGACGGGCCGGGAGCCTTCGACGAAAGGTGCGCCCAGCGGATCACTCCGATCCGCAATGCACAGGAGCGAAGCCCTTGGCCATGGACGCAATGGGTTCCATGCGTGACCTCGACCAGATCCAGGAACGCGATGACGTCAGTCACTCGTCGCGGTTGATGTCCATCGCCCTCGGCGCCATCGCCACTGCCTGCGTGCTCTTCGCCGTCGGTGTGATGGTGGGCCGCGAGGCGGGGGACACCCGACCGGCGCCGCGGGAGGATCCGCTGGCCCAGCTCGACCGCCTCGCGCAGCGCCCCGAGACCGCGGCGCCGGCGAGCCTCACCTACGCCGAGCGCCTCACGGGCGACCCCGCGGGCGCGGCTCCGACGGCCGCCGCTCCGACGGGCCCTGCGGCCCCGGCCGGGACGCGGGTGAGCATGGCCGCCGCGACCGCGCAGCTGCTCGGCGGCCCGTCGCTCGGTGACGCCTCGCAGCGCCCGGTGCTGCTGCCGCAGAGCGCCTCCCCGCTCGGTGGCTTCGGGGTGCGGCTGAGCGAGTCGGCGCTGACCCACGCCGGCACCGTGGGCCCCGCCGCGACGGCGCCGCGGGGAACCCCCGTCGCGGCCGGCAGCGACGGGCCCTACACCGTGCAGGTGAGCTCGTTCCGCGCGATCGGCCACGCGCAGACCTTCGCCCAGCGGCTGCGTGATCGGGGCCACCGCGCCTACGTCGCCCAGCCGGCGACGGACCCCAACAACGTGGTGTGGCACCGCGTGCGGGTGGGTCCGTTCAACAACCTTCGCGAGGCCGGCGCCTACCGCGCCGACTTCGAGAACCGCGAGCGGATGCCCGCGATCGTGGTGCGCCGCGAGGCGCCCGCCGCGCGCCCCTAGCGACGAGACACCCCTTCCTTACGCTGCTTCCTCGTCGCCTCCCGCCGCACTCGGCCTCCTCCCGCCTCCGCCTACCCTCTCACTCCCTCCCCAATCCTGGGCTCATCCACCGCGCATCGTGGGCCCGCCACCACGCGTTGAAACACGCGGCAACGTCCCTGATGGCGCATGCCGATGGGAAGTCCGCTCCGCAGACTTTCGCCGGTTGTGCGAGTCCCTCTGTCGTTGCCGCGTGTTTCAACACGCGGTGACGAGTTGGCGGGGCGATGGAGCGGGGCGAGAGGAGTGGAGAGAGGAGCGGGGAGCGGCGAGGCGGGTCAGTCGGTGGCGCGCCCGCGGAGGGCGATCTGCAGCACCTGGCGGGCGAGCGTCGGGGCCTTCACGCGCCACAGCGGCTCGTTGGCGACCAGCACCGCGATGGAGAGCCGGCGGCCCGCCCCCTCGGCGTTGCCCACGAACCACGTGAACGCGCGGAAGGGCTCCGTGGCGTTGAGCGTGCCGGTCTTGCCGCCGACGTTGACGCCCTCGAGGTAGGCCCGGCCGGCCCCGTCGTGGAAGCCATGGAAGCCGGTGCCTTCGCTGACGGTCCGCGACATCGCTCGCACCAGCGTCGCGGCCACCTCGGGGCTCACCGCGCGGCGCCACGCGTGCTCGCCGCCCACCGCCAGCGTCTCGCCCTGCGGACCACGGATCGACGACACGATCCACGGCCGGGTCATCTCACCGCCCCGCGCGATGCCCTGCGCCAGGAGCGCGCCGTGGAGGGGCGAGAGGGTGCTGTTCCAGAAGCCCGCGGCGGTGCGCGCGAAGGCCAGCGTCTCGGAGGGCACCGTGACCTCGCTCGCGGCCACCGGGGCGTCGAAGGGAAGCGCCTCGCCGAAGCCCCACCGCCGCGCCGCCGACTCGATGGCCACGGGGTTCAGGAGCTCTAGCGCCCGCCGCGCAAACACCGTGTTGATCGATCGCGCGAAGGCCTCCGGGAGCGTGCTGCACTCCCGGTCGCGCCGCGGGTCGCTGGCGAGGTTGCGCAGCGTCAGCGCGTGGAAGCCCCCGGACCAGCACGTCGGCGTGCGCTCGGAGAAGCCTTCGCCCAGGAGCGCCGACGCCGTCACGATCTTGAAGACGCTGGCCGCCGGCGCCTCGGCCGCGCGCGCGAGGTCGCGACCGGGCGCGCCCCGGGAGGCCCAGACCAGCACCCGCCCCGTCGCCGTGTCGAGCAGCACCACGCTCGCCATGGGCAGCGCGTGGCGCTCCAGCAGCGCCGCCGTCGCGCGCTGCCAGGCGGGCTCGAGCGTGAGGGCCGCGCGCCGCCCGTCGGGCAGGGCGACCGCGTATTCGCCGCGCTCGAGCCGCGCGCGCGACGGGTCGAGGCCCGGCACCGCCGACGTGATCGCGACCGGCACGCCCCGCGGGCGCCCTGGCGCAGGCGCACCAGCGTCGACCGCCGACACCGTCACGCTGCGCTCACGAGCGCGCTGCGCCGCGGCGTTCTGCCCCAGCGCGACGAACGGCACCGCCGCCCCGACCACCCCCAGCAACGCCATTGCGTGTGCTCGATCAACCATACGTGGGACGGGGCGTTAGCGAGGTGGGTGCCCTCGGGTCAACTTCGTGGCAGCGGACCGCGCACCGCGCGACGCACCCCCCATTAGGGGGCGCCAGCACAGAACTTCTGCCCGGGAGCGCGTTCCCGGTTACACTCCCAGCCCGTGGCGGTGTCGGACCTGAATGACACGAGCAGGTTCAAGGTCAACAGCTCGAGGGATCGCCCGAGCCGTGAGCCATCGGTGCGCGAGGCGTGCCTCGTGGTGATGTACGGCGAGTCCATCGGCCGACGCATCTCCCTCGGCGCAGGACCGCTCACCATCGGGCGCTCCACCGAGAGCGACCTCCAGTTCGAGGAGGAGAGCGTCTCGCGCAACCACTGCCGCATCGACCCCACCATCAACGCCAGCGGCGTGCCCGAGGCGTGGAGCATCAGCGACCTCCACAGCACCAACGGCACCTACGTCAACGACCGCGGGGTCGAGAGCGCCGTGCTCAACCACGGCGACCACCTGCAGATCGGGCGCAACATCCTGAAGTTCCTGGTGAGCGGGCACATCGAGTCGGCCTACCACGAGGAGATCTACCGGCTCGTCACCACCGACGGCCTCACCAACCTCCCCAACCGCCGCGCCTTCGAAGACGCCATGCAGCGGGAGTTCTCGCGCTCGACCCGCTACACCCGCCCCCTCTCGCTGCTCGTCATCGACATCGACCACTTCAAGAAGATCAACGACGTGCACGGGCACCTCGCGGGCGACGCCGCGCTCCGGCAGTTCGCCACGCTGCTCCGGGTCAACCTCCGCCGCGACGACGTCGCCGGGCGCATGGGCGGCGAGGAGTTCGCCGTGCTGCTCCCGGAGATCGACGGCGTCGGCGCGAAGATCACCGCGGAGAAGCTCCGGCAGCTCACCGCCCGGCACCGCTTCGAGTTCGAGGGCGCGCTGATGCCCCTCACGGTCTCCATCGGCGTCGCCACCCGCACCGCCGAAGACCAGGACCCGATGGAGATCTACCGCCGCGCCGACGAGCTCCTCTTCACCGCGAAGCGCGCCGGGCGCAACCGCGTCCAGAGCTGAAGCGCCGCTCTCCCGTGCGCCGCTTCGCGCTGACCCACCGGCTCGCGCTCCTCACCGCGGTCGCCGCGGGCGTCGTGCTCGTCCTCGTCGGCCGACAGACCCCCGCGGACGTCGACGAGGGCTTCTACGCCGTCGCCGCCGAGCTCGTCGCCCGGGGCCGCCTCCCCTACCGCGACTACTTCTACCCGCAGGCCCCGTACCTCCCCTTCCTCCTCGCGCCCTTCGCCGCCGTCGCCTCGCGCTTCGTCGCCGAGCGCGCGCTCTTCGCCCTCCTCGGCGCCGCCACCGCCGGGCTCGTCGCCCACGGCGTGAAGCGCGACACCGGCTCCCCCCTCGCCGCGGTCACCGCCGCCGGGCTCTTCACCCTCAACGAGCTCACCTGGCAGTGGTTTCCGAGCATCCGTCCGTACGCCCCCGCGGGCCTCTGCCTCGTCGGCGCGACCCTCCTCGCGACCGCCCCGCAGCGCCCGTCGCTCGCGCGCGCCGCCCTCGCTGGGGCGCTCGCGGGCCTCGTCGGCGGCCTGCGCCTCCTGCTGCTCCCGGTGGTCGGCGCCATCGTCGGCGCCATCTGGCTGCGCGGCGCCCGCTTCGGCTTCGTCCGCGCGCTCGCGGTCGCCGCCCTCCTGCGGGTCACCCTCTGGGCGCCGGACAACCACCAGGTCAGCGCCGCGTACTGGACCGTCCCCCTCGCCCTGCTCATCGTGGCCGTCGGCCGGGGCTGGTGGGAGCGCGCCCGACGCGGCGCCGCCGCCACCGTCGGCGCGCTCGCGGCGCTCGCACCCCTGGCGCTGCTCTACCGCATGGCGCCGCAGGGATTCCTCTTCGGCAACCTCGCCTTCCACGCCAACCGCGTGAACGTCGTGTGGCCGCCCGACCAGGTCCCGTGGTGGGCCCAGCGCGCGACGTACATCCACGGCCTCTACGGCCTCGTCTCGATGAACCACCTCTCGGCCTTCGCCCCGGAGGGCATCGCGCTCGCCCTCCTCGCGGGCTTCGCCGCCTTCGCGCGCCCCGCCCGCCAGACCGTCGCCCCGCTCCTCGCCGCCGCCGCCGTCGTGCTCGCCGCGCTCGTCCCCTTCCCCGTCATCGAGCACTACTTCACCCCCGCGGTGCCCCTGCTCGCGCTGCTCGCCGGCCTCGGCCTCGGCCACCTCGACCACGCCCTCCGCGGACCGCTGCTCCCCCGCCTCGCGCTCCCCGCCTGCCTGCTCGGGCTGCACCTCGTCGTGGGATATCCCAGCTTCCACCGCCGCTGGCACGAGGGGGTCTACGGCGACTTCCACCTCCGCGCGTTCCGCCCGCGCCGCCTCGACTACGCCGCCGCCCAGGTGCGCCGCGTCGCCGCGCTCCACCCCGGGCCCGTGCTCGCGCTCTGGCCCGGCTCCGCACTCGGCCTCGCCGACCGCCTGCTCCCCGGCACCGAGAACCACTTCGCCCGCCAGGCCCCGGTGCCCCCCGGCGACGCCGCCCTGCGCGACCGCCTGCACATCGCCACCGCCGACGACGTGCGCGACGCCGTCATCGCGGGCTCGCCCTCCGTGGTGACCGACGACCGCGAGATCGAGCACCTCGGCCCGCCGGCGTTTCGCGCCCTGCTCGAGCGCTGCGGGTACCGCGTCGTCGCCGAGACCCGCGGGGTGCTCGCCGTGTACGCCCGCGTCGCGCCCCGGGAGCCGGGGTGCGAGCGCGACCGCTGATCAGCCCGGCACGCCGATGCCGCTGCCGCGCGCCGGCACCACGATGAACACCGGCCGGGTGTCGACCACCGTGCCGCCGCGGCCGAGCACGTTGATGGTCGCGCGGAAGAGCTTCGCCGTGGCGCCGCCCTCCACGAAGTCGTTGTAGAAGTCCGCGCGGAAGATCACCTGCGTGGTGGGGAGCACGTTGAAGAACGTGGTCATGTCGTGGCGCTCGTAGCCCACGGGCATGGCGGGCTCGCCGCGCATCGGCACCACCGCGCGGATGAAGTCCGCGGTGGTGCGGCCCATCGGGATGCCCACCGCGGCGGGGTCGCCCTCGGTGCGCGTGGTGATGTCCTGCCGCGAGCTGCCCGCGAGGCGGGTGACGGCGTCGACCACCTGCGCGGCGACCGCGCCGACCGCGCGCCCCGGTCCGAAGACCACCGGCGTGCCGGCGCCGTCGCCCACGGTGGTGCGGGTGCGGGCCGCCAGCACCTGCGAGTTGACGTAGGTGAAGCCCCCGACGCCGGTGCCGACGTCGATGCCGACGAAGAATCCGCCGCGGGCGTTGAGG
>JAUSAZ010000196.1 GCA_030652255.1 Myxococcales bacterium | reverse complement strand
TCGAAAGCCCCCGCGACTGCGGGGGCGCCCTCGTGCGATAGCCTGGGGTGAGCGCCAACGCGCGAACCCCAGCGTCAAACGCGCGGCGTGTCTCACCGACGGGTGGCCGCCAAAGCGGCAAGGTTGGGATCAAATGAGTATGAGCGCCCCCTTTACGCCAGCAGCGCGAGCAGGTCGTCGCGGGTGAGCGCCGCGCTCGGGTCGCCGCCCGAGAGCGCCGCCTCGGCGAGGGCGCGCTTGCGCGACTGCAGCGCCACGATGCGCTCCTCGACGGTGTCGCTCGCGACGATGCGGTAGATGGTCACCGGCCGCTGCTGGCCGATGCGGTGCGCTCGGTCCGCGGCCTGGTCCTCGACGGCGGGGTTCCACCAGGGGTCGAGCAGGAAGACGTGGTCCGCGGCGGTGAGGTTGATTCCCGTGCCGCCCGCCTTGAGCGACACCAGCATCACCGGCGGGCCGTCGTCGGACTGGAAGCGCCCGACGACGTCGCCCCGGTCGCGGGTCGATCCGTCGAGGCGGGTGAAGCCGATGCCCGCCGCCGCGAGGTGCGGCTCCACCCGGTCGAGCAGCGAGGTCCACTGGGAGAACACCAGCGCCTTGTGGCCGTCCGCCGCGGCCGACTCCAGCGCGTCCACGAGGCAGGTCACCTTCGACGACCCGTCGGCGTGCTGCCCCGGGACGAGCCCGCTGTGACACGCCGCCTGCCGCAGCCGCAGCAGGGCCTCGAGCGCCAGCAGGGTGCTGCCGCCCTCGCGCAGCGCCTCCACCACGTCGCGCTGCGACGCCGCCCGCACCGCGTCGTAGACCTCGCGCTCGCGCTCGTCGAGGTCGCAGCGCAGCACGGCCTCCGTGCGCGGCGGGAGCTCCGGGGCCACGTCGCGCTTCAGGCGCCGCAGGAGGAAGGCGCCCACGCGCTCCCGGAGGCGCGCCATCGCCGCGCCGTCGCCGTCCGCCGCGGGCTTCGCGTAGCGCTCGTCGAAGTCCGAGCGCCCGCCGAGCAGGCCCGGGTTGGCGAAGTGCATGAGGCTCCAGAGCTCCTCCAGCCGGTTCTCGACGGGGGTGCCCGAGAGCGCCACGCGGAAGCGCCCGCGTAGCTGGTACGCCGCGCGCGCCGCCTGGCTGTCGGGGTTCTTGATGGCCTGGGCTTCGTCGAGCACCACGGCGTCCCAGGGCTCCTTCGTGAGCGCGCCCGCGTCGAGGCGCAGCACGGCGTAGGTCGTCAGCGTGACGTCCGCGCGCGCGTCGATGGCCCGCCCGGCGCCGTGATACACGGCCACCGAGAGCCCCGGGCGGAAGCGCCGCACCTCGTCGGCCCAGTTGTGCAGCACGCTCCGCGGCGCGACCACCAGCGCCCGGCCGCGCAGGGCGCAGATCGTCTGGAGCGTCTTGCCGAGGCCCATGTCGTCGGCCAGCACCGCGCCCATCTCCGCGTCGCGCAGGAAGCAGAGCCAGTCCACGCCCCGGCGCTGGTACGGCCGGAGCGTCGCCGTGAGGTCCGCCGGGAGCGCCGCGGGGGGAATGGCCTCGAGGCCCGCCGCGAGGGCGCGCAGGCCCTGCAGCCGCGGCGGCGCAGGCGCCTCCAGGGCCTCGCAGAGCTGGGCGAGGGCGGGCAGGGCGGCGCGGGTCACCTCGCCGTCGTCGTCGCGCGCGGCCAGCAGGTCGGCCACCCGGTGACCGTGCGCGCGCAGCCACTCCAGCGGCAGCGGCGCCCAGGTGCCATCGGTGAGCGGGACCACGTCGAGCCCCTCGCGCCACGCCTGCATCACCGTCGCGGCCTCCGCCTGTCGCACCGGCGCGCCGTCCTCGCCGCCTCCCGGGAGCTCGAAGCTCAGGTCGAAGCCCGTGTCGCGCGCCGTGAGCCTCGGGGCCACCGCCACCGCGCCGAAGAGCGACGCCGCGGTGTTGCCTCCCGCGGGTGACCACGCCCGCAGCTTCGCGAGAAAGCGCGCCGCGTCGGTGCCGCGGTAGGCCGTGCGCACCCCCGGGAGCAGACCGAGCTCGTCGCGCAGTCGATGCGTCTCCCGCACCTCCGCGGCCTCGTCGCGCAGCGGCAGCCCCCCGCGCAGGTGCACCAGGCGACCGTCCTCCACGCGCGCGATCGGCGGGTCGCCGTAGGTGAGCGTGGGCAGCACGGACATCGCGTGCGAGAGCAGCGTCACCTCCATCGTGACGCGCGGCCGCAGCCCCTTCACCAGCGCCGGGAGCTGCTTTGTCCGCACCTCCACGGGCAGCCTCGCCTGGAGCTCGGGCAGCGCCTTCAGCACCAGCTCGGACACCTCCGCCGCGGCGAACACCCGCGTGCGAGGGAGCTTCTCCAGGCGCGCCCCGGTGAGGTCCATCGCGCCCAGCGGCCGCAGCGTGTCGCCCGTGTCCGCGACGCCCGGCGCGACGACCGACGTCACCGCCGGGTCGCGCTCGATGCGCAGCGCGAAGCCCTTGGGGTGGTCCTCCACCCACGCCCGCGGGAGCACCTCGTCGGTGGACACCCGCACCGCGCGCCCGTCGAGGCGCACGTCGTCGCAGGCCGCCAGCGCGCCCAGGAGCGCGGCGGTATCCGATGGGGCGATGATCCCGTTGCGCCGCGGGTCGCAGAGCCGGTCGACGGCGAGGTCTGCGTCCGTGCTCGAGATCGCCACCCCGGCGTCCGCGAGCGCCCCGTCGAGGTCGCGCAGCGCATCGCCGGGCCCCACGATGGCGCGGGCCACCCGGAGGCCGTCGCGGGAGGCGATCAGTGTGTAGCGCAGGCTCGCCTGCACGCTCCCGGCGGAGGGAAGCGGGGAGCTCGTACGGTGGGCGAGCTCCAGCGCCATGGCGGCCGCCACGACGTGGGCGCAGGGGTCGGCGCCGCCGCAGTCGCAGGCCCACTCTCCCTCCGCGGGGTAGAGCATCGCCGTCGCGGGCACCGACCAGCCGGGCACCTGCACCAGCAGCATGGCCTCGTCGTCGGACTCGCGCTGCGAGAGCACGTTGCCGGGGCGCGCGAGCTCGGCGGCCTGCGCGAGGCGCATCGAGGGCGAGCGGCGGCGCACGTTGGCGAGGAGGCTCTGGAGCGCGGCGAGGGGGACGGGCATCGGCTCGGCGGGCGCCCGGCGGGGGGGTGAAGGGACCGTCGCGGCGGACGAGCCTTCTGGCACCGTCGCGAGGCGGGCGCAATCGGGCCGCGCGGTGTATCCCCCGCTCGGGCGATCAGCGCTCGTGCGGCGCGGCGTTGACGTGGTCGACGGCGTCGGTCGCGAAGTACTCGAGCTCGCCCTTGAGGCGCTGGAGGTCGGCCTTCATCTGCTGGTCGGGCGACTCGCCCAGCACCTTCGCCACGGCCGCGCCCACGGCGCCCGCGGGCGGGTCGTAGCGCAGCTGCACCCGCACCTCGGTGCCGCCCCCTTCGGCGGGGGCGAAGCGCACCGAGCCCGCGTTGCGCACGTCCGCGCCGTCCCGGCTGCGCCACGCGATGAGCTCGCCGAGCCGCTCGTTGATGATCTCCGCGTCCCAGCGCAGGCGCACGCCCGCCGGGCCCCGGACGGTCCAGTGCGAGAGCGCCGAGCTCGAGACCACCACCTTCTCGACGTGGCTCATCACCCGCGGGAGGTTGTGGAGGTCGCGGAAGAACGCATAGACCTCCTGCTGCGGCCGGAGGATCACCACCCGCTGATCGACGCGGATGCCCCGGTCGAGGGCGACGCTGGCGGAGGCGCCGCGCTCCATGCGGCTCATGCCGAGCTCGCGGCGTGAGGCCGTGCTGCGGCCGAGCGCCGAGTGCAGGGGGCAGTGACCCGAGAGCCCGCGGTAGAGCAGCACACCCCCGGCGAGCGCGCCGACCGCCCCTGGGATCCCGCCGCGCTTCAAGGCGAAGGCCACGAGCGCGAGGCCCGCGGAGGCGGAGACGAAGCGCTCGCGCCGGCCGACGTTGAGGCGCCCGAGAAGGGGACCGGGCGCGGAGGTCCCGGCGGGGCTCGCGAGGTGGGTTGCTGTGCTCATCCGATCGACTCCGTGCTGGGCATCCAGAAGGGGACCCGCACCCTTTCGTTGCAGCACGGGTGCCACCGGAGGGCACCACCCATCGGGCCGCGGGCGTGCGGGCGTGGGCGCCCCGGGGTGGGTACTGGCCCGACGAGCAGACCTGCGACGCTGTGGCGGAGTGCCACGCCCGCTGGTTCGCGCGGTCGCGATCTGGTACCCCGGCGCGCATCGCCCATGGCCACCGTCGACCTCGCGCCTTCCCTCGATCGACTGACCCCGCTGCGCCGCGCCCGCACCGTCGTGGTGAAGATCGGCACCGGGGTGCTCACCGACCCGCGCGGCGCCATCGACCGCGCGGTGCTGGAGTCCCTCGCCAACGAGCTCGTCGACCTCGCGGAGTCCCCCGGCCGGCGCGTGGCCCTCGTGTCGTCCGGCGCCATCGCCCTCGGCGTCGAGGCCCTCGGGTTCACCGCGCGCCCGCGCCGCATGGACCAGCTCCAGGCCTGCGCCGCCGCGGGGCAGGGGCAGCTCATCCGGCTGTGGTCCGAGGTCTTCGCGCGCCGGCAGCGGGTGGCCGCCCAGGTGCTGCTCACCCACTCCGACTTCGCCGAGCGCGGTCGCTACCTCAACGCCCGCGGCGCGCTCGACGCGCTGCTCGTCCGCGGCGCCATCCCCGTCATCAACGAGAACGACACCGTCAGCGTCGAGGAGATCGCCTTCGGCGACAACGACTCGCTCTCCGCCCAGGTGGCCAACCTCCTGGGCGCAGAGCTCCTGGTGATGCTCTCCGTCGCCCCGGGGCTGCTCGACGGCGAGCGCCGGGTCACGGTGGTGGCGGGCGATGACCGCAGCGTCGACCGCTTCGTGCGCACCGACGTCTCGGGTGGCGGCAAGGGGGGGATGGTCACCAAGCTCAAGGCCGCGCGGGCGGCAACGGCGGCGGGCGCCACGGCGGTCATCGCGCCGGGCCGGATGCCCGGGGTGCTCGCGGCGCTGATGCGCGGCGACGACGTGGGCACGGTGTTTCTCCCGGGCGCGGCGCGGGTGTCGGCGCGGGCCCACTGGATCGCCCACACCCTGCGCGGCCGGGGCTCGCTCGTGGTCGACGAGGGCGCCCGCAAGGCCGTGCTCGAGGGCGGCCGCTCGCTGCTCCCGTCGGGCGTCGTCGCGGTGCGCGGCACCTTCCGCCGCGGCGATCCCGTGGACCTCGTCACCGGCGACGACGCCCCCTTCGCGCGCGGCCTCTCGGCCTTCTCCAGCGCCGAGATGAACGTCATCCGCGGGCGCAACTCCCGCGAGGTGGGCGACCTCCTCGGGGCGCCGCACGGCGACGAGGCGATCCACCGCGACGACCTCGTCGTGCTCTGACGCTGGCGCGCCGCTCAGGCGCTGAGGGCCGCCACGCCGGACATCGGAGCCGGCGGCGGGAGCGTGCCCGACAGGAGCGGACCGGGCCGGTCGGTGTCGCGCCCGATGGCCTGCGACCGCGGGATGCGCACCACGAACTCCGTGCCGGCGCCCTCGTCGCTGCGCACGGCGATGGTGCCGCCGAGGGAGTGCAGCACCCGCCAGGTGATGGTGAGGCCCATGCCCATGCCCTTGCCCGCGGGCTTCTTCGTGAAGAAGGGGGTGAACACCCGCGCGAGGTCTTCCTTCGGGATCCCGTGGCCGTTGTCGCGCACCGTCAGGGTCACGAAGTCGCCGGAGCCCTCGCCCTCGATGGTGACCCGCCCGGTGTGGTCCTCGACCGCCTCGATGGCGTTCTGGATGAGGTTGGCGAACACCTGGTGCAGCTCCTCGGGCACGCACTCCGCGACGCCGTCGCCCTGGAACTTCGTCTCGACCACGACCTCCCGGCCGATGGCCGGCACCACCACCCGCACCACGTCGCGCACCGCCTCGAAGACGTCGTGCGCGCGGGTCACCCGGGAGTACCCCTCGCGGCTGTACCTGCGCATCACGTCCACGGTCTCCCGGATGCGCCCGACCCCCGAGCGCGCCGTCTGGAACATCCGCTCGGCCCGCACCCTGAGCTTCTCGATCTTCTCCAGCTTCGCGGTCGCCTCGGGGGCGGCCTCGCGCGCCAGCCGGTCGATCTCCTTCACGTCGGACTCGATGCGGGCGAGGGCGTTGGAGATGTAGTTCAGCGGGTTGTTGATCTCGTGGGCCATGCCCCCGGCGACGACCTCGAGGGAGTCCATCTGCTGGGTGAGCACCATGTCCGCCGTGGCGTCCTGGAGCTGCAGCAGCGAGCGCACCGTGGAGAGCAGCTCGCGCGGCGCGAAGGGCTTGGTCATGTACGCCGAGGCGCCGGTCTCGATGCCCTTCAGTCGGTCCTCGAGGTCGCCCCGCGCGGTGAGCATCAGCACCGGCGTGTGCTTGAAGCGCGGATCGGCGCGGAAGCGCCGGATGAACTCCAGCCCGTCGATGTCGGGCATCATCAGGTCGGTGATCACGAGGTCCGGGAGCTCGCGCTGCGCGATCTCCAGGCCCTGGAGCGCGTGCGTGGTGGCGAGCACCCGGAAGTGCTGCCGCAGCACCGCGTGGAGCAGCCGGATGACGTCCGGGGTGTCCTCGATGACCAGCACCGTGCGGGCGTGGGCGCGCTCGCCCGGGTCGCGCTCGACCACCCGCCGCTCGGTCACCTCGGCCACGTCGAGCAGCCGGAACTCCGGCCGCGCCGCGACCTGCACCACCCAGTCCTGCACGCTGCGGTCGCCGTCCCGCTTGCCCTCCGGGAGGTCCCGCATACCGGCCCGCCGGTCGAGCGCGTCGTCGCGGAAGTGCTCCCGGTCGCGCGGCAGCCGGACGGTGAACAGCGCGCCCGCCCCGGGCTCGCTCGAGGCGCGGATCTCGCCGCCGTGGAGCAGCACCAGCTCCCGCGCGAGCGCGAGGCCGATGCCCGCGCCGCCGTAGCGCCGCGACCCGGCCATCTCGACCTGGAAGAAGCGCTCGAAGAGCCGCTCGGCCATGGCGGGGTCGAAGCCCGGGCCGTCGTCCTGCACGGTCACCACCGCGTGCTCGTCGTCGTGGGCGACCCGCACGGTGATGTGCCCGCCGGCGGGCGTGAACTTCGCGGCGTTGGAGAGCACGTTGATGAAGACGCGCTCCAGCCGGTCGAGGTCGCACCAGGTGGGCACGGTCTCCGCGTCGGACTCGAAGGTGACCTCGATGTTCTTGCGCTGGGTGAGCGCGAGCACCTGGGCGACGAGGGAGCGCAGGAAGGCCACGAGGTCGTGCTCGTCGACGCGCAGCCGCAGTCGCGACTCCTCGAGGCGCGAGAGGTCGAGCAGGTCTTCGATGAGCCGCAGCAGCTTCACCCCGTTGCGAAACACCGTCCGGAGGGTGGCGCGCTGGGCCTCGGTGAAGGTGCCCATGTCGCCGTCGATCATCAGCTCGACGGGCGACAGGATCATCGCGAGCGGGGTCTTCAGCTCGTGGGTGATGTTGGCGAAGAAGTGCGACTTGAAGCGGTCGAGGCGCTTCAGCTCGTCGTGGGCGCGGGCGAGGCTGGCGGTCGCGGCCTCCAGCTTGATCTGGTTGACCACCTGCTCGTAGGCGCCGCGGAAGGCGAACACCTGCGCGGCGCTGACCACCGTCGCGGTGGTCACGAGGAAGAACATGTTGGTGACCGCGGCGCTCACCTGCGCGGCGCTCGCGATGAAGGCGTTGGGCACCAGGAACATCATCACGATGGCGACGTGGAAGGGCACCGCGATGCGGGCGGGCCACATGAACAGCAGGCCCGCGGTGATCATCACGAGGTTGAGCCCGGCGTAGTAGACCGAGCTGTACCCGCCGAGGACGAAGACCATGACCCCGATGCCCGCGCCGACGCTGAGCATGTAGGCCTGCGTGAGGCGCGCCGCGTGGCGCTCGAAGATGGGGCGCCGGGTGGCCACGAACATCGCGATGGTGATGAGCGTGACCAGCGCGCGGCTGGGGTAGAGGATGTGGAGGTGCGGGCGCGCGACCATGTAGTCGAGCACGCCGAAGAGGGGGTAGAAGAAGCCCACGAGCAGCAGCACGGTGCGCGCCGCGCGCCGGTTGCGGTCGAGCAGCCAGCGGCTCCACTCGGCCTCGATGGCCGCGTCCACCCCCTCGCTGTTCACGGCTTGCGCATCGTGACGAAGGGGTTGATGCCCGTCTCGTCCTCGAAGATCGCGACCTCGGCCTCCGGGGCCGCCGCGCTCGCGTAGGCCCGCATCTCCTCGCGGGTGCGCAGCAGCAGGAACCACTCCAGGTGGTGCTCCAGGAACCACTTGCAGGGGTTCTCCTGGACCATGTTGCCCACGTACGCCATGCCCCCGGGGTTGAGGTTGTCGTAGAAGTTCCGGCAGAGGTTCACCGCCGTGGGGAAGCGCAGGTAGTCGAAGAGGCCCGCGCAGAAGATCAGGTCGAAGGGCCCGAAGCCCTTGAACAGCGTCGGGTCGTGCAGCAGCCGCTTGATGGAGTCGTGGAGGAAGACCACCTTCACCGACGGGTTGCGCGCGATGTGCCTCGACATGCGCCCCTGCGCGTACGACAGGGCCAGCGGGTCCTGGTCGAAGAGCAGGAACTCCACCGGCGGCGTCGGGCGGTCGCGCTCCGCGAGCAGCTCGAACACCTCCTGCGCCGGGCCCGCGGCCACCGAGGCGATACGAATGGGCCGCCCTGTCACCGTGGGGTTGTCGAGCATCGCGTCGAGCCGACCCCGCACCAGGTTCTTGCGGCACCGCACCGCGTGGGCGCCGCGGGTCCAGACCACCGACAGGTGCAGCGCGCGGCCGAAGAGCGTGGAGCCCTCGAACTGCCGCTCGTAGATGTACCGCATCACCTCGTAGTCCCCGGGATAGCCCAGGGGCTTGGTGCGGCACCGGTACATGAACGGCGCGCGCATGAAGTAGTCCTGGAGCATCCGCAGGGAGTAGTCCTTGAGGGGCGCCTGGTCGGCCTCCGGCACGCCGCGCAGGGCCGCGTCGATGGCCTCGGAGTACCGCACGAACTCCGGCACGAAGTCCCGCTTGAGCTGGTCGATGAGGGCGTTGCGCGCCGCGGTGTGCATCTCGCCGCTGAGCAGGTGCTGCGGCAGCCGGGCCTCCAGCGCCGTGAGCCGCGCGTCGGCGTCCTCGAAGAAGAGCCGCAGCTCGGCCACCAGGGACTTGAAGCGCTCGTGCCCGTCGACGAACCACGGACGCGCGGTCGCCAGCAGCTGCTGCGCCTCGCCCTCGCTCCACAGCCGCACGTCGCGCAGGTGCAGTACGTCGTCGATGTTCATCAGCGACTCGCTGAAGGACGCGCCCACCACCACGCGCCCGTCGAGCTCGCGCACCGTCGTCACCTGCGCCGCGCCGCTGTACACCGTGTGCTGGTCGAAGCTCACCGCGAGGCGCTCGATGCCGTCGCCGACGGTGACGTGCGCGGCCACCGGCCACACGAAGGCCACCCCGTTCTGCGACACGTCGCGCAGCTCGCACGCGTGCGTCTGCCCGGCCTGGGTCACCTCGATGACGGGGTCGATGCCCTCGAAGTCCTTCGGGCTGTAGCGCCGCGGGCGGAAGAACACCTCGCGCCCGCTCGCCCCCTCGAGGGTCTCGTAGTCGCGACCGCGGCCCACGTCGGGCGAGCTCGGCCGCTCACCGGGCGGCGCGCTCGTGCGCTCACCGGGCGGCGCGCTGGGACGCCCGCCCGGCACGAAGAACTCGCTCTCCCGCGCGCCCTGCGGACGCGGCAACTCATCTTCAGGACTCGCCATGGCGGGCACTCTCGCAACACCCGTCCCCGCTGTCTACGCCGGGCGCCTCCGCCGCACCCTCACCCGCCGCGCTCGATCTTCTCGCGGGCCTCCGTCGCCATCGCGTCGACGCGCTCGTTCATCGGGTGGCCGTTGTGGGCCTTGACCCACTTCCAGGTCATCTCGTGGCGCTGCGCCGCGGCGTGCAGCCGCTGCCAGAGGTCCTGGTTCTTCACGGGCTGCTTCGCCGCGGTCTTCCAGCCCCGCTTCACCCAGTTCGGCATCCACTCGGTGATGCCGTTTCGGAGGTACTGGCTGTCCGTCCAGAGGGTCACCACGCAGGGCTTCTTGAGCTCCTCCAGCGCCCTGATCGCGGCCATCAGCTCCATCCGGTTGTTGGTCGTCTTCGGCTCGCCGCCGGAGATCTCCCGGCGCGCCGTCCCGGTGATGAGCAGCGCCGCCCAACCGCCCGGCCCGTCGGGGTTCGGCTTCGCGCCGCCGTCGGTATAGATGGTCACAGGGATCAGGGTCGCCGTCGTCGTCGCTTCGTCGCTCACCGCGCCATCGTACGGAAGCGCGGGCGCGCACCGCGAGGTTTCGTCAGGTCGTCGTTTCCGACCCCCGAGGCCGCGCGGTAAGGTCCGCCCACAGAGCCGATGAAGACACGCACGCATCGCTGGTTGGGCGCCTCGCTGGTCTGGGCCGTGAGCTGCACCCCGGGCGCTCCGGTGCTCGAGGGCGACCCCAACGCCACCCTCGACGGCGGCACCCCGCCGGCGAGGACCGACGGCGGCGCCAACCCCACCGACCGCGGCGGCACCCCGCCGCGCGACGCAGGCCCCGCCTCGATGCGCACCGACGGCGGCGGGGTGCAGGTGTCCGCCGGCAACGCCTCGGCCTGCGCCCGTCGCCCCGACGGCACCATCGGCTGCTGGGGCAACAACCGCGGCGGCATCCTCGGCGACGGCACCACCATGACCCGCGCCGCCGCCGTCAGCGTGCGCGGCGTGAGCGACGCCGTGCAGGTGTCCATCGGGAGCTTCCACGCCTGCGCCGTGCGCGCCAACGGGCGGGTCGTCTGCTGGGGCACCAACCGCAACGGCCAGCTCGGCGACGGCACGCAGCTCGATCGGCTGATGCCCGTCGAGGTGGTGCAGATCGACGACGCCGCGCAGGTGTCCGTGGGCGAGACCCACACCTGCGTGCTGCGCCGCTCGGGCCAGGTCGCGTGCTTCGGTCAGAACAACCTCGGCCAGGTCGGCGACTCCACGCCCTCCGACCGCCAGCGTCCCACCACCGTGAGCGGCGCCGACGACGTCACGGCCATCGCCGCGGGGCGGCAGCACACCTGCGCGGTGCGCGCCAACGGCGGCGTGCTCTGCTGGGGCGCCAACGACAAGGGGCAGCTCGGCAACGGCACCATGGCCAACAGCGGCACCCCCGTGTCGGTGATGGGCTTCGTCGATGCGACGGGCGTCGCCGCGGGCATCGGGCACTCCTGCGCGGTGCGCGCGGGCGGCGGCGTGTCGTGCTGGGGCAACGGCACCCTCGGGCAGCTGGGCGACGGCGCGACGAGCGACCGCACGAGCCCGGTCGCGGTGGGCGGCCTCGGCAACGTCGCGGAGGTCGCCGCGGGCGGGCGCGAGACCTGCGCGCGGCTGCGCAACGGCACGGTACAGTGCTGGGGGCAGGGGACGGCGGGGCAGCTCGGCGACGGCGCGACGAACGACCGCCCGACGCCCGCGCCCGTGGTGGGCCTCGCGGACGCCTTCCAGCTGAGCGTGGGGGCCGACTACGCCTGCGCGGTGCGGGGCACCGGGGAGGTGGTGTGCTGGGGCGGCGACCAGAACGCGCAGCTCGGCCGCGGCGAGATCACGACGCCGCCCGCGGGTCGCTCCATCGGTCGCGTGGTGGGCTTCGACCCCATCCCTGGGGGGCCGACGGCGATGGACGGCGGGGTCACGGGCGACGCGGGCACCGGGCCCGGCACCGTCCCCGGTCGCTGGATGGTGGTGCCCACGCGCGCGACGGAGACCTTCACGGGCATCTGGGGCAGCGCGGGCAACAACGTGGTGGCGGTCGCGTCGCGCACCCTCGCGCGGTGGAACGGCAGCGCGTGGGCCCTCACGCCCTACCCCCTCGTGCTGCGCGGGGTGAGCGGCGCGGGCGCGACGGTCTTCGTCTCCGGGCTCACCATCCCCGCCAACGGCTCGGGCGAGCGCGGCGCCGGCGTCTTCCTCCAGGGCAGCGGCGCCATGCTCGCGCAGTCGATGCCGCTCCCGGCGCTGGAGCTCGTCTCGCTGTGGGCGCAGGCGCCGGACAACGTCTTCGCGGTGGGCGTCGGCGCCGCCGCGCGCTTCGACGGCTCGCGCTGGAGCAACGCGTCCATGGGCATCCCCGCGAGCCAGGAGTTCTACGCGGTGTGGGGCACCTCGGCGGCGGACGTGCGCGCGGTCGGCACCGGGGTGTACCGCTTCAACGGCACCGCCTGGGCCCCGGAGCCCGCGGCGGGAAGCTCGACCTACTTCGGCATCTGGGGATCGGGCGCCAACGACGTCTGGCTCGTCGGTCGCAGCGCCGCCCGCCGCTGGAACGGCAGCGCCTGGTCCAACGTGCTCACGGGCTCGCTGTCGACGCTCTACGGCGTCTGGGGCGCGGCGGCCAACGACGTGTGGGCCGTGGGCGAGGGGGGCACCATCCTGCACTGGGACGGCGCCCGCTGGTCGGGCATCCCCTCGGGCACCACCGCGACGCTGCGCAGCGTGTGGGGCTCAGGCCCCGGCGACGTCTGGGCGGTCGGCGACAACGGCACGGCCGTCCACTACACGCTCTGAACGGGACCACGGCCCGAGCAGGGTCTGGCGCAGCGGGTCGCGTGGAAACGACTCGATGCCCTCGAAGCCCAGCGCCCGCGGGACCGAGCCGTCTCGCGGCAGGTGGGCGGTGCCGAAGAGCCAGTCCCACACCGCGAGGTTGATGCCGAAGTTGACGTTCACCGGGCCCGCGCTCGGGTGCGCGTGATGCCAGATGTGCATCTCCGGGCCGTTGATCACATAGCGGAGCCACCCCATGCGGACCCGCACGTTGGCGTGGTTGAGGTGGCCGATCGCGGTGGAGACGACCGCGATGACGAAGAGCGCGCGGCCGTCGAAGCCCAGCAGCGCGAGCGGCACGTACTGCAGCGACCGGTACACGATGACCTCCCCGAGGTGGAATCGCATGCTCCCCCAGAAGTCCATGTGCTGGATGGAGTGATGCACCTTGTGCAGCGCCCAGAGCGCCGGCACGCGGTGGAGCAGGTTGTGGATGCTCCACTGGAGGAGGTCGATGGCGACGAAGGCCACGGCGAGCTGCACCCCCCAGGGCCAGGCTGCGGCGACGCGGAGGTGGAGGGTCACGCCCTGCGCCGCGAGGGACGCGTCGAGCGCCCGCGCCAGCGGATCCGTGAGGAGCGCGAGCCCGACGCCGAGCCAGTGCCCGTTGAACACCATGTAGAAGAGGTCGGTGGCGATGCCCGGGCGGGCGAAGCGCTGCCGGGCGTCCCGCGGCCAGAGGCGCTCGAGGGCGATGAAGAGCGCCGTCAGGCCGGCGAGCCACACCCAGTAGGTCATGGGTTCCAGCGGGCCATGCCGCCAAGGTCGCGGACGTTGTAGCCGGCGGCGCCGAGCACGGCGGCGGCCTGGGCCGAGCGGGACCCCGACGCGCAGTACACCACCACCGGGCGGTCGCGCGGAATCTCCTGAAGACGTCCGCCAAGCTCGGAGATCGGGAGGAGCACGGCGCCCTCGACGTGCCCCGCCTCCCACTCCATCGGCGTGCGAACGTCGACGAGGGTGGCCCCCTGCGCGACCAGCGCGTGCGCCCCCGCGCCGTCGATGCCGACGCCGGGTGCCCCGCGCTCGCAGCCGGCCAGCGCCGACGCACCCACGCCCAGCAGCAGCGCGAACACCACCCCGGTCGCGCGCCTCACGACGACCTCCGCTGCGCCGCCGACAGCCTCGACGCGCTGAGGCCCAGGTGGGTGAGGGTGACCACCAGCGCCACCCAGGGCGCCCCGTGCATCGCGAGATCGAAGACATCGATGGGCGCGCGGAGCGTGCCCCGCGCGAGGCTCGTGAGCTGCTTCCAGATGTGGGCGTGCGGGTAGAACGGCGCCAGCCCGAGGGTCATCGAGGCCAGCGCGGCCGCCACCACCCGATCGCGGTGACGACTCCACGCAAGGCTCCATGGGGTGCTCTCCACCGATCCAGACATCACTTCGCCTCCTCGTCAGGTTCCCACGTGGGAGCCGACGCGCCGCGAAAGGGTTCCCGATGCGCGTCTCCCGACGGCACGGAAGCTGCGGAGCCGCGGGCGTGCGGCGCTCGATTCCCCTCCTCGCAGCGGTGCTGGCGTTCGCGCCCGCAAGGCCGCTGCTCGCGCAGTGCTCGTCCAACACCTCCTCGTGCGTGACCTGTCACGAGACGCACAGAATGCGCCCGGTGCTGCAAGACACGCAGCCCTGGCACGTCGATCACGGCTACGGCGACCTCTGCGCGGCGTGCCACGCCGGTGACCCTGCCGCCGCGGAGATGGTGGCTGCACACCGCGGGCTGCGGTCGCCGCTGCTCGATCCGTCGCGCTCCTGCGCCGGGTGTCACCCGAGCGATGCCACGTCGCGCGCCGAGCGCTACCGGTCGCTGCAGCTCCGCTCGACCCCCGCGCCGCCCCCATCACCATCGCCCACGCTGCTACCTACTGCGCAGCCCTCCACCCTGGCCAACCGCGTCCTGGCCGTGCTCGCGCTGCTCCTCTCCGTCGCGCTCTACCTTGCCGCGCGCGCCGAGCTGCGACGGCCGCGTAGCCCGGTGCCCGACGAGGCCCTCCCGGCGCAAACCCGGCTGCGGGCGTGGCTCGGCGCCAGCCAGTGGAGCCCCTACGCGGCGGGCACGATGCTCGGGCTCGTCGTGGGCTACTCCGAGGTCTTCTGCGGTCGCCCCCTCGCCGCCTCCGGGGCCTTCGACCGGCTGGCCGCATGGCCCGGTCGCTGGCTGTTCCCCGAGAGCCAGTACTACCGCCACGTCATGAGCCCAGGGATCACCTGGCAGGTGTGGCTCATCGTCGGCGTGCTCGGCGGCGCCTTCGCCTCCAGCCGGCTCGCAGGCGAGGCCCGGCTGCGCTGGCTGCCCGACCGCGGGTGGATCCCCCGCTTCGGCGCGAAGCCCGCCGTACGCCTCGCTCTCGCCTTCGTCGGCGCGGTGCTCGTGCAGCTCGGCGCGGGCATCGCGGGCGGCTGCACCAGCGGGCTCGCCATCTCTGGCGGCGCGGCCCTCTCGCCGGGCGCCTTCGTGTTCATGGCCGGGATGTTCGCCGGCGGCATTCCCACGGCGTGGCTCTGGTTCCGGGGGCGTGGCGGCTGATGCTCGAGATCGTCAAACCCCTCGTGCTGGGCTTCCTCTTCGGCTGGGCGTTGCACAAGGCCGGGCTCACCCACTACGCCCGCATCGTCGGGGTCTACCGCCTCCGCGACCTGACCGTGCTGCGCTTCATGCTCACCGCGCTGGTGGTCGGCGCCGCGGTCATCCAGCTCGGGCTCGACGCGGGCTTCGCTGCCAGCCCGACGATTCCGTCCACGGCCCTGCTCGCCAACCTCGTCGGCGGCGTGGTGTTCGGCGTCGGCATGGCCACCGCGGGCTACTGCCCCGGGACCATCGTCGCCGAGGCCGGCGAGGGTCGGCTCGACGCCTGGGTCGGTGGGCTCCCCGGGCTGCTGGTCGGCGCGGTGGCCTTCGGGCTGCTCCAGCCGGTCATCATGCCGACGCTCTCCCGCGTCGGCGCCCTCGGGCATGTCACCCTCGCCGGGCTCCTCGGCGCCTCTCCCTGGCTGGTGCTGCTGGTATTCAGCCAGGCGGTCGTGCTCACCCTCCTACTCGTCTCGCGCCTCGGAAGGTCAGACCCACAGTGACGGCCCCTCCACGCTTCCGCACCCTCGACGCCAACGAAGCCGTCGCCGACGTCGCCTATCGACTGAGCGAGGTCATCGCGATCTATCCCATCACCCCGGCGTCGGCGATGGGCGAGCACGCCGACGCCTGGGCCACCGACCGCCGCGCCAACCTCTGGGGCGCGGTGCCCGAGGTCGTCGAGATGCAGTCCGAGGGCGGCGCGGCCGGCGCGGTGCACGGCGCCCTCCAGGCGGGGGCCCTCACCACGACGTTCACCGCGTCGCAGGGCCTGCTGCTCATGCTCCCCGACCTCTTCAAGGTCGCCGGCGAGCTCACGGCGTTCTGTCTGCACGTCGCCGCGCGCACCGTCGCCACCCACGCGCTCTCGATCTTCGGTGACCACTCCGACGTGATGGCCGCGCGCAGCACCGGCATGGCGCTGCTCGCCTCCGGCTCCGCCCAGGAGGCGCAAGACCTCGCCGCCATCGCCCACGCCGCGACGCTGCTCGCCCGCGTGCCGGTGCTGCACTTCTTCGACGGCTTCCGCACCTCGCACGAGATCACCCGGGTGGCGCCCCTCGACGACGAGACGCTGCGCTCGCTCGTCGACGCCGACGCCGTGCGCGCGCACCGGGCCCGCGCCCTCGACCCCGACCGCCCGGTGGTGCGGGGCACCTCGCAGAACCCCGACGCCTACTTCCAGTCGCGCGAGGCCGTGGAGCCCTTCTACGCCCGCTTCCCCGCGGTGCTCGACGCCACCATGGCGCGCTTCGCCGAGCTCACCGGCCGGCGCTACCGGCCCTTCGAGTACGCGGGTCACCCCGAGGCCGATCGGGTCGTCGTGCTCATGGGCTCCGGGGCCGAGTGCGCCCACGAGACCGTCGAGCACCTGCTGGGCCAGGGCGAGCGCGTGGGCGTGCTCAAGGTGCGCCTCTTCCGGCCCTTCTCCATCGAGCACCTGCTCGCGGCGCTGCCCGCGTCGGTTCGCGCGCTCACGGTGCTCGACCGCACCAAGGAGCCGGGATCGTCCGCCGAGCCGCTGCTCCAGGAGCTCACCTCGGCGCTCGTCGAGGCCGTGGCGCGGGGCGAGCGCGACGCCCTCCCGCGGCTCTGCGGCGGCCGCTACGGGCTCGCGTCGAAGGAGTTCACGCCCGCCATGGTGAGGGCGGTCTTCGACAACATGGCGGCCGCGGCGCCCCGTCGGCGCTTCACCGTGGGCATCCGCGATGATGTGTCGGGCTCCTCGCTGCCCTACGACGCGGACTTCGACCTCGAGCCCGACGACGTCTCCCGCGCCCTCTTCTTCGGCCTCGGCGCCGACGGGACCGTGTCCGCCAACAAGGCCACCATCAAGATCATCGGCGAGGAGACGGCCCTCTTCGCGCAGGGGCACTTCGAGTACGACTCGCGCAAGGCGGGCTCGACGACCATCTCGCACCTGCGCTTCGGGCCGCGGCCGATCCGCTCGACGTACCGCATCCGGCGGGCGCAGTTCATCGCCATCCACGACCCGGAGTTCGTCGAGCGCCGCGACGTGCTCTCCGCGGCGATGCCCGGCGCCACGGTGCTGCTCAACAGCTCCGTCGCGCCGGAGCGCGTGTGGGCGTCGCTGCCGCGGGAGGTCCAGGGGCGGCTCATCGAGCAGCGGTGCCGGCTCTTCGTCATCGACGGCTACGGCGTCGCCGAGGCCGCGGGGCTCGCGCGCCGGATCAACACGGTGATGCAGATCTGCTTCTTCTCGCTCTCCGGGGTGCTCCCGCCGGCGGAGGCGATGGAGCACCTCCGCCGCTCCATCGAGGAGACCTGGGGGCGCCGCGGCCCGGAGGTGGTCAAGCGCAACTTCGCCGCCCTCGACGCCGCGCTCGCCGCGCTGCACGAGGTCGAGGTCCCCGCTGCGGTGACGAGCGAGCGCCGGAGGCTGGAGGTCGTCCCCGCGCACGCGCCGGACTTCGTGCAGCGGGTGACCCGCCTGCTGCTGGAGGGCCGCGGCGACGAGCTGCCCGTGAGCGCCTTTCCCCCCGACGGAACCTGGCCCGGCGGCACCAGCCGCTTCGAGAAGCGGGCCCTCGCGCTGGAGATCCCCATCTGGCAGCCCGAGCTCTGCGTGCAGTGCAACTTCTGCTCGATGATCTGTCCCCACGCGGCCATCCAGACGCTGGTCTTCGACCCGGCGCAGCTCGCCCACGCGCCGCCGGGCTTCCGCTCGGTGCCGGAGTCCTTCGAGCCCGCCCTCGAAGGGATGCACTACACCGTGCAGGTCGCGCCCGAGGACTGCACCGGCTGTGGGCTCTGCGTCGAGGTGTGCCCCGCCAAGGACCGCCTCAAGCCGCGCCGCAAGGCCCTCGTCTCGGAGCCGCTCGCCGTGCACCGCGAGGCCGAGCGCGAGGCCTTCGCGTTCTTCCAGACCCTGGAGTCGGCGCCCCTCGCGGGACTCCCCATCGACAAGCGCACCGCGGCGCTGCGCCTGCCGCTCTTCGAGTTCTCCGGGGCCTGCGCGGGCTGCGGCGAGACGCCCTACATCCGGCTCCTCACCCAGCTCTTCGGCGACCACCTGCTCATCGCCAACGCCACGGGCTGCTCGTCGATCTACGGCGGCAACCTCCCGACGACGCCGTACACGACCAACCGCGAGGG
Organism: Myxococcales bacterium; assembly: GCA_030652255.1. Lineage (GTDB taxonomy): Bacteria > Myxococcota_A > Polyangia > Polyangiales > SCUS01. The sequence continues at coordinate 93,416 of JAUSAZ010000196.1, read as the reverse complement.
CCGCGGGCCCGCGTGGTCCAACTCGCTCTTCGAGGACAACGCGGAGTTCGGCTTCGGGATGCGCCTCGGGCTCGACGTGCGCCACGACCGCGCCCGCGCCCTGCTCGCTGCGATGGCCCCGTCGCTCCCACCCCCGCTGCTCGACGGGCTGCTCGCCCCGGGCTCCGGCGAGGCGTGGATCGACGCGCAGCGCCGGCGCATCGGCGAGCTCGCGGCGCTGCTCGAACGCGACGACTCTCCCGCGGCGCGCGCGCTCCTGGAGGACGTCGGCGCCCTCGTCCCGCGCAGCCTCTGGATCGTGGGCGGCGACGGCTGGGCCTACGACATCGGCTTCGGCGGGCTCGACCACGTGCTGGCCTCCCACAAGAAGGTCAACGTGCTGGTGCTCGACACCGAGGTCTACTCGAACACCGGGGGCCAGCAGTCCAAGGCCACCCCCCTCGGTGCGGCGGCGAAGTTCGCGAGCGCCGGCAAGGCCACCCGCAAGAAGGACCTCGGGCTGCTCGCGATGAGCTACGGCCACGTGTACGTCGCCGAGGTCGCGATGCAGGCCCGCAGCGCGCAGACCGTCGAGGCCTTCCTCGAGGCCGAGCGCCACCCGGGCCCGTCGCTCATCATCGCCCACAGCCCGTGCATCGCGCACGGCTACGACCTCGTGCGCTCGCCCGCACAGCAGAAGCGCGCCATCGACAGCGGGATGTGGCCGCTCTACCGCTTCGACCCCGCGCGGGTCGACCGCGGCGAGGCGCCCCTGGTCCTCGACTCCGGCCCCGAGAAGATCGACGTCTCGAAGTACATGGAGAACGAGGCCCGCTTCCGGATGGTCGAGCTGCGCTCTCCCGAGCGCTACGCGATGCTGCTGGAGGCGTCGCGCGTCGCCGTACGACAGCGGCGGGCCCTCTACGAACAGCTCGCAGGCATCCACCTGCCCCCGGAGAAGCCCAATGGCTGACCTGACCACCTCGTGGCTCGGACTCACGCTGCGCAGCCCCATCGTCGTGGCCGCCAGCCCCCTCTCGCGCGACCCCGAGGCCATCGCCGCGGCCGTCGCGTCGGGCGCTGGCGCCGTGGTGATGCACTCGCTCTTCGAGGAGCAGCTCGCGCACGAGCAGATGGCCGCGCACCGCTTCCTCGACGCGCGCACCGACCTCGACGCCGAAGCCCGGAGCTTCCTTCCCGCGTCGGAGGTCTTCGCCATCGACGCCGGGCCCTACCTCGCAGAGCTCGATCGGCTGCGCAGGCGGGTCGACGTGCCCATCCTCGCCTCGCTCAACGGCACCACCCCCGGCGGATGGACCTCCTATGCGAAGCGCCTGGAGAGCGCCGGGGCCGACGCGCTCGAGCTCAACCTCTACGAGGTCGCCACGTCCCCCGACGAGACCGGCGCGGCCGTGGAGGAGCGGCAGCTCGACGTGGTGCGCTCCGTGGTCGGGTGCGTGCGGCTCCCGGTCACCGTGAAGCTCTCGCCCTTCTACGCCTCGGTGCCCTCCTTCGTGCGCCGCCTGGAGCAGGCCGGCGCCCGGGGGGTGGCCGTCTTCAACCGCTTCTACCAGCCCGACATCGCGCTCGACGAGCTCGACGTCGACCGCCGGCTGGTGCTCTCGACCCCGGCCGAGCTCCCGCTGCGGCTGCACGCCCTCGCGCTGCTCTCGCCCACCGTCTCGCTCTCGCTCTCCTGCGCGGGCGGCGTGCACTCGGGCCTCGATGCGGCCAAGGCGATCCTCTGCGGCGCGCATGCGGTGCAGCTCGCGTCAGCGCTGCTCCTGCACGGGCCCGGTCACGTCGGGGTGGTCCTGGCCGAGCTCACACGCTGGCTCGACGAGAAGGGTTACCGCTCCAGCGCCGAGGCGCGCGGCGTGCTCGACCTGAGCTCCGCGCCCGACCCTCACGCCTGGGAGCGGCTCAACTACGCCCGCATGCTCGACGGCTGGCGTTGAGAGGGCGCTTGACCAGGGTCACACGCGAGTTCTATCGTTGAATGACGATGAAAGAGCGGGCCGCCACTGAATGCTGTCCCGCGCCCAACACCGAGGCCGACCTCCGTCCGGTCGAGGGTGCGGAGGCCGACGAGGAGCTCGCCGCGCTGGCCAAGGCCGTCGGACACCCCGCGCGGGTGCAGATCCTCCGCCTGCTGGCCCATCGCACCAGCTGCGTCTGCGGCGACATCGTCGATGAGCTCCCGCTCGCCCAGTCCACGGTGTCGCAGCACCTCAAGGTCTTGAAGGAGGCCGGGCTCATCCGCGGCGAGGTGGACGGCCCGCGCGTCTGTTACTGCATCGAGCCTCGCGCGCTGCGCCGACTGAAGGTGCTCGTGGCGGGTCTGTGACCGTGTTCGTCTCTCCGTCCCATCGGCAATCGCCGATCAACGAAAGGACTGCTCCATGATGGATGTTCGCGTCTTCGATCCTGCGATGTGTTGCTCCACCGGGGTGTGCGGTCCGTCCGTCGACCCGCAGCTCGCCCGCTTCTCGGCCGACCTCGACTGGTTGAAGTCCCAGGGCGTCGCGGTCTCGCGCTTCAACCTCGCGCAGCAGCCGGGCGCCTTCGTCGACGACGCCGCCGCGAAGGCGACCCTCGAAGCGAAGGGCGAGGCGGGCCTGCCGCTCGTGAAGGTGAACGGCGAGGTGAAGAGCAGCGGCGTGTACCCCTCGCGCGAAGAGCTCGCCGCGTGGGCCGGGGTGAATGCGTCCGCGCCTGCGCCCACGCCGAAGGCCGCGACCGGCGGCTGCTGCGGTCCGTCGAAGACCGCCGCGGGCGCGCCCAAGACCTCCGGCTGCTGCTGATCCGGAGCCGTCATGTCCACGCTCATCGAAGGCCCTACGCGCATCCTCTTCTTCACCGGCAAAGGGGGTGTGGGCAAGACCTCCGCGGCGTGCGCCACGGCCATCGGCCTCGCCGACTCGGGCAGGAAGGTGCTGCTCGTGAGCACCGACCCCGCCTCGAACCTCGATGAGGTGCTGCGGGTGAAGCTCTCGGCTACGCCGACGGCGGTCCCGAGCGTGCCGGGTCTCTCCGCCCTCAACATCGACCCCGAGCAGGCGGCCCACGACTACCGCGAGCGCGTCGTCGGCCCCTACCGTGGCGTGCTCCCGGCGGCCGCCGTCGCGAGCATCGAGGAGCAGCTCTCGGGCGCTTGCACCGTCGAGATCGCGGCCTTCGATGAGTTCTCCAAGCTGCTTGGCGACAAGACCGCCACCGCGGCCTTCGACCACGTGATCTTCGACACGGCGCCGACGGGACACACCCTCCGTCTGCTGGAGCTGCCCGCCGCGTGGTCGACCTTCATCGACGCCAACGTCGGCGGCACCTCGTGCCTCGGCCCGCTCTCCGGGCTCAACGCGCAGAAGGCCCTGTACGCCGCGTCCAACGAGGCGCTCCGCGATCCGGCGCAGACCACGCTGGTGCTGGTCGCCCGGCCCGATCGTTCGTCGCTCGCGGAGGCCGAGCGCACCCGCCGGGAGCTCGCGCAGCTCGGCGTCTCCAACGTCCGCCTGATCCTGAACGGCGTCTTCCAGGCGCGGGACACGAGCGACGCCACCGCGGTGGCGATGGAGGCTCGCGGGAGGGCCTCGCTCGATGCGCTCCCTTCGGGTCTGCGCGTCCTAGCGCGGGTGGACGTGCCGCTGCTCCCCTTCGGCCTCGTGGGCATCGATGCCCTCCGAAAGATGGGCACCCTCGCCGAGGGTCCGGGCGTGGCCGCGGCGGTCGTCGCGACCGATGACTTCCAGGGACAGCACCTCGACGCGCTCATCGACGAGCTCGCGAAGCAGGGGCACGGCGTCGTGATGACCATGGGCAAGGGGGGCGTCGGCAAGACCACGGTCGCCGCGCGCATCGCCAGCGCGCTCTCCCGCCGCGGGTTTCCGGTGACGCTGACGACCACGGACCCCGCCGCCCACGTCGAGGCCGCCGCGCTCGAACTCAGCGCCGGTGGCACCTCGCAGCTGCGGGTGACGCGCATCGACCCCGCGCTGGAGACCCGACGCTACACCGAAGAGGTGCTTGCGGCTTCGGGTGAGGGCCTCGACGCGCAGGGCAGGGCGCTGCTCGAAGAGGACCTGCGCAGCCCCTGCACCGAGGAGATCGCGGTGTTCCGCGCCTTCGCCGAGACGGTGGCGCAGGGCGAGGACCGCTTCGTGGTCATCGACACGGCGCCGACCGGGCACACGCTCCTGCTGCTCGACGCCGCCGAGTCGTACCACCGCGAGGTGCTGCGCAAGCCCAGCGGCAGCCCGGAGGCCGTGCAGCGCCTGCTGCCGCGCCTGCGCGACCCGGGCTTCACCCACGTGCTGCTCGTGACGCTCCCCGAGGCGACGCCCATCCACGAGGCGATGCAGCTGGAGCGCGACCTCGCGCGGGCGGACATCAAGCCCTTCGCCTGGGTGGTGAACCAGAGCCTGACGCCGCTGTCGGTCACCGACCCGGTGCTGCGCTCGCGGCGCGCGCACGAGGCGACGCACCTCCGGGAGCTCGTCGGCCACTGCCCCCGCATCGTGCTCGAACCGTGGAGCGTGAGCTACGCGCCCGGGGCCGCCGTGTCCGCTCCCTCAACCGACGCCCTTCTTCCCTGACCCGAGCGCCTCGTGGGGCGCTCCCACCCGACGGACCGCAATGTCGAAGCCCAGCATCACCGACAAGGACATCCTCTTCCTCTGCGTCGCAAACTCGGCCCGCAGCCAGATGGCCGAAGGGCTCGCGCGCAAGCTCTTCGGCACGCGGGTCGCCGTGCAGAGCGCCGGGAGCGAGCCCTCCCGGGTCAACCCCTTCGCCATCGAGGTGATGAGCGAGGTGGGCGTCGACCTCACGACCCACCGCTCGAAGTCCGTCGAGGCGATCGACCCCGCGTCCGTGGGCACCGTCATCACGCTGTGCGCGGAGGAGGTCTGCCCGGCCTTCCTCGGCAAGGTCCGTCGGCTGCACTGGGGCCTCCCCGACCCGGCGAGCAGGGACACCTCGCTCTCGCGCGACGAGATGCTCGCGCGCTTCCGCACGGCGAGGGATCAGATCCAGGCGAGGCTCGAGGTGCTCGACGCCCTGATCGACGTCCCGGAGGGCCCGCGTCCGGAGGAGTTTCACGCCAGCGTGCGGGTGAAGGACCTCGCCCGGAGCACGCGCTTCTACACCTGGCTGCTCGGCGCGCCCCCGAAGGAGTGGACCCACCGCTACGCGACCTTCATCACCCCGGGGCTTCGCACCAACTTCGTCCTGGTCGTCTCCGACGGCAAGGACCTGCACCACGACACGCTCTTCCACCTCGGGGTCGCCGTCGCCGACAAGGACGCGGTCATCCGCGCCCACTCGCTGGCGCGCTCCGCCGGGGTGGCCGTGCACAAGCCGCCGCGCACCACCTGGCGCGGTACGCCGCTCCATGAGCTCTGGCTCGAGGATCCCGACGGAACGCTCGTCGAGGTCTACGCCCGCCTCACGGCCGACGAGCTCGATGCCCGGCCCGAGGACCTCGAGCCGACGCCGCTCGCCAGCGCGCCGACGCCATCGGGAGGACCCCGATGACCACCCGACCCGCGCCGCTCACGCGACAGCTCTCCTTCCTCGACCGCTACCTCACCCTCTGGATCTTCCTCGCGATGGGCCTCGGCGTCGCCCTCGGGCAGCTCGCGCCGGGCGTCGGTCGGGCGCTCACCCGCATGAGCGTCGGGACGACGTCGATCCCGCTCGCCGTCGGGCTCATCGTGATGATGTACCCGCCCTTCGCGAAGGTCCGTTACGAGCACCTGGGCAAGGTGTTCCGCGACCCGAAGGTGCTCGTCCTCTCGCTGGTGCAGAACTGGGTCATCGGGCCGCTGCTGATGTTCGGCCTCGCGGTGCTCTTCCTGCGCGACAAGCCCGAGTACATGGTGGGGCTCATCCTCATTGGCCTCGCGCGCTGCATCGCCATGGTGGTGGTGTGGAACGACCTCGCCCGCGGCGACACGGAGTACTGCGCCGGCCTCGTCGCCTTCAACTCCGTCTTCCAGGTGCTCTTCTTCTCGGTCTACGCGTGGTTCTTCGCGACCGTGCTCCCGACCTGGCTCGGGCTCCCGGGCGCCGTCGTCCACGTCTCGATGGCGCAGATCGCGGAGAGCGTCGCGCTCTACCTGGGAGTGCCCTTCGCGGCGGGCGTCGCGACGCGCTTCGTGCTCCGGCGCGCGAAGGGCGACACCTGGTACCAGAAGCAGTTCCTGCCTCGCGTGAGCCCCCTCACGCTGGTGGCGCTGCTCTTCACCATCGTCGTGATGTTCTCGCTCAAGGGCGACGCGATCGTGCGGCTGCCCCTCGACGTGGTGCGGGTCGCGCTGCCCCTGCTCGTCTACTTCCTGCTCATGTTCTTCATGTCCTTCTTCCTGAGCCGAAGCGCGGGGGCGGACTACGCGCGCTCTGCGACGCTCTCGTTCACCGCGGCCTCCAACAACTTCGAGCTGGCCATCGCCGTCGCCATCGCGGCCTTCGGCATCCACCACGGCGCGGCCTTCGTCGCGGTCATCGGCCCGCTCGTCGAGGTGCCGGTGCTCATCGCCCTCGTCCGCGTGGCCCTCTGGCTGCGCGGACGCTACTTCCCCAACGACTCCGTCGAGGTCGTGCAGGCCCCCTGCGCGACCCCGAGCGCCTGAGCCAACGCTCACCAACCCGCCAAACTTCCTGCGACGCGGTGCCAGTGGGGCGATCGACGGCGGCCACGCCCCTGGGATAGCCTTCACGCCATGGGCGACAGGATCAAGGGTCTCGCCGTGCTGGCCCTCGTCGGCGTGGGGGCGTGGCAGGGTTACCATCGCTTCCGCGGCAGCAACGAGACGCACCGCTTCGGCTTCGCGGTGGAGGGCCCGCAGGGCTGCCGGGTGCAGCTCGACTACGGCATCGGCGACGGCCGACGAACGGACGTGCAGCCGATGCCCTGGGAGGCTGACCCCGTCGAGAGCCACGGCAACCCCTCGGTGGTGCTCCGGTCGCGCGCGCCGGCGTCGTGCGCGCTCCAGCCCGAACAGATGCGCTGCGTGATCACCCGCGACGGCGTCCCCTGGCAGAACGTCGTCGCGCACCGCACCACCGACGCGACCAACGGCGACCCCAACGGCATCCTCTGCGAGGTCGAGCGCGACGCCAACCTGCCCCCGGAGTGAGCGACCCCGCCCGCTCCCTCCGATTCACCCCCCGCCAAGACCGCCGCGACGGCTCGCGCGTCTCATCGCTCCCATGAAGACCCTCGCGCTGGCCCTCGCCCTCTCGATCGCCCCCGCCGTCGCCATGGCCCAGACGCCCTCGCAGCCCGCGCCCCGCCGCGCCGCCGCACAGTCGGCCCCGGTCATCCGTGTAGAGGGCGTGGTGTCGCACCCCTATTACTGGGTGCACACCCGCAGCGCGCTGCACTACCAGCCCGCAGAGGCCCGGCGCGCCTTCGCCCCCACGGTGGTGCGCGCCGTCCGCCAGTCCCCCTTCTGATCAGGTCTTCTTCTTCCTCGGCACCGGCACGACGGCCACCTCGCGCTTCGGCCTGGGCTTCCGCGCCGCGGCGCCCGCGCCCCGCACGGCCCGCTTCACCGCCGCGCCCTCCTCGACCACCCGGTGCTTGAGCGGCCGCGGCGGGAGCAGCTCCTCGTCGTTGCTCACCCGCTTGGCCATGAACACCGCGGCGTCGAGCTTGGTGAAGTGCCGCCCACGGTAGAACTGCAGCGCGTTCTTGTTGTTCTCCGCGACCTCCAGGACGAGGTGGGTGCAGCCGCGCACCCGCGCGAGGTGCTCCAGCTGCTCGAGCGCGAAGCTCCCCACCCCGCGGCCCTGGTAGCCCGGGTGCACCGCGAGCTCCTCGACGAACATCGGCCGCATGTCGCGCCGCGTGAAGAAGCTCTCGTTCATCCAGTTGTCCGCGCCGGTGATCTCGAAGGCGCACTCCGCGTAGGCCACGATCTCCGAGCCGTCGTCGTTGCTCACCTCGAAGAGCAGCTGCTCCACCCCCTCCTCCTCGTACACCTCGAGGAAGCGCTTCTTCGAGCGCGGGCGCTGGTACTCCAGCGTCTCGCGGTTCACCACGCGGAAGCACAGCTTCAGGAACTCCCACACCTTGTTGAGGTCCCGGCGGTGGATGCGCCGCACGAGGATGGAGGGCTCGTCCGAGGCCGCGAGGGGAGGCGTGTCGTCGTCGCTCATCGGGCGGCATCGTAGCGCACGACGCCCCGGTCGATGGTGGTACGGTCGGGCGCCATGGCGACCCTCGATCGGCTCCTCTCCGACGCGCGCGCGGCCCAGCGGTCGCTCGCCCGCCTCGACGCCGCGCAGCGCACCGCCGCGCTCCTGTCCGTGGCGCGCAGCCTCGACGCCCACCGCGAGGCCATCCTCGCGGCCAACGCCGAAGACCTCCGCCTCGCCCCGGAGTCCCTCGGCGCCGCGATGCGCGACCGCCTCGCCCTCACGCCCGCCCGCCTCGACGGCGTCATCGCCGCGGTGCGCGAGGTCGCCGCGATGCCCGACCCCCTCGACGAGGAGCGCCCGCTCGGCACCCGCCCCAACGGCCTTCGGGTGTCCCGCCGGCGCATCCCCCTCGGGGTCGTCGCGGTCATCTACGAGGCCCGGCCCAACGTCACCGCCGAGAGCGCGGCGCTCACCCTCCGCTCGGGCAACGCGGTGGTCCTGCGCGGCGGATCGGAGGCCCTGCGCAGCAACGCCGCGCTCGCCGACGCCGTGCGCGCCGGGCTCGCCGACGCCGGCCTCGACCCCAACGCCGTCTGCCTGGTGCGCGACCCCGACCGGGCGCTCGTCACCGAGCTGCTCCAGGCCACCGGCCGTGTCGACCTCGCCATCCCCCGCGGCGGCCACGCCCTCATGGACTTCGTCGACGCCCACGCCCGCGTGCCGGTCATCCGCCACGGGGCGGGGGTGTGCCACGTCTACGTCGACCGCGCGGCCGACCTCGCGATGGCCGGCGACATCACCCTCAACGCGAAGGTGCAGCGCCCCGGCGTGTGCAACGCCGCCGAGACGCTGCTCGTGCACCGCGCGGTGGCCGACGCCCTGCTGCCCGCCCTCGGTGGCCGGCTCCAGGCCGCGGGGGTCGAGCTGCGGGCCGACGAGGCCGCGCTCGAGGTGCTGCGCCGCGCCGGGGTGCCCGCCCACGCGGCCACCGAGCGCGACTGGGACACGGAGTTTCTCGGGCTGGTGCTGGCGGTGCGGTGCGTCGACGACCTCGACGGGGCGCTCGCGCACATCGCGCGGCACGGCACCGAGCACAGCGCGGCCATCGTCACGGCCGACGCCGAGGCGGGCGAGCGCTTCCTCCGCGAGGTGACCGCGTCGTGCGTGCTCCTCAACGCCTCGACGCGCTTCAACGACGGCGGCGAGCTCGGCCTCGGCGCGGAGATCGGCATCTCCACCAGCCGGATGCACGCCTTCGGGCCGATGTCGGCGCGCGAGCTGACGGCGGAGAAGTTCGTCGTGCGCGGCGACGGCCAGGTGCGCGGCGCGGCGTGACGGGCCCCATGGACTTCCGCATCGCCACCTTCAACTGCCGCGACTTCTTCGACGACGCCGTCCCCCACGTCATCGGTCAGCTCGACCGCGAGGGCTTCGGCATCTGGGCCCAGCGCCGGGCGCGCGCGCTCTTCCACCGCAAGCTCGAGGCCATCGCCACCACCGTCGCCCGCGCCGACGCGGACATCATCGCCTTCCAGGAGATCGAAGGCGCCCACGTGCTCGACGCCCTGCGCACCACCCTGGGCGACGGGCGCTACCTGCCCGCCGTCGCGGGCGTGGCCGACAGCCGCGGCATCGCGTGCGGGCTGCTCTCGCGCTTCCCCATCGCCACGGTCGAGACCCACGGCGCGGGCGAGCTGGCCTTCCCGGTCTTCGCCGACGGGGACGCGCGGCCCTTCGGGGCGAGGCTCCAGTCCCGGCGGGGCATCCTGGAGGTGACCGTCACGCTGCCCGACCAGAGCACCGTGGTGCTGATGGTGGTGCACCTGAAGTCCCCGCGGCCGGTGCCGAGGGTCGACGCGGGGGGCGAGTCGGCGGGCGAGAGCGGCCACTACGCCGCCGCCGAAGGGGCGGCCCGCGCGACGGTGATGCGCCTCGCGGAGGCCCTGCACCTGCGCTCGCGGGTCGACGCGCGGCTCATGCGCGACCCGCAGGCGCAGCTCGCGGTGCTGGGCGATTTCAACGAGGGCGCCGACGGGCCGACGGTGCGCGCGGTCGCGGGCGAGCTCGCGGAGATGCCCCGCGGACGGCACGCCGACCTCGAGCTGTCGGCCTCCCTCGAACGCGGCGTGCTGCACCATTGTGCGCGGGCGGTGCCGCCCGGTCAGCGGCACACGATCCTGCACCGCGGCAGCGGGCAGCAGTTCGATCACATCCTGGTGAGCCGGGGGTTGTGGCGGCGCTTCCGCGGCGCGCGGGTGCTCAACGAGTCGCTGCGCGAGGGAGTGGGCGAGGGGAGGGACGACGTCGAGTCCGACCACGCGGCGGTGGTCGCGACCTTCGGCTGATCAGTAGCCGTAGGAGTCCATGGCGGACGAGCGGTTCTGGAGCGAGGCGCCGCGGGTCGCCGCGGCGGAGGGGGCGGCCACGGCGCGGCGGGCGGCGGCGCGGCCGGTGGAGATCCCGGCGGCCTGGCGGAGCAGCTGGCCCTGCACGCGCTCGTCGCTGAAGCTGACGCTCGCGGCGGCGCGCAGGCGCTCCTCGGCGCGCTGGAGCTCGGCCTCGGCGCGCGCGGCCTGGCCCTCGTTGATGAGCTGCGCGGCGCGCATCTGCGACTGCGCGGCCTCGAAGCGGCTGACCATCGCCTGCACGCGCTCGTGGGCGCTCGCCGACGAGCGCGCCTCGTCGCTCACGAACTCCACCGCCAGCGGGACCTCCCGGGAATGCACCCGCGCCGCGTCCGCGCCGGGGCTCTGGTAGACGAGCTGCGCGCGGCCGAGCATGCGGTTGCCCTCGGCGGCGCCGCGCACCCGCGCCCGGAGAAGCACCTCGCGCCGCTGCGCCGAGTAGAGGCTCCCGACGGGGATGCGCACCCGGTCGCCGACGCGGTCGAGGCGGAGCTCCTCGGTGGCCTCGATGACGACCCCCTCCGCGGGGACGAACTCGATCACGGCGTTGGTGGCCACGGTGCGCGACAGCATCTGGAGCTCCCCCTGGAGGATGGCCGCCATCTGCTCGGGCTGCTCCAGGTGGTAGAGCCTCCCCGCGCTGCGGACGGCCAGCGCGCCGAGGGTCTCCTCGTCGTAGTCGAGGCCCACGCCGATGGCGGTGATCTGCGTGCCGTTCTCCGTCGAGCCCGCCGCGAGGTCGCCGAACTCCGCGGCGGTCGAGGGCCCCACGTTGGCGCGGCCGTCGGAGATGACCACCACGCGGCGCACGGGGTGCGAGGCGGGGGCCGACGCGGTGGCGGCCTGACCGGCGTGGAGGCCCCCCCAGAGGTTGGTGCCGCCGGCGGCGTAGAGGTGGCGCACGCGGTCGAGGAGCACGGCGCGGGTGGCGTCGTCGACGACCACCGGGGGTGACAGCTCGCGCACGTCGCCGGAGAAGGCGTAGAGCGAGACGATGTCCCCCTGGGCGAGGTTGTCGATGAAGCTCGCGGCGGCCATGCGGGCAGACTCGATCTTGGCGCCGCTCATGGACCCGGAGGTGTCGACCACGAGGGCGACGTCGAGCGGCAGCCGGTGGCCGTTGGCCTCGACGGTGGGCGCGTCGATCCAGAGGCCGACGTAGGTCTCGCCGTCGGCGCCGACGAGCACCCGCGAGCGCACCGGGGCGCCCTGAAACCACTCGCCCGCGACCACGGTCCCGGCGACGCGGGTGGTGTCTGCGACGGTGGCGGCGCGGGTGACGACGGTGGTGGTGGTGCGGGTGGCTCCGGCGGTGGAGCAGGCCGGCGCGACGAGGGAGAGGACGAGGAGCGCGGTCGACGATCGGGACATGGCAATGGCCTCCAGCGGGTGTTGGTTGCCGCTGGAGACGGGCGAGCCAGGCCGTCGGTCTACGCGCTCAGAAAGGCGAGCAGATCCCGAGGAAGTTGTCCCAGGTCCATTGGCTGCTCCGGCAGGCGCGGCCGGTGGGCCCCCTGGAGGTGCCGGTGTGGCAGGTGTTGGAGTCCTCGCACCAGCCGCACGATCCGCGGTCGGTGCAGCGCCCGCAGCCCGTGGCCGTCGAGCACGGATCGGCCGGGTTGCCGCACTGGGTGCGGGTGTACGCCCAGCTCGTGCACGTGCCGTAGAGGGCGTTGGGCCCGGTGGAGGTGCCCGTCATGCATCGGCCGGTGCCCGTGCGACACCACCCGCAGGCGGCGGCCAGCGAGCAGGAGCCGCAGTCGGAGTACACCGAGCAGGGGTCCGTGGGCGGCGCCGTGCAGGCCGCGACGGTGCCGGACCAGGCCGCGGAGCAGCTCCCCGCGGCGGGCCCGGTGCGGGCGGTGTTGGCGGTCACGCACCGGTTGGTTGCGCCGCACCAGCCGCAGCCGGCCTGGGCCGCGCAGGCGCCGCAGGAGGTCGCCGCGTTGCAGGGGTCGACCGTCGTGCAGGCGCTGGCCGTCCAGGCCCATCCCTGCGCGCAGACGGCGCCGCCGGTGGGGCCCGTCGCCGTGCCGTCGAGGCAGCGGGCGGTGAGCGCGCACCAGCCGCAGGTGAGCTGGGCGGTGCACGAGGCGCAGGTGGTCTGCGAGGCGCATGCGCCCGTCGAGCCTCCGCGGTCGGGCGTGACAACGCCGAGGTCGCGCGCGAAGCCCACGTCGAGGGGAGTGACGGGGCCGGAGTCGAGGGGAGAGAAGCCGACGTCCCGGTCGACCAGGAGGGAGCCCGTGTCGGGGTCGGGCTTGCCGGCGTCGAGGGCGGGCTCACCCACGTCGGGCTCGATGCTCGGGAGGTCGAAGGTCGGAACGCTGGAGTCGACCTCGACGGCCGCGTCCTCTTCCTCGTCGCCGTAGCCGCTGGCGGGGTCTTGCACGGCGCAGCCGCCGAAGAGCGCGACCATGCAGAGGGCGGGGAGGACTCTCAACGGGTTCATCGCGGTGCCTTGACTCCGATCCGGGGCCGACGATGGCGGTTTGCGAGCACCCGCGCAAGCGTCGCCCCACCCGGGCGGGGCTCAGGACTTCGGGAGCGCTGGTCGGGTGAGCGTCCAGTGCCTGTCGGTGGTCATCACCACGGAGGCGTCGGCGAGGCCGTGGGCGTCGGCGAGCGACCGCACCTCGGCCAGCGTCAGCGCCGCGTGGAGGGAGGCGCGGAAGAGCTCCTGCGCGCTCGCGGGCTCACCCGCGGCGTATCGCTCCACCAGGGCCTCGACGGCCTCGGCCGAGCCAGGGCGCGCGAGGTCGCGCACGAACACCGCCCCGTCGCCCGCCACCCGGGCGATCGCGGCGAGGAGCCGACCGGGCTCGGGCACGTGGTGCGCGAGGCTGTTGGACACCACGGCGTCGAAGTCGCCGCGGCGGTAGGGCATGTCGGTGGCGCTCGCGACGACGAGGGCGACGCGCTCGGTGAGCCCCGCCTCGGCGACGTGGTCGGCGCCCCGGCGCAGCATCGTGGCGGCGAGGTCGAGCGCGGTCACCCGGGCGTGCGGCGCGGCGGCGGCGAGGGCGATCGGGATGCGGGCGGTGCCCGCGCCGAGGTCGAGCACCCGACCGGGCGAGGGCGCGACCCGGAGCAGGTCGTCGACGAAGGCCCGGTTGACCGCGGTGTGATCCATCGCGTCGTAGGCCTCGGTCTCCTCGACGGTGTCCATCGCCTCGGGCTCCAGCGTGCGGGGCAGGGTCATGACCCTCGGGCACATACCAGACGTCAGCGCGCGAGCGCACGGGCGACCAGCAGCGCCCCCAGCGAGAGCACCAGCGCCGAGGAGACCAGCGGCGCCGCGAGCAGCAGCCGGGGGGCGCGCAGGTCGCGGGCGACGCGGCGGTGCGCGTATGCGACCCCGAGCCCGATGACGGTGAGCACCGACGCGAGCCCGAGCGAGAACGCCACCAGCAGCGCGAGCCCGAAGCCCACCCGGTGCAGCGCCACCGCGGTGAGCAGCACCACCAGGGCGCCCGGGCAGGGGACCACCCCGCCGCTCACGCCCATCGCGACGATCGAGCGGGTGGTCGGCGGCGCCGACGGCGGCGGCGGGCTGCCGAGCTCCCCGACCGCCGGGCCGGCGCGCCAGCGGCGCCATCGGGCCGGGAGCTGCGCGAGCGCGAGGCCCACGACGAGGGTGCCGGCGACGAGCTCGAGCGCGCGCAGCAGCTTGTCGCTGCCGATGGTGGCCTCCAGGGGCAGGGCGAAGAGGCCCAGCACGAAGACCGAGAGGGTGTGCGTGGCGGCCATGGTGAAGCCCAGGGCCACGGCGTCGCGGGGGCGGCCGCGGTCGCCGACCATCCACGCCGCGACGAGGGTCTTTCCGTGGCCGGGCGAGAGGGCGTGCCCGGCGCCGAGGCCGAAGGCCAGCGCGAGCGCGAAGAGCGCGAAGCCCCAGGAGCGGTCGACCGAGCGCAGCAGCGCGGCGAGGCGCCGACCGCTCGGGTCGCCCTCCGCCGCCGGGGCGCGCCGGGCGGCGTCGGGCCCCGAAGCCACGCCGGTCGCGGGGTGCCGCTCGAAGACGAAGGTCGCGTCGTCCTGGCGCAGGGGGGGCGGGCGCCCGGCCGCCCGGCCGCCCGGGTCGGCGGGGTAGGCGAGCGCGGGGCCGGCGCGCACCGCCGTCGCCGGGAGCGACGACGAGCGGAGGGTCGCCGTGTCGGAGGGCAGGGCGCCGAGCTCGCGCCAGCCGTCGCGCGCGGCGAACAGGGTGTCGCGAATACGGATCGTGGTATTCGCCCGGCCGCGCACGAGCGGGAGCGGCGCGCGAAACTCGAGCGCGACGCGGAGGGTGCTCAGGCCGTTCTGCCCGGGCGGGGCGTCGAGGCTCTGCCCCGCGAGGGCGAGCGCCGTCGGGGCGCCGTCGACGGTCACCGCGGCCGCGGCCTGCACCTGCGCGACGACCTGCGCGAGGTAGCGGTCGCGCTCGGCGGGGGTCACGCGCTCGTCGTGGTCGGCGTCGAGGGTCTCGATCTCGCGCCAGGCGGGCAGCTCGGCGAAATCGAGGAGGTAGTCGAGCTCGACCGCGTCGGCGTGGAGGCGCACGCCCGCGTAGCGGTTGACCGAGGACATGCCGAGCGGGTGCCCCGACGCGGCCGTGGCGCCGAGGCCCAGCGCGAGTACGAGCGCGAGGCCCGCTGGTGCGGCGCGGCGGCGAAGGGCATCGGGGGGAGGGCGTGTCACGTCGGTCGGGGCGTCGGGCGCGTAGAAATTTGGTCTGGTCGAGGCCTTGGCGTTTGCGGGCCAGTTCGTGAATCATAGCTGCACTGGAGCGCACGCCATGTCTCCCAAAGACCCCAATGACAGGGACTCCGCGGAGCTCGACGTTCGAGCGCAGATGACCCGACCGCTGCTCTCGGCCGCGCACGGCGCCGCCGACCGCATCTCGTCGGAGGTGCGGGCGATGGGGGGCGACCACGCGGCCTCGTTCGGCTCCATGCGCGACGCGCTGCGCTCGCTCAACACGGCGCTCTTCCACCTGCACGCGCTCTACGGTGGGGTGCTCACGCCCTCCTCCGCGCAGCCCACCTCCCTCGACGCGGTCGCCCTCGCGTGGAAGCTCGCCGACGAGTACGTCGACGGCGCCATCCGGCTGCGGGTCGACTGCCGGGTGCCGTCGGCGATGGTGCTGGTCGAGTCCGGCCGGCTGCGGCGGGTGCTGTGCTTCGTCATCGAGCGCGCGGCCGCGATACAGACCGACGGGTGGGTGTCGCTGCGGGTGCGCATCGAGGCCGAGCGCGTCGGGATGGAGTTTCCCTGGGACGAAGACCCGTCGAGCCTGGCGGTGCTCGAGGAGGAGCGTCGCTGGATCACCCAGGAGACCGCGCTGCTCGGCGGCACCGCCACCTTCGGCATCGAGAGCATCACCGTGTGGCTGCCCCGGGAGGCCGCGCTCGCCGACGCCCAGGCCCCGGAGGTGCTCGTGCGCGAGGTGCTCGACCTGCGGCGCGAGCGCGACACGTTCATCCACCATGTCGAGAGAGCCACCAGCGAGCTCGTCGCCATCCAGAGCGAGACCGAAGACCTCCGGCGGCGCATGTCGCGCATGGAGCGCAGCATGGCCGGCGCGGTCAATGACCTGCACCGCACCTTCGGCACCATCAACGCGCTGGCGGCGCTGGTGAAGGGCAACCCCGCGCTGCGCAACGAGCTGCTCTCCGCGAGCGCGCTCGGGGAGGCGCGGGTCGATCAGTTCCTCGACGAGGTCGAGGCGGTGACGAGCGCCGGGGCGCTCTCGCTGGTGCGCGACGGCACCGAAGACCCTCGCGGCGGCATGGGCTCGGGCTCCCTCGCGGCGCCTCGGGCGGCGATCTTCGACGACGACGACGACGCGCCCACCGCGGTGCGCGCGCTCGGTGGCCGCGGGCGGTGACCTCCCCCGCCGATGCGGTGCGCGCGAAGGCGCTCGCCCTCGGGTTCCACCGCGTCGGCTTCGCCGCCGTCGGCCCGCTCGACGAAGACCACGCCCGCTACCTCGACTGGGTCGCCCGCGGCCGCCACGGGACCATGTCCTGGCTGGGGGACAACCCCGAGGTGCGCCGCGACGTGCGGGGCCCCGGCATCCTCGACGAGGCCCGCTCGGTCATCGTCTGCGCGCTCTCGTACCACCGCGGCGACGAGCGCTCCCCCATGCCCGGCGCCACGATCGCCCGGTACGCGCGCGGCGGCGACTACCACAACTTCCTCCGCAAGAAGCTCCGCCGGCTCGCCGCGTGGCTGCGCCGTGAGCACGGCGCCGAGGCCCGCCCCCTGGTCGACACGGCCCCGGTGCTCGAGCGCGCGTGGGCCCGCCGCGCGGGCGTCGGCTTCGTCGGTCGCAACGGATGCATCATCGCCCCGGGCCTCGGCAGCTACCTGCTGCTGGGCGAGGTGGTGACCGACCTCGCGCTCCCCCCCGACGAGCCCATGGACGAGCGCTGCGGGTCGTGCACCCGCTGCCTCGACGCGTGCCCGACGCAGGCCTTCGTGGCGTCGCACGTCCTCGATGCGCGCCGCTGCGTGAGCTACCTCACCATCGAGCACGAGGGGCCCATCGACGGGGGCCTCCGCGCGGGCATCGGCGACCGGATCTTCGGCTGCGACGACTGCCAGGACGTGTGCCCCTTCAACCGCACGGCGCCGCCTCCGGCGCACGAGACGGCAGACTTCGCGCCCGCCCCACGGTGGCGAGAACTCTCGCCCGAGGCGATCCTCACGATGGACCCCGAGCGCTGGGCGGCGCTGGCCGAGGGCTCTCCGCTCGCGCGCCCCGGCTGGGAGGCCATGGCGCGAAACGCCGCCACGGTGCTGGGCAACACCGGGGAGCGCAGGCATCTCCCGGTGCTGCAGGCCCACCGCGAGCGCGGGACGGGGGCATCGGCAGAGGCGGCCGAGTGGGCGATGGGAGAAATTTCGCGGCGCTTCGCCGGAGTAGGAGGGGGAGCGTAGGGAGATGGTGGAGGGGGAGCACTGGACGATCAGCCCCTGAGAGGGGGCTCGACGGGGGCGCTACTGCTTCCCGGCGTTCTTGCCGCGACCGCCGTGCGAGGCGAGGCCGCCCTTCCGACCTGCCTCGCGGGCGCTCGAGGCGTTCCACTCGTGGCCGGTGCCGTGTGCGTGGGACGCCTTGCCACCCTTGCTGGCGATCTCCTTCTGCTTCGCAGAGTCCATCGCCGCGAACCCGCGGCGCTGCTTCTTCCGGGGCGCCTGTGTAGCCTCACCCAGAGCACCCCCGCTTCCGTTGACCGACCCTCCACCCGTCATCTCGCTGCTCGACATCGAACGACCTCCTGCCGGGCTTTTTCCCGGAGCCTGGAATTCCTACCTCGTCTCTACCACCGCAGAGAAGGTTTGTAGAGACGGTCTACGCTCCGTATGACGCAGGTCGCGCGGTTGTGGTTTCGGTTTGTTGAGTGTTTGTTCATTGTTGGTGCAGGGGTGTTCGCCTGACCAGGGGTCCCCGGGGCCCACGCTTGAAGGTTCTCTCCCGCCGGTGCTATCCCGCGGGTCGCGCGGCTGGCGCGCGGTCGAACAGAGGGAGCAGCGGTGGTCAATCGACGGGTTGGAACGACGGTCGCGACGTGGATGGCGGCCGGGGTGATCTTCCTCGCGGGCGGGGCGCACGCGCAGGCGCAGGAACTCCCGGTGCCCGTGCAGGTCGAGCGGCTCGACAACGGGCTTCGGGTGGTGCTCAGCCCCGACCACACGTCCCCGACGGTGGCCGTCGCGGTCTACTACGACGTGGGCGCGCGGGTGGAGGAGCGGGGGCGCTCGGGCTTCGCGCACCTCTTCGAGCACATGATGTTCCAGGGCAGCGCCAACGTCGCCAAGGGCGAGCACTTCCGGCTCATCAGCACCCAGGGCGGCTCGCTCAACGGCACCACCTCGGAGGACCGCACCAACTACTTCGAGACGCTCCCCGCCAACGCGCTGGAGCTCGGCATCTTCCTCGAGGCCGACCGCATGCGCTCGCTGGCCATCACCGCGGAGAACTTCGAAAACCAGCGGCAGACCGTGATGGAGGAGCGTCGGCAGTCCTACGAGAACCGCCCCTACGTCCCGTCGTTCATCCAGCGCGACGCCCTCGCCTTCCAGGGATACTGGCCCTACGAGCACAGCGTCATCGGCGACATGGCCGACCTCCAGCGGGCCTCGCTCGACGACGTCCGCACCTTCCACAACCGCTACTACGCGCCCGACAACGCGGTGATCTCCCTCGCGGGAGACTTCGAGCCCGCGCAGGCGCTCGCCCTCGTCCGGCAGCACTTCGGCGCCATCCCCGCGCGCCACGCGAGCCCGTGGGTCGACCCGGGCTTCACCGGGCAGACCGCCGAGCGCACCGGGTCGATCGAAGACCGCTTCGCCCCGCTGCCCGCCTTCCACCTCTCGTATCACATCCCCACGCGGCGCACGCCCGACCACTACCCCCTCGACATCCTCGCGACGGTGCTCGCGAGCGGCGAGAGCTCCCGGCTCTACCAGGAGCTGGTGAAGACCCGCGAGATCGCCAGCGAGATCTCCGTCGACACCGAAGACCGCCGCGGCCCCGACGTGTTCACCGTGTGGTGCGTCCTCGCGAGCGGTCACCAGCCCGCCGAGGCGCGCGAGGTGATCTACCGCCAGCTGGAGTCCATCGCCCGCGAGGGCATCACCGCGCGGGAGCTCGACAAGGCCCGCAACCTCTTCCGCCGGGCCTTCGTGTTCGGGCTCCAGAGCAACCTCGCGCGCGCCCGCCGGCTCGCGGAGTTCGAGATGTACGACGGCAACGCCGCGCTGCTGCGCACCGAGCTCGACCGCTACCTCGCCGTGAGCGCCGCGGACGTGCAGCGCGTCGCGGGCCAGTACTTCCGCCCCGAGAACCGCACCGTGCTCGACGTGGTGCCCCGTCCCGCGGCGCCCCCCGCTGCCGCCGCCACCCCCGCCGCGGCCCCCGCCGCCACCCCCGCCGCCGCGCCGCGGGCTGCGACGCCTGCCACCCGCTGAACGAACCGAGGAACCACCCGATGCGCCGACTCTCCTTCGCCCTCGCCCTCGTGCTCGCCGCCTGCGGTAGCACCCAGACCCCCGCGCCCGTCGCCGTCGCCCCGACCCCTGCTCCCGACGCCGACGCGGGCGCGGCCACCCCGCCCCCGCCGCGCGTCGCGGTGCCCACGCCGGGGCCCGCCCGCGACGTGCACCTCCCGCCGGTGCGCGCCACCACCCTGGGCAACGGGCTCGCGGTGCAGCTCGTCGAGTACCACACGCTCCCGGTGCTCCACCTCCGGCTCGTGGTGCGCGCGGGCTCCTCCACCGACCCGGCCAACCTGCCGGGCCTCGCGTCGCTCACCGGCGACATGCTCCGCGAGGGCACCACCACCCGATCGAGCGCCCAGATCGCGGAGGCCATCGAGTTCGTGGGCGGCAGCCTCGACGTGAGCACCAGCGCCGACGTGACGGTGATCTCCGTGTCGGTGCTGCGCGACCACGCCGAGACGGCCCTCACGCTCCTCGCCGACGTGCTGGCGCGCCCGACCTTCCCGCAGGTGGAGATCAACAAGCTCAAGCGCCGGGAGACCGACCGGCTGCAGCAGTCGCGCAACGACCCGGGCTGGCTCACGCAGCGCGCGTTCTACGAGGGGCTGTACGGCACGACGCACCCCTACGGTCGCTTCGACACGACCCCCGCGGTGCTGGCCCGCGTCACCCGCGCGGACTTCATGGCCTTCCACCGCGCGCGCTACGTCGCGGGGAACATGTTCCTCACGGCCGTGGGCGACGTGCAGCCCGCGGCCTTCGACGCGCTGCTCAACCGCACCCTCGGCACGCTCCGCCGCGGCACCGCGCCCGTGGTCGCCGTCCCCGCCGTGCCCGCCCGCACCGCCCGGCAGATCGTCCTGGTCGACCGCCCGGAGTCCGCCCAGAGCGCGATCCGCATCGGCAACGTGTCGCTGCGCCGCGCCGACCCCGACTGGGTGCCCTTCACCGTGGCCAACCAGATCCTCGGCGGCGGCGTCTCGTCGCGGCTCTTCATGGACCTCCGCGAGCTGCGCTCCCTCTCCTACGGGGTCTACGCCCGCATGGGCGCGAACGTCGGGGAGAGCCAGTGGTTCGCGGGCGGCCAGGTGCGCAACGCCGTCACCGGCGACGCCCTGCACGCCCTCTTCCGTCACATGGAGTGCCTCACCACCGAGGCCGCGCCCGAGCCCGAGCTCGCCATGACGCGCTCGTACCTCACCGACAGCTTCCCCCTCACCATCGAGACGCCCGGAAACGTCGCCGACCTCGTGTCGTCGATGCGCATCTTCGGCCTGCCCGCGGACTACTACGACACCCTCCGCGCCCGCGTCACCGCCGTCGACGCCGCGGCCTCGCTGGCCACCGCGCGTCGCTACATCCAGCCCGACCGCGCGCTCGTCGTCGTCGTCGGCACCGCGTCCGCGCCCGTCCAGGTCGGCCCGCCCTGCGCCGCCGCCGGGGCGCTCCCCGCAGACGCGACCTTCGCCCGGCAGCTCCAGGCCTGCCAGGCCCAGGGCCCGGCGGCCACGCCCCGCGCGACGCAGCCCCTCGAGGAGGTCCTGCGCACCTTCGGCCCCGTCCGCGTGGTGGGCCTCGACGGGCGCACCCTGCGCGAGCTCACCGCCACCAGCCCGAGCACCCCGCCGATCCACGCCCGCTGCGAAGAGCTCGCGACCCCCGCCCTCCAGGCCGTCGCCCACGCCGGCCAGGACTGACCCTCTCCCCCGCCTCCCCTCTCGCCCGCAGCCCCGTCGCATCCTCCCAACGAGGCGAGCGCGCCGCCATGCGCGATCGCATGAGAGGGGTGTGACAAGATTGCCGTGGTCGTGATAGCCCTCGTTTTCAGGGAGAAACGAGAGGGATGGAGCTTCGCGACACCTGCGGTCGATGGCTGTTCGTGATCGCAACGTTCGTCGAGGGCTGCGCCCCCGTCGACGAGTCGATCCCTGACCCCATCCCTGCTCCGGTCGCTGCGAGGTTCGACGTTCCTGGCGCGGTCGAGGTGCCGACTTCGATCGAGGCGCCTGCGCTCGACCCCCGGGTGGAGTTTCCCGACGAGACGGTCTGGCAGGCGCAGCACATGTCGATCGACAACCCCGCGCGCGGGCGTGGCCAGGCCCGGCTCATCGACCGCTGGGTTGCGCCAGCGCCGGGCGTCGCCATCGCCGACATCGGGGCCGGGGGCGGCTTCTACACCTTCCGCTACGCGTCACAGGTGGAGCCGGGAGGGGTCGTGCACGCGCTCGACCACGACTGGCGATCCACCCGGCACCTCGCCTGGGAGGCGCGGCTGCGCAGCGCGGGCAACGTCCAGGTGACGCAGTCTCCGCTGGGACAGCTGGGCCTCGAGCCGGGCCGCTTCGACACCGTGCTGCTCATCAGCACGGGGATGCTGCTCCATTGCGACCGCGAGCTGTCGCGGCGCTACCTCGAGCAGATCGCGCGATCGCTCCGGCCGGGCGGCCAGCTCGTGTACGTCGACCCGACGGAGGTGCGCGACCAGCCGGCCAGCGCAGCGTGCGGGCACCTCGCGCTCCCAGGGGTCGTCGAGCTCGCGGCGCCCTTCTTCGCGGTCGAGGAGCGGGTCGAGACGCGCGTGCGCAACGGGCCCCTGGACATCTCCATCCGCTTCCGGCTACGCGCCGCGCCGCCGCAGGGCTGACCTCACACCCGAGGCGCTTCGTCGTCGAGGGGGCCGCGCCGCCAGATGGGCTCGCGCCGCCCGAGGTGCGCGCAGAGCAGCGCCACGAAGAGCGCGCCGCCGCCGATGTCGAGGAGCGGGACGTTGGAGCCGCACATCACCACGGTGCAGGCCAGCAGGCCGGCGTCGAGGGGGTGGGACCCGAGGCGCGACGCGAGCGAGCCCAGCCACCAGAGCAGGGCGAGGGCGCCCGGGATGCCCGCGCCGATGAGCACCTCGAGGAAGAGGTTGTGCGGGCTGAGCACGCGTTCGCCGCGCAGGTTGAAGCTCATGACGCCGGGGTTGGCTGCGGCGACGATGAAGTCGACGTCCCCGAGGCCGCCGCCGACGAAGAGCCACCGGGGGGAGGTCGAGGCGTCGGCGAGGATGCCGGCCCAGATGTCCCCGCGACCCGAGAGTCGGTCGTCGGAGATGCTCTCGTAGCGGCCCACGAGGTCGTTGCGCTCGACGGTGGCGGCGTACGAAGGCGCGCGCCTCGGGCCCTCGACGGAGAAGAAGACCGCGCCCGCGATGGCGGCGATCGCCAGGGCGACCCGGGCCTCGCGCGAGCGCAGGGCGAAGAAGCCCAGCACCAGCAGCGCGCCGATGGTGGGCGCGCGGAAGGTGCTCATGAACACCAGCCCGATGAGGGCCACGAGCGCGAACGATCGCCCGGCGCGGGCCGCGAGGCGCTCGGCGGACGCCGTGGCCCGCCAGTGGATGCCCGCGGCGAAGAGCACGGAGAGCGAGAAGGAGCTGCTGGGCACCGGCAGGAAGCCGAGCCCGGCGGCCGCGCCCACGGCGCTGGCGGCGCAGCCCGCGAGGCCCGCCCGTACGACGTCGGCGACGAGGCCGGGCCACGCCGAGAGCAGGGCGGCCCAGGCGATGGCGGTGCCGATGGCGGCGAGCTTGATCGCGCCGTCGAGCGGGTGCTCGCTCCAGAGCAGGCTGGGCACGAGGGCGGCGACGAGGGCCGCGAGCGCGCGGACGGGGCCGTCGCGAAAGGGCGCCACGCCGAGGCGCGCGGCCGCGACGTACAAGGGAAGGTGCGCGAGCACCATCAGCACGGCGCCCGGGGCGCCGGTGCCCCGCATCAGGGACGGGAGGTTGCCCTGCAGGCCGAGGGCGAGCAGCACGCCGTACACCGTGAGGGCGCGCAGCCCGACGGAGGGTGTCGCCGCGGCGACGGCCGGGGCCGACCGCGGGAAGAGGGCGGTGGACGGCGCTCGATAGGCGGAGGCGAGGGCGGTCATCGGGGTGGCTCGCGGCCTTCGACCGGCGACGCTGCCGGGCGGTGGCGCTGCTTGGTGTCGCGCCCCGCGCGCGGCATTCGCGGCGACGGCGCTACGCCATCACCGCCAGCACCACCCCGCCGACCGCCAGCCCGGCGCCGAGCGTCGCGGCGACCGGGCGGCCCACCGCCGCGCCGCCCACGGAGATCGCGATCCCGGACTTCACCACCGTGTTGGTGAGCGCCGCCAGCATGATGGCCGTCGCCGCGGTGCCGCTCGCGAGCCCGGCGCGGTGCATGTCGACCACCGAGAGGGTGATGGCGTCGACGTCGGTGAGGCCCGCGAGCACCGACGAGACGTAGAGCCCCGCCGACCCGGCGCCCTGCTGCGCGGCCTTCGCCACGAAGAGCACGACGCCGTAGAGCAGCCCGAAGGACACCGCCTGGCGGAGCTCGAAGGGGTTGCGCAGCGCGGGCTCGGCGCCCTCCCGCGAGGTGCTCTCGGCGGCCTTGCTCGCCTTGCGGTAGAGCACCACGGCGACGCCGAAGCCCACCACGGCCGTGGCCGCGAGGGGCGGCGCGAGCGCGCCGAGCAGCGGGCGGTCGACGAGCGCCACCACCACCACCAGGCGGGCGAACATCGTCGAGCACGCGGCGATGATGGCCACTGCGCACAGCGTCGCCACGGAGGGCTCGTCGCGGCCCCGGCCGGAGTACGTCAGGGTCACCGCGGTGGAGGACACCAGGCCGCCGAGCAGGCCCGCCACGAGGAGGCCGCGCGCCGAGCCGATGATGCGCGAGGCCGCGTAGCCGGCGAAGCTCACGCCCGCGACGAGGGCGATCATCTTGCCGATCTTGTACGGGGCCAGCACCCCGAGGGGGCCGTAGGCGCCGCGCGGCAGCACCGGGAGGATGATCAGCGCGAGCACGACGAACTTGGTCGTGGCGTAGATGTCATCGGAGGAGAGGCGCTTCGCGAAGCCGTGGAGGGGCGCCTTCAGCGCGAGCAGCGCGAGCACCGCGGCGGCGGTGGTGCCCACCAGGAGGAAGCGATCGGCGTCGGGCATGAGACCGCGCATCCCGGCGAGGGCGCCGAGGCCGAAGGCGAGCAGGCTGGCCACCTCGGTGGAGATGCCGATCTCGTCGTGCGAGGCACTGCGCGCGTGGGACACCGCGACGAAGGCGACGACGCCGACCAGCAGCCCGACGAGCAGCCAGACGCCCGCGGCGGGCTGCGCGAGGGCCCCGAGGGCACCCAGCAGCGCCACCATCGGGAAGGTGCGGATGCCGGCGAAGTCCTTGCGTCCGGCCACGGTGGCGCTCTGCTGCCGCTCGGCGCCGATGAGCAGGCCCGCGGCGACCGCCACCGCGATGGAGACGAAGGCGTCGCGAAAGGTCACGGAGGCGGCCTACTTCCGCTTCGCGAAGGCTTCGGCGAAGGTGGTGTCGTAGGCGCCCGCCGCGAACTCCTCGGACCGCAGCACCGCCTTGAGGAAGGCCAGGTTGGTCACCAGCGGCGCGACCTCGACCCCCGCGAGCGCTTCTCCGAGGCGCGCGATGGCCTCGGCCCGCGTCGGGGCGTGCGCGATGACCTTCGCGATCATCGGGTCGTAGTAGGGCGTCACCTTCCCGGGCGCGCGCACGCCCGCGTCGATGCGCAGCGAGCCCTCCACCTCCGGGGGCCAGGTGAGGGTCGTGACGTCGCCGGGCTTGGGGATGAACCCCTTGGCGGGGTCTTCGGCGTAGAGCCGCGCCTCGATGGCGTGCCCCTGGAGGGTCACCGCGCGCAGCGCCGGGGGCAGCGGCTCGCCCAGGGCCACCCTGATCTGCTGCTCGACGAGGTCGAGCCCGGTGACCATCTCCGTCACCGGGTGCTCCACCTGGATGCGGCAGTTGACCTCCAGGAAGTAGAACTCCTTGCGCGACTCGTCCCAGATGAACTCGCAGGTGCCGGCGCCGACGTAGCGCGCCGCGCGCCCGATGCGCACCGCCGCGTCGAGGATGCGCTCGCGGTACACCTTCCCGTCCTCGCCGTGGAAGGCCGGCGCCGGGGACTCCTCGACGATCTTCTGGTGCCGCCGCTGGAGCGAGCACTCCCGCTCGCCGAGGGCGACCACCTCGCCGTGCTCGTCGCCGAAGATCTGCACCTCGATGTGCCGCGGCCGCTCGACGAAGCGCTCGACGTACACCCGCGCGTCGCCGAAGGACTGCGCCGCGCGGTCGCTCGCGGACTTCATCGCCCGCTCGATGCCGCCCGGGTCGCGCACCACCTGCATCCCGATGCCGCCGCCGCCTCCGACGGGCTTCACCAGCGCGGGGTACCCGATGCGCGCGAGGATCGCCTCGGCCTCCGCGACCGACTCCACCGGCGCGTTGGCGCCCGGCACCGGGGACACCCCCGCCGCGATGGCCGTCGCGCGCGAGAGCATCTTGTCGCCGAGCGCGTCGAGCGCCTCGGGGGAGGGGCCGATCCAGGTGAGGCCCGCGTCGACGACGGCGCGCGCGAAGTGGGACTTCTCGCTGAGCAGCCCGTAGCCCGGGTGCACCGCCTGCGCGCCGGTGCGCTTCGCCACGTCGAGGATGGCCGCGACGTTCATGTAGCTCTCGCGCACGGCGGCGGGGCCCACGAGGTGGCTCTCGTCCATCGCCGACGGGTGCAGCGCGTCGGCGTCGGCCTCGGAGTGGATGCCCACCGTGGCGATGCCCAGGCGGCGGCAGGTGCGGGCGATGCGGGCGGCGATCTCGCCGCGGTTGGCGATGAGGATTCGGGTGAACATGCCCGGGATATTAAGCTCAGCCGGCGCGCGCGCGGGAGGGGCAACGGCGCAACCGTCCCGCGCCCATGGGCGCCGTGCTAGTGCCCCATGGGCGATGTCCCGCCGCGCGATCGCGATGCTCACGACGAGCCTGCCCCACGACGGCGACCCCTCTGCGGGGGCCTTCGTGCGCGAGATGGCCGTCGCCCTCGCCCAGCGCGGACACCGGGTGACCCTGCTCGGCAGCGTGCCCCGCGGGCGCACCCCGCTCGCCGCAGAGGGGGTGGGCGTGGCCTCCGTCGAAGAGCTCGACGGGGGGGTGTTCTCCGGCGGCGGCGCGCCCGAGCGGCTCGGCCTCGGGGCCCGCGGGGTCGACCCGCTGGCCTGGGCGAAGGGCGCCCGCACCGTCGCGGCGCTGGGCCTGCTCGCCGCCCGCCACGGGCGCGACGTCGACGGGTGGGTCAGCCACTTCGCGCTCCCCTCGGCGCTCCTCGCCGGGGCGCTGCGCGGCTCGCGGCCGCACCTCGCGGTGGTGCACGGCACCGACGGGTGGCTGCTCGCGCGGCTTCCGCTGGCGCTCCGCCGGGCGGTGTTCGCGAGCGCGACGCGGTGGCGCTTTACCTGGGACGGTATGTTGTCGGCCACCGAGGGCGTGCGCCTGCGGGCGCCGGCGGTGGTCGCCCCGATGGGCTTCTGGCCCGCGGCGGAGTCGGGCGCGGCGCGCGACGCGGTGGTGAGCGTGGGGCGCCTGGTCCCGGTGAAGCGCGTGGGCCTGGCGCTGGAGGCGATGGCGGCGCTGCGGGCCCGCGGGCGCGCGCTGCCGTGGGTGGTCCTGGGAGACGGCCCGGAGCGGGGCGCCCTGGAGGCCCTGGCGAGGTCCCACGGGGTGGAGGCGCGCTTCGTGGGCAGCGTCGGGGCCGCCGAGAGGGACGCGTGGCTGGGGCGGGCGCGGGTGTTCCTGCACACCGCCGGGGGCGCCGCGGGGGCGCGGGGCGAGGGCGCGCCGGTGGCCCTGCTCGAGGCGATGGGCGCGGGGGCCGCGGTGGTCGCGACGGCCAGCGGCGGCGTCGGGGCGCTGGTCGGCGACGCGGGCCGGGTGCTCGCCGCAGACGCCCCCGCGACGGCCATCGCGGACGCGGTCGCGGCGGCCTGGGACGAGCACCCGGCCGGGGCACCCGAGGCGAGGGAGCGGGCCCTCGGCTGGCGCTGGGAGGCGCAGGCCGAGGGCATCGAACAGGCGTTGTGGGGGTGAGCGGTGGTGGGAAGGGTTCAGAGTGTGTCTGACCCTGTTTCTCGGCGAACTCGCATCAGATCCGCGTCGCCCTGCGGCGTCCGCTCTCCCTTGCGTAGCAGGGGCTACGCGCGGTCGAGCGTCCTTGCAGGGCTCGCGGCTCTTCGCGATTTCACCAAGAAAAGGGTCAGACACACTCTCAGGCGCCGAAGAGGCGCGCCCAGAGCCGGGACACGGCGCCGCGCAGCCCCCCCTTCGCGGGAGCCGGCGCGGGCGCGGTCTCGACCGGTGGAGGTAGGGCGATCGCCGGGAGCTCCATGGGAGCCGGCGCGGCTGCGACCGGCGGCTCCGCGGAGGCGACCTCGGCGGGCGGGGGCTCCGGGGCCACGACCTCGGTGACGGGCGCGCGCGGCGCGGAGACGGCGATGCGCACCTCGGAGACGCGGCCGACGTCGACCTCGGGCTCCGGGAAGAAGGGCGCCGCGGGCTTCTCCTCCCGCGCGGCTTCGATCGGCGGTGCCGGCGGCACCAGCGAGGGCCGCGGGCGCTGGAGCTGGAAGGCCTGCGTGGCGAGGTCGTAGAGGGCCGCCGCGTCGCCCTTCGGCGCGATGGACGCCCGCTCGGGTAGCGGCCGCGACAGCCGCGGGAGCGGCGGGAGCGTGGGGGGGCGACGCACCGGCCCGACCAGGGGCGCGGCGGGGCGCAGCGACGGCGCGATGGCGGTGACGTCCTCGGAGTCGACGATGGCGTCGTCGATGCGCCCCTGCGGGGGGCGGGGGCGCGGCGGGACGGGGTCGGGCGCGCGGGACGGGCCGAAGTCGGGCACCCGCGGGGGGCGCAGGTCGAGCACGGGCGACGGCCGCGGAGGGGTCGACGGCCGCAGCGAGCGGGCGGGCACCGGCTGCGAGGAGGCGCGCACCGCCTCGCGTTCGCGGCCGAGCTTTTCGGCGGCGACCACGGACATGAACTGCCCCAGCTCGCGCTGCGTCGCGAGGTCGGCGCGGAAGCGCTGCTCGATGGCCTCGGCGAACTCCGAGGCGGTGGAGAAACGATCGGCCGGGTCGAAGGCCAGCGCGCGGCGGCACACCTCGTCGAGCGCCGGGGGGATCTGCGGCGCGACCTCCGTGAGCGGGCGGTAGGCCTCGTTGGCGAGGCGCGAGAGCAGCGCGCCCTCGCGCGAGGGGAAGCACCGGCGCAGCGCGATGGTCTCCCAGAGCGTGACGCCCATGGAGAAGAGGTCGGCGCGTCGGTCGACCGGGCGGCCGCGGATCTGCTCGGGGGCCATGAAGGGCAGCTTGCCCTTGAGCACGCCGACGGTGGTGATGCCCGTGCGGCACGCCGCGCGCGCGATGCCGAAGTCGACGAGGCGGGCCGCGCCGTCGACGCCGATGAGCACGTTCTGCGAGGTGACGTCGCGGTGGATCAACCCGAGCGGCGCGCCGTCCGAGCCGCGGAGCTCGTGGGCGGCGTCGAGGCCAGCGAGCGCGTCGAGGGCCACCCGAAGGGCGATGCCGAGGGGCACCGCGCGGTGCAGGGCCGCGGCGGCGCACTGCACGGCGTGGAGGGTGTCGCCCTCGACGTAGTCCATCACCATGTAGAGCTGCGATCCCTCCGCGCCGACGTCGGTGATGGCCGTGGCGTTGGGGTGATGCAGCCGCGCCGCCACCCGCGCCTCGTCGAGGAACATCTCCACGAAGTCCGGGTCGGCGCAGAGCCCGCGGTGCAGCAGCTTCACCGCCGCGAGGCGCTCGAAGCCCGCGCTCCCGAAGCCCCGCGCGAGGTACACGCTGGCCATCCCGCCGCGCCCGAGCTCGGTGAGCAGGTCGTAGCGGCCGACGCGGCGCGGGGGCGCGGCGGTCGAGGTCCTCGGCGCGGCGTTGGGTGCAACCATGCGGGAATCTCCTCCGGTGCGGGCGTGGGACGGCGCGCTCCCGGCGCTGCGACGACGGGGCGACGCCGATCATGCGCCAGGAAATCTTTACTCTTCAATGTATGAATCTGGCGCCCCTCGACGGGGGGGAGGGGCGCTGTGCCGCCGCGGGAGGGCGTGTGCCGCCGCGTCCGACACGGGGCGCAGCGGCGGCGGGGCGGAGGGTCAGGCGGCGCGGCGGCGGCGGCGGCGCAGGGTCGCGACGAGCCCGAGGCCGAGGAGGCCCACCGGTGCGAGGCCGCGGCCCGGGGCGCCCCCGGCGGCGCGGCAGCTGCACCCGCCGTCGGTGGTCGTCGGCGGGGTCGTGGCGCCGCTGTCGACGCCCGCGTCCGCGATCGGGTTGCCCCCGTCCGTGGGCTCGACGCCCGCGTCGGGCTCCGGGGGGATGGGGCACACCACGGCCCCGGCGTCGCCGACGCCGCGCACGCCCTGCGAGAGCGGGGCGCCGTAGTTGCCGGTGTTGCGGTTGTCGTGGCGGAAGCTCTCCCACTGCACGTTGGCGGTGCGGTCGTCGCCGCGGGTGCGCCACGCCCAGAGCTGGCCGCCGCGGGTGCCGCTGACGATCTCCATGGTGTGGTCGCCGTCGAGGTCGCCGAGGGCGGGCGAGGGGATGATCCACTGGCCGGTGAACTTGGGCCACCCTTCGGGGGTGCGGCCGCAGGCGTCGAAGGCCTCGAGGAAGTAGCCGCCGGTGCCGAGGATGAGCTCGGGGTACGGGTCGCCGTCGATGGAGGCGATCGCGGGGTTCATGAAGAAGGTGTAGTCCTCGAGCAGCTGCGGGAAGCCGTCGAGCACCGTGCCGTCGCGGCCGCGGAAGGCGCCCACGAGGTGGAAGAAGGGGCGCGCCCGGCCGCCGCCGCCGAGGTTGATGGCGAGGTTGAGCTCGGCGCCGGAGATCACGTAGTCGGGGCTGTTGTCGCCGTCGAGGTCGCCCCACGAGCCCATGCTGAACACGTTGGCGAAGGACACGATCTGCGTCGTGTTGTTGGTGAGCGCGCCGCGGCGGGAGGTCTGCGCGAGCGCCACGCGGTTGAGCGAGTTGAGCGCCGGGCGGCGGCCCATGGCGGCCTGCTCGCCGCGCACGAAGGCGATGGTGGGAAGAGCGTTGCCGGTGAAGGCGATCTCGTCGCGGCCGTCGCCGTCGATGTCCGCGATGGGCGGCGCGCCGGAGACGCCTTCGCCCACCAGCGGGAAGAAGTTGAAGGACGTGACGGCGATGGGCCAGTTGGGGTGGAAGGGGCCGCCCGCGTGGTTGTTGCCGTCGCCGTGCACCAGGTAGATGGCGCCGGTGTTGTTGTCGCCGCGGAGCTTCTCGTTCGACACCACCACCAGGTCGGGGATGTTGTCGCCGTTGAAGTTGCCGACGCCCACGTTGCCGAACACCCGGTTGTACTCCGTGCCCTCCTCGGGGAAGTGGATCACCACGGGGTAGCCCGGCTTCACCGCGCCGGTCATGGAGTCGAGCGCGTAGACCTTGCCGTCCATCGCGCCGAAGATGATCTCCGGGCGCGAGTCGTTGTCGAGGTCGGCGATGACCGGCGAGCAGAAGAGCCCGCGCTGGAGGATGCGGTCGGGCGCGGTCATCGCGCTCGGCACGTCCGGCAGCGCGAAGGGAAACCCGCGGCCGTAGGCGGTGCCGTCGCGCCGGAAGACGTGCACCGTGCCGTGGTAGCTGTTGACCACGATCTCGGGCGTCCCGTCGCCGTCGATGTCGCCCACCGCGGGCGTGGCCACCACCGGGTCGAAGATCTGCCCCGCGTCGATGGCGGGCGACGCGCCCGAGTACGCCGCGCTGTTGATGTAGTTGGTCGCGTGCGTCGAGCGCATGCCGTAGAGGGGCACGGTGTGCGCGGGGAAACCCGGGAGCTCCGTGCCGTCGGCGCGGAAGGCGTGCACGTCGCCGTCGGCGGTGCCGTAGATGATCTCGCGCGAGCCGTCGCCGTCGAGGTCGACGGTCTTGGGCGAGCTCTCCCCGGAGCCGCCCACGTCGATGGGGAAGTTGGGCAGCACGGTGCCGTCGCGGTGCACATAGAAGGCGCGGCGCACCTCGCCGGGCACGTCGCCGACGGGCGCGTCGTAGTGGGCCACGGCGCGGATGCGCACCGAGAGGGTGTAGCGGTTGGCGCGCTCGCCGGGGTTGTTGATGTTGAGCGTGCGGAGGTCGATCTCGGCGAGGCGGTCGGTGACCGGCGCGGTGACGTTGGTCTCCCGGCGCACCATCACCCAGGCGGTGTCCGCGGGCTCGACGCCGGTCGCGTACTCGACGGTGTAGTCGTAGCGGGGCGCGCGGCGGGCGGCGATGCTGCCCTCGATGCGCAGCGTCTGCTGGGCAGGGCGGTCGGGGTCGAAGACCGTGAACCACCGCGGCGAGGTGATGTCCACCTCCGGCGGGATCTTGCCGTCGCGCAGCCACTCGATGGCGCGGCGCGCGTTGGTGCGACCGTAGCCGAAGCGCTGGTCCCAGCCCGGCAGCGACGGGTACTTGGTGTCGTCGTGCATCGGATGGGTCGGTTGGCTCTCCGGGATGTTGATGTCGTCCGTGGTGCGGGCGAGCAGCTGGTAGATCTCCTCGGCCGAGAGCCGCGGCATCAGGTTGCGCTCGAGCGCGTACGACTGGAGCAGGCCCGCGTGGCCGGCGGTGTGGCCGGTGGCCTCGGACGAGCACCCGGTGCCCGCCACGGAGAGCACCAGCTGCGCGCCGTAGTTGGTGCAGTTGTTGAAGTTGAGGAAGGTCGTGCTGCGGGTGAGGGTCTCGGTGTCGTAGCGGATCGCGTGCACCGTCAGCGTGTGGTTGTTGGTGCTCGGCACGTTGTGGTGGCGCGAGTTCTCGTCCGCGGCGCTGGCGATGACGGGCACGTTGCGGGCGTACGCGTAGTCGATGGCGCGCATCGCGTAGGTGCTGTTGTCGAGCGTTCCGAGGGCCTCCTGCACCACGAGCGCGCCGCGGTCGACGGCGTACACGACGCCCTGCGCGAAGTCGTCCACCTCGCCGATGAAGCTGTCCGCCGCGCGGATGGGGATGAGCATGCAGCGGGGACAGTCCCCGGCGTCGCCGATGCCGTTGTTGGTCTCCGCGGCGCTCCAGCGCATCTCGCCGGTGCCGTGGCCGAAGCGCGTGGCGTCCGCCGGGTCGTTGTCGTCCTGGAAGAAGTCCCACCCGGCGATGTCGTCGACGTAGCCGTTGCGGTCGGCGTCGGTGCCGTCGGAGAACACCCGGATGAGGTCGCCCGGGTCGAGCACGCCGTTGCGGTTGGGGTCGTTGGGCATCCCGTCGGCCCCCTGGCAGCGCCGCGGGTTGCGCCCGCTCACCGGGCCGGTGCCGCAGGTCACGCGGGCGTCGCGGAGGTAGTCGAGGATGTTCACGAGCCCGTCGCCGTTGGCGTCGTAGATCGTCGCGCCCTCCGGGAGCGGGAGCTCCGCGGTGTTGAGGGCGATCTTGTTGACGATGTCGTCGTTGTCCCAGTTGACCCCGGAGTCGAGCACCGCGATGAGCACCCGCGGGTCGCCGGTGGAGATGGCCCACGCGCGGTCGGTGTTGTTGCCCGTGCCGAGCGCGGTCTCCTCGGTGCGGAAGCCGGGCACCGTGAGGTTCATCCCGGGCACCCACGACCAGTGCTCCCACTGGCCCGCGTAGCCCGGGTCGTTGGGCCAGTTGGCCATCATCGACAGGTCGTTCGCCGTCATCTCCGGGCGAGGCGGCCAGATCGCTTCTGCGGGCCGCGGGGTGGTGAGCAAAGCCCCGAGGCCGAGCGCGAGGCCCAGTCCGCGAGAGAACCAACGGTGGGGGTGACGCATCGTGCGCGGATGCTACCGGAAGGGCATCCGCCGACGCGAGGGGGAGTTGAACGGGAGTCGGTAGGGTGAGGGTGCGCGCGATCAGGCGGCGCGGCGGCGGCGACGCACGGCGAGCATCGCGAGGCCGATCGCCAGGAGGCCCGCGCGGGGCGCGCTGGCGGGGGCGGTGCGGCAGCCGCAGCCGTCGCCTCCGACGGTGGGGCTGCCAGCGTCGGCGGGGGGGGCGCCCGCGTCGGCGACCACGGCGGCGTCGCTCACGGCGCCGGCGTCGTCGGTGGGCGTCCCGGCGTCGGGCTCCGGGGGCAGCGGGCACTCGAGCGCCGCGAGGTTGGGCACGCGGCGCACGCCCTGGTTGAGCGCGGTGCCCCAGTTGCCCGTGTTGGCCTGGTCGTGCCGGTGGGTGGGCCACTGCACGCTGGCGGTCGCGGCCTGCGTCGGGGTGGTCCACGCCCAGAGGAAGCCCGAGCGGGTGCCCGACACGAGCTGCTGCTGGCCCATGCCGCGGAGGTCGCCGACGGCGGGGTTGGCGATGATCCACTGGCCGGTGAACTTCGGCCACGTCTCGGGCTCGCGGCCGCAGCCGTCGAAGGCGTGGAGGTAGTAGCCGCCGGTGCCGATGATCACCTCGGGATAGGCGTCGCCGCCCACGTCCGCGATCGAGGGGTTGAAGAAGAACGTGTAGTCCTCGATGAGCCGCGGGAACCCGGGGAGCGAGTTTCCGTCGCGGCCGTTGAAGGCCGCCGCGAGGTGCTCGATGGGGAAGGCGCGGCCGCCGCCCGCGAGGTTGATCGCGAGGTTGAGGCTCGCGCCGGTGATGACGTAGTCCGGCACGCCGTCGTTGGTCATGTCCCCGAAGGATCCCAGCGAGAAGGCCGGGATGAAGGACACCTGCGAGGTCTCGACGTTGGTGAGCCGGCCGCGCATCGCGGTGCGCACCGGGACGACGGTGGCGAGGGACTGCGGCGACGGGCGGGCGACGTGCGGCGGCTGGACGCCGCGCGCCAGGGTGACCACCGCGTTGCCGGTGCCCACGAGGGCGAGCTCGTCGCGGCCGTCGCCGTCGAGGTCGGCGATGGCGGGCGACGACGAGACGCCTTCACCCACCAGCGGGAAGAAGTTGAACGACAGGTAGGGGATGGGCCAGTTGGGGTGGAAGGGCCCGCCCGCGTGGTTGTTGCCGTCGCCGTAGATCACGTAGACGGCGCCGAGGTTGTTGTCGCCGTTGAGGCCCTCGCTCGACACCGAGACGATGTCCGGGCGGCGGTCGCCGTCCATGTCGCCGATGCCCACGCTGCCGAAGACGCGGTTGCGGGCCGTGTTGGGCTCCGGGAAGGTCACCACCACCGGGAAGCCCGACTTGACCATGCCGGTCATCGAGTCGAGCGCGTACACCTTGCCGTCGAAGGCGCCGAAGACGATCTCCGGGCGCATGTCGCCGTCGAGGTCGGCCAGCACCGGGTCGCCGAACATCCCGCGCGCCTGGATGGCCCGCGGCGAGGTCGCCGAGCTCGGCACGTCGGGGAGGGTGTAGGGGAAGCCCCTGCCGTAGGGCGTGCCGTCGGCGCGGAACACATGGATCGTCCCGGCGTAGGTGCCGACGACCACCTCGGGGCGCATGTCGCCGTCGAGGTCGCCGATGGCGGGCGTGGCCATCACGGCCTCGCGCACCACCGCCGGGTCCATCGGGGGGCGCCCGCCGGCGACGGGCTGGAAGGCGCGGCTCCCGAGGTAGCTCGGGGTGCGCGTGGGGTCGTAGCCCTGGGCGAGGCGGGTGAAGGCCGGCCAGCCCGGGAGGTCGGTGCCGTCGGCGCGGAAGGCGTGCACCTCGCCGTCGGAGGTGGCGAAGATGATCTCGCGCGAGCCGTCGCCGTTGAGGTCGACGAGGTGCGGCGAGCTCTCGCCGCCGCTGCCGAGGTCGATCGGGAAGCCGGGCATCACCGTCGGGTCGCGGTGCACGTAGAAGGCGCGGCGCACCTCGCCGGGCACGTCGCCGACGGGGGCGTCGTAGTGCGCCGTGACGCGGATGCGCACCGTGAGGGTGTAGCGGTTCTCCACCTCGCCGGGGTTGTTGATGTTGAGCGTGCGGAGGTCGATGTCGGCCAGGCGGTCGGTGACCGCGGCGGTGACGTTGGTCTCGCGGCGCACCATCACCCAGGCGGTGTCCGCGGGCTCGACGCCGGGGGCATACTCGATGGTGTAATCGAAGCGCGGCGCGCGGCGCGCGGCGATGCGGCCCTCGATGCGAAGCGTCTGCTGCGCCGGGCGGTCGGGGTCGAAGACCGTGAACCACCGCGGCGAGGTGATGTCCACCTCCGGCGGGATCTTGCCGTCGCGCACCCACTCCAGCGAGCGGCGGGCGTTGGTGCGGCCGTAGCCGAAGCGCTGGTCCCAGCCCGGCAGCGACGGGTACTTCGTCCGGTCGAACATCGGGTGCGTCGGCTGGCTCTCCGGCACGTTGACGTCGTCGGTGGTCATCGTGAGCAGCTGCTTGACCTCCTCGGCGCTGAGGGCGGGCGAGAGGTTGCGCGAGAGGGCGGCGGAGTAGATGAGCCCCGCCATGCCGGAGCTCAGGCCCACCGCGGCGGAGGAGCAGCTGATGGCGCCCACGGAGAGCACCAGCTGCGCGCCGTAGTTGGTGCAGTTGTTGAAGTTGAGGAAGGTCGTCGCGCTGTTGACGTTCTCCGAGTCGTACCGGATGGCGTGCGTGTAGACCGTGTGGTTGGCCGTGCCGGGCATGTTGTGATGCCGGGAGTTTTCGTCGGCCGCGCTCGCGATGATGACGACGTTGTGGTTGTACGCGTAGTCGATCGCGGCCTGCGCGAAGCGCGACTGGTTGAGGGTGCCGAGGGCCT
Organism: Myxococcales bacterium; assembly: GCA_030652255.1. Lineage (GTDB taxonomy): Bacteria > Myxococcota_A > Polyangia > Polyangiales > SCUS01. Next base: position 57,445 of record JAUSAZ010000196.1, on the reverse strand, counting down.
CCTGCACCACGCTCGCGCCGCGGTCGACGGCGTACACCACGGCCTGGCCGAAGTCGGTCACGTCGGTGATGAAGCTGTCGCCCACGCGGGTGGGGATGAACAGGCAGCGCGGACAGCCGCCGGCGCCGCCGCGGCCGTTGTTGGCCTCCGCGGTGGAGTCGCGCGCCTCGCCGGTGCCGTGGCCGAAGCGGGTGTCGTCCGCGGGGTCGTTGTCGTCGTGGAAGAAGTCCCAGCCGGCGATGTCGTCGACGTAGCCGTTGTTGTCGGCGTCGGTGCTGTCCGAGAAGGTGCGGATGAGGTCGCCGCCGTCGAGCACGCCGTTGCCGTTGGGGTCGTTGGGCATCCCGTCGGCGCCGCGGCACGCGAACTGGTTGCGCGGCATGCCCGCGACGCCGCAGGTGATGCGGGTGTCCTGGAGGTAGTCGGCCACCGTGACGACCCCGTCGCCGTTGGCGTCGTGGGTGGTGGCGCCCATCGGCATCGGGAGCTCGGCGGTGTTGAGCGCGACCTTGTTGATGAGGTCGTCGTTCTCCCAGTTGATGCCCGAGTCGAGCACCGCGATCATCACCCGGGGGTCGCCGATGGTGATGCCCCAGGCGCGGTCGACGTTGTTGCCCACGCCCAGCGGGATCTCCTGGGCGCGAAACCCGGCGACCGCGCGGGTCGCCTGCGGCACCCAGCTCCACCAGTACCACTGGCCCCCACCGCGCTCGGTGTAGGCGTAGCCGGGGTCGTTGGGCCAGTTCTCGGAGCGAGAGAGGTCCTCCGCGGTCATGTCGGCCGTCGGGGGCCAGATGGCATGCGCGGTAGGCGCAAACAGGGTGGCGGCCAGGGAGGCCGTGGCGGCGAACGAGCGCAGTCGGAGCAGACGCATACCCGATGCGGTATCACACACCGCGGGGTGCGCGCGCGGGGCTTCTCCGCCGCCCTGCGCCGTGCCAGCACCAGTCCCCTGTTTTCAGACGCTCCGCGACCGGGCGGCTACGGCGACACCATCCGGAACATCGGGCCCATCGTGATGCGCAGCGAGGTGATGCGGTAGAAGAGCTCGCCGTCGATCACCGGGGTCATCTCGTCGCCGTCGAGGCAGCTGACCTCCATCGAGGTCGCGGGGCCGTCGTAGGCGTTGGCGAGGAGGTGGTTGACCGAGCGCCCGGTCATCAGCCCGGGGAAGGCCCGGGCCATCTCGGTGGCGCTCACGTCGCCCGCGTGCACGTGCATGTGCCCGGCCTCGGCCTTCGGGAAGACCCGCATGATGTCCGCGAGGTTGAGCGGGAGCGAGGCGCAGTTGAGGGCCGTGTGGGTGTGGATGGCCTTGCCGTCGTCGCCGCGCAGCACGGCGTCGTCGATGCGCACCTCGGCGTGAAGGGGGCGGAGGTAGTCGTCCTCGGCGCGGCGCACCGCGGGGGGCTTGAGGGCCGCGAGGGGACCAGAGAAGGCGCTGCGCAGGGCGGCGGCGCCGAAGGCGGAGGCGATGTGCCGAGCGATCTGCGCCGGGCCGTGCTTGCCCTCGCCGCGGTACAGCGGGCCGTAGAAGTTGGCGCCGTAGCCGGCGAGCGCGTTGCCGAAGCCGTAGCGACGGAAGTCCGTGGGCTCGTCGCCGTAGACCACCTGGCGCCCCTGGAGCAGCAGCGAGGGCACGTCGCGGGTGGCCGGGGCGCGCCCCTCGGCGACCTGCTCGGCGAGCCGCCCGACGAGGGCGAGGGGGTCGCCGTCGAGCTTCAGGTACTTCGCGACGAAGTCGACCGAGCCGCCGCCCGTGGGCATGTAGATGGCGGCCTCGGCGGCGCGCGCCGCGCCGAAGAAGCGGACGGCCTCGTTGATCATCCAGTGGAGGGCGCCGTCGCCGCCGTCGGCGATCCAGTAGCGGCGACCCTCGGCCGCGAAGGTCTTGAGGGCGGGGATGATCGCGTCGACGGAGGGCGTCTCGATGACGCGCCCGCGCTTGCCGAGCACCTTCTCGAAGCGCGCGACGCGACCCCGGCGGTTGCGGTTCTTGCGCGAGTTGGGGTTGATGATGAGACCGATCATGGGGGCGGGGCTTCGCTCGGTGGTGGGGTGACGGGGAGCGTCGGGCCGGGCGAGGGGAGCACGACCGCGTTGGTCGCCGGGGTCCACACGCCGTCGGGCGGCGGGGGCGCACGCCCGAGCGGGCCCTCGGCGATGATGAACTCGATGCGGCGGTTGCGGGCGCGGGTGACCTCGTCGTGCGCGCGGTCGAGCGGCGCGGTGTCGCCGTAGCCCACGGGCTCGAGGCGCGCGGCGGAGACGCCCCGCTCGACGAGGAAGGCCACCACGCTCTGCGCGCGGCGCAGGGAGAGCGAGAAGCCCTCGCGGCGCGTGCCGCGGTCGTCGGCGTGGCCCTCCACCCGCAGCCGGCGGATCTCCGGGTGCGCCACCAGGAAGTCCCCGAGCTCGCTGAGGATCGGGTTGAACAGCGGCGGCACCTGCCAGCGCCCGACGGCGAAGTACACCCGCTGCCGCAGGCGGATGGAGTTGCCGTCCCACTCGATGCGCTCGCGCGAGCCCGGGAGCTCGTCGGGACAGCCGTCCTCTTCCTCGTAGCCGTTGACGGTCTCCGCGGCCCGGGGGCAGCGGTCTTCGGAGTCCGGGAGGCCGTCGTTGTCGTCGTCGAGGTCGGGGCAGCCGTCCTCGTCCTCGAAGCCGTCGTGGTCTTCGACCACCAGCGGGCACTGGTCGAGGGAGTCGGGCACGCCGTCGTAGTCGCCGTCGGGCTCGTTGCCGAGGCCGATGACCACGAGGCGCCCGCGGCGCACCGCGGGGGTGGGGAAGGGGCGGACGAAGAGGCTCACGCCGAAGGAGAGGTAGTGCGCGTCGCCGTCGTCCATGCCGGGCAGGTCGTCCGGCTGCACGATGTGCGAGTACCGGATCACCGGGCCCAGGTAGAAGTACCGCGACAGCTGGAACTCCCACCCCAGCCCGAAGTCGAACGCGAAGCGCTGGTTGAAGCCCGAGGTGGCCAGGCCCGCGTTGAAGTCGACGAACATCCTCCCCTCGGGGCGCACCGTGCGCGGCTCGAAGCGAAGCCCGGCCATGAAGTTGGTGTTGAGCGAGGTGGGGAGGGTGCGCGACGGGAAGATCCCCTCCAGGGCCGAGACCTGAAACGACAGCGGGTCGATGAGGGTGAGGCCGACGAAGACCCGCGCGAGGAAGCCCGTCGAGTAGTTTTCGTTCGCCGTGGAGCCCACGAGGGCGGCGACAGTGCCCTCGCCGCGCAGCGAGAGGCGCCGGCCGAAGGGGTACGCCTGCGCGGGGGTGGCGCGCGCCACGATGCCCACCACCGCGAGCAGTGCGCCGACCAGGAGACGCGACCGACGAGCCGACACCGCTGCGTTGTATCACCGAAATCACCGAGCAGCCGACGATCGACGAAACCGCGATGATATAGACGGATCATGCGCACCCGGCGTGCTCTCGGATTCGCCCTCGGCTGCCTCCTCACCCGCTGCGCCGTCGAGCCAGCCGACCTTATCTACGTGGGCTCCGACGCGGAGGCCACGGAGGACGTCGGCCCGGACGACGTCGGCGCCGCGCTCGATGCGGGCGGCGCCCGCGACGCCGGCGCACCCACCGACCGCGGCGTGACCGACGTCCCGCGAGAGGCCGCGGTCGTCGACGCCGGGCTGCGCGACGCCGGGCTGCGCGACGCCGTGGCGACCGACCTGGGGCGCGACGTGCCCACCGTCGACAGCGGCGCGCGCGACACCGGCGTGCGCGACACCGGCGCCTTCGACACGGGCGTGCGCGACACCGGTCCGCTCGACACGGGCCCGGCCTACGACCCCTGCGCGACCTCGGCGGTCATCGACCTCAACGCGATGGGCACCCTCGCGGGCGAGACCACCAGCTACACGGGGAGCAACGCCTCGACGGGCCGCTCGGCGCCGCTGCGCCCGGCCTGCGGCTCCGCGAGCTCCATCGGTCACCAGGTGGCGTTCCGGTACGTGCCCCGCGCGGGGGTCCGCCTGCGGGTGTCGACGGACAACGCGGGCACCGCCGTCAACCTCGACACCGTCGTCTGGGCGCAGGCCGCGTGCGCGTCGCTCCCGAGCGGCAACAGCGGCCTCGGCTGCGACGACGACAGCGGCAACGACCCGCGCGGGTTCTCGTCGGTGTTCACCACCTCCGCGGCGGTCACCGCGGGCACGCCCGTGTACATCATCGTGGCCGGCTACGACGGCGCCTCCACCACCACCCCGACGGGCGCCTTCGCGCTCACGGTGACCGAGGTGTACCCCGGGATGACCGGCGCCGCGTGCGACCCGCGGGAGGTCACCCCGGCCCCCTGCGTCGCGGCCCTGCGCTGCGTCCCCACGGGCACCTCGACCACCGTGGGCACCTGCCTCGCGGACGGCACCGCGGGCGCCCGCTGCCGCAGCGCGGGCCTCGCCTGCGACGCGGGCCTCACCTGCAGCGGCGCGGTCACCAGCACCGCCTCGCGCTGCCGGGCCACCGTCGCCGTCGGCGGGGCCTGCGACCCCGCGGGTGCCGCCAACGTGTGCGCCGCCGGGAGCCACTGCATCACCGCGTCGGGCGCCAGCACCTGCGTCGCCGAGGGCACCGCGGGCGGCCGCTGCCGGAGCACCGGCATGGCCTGCGACGCCACCCTGGTGTGCAGCGGCGCGGTCAGCAGCACGTCCTCGCGCTGCCGGGGCACCATCGCCGTGGGCGCGGCCTGCGACGCCGCCGGCACGGGCGACCCCTGCGTCACCGGGAGCACCTGCCTCACCGTGGCCGGCAACACCACCTGCGTGGCGGACGGCACCGCCAACGGCCGCTGCCGCGCGTCGGGCGTCGCCTGCGACGCGGGCCTCGGCTGCACCGGCACGCAGACCGCGACGGCCTCGCGCTGCGTGATGGCCGTGGCCGTCGGCGGGGCGTGCCCCACCGGGAGCATCTGCGTCGCCGGGAGCACCTGCCTCTCCGCGGTCTGCGTGGCCGACGGCAGCCTCAACGGCCGCTGCCGCGCCTCGGGCATGGCCTGCGACGCGGGCCTCGGCTGCAATGGCACGCAGACCGCGACGGCTTCGCGCTGCGTGATGGCCGTGCCGGTGGGCGGGGCGTGCACGGCGGCGAGCGTGTGCGCGAGCGGCAGCCGCTGCCTCGCGTCGGGCGGCGGCATGATCTGCGTGGCCGACGGCGGGGCGGGCAACTTCTGCCGCGCCGACGCGCCGCGCTGCAACACGTCCCTGACCTGCTCGTCGGCGTACACCAACGAGGGGTGGTGCCTGAGCACGGTGGCCTCGGGGGCGACCTGCGACTGGACCGGCCGCAGCACCCTCTGCCCGACGGGCGAGGGCTGCGTCGCCACGAGCGCCACCGCGGGCTCGTGCGCCAGGGCCCAGGCCGAGGCCGAGGACAACAACCCGATCAACCCGCCGATGACGACCTCGACCACGGGCGCGGCCTTCACCGGGAGCATCACCGCGGGCGACCGCGACTGCTTCGGGCTCACGGTGCCGGCGGGCGCCTCGATCTACGCGCAGGTGCAGCTCCCCATGGCGCCGGGTTGCCCGATTGGGGGCGCCGACCCGGTGATCACCCTGTACCGGCTGGCCGCCTCGGGCACGGGCAGCAGCACCGTCACCTCCCAGGACGACTCCGACGGCTTCGGGCTCTGCCCGATGCTCAACCCGACGGTGCAGACCAACGCGCGCAACGTCTCGGCGGGCAGCTACGCCGTCTGCGTCACCGGCCTCCGGAGCACCACCACCGTCCCCGACTACCTGCTCTCCTTCGGCTACTACCGCTGAAGCGCCTCAGCGCCACGGCAGCACGTTGCGCGGGTCGCAGGGGACGCTCACCTCCTGCTCCGTGACCCGCGCGATGTCCTCCCGCATCACGTCGACCCCCGCGCGCACCCGCCGCACCTCGTAGTGCAGGTGCACGAAGCCCTCCGCGCCGCTGTCGCCCACGTAGCCCACCACCGCGCCCGGCCGCACGAACATCCCCCGCGCCAGCCCCTGGGCCGGCGCGTCGAGGTGGCCGTACAGGGTCAGGTAGGTCCAGAGCGTCTCGCCCTCGCGCACCACCTGGCGCAGCAGCACCGTCGTGCCGAAGAGCCGCCCCACGTAGACCACCTCGGGGTCGCCCTGCTCGCCGCGCAGGCTCACCACCCGGGCGGGCGTCCCCCGCGGCTGCGGCAGGTCGACCCCGCCGTGGCCCGTCGCGTGGAGCCCGGCGCCGCGCCGCTGCTGGGCGTCCGGGCGGTCGAGGTCGTAGCCCGACGACACCGCGTGGCCGCCTTCGGTGGGCACCGGGTACACGTAGCGGTCGTAGTGCTCGGGCACCTCCGGCCGCCGCGGGATGTGCTCGTAGATCACCCGCCGCCCGGTGCGCTCGGTGTGCGCGTTGGTGACCACGGCCGCGCCCTCGTCGGCCACCGCGCCCGCCGTCGGCAGGCAGAACCCGTCCAGGTCGAGCTCGCCCACTGCGCAGCGCGGGCGCAGGCACTCCCCGGCGATCATCACCCCCTCGCACCGCGCCCCCTCGGGCTCGATGTGCGTCACCTCGGGCGCGCGCACGCTCGCTGCCGTCAGGGGTCCCTGCCGCTCCCGCGCGGGCAGCCACACCAGCGGCGCCACGGCCAGCGCCGCCCACGGTGACCATCGCCTCGCGCTCATCGCCGCCACGTCCACCGCCCAACGCCGTCCGCGCCCTCCCGCATTCCCGTCACCCCGCCGCCAGCGCGACGACCCTCGCCGTCAGCCACCATCCGCCCGCCACGCCCGCGACCGCCGTCACCGCCCGCGCACCCCACGGCGCGCGCCCCGCCGCGAGGCGCCCCACCGCCATCGCCGCCAGCACGGCCGCGAGCTGCGCGGCCTCGACGCCCACGTTGAAGCCCGCCAGCGCGAGCACCCGCTCGCCGGGGCGCATCCCCGCGGCGCGCAGCCCCTCCGCGAAGCCCAGCCCGTGCACCAGCCCGAAGGCCGCCGGGAGGACCGCCGCGCCCGCCCCCGCGGGGTCGCGCTCGCCCTCCGAGAGCGCGCGCCAGGTGTCCGCGGCCAGGAGCCACACGCTCCCGGCGATGAGGGCCTCCACCCACGCGGCGGACACCGGCACGACCACCAGCGCTGCGAGCACGAGGGTGAGCGCGTGGCCCGCGGTGAAGGCCGACACCGCCGCGACGCGCGCCCGGGTGCCTCGCACCCGCACCAGCAGCAGGGCCAGGAAGAGCAGGTGGTCGGGGCCCGTCGCGAGGTGCGCCGCGCCGAGGCCCACGAAGGACCGGGCGGTGTCCCACCACGGGGGGCTGGGCTCGCGGGCGTCGGGCACCACCATCGCGGGCGCCGCGGGGCGAAGGGTGCGGGCGAGGGACGAGCCATCGCGGCGGCGCACGCTCACCAGGGTCTCGTGGGCCGAGCCGAGGCTGTCGACGGTGACCCCGTCGAGGCCGCGCGGGCCGCAGTCGACGCGCCACCGCCAGCGCTCGCCGCGCACCTCGGGGACGCGCGCCGGGGCGTCCAGCACCCGGCACCGCGGCGACAGCGCGAAGGACCACGCCGCCCCGACCCGCGCCGGGTCGTCGTCGACGCGCACGCCGACGGTGACCGTTCCGTCGGCGGACTCCTCCAGGGTGACCACCTCGGGGTCGCGCCCGTGGGCGGCGCTTACGGTGCTGTGTAAGAGCAGCCCGAGGGCGAGGGCGCGCGGCCTCACGGCCGCCCCTTTCGACGGTGCCGCCGAGCCCGTCACCGCGTGTTTCAACACGCGGTGACGGGCTCAGCGGCGCCTCGAGACAGATGGGCCTCACGGCGGCTCTCCCGCTTCGAGGCGCAGCGGGCGTCGGTCGCGCAGCGCGCGGCGGGCGCGGGCGTCGAGGGCCTCGCGCTGGTCGTCGCGCCAGTCGGCGACGAGGCGGGCGCCGGCCTGGGCGACGGTGAGGGCGCCCGGGTCGGTGCGCGCGGTGACCCTCACCCGGTGCACGCCGAAGCGGGTCTCGATGGGCGGCGACCAGGCGCCCACGGGGAGCTCGCGCAGGGCGTCGGCGAAGGCTCCGCCGTACTCCGCGGCGAGGCTGGCGGCGTTGCGCAGGGCGGCGTCGCGGCCGAAGGGGGCTGCGTCGCCGAGGGCGCTGGGATCGTCGCCGCGGGCGATGGCGTCGGCGAGGGCGGCCATGACGGCGGGCGCGTCCGCGGGGTGCCGTGCGCGGGACACGAAGACCTGGGTGAAGCTCACCCGCGCGGGCACGGCGTAGCGATCGGGGTGGCGGGCGAGGGTGGCGGCGAGCTCGGCGGGCGTGGGCTCCGGGGCGGCCTCGCCGCGGAGCACCCAGCGGGCGCGCTCGACGAGGCGCTGGCGGAGCACCGGGTCGCCCTCCCACACGCGGCGATCGAGGGCCTCGCGGTAGAGGCGCTCGTCGTCGGCCCAGGCCTCGAGGCGGGCGCGGCGCTCGGCGGGGGTGGGCTCGCGGTGGAGCCGGTCGCGCAGCTCGGCGCGGAGGGCGAGGGCGGTGGCGCGCGGGACCGTGATCGCGCGCTCGGGCGAGCGCCGGGCCTGCGCGAGGGACTCGAGGCCGAAGAGGGCGGCGCCCAGCGCGAGGAACCGCAGCGCCGGAGAGCGCCACAGCCGCCGGGCGACGGTCACCCGACGGTGACCAGCGGGGCGTCTTCGTGCACGGCCTGACCCTCGGCGACGTGGATGGCGGTGACGGTGCCGCCGTCCTCGGACTCGACGGGCATCTCCATCTTCATCGACTCGAGGATGGCGACGACGGTGCCGGCCTCGATGACGTCGCCGACCTTCACTTCGATCTTCCAGACGGTGCCGGTGATGTGCGCGTTGATGACGGCCATGGCGTAGGGGTCCTTCAAAGGGGGAAACGATGTCCAGCGGGGAGGCGCGCGGACGGTACGTTCACCGCCTCCGTCGAGGCAAGGCGCATGGTGGCGTGGTCAGGGGAGTCCCACGGGCCGCCCGTGGGATGGTCAACACCCTCCCACCCCTGCGCTCGGTCGGATGGTGTGCATTCCCCGGCAATTCCCGGGGTGGCCGTGTCACCCTGCGCTGGCCCGCGGAGTGCAGTGCTCCTCCCCGACACCGAACCCCATGGAGACCGTGATGCGAACCCCGACCCGTTCCGAGACCTCTGCCCGCTGGATGCTCTCGGTGGCCATCGCGATGACGGCGTGCGCGCCCAACACCGACGACGCCCCGGCGCCGGTCGTGACGATGGCGGGCTTCGTCCCCGACACGGACATCACCGAGGCCGAGCAGGCCGCGGGCGTGCGCCCGGACGGCGCCGAAGAGCCCGGCAACGACTTCGTGGCCCCCACGGCGGAGACCGACGGCAACGTCGGACACCTGGCGCCGGCCTTCGACGGCGAGGGCAGCACCACCAACGTCGACGGCACGGGCACCGCGGTGGACGCCACCACGGGCTGTCGCGCGGCGGCCGGGTACAGCCGCGGCAACCGCACCAACATCTGCGTGGTGTCCGTCGACGGCAAGCTCGTCGAGGTGCGCACGGCGCAGGCCTTCGGGGCGATGCGCGCGGCGGCGGCCTCGGCGGGCGTTCGCATCAGCGTCGTCAGCGGCTTCCGCACGATGGACCAGCAGCGCTACCTCTACAACCTGTACCTCGCGGGCCGCGGCAACCTCGCGGCGCGGCCGGGCTACTCCAACCACCAGAGCGGCCTCGCGCTCGACCTCAACACCAGCAGCGCCGGGGTCTACAACTGGATGTCCCGCAACGCGTCGCGCTACGGCTTCCGCCGCACGGTGCCGAGCGAGGCGTGGCACTGGGAGCGCCCGGCGGGCTCGCAGGGATCGTTCTCCGGCGGCACCTCCAGCGGGCGCTGCTTCTCCACCACCCTGGGCCGCGAGGTGGCCGAGAAGACCTGCGTCGAGGCGCGCCTCGACAGCGCCTGGTACCAGTGTGAAAGCGGCACCTGGTACGCCGGCCGCGGCAGCCGCGGGGCCTGCGCCTCGACGCACCCGCTCAGCGGCGGCGGCACCACCCCGACCAACCCCACGAGCAGCGGCCGCTGCTACAGCGGCACCCTCGGCCGCGACATGGCCGTGGGCGCCTGCCTCCAGAGCCGCTTCGACCGCGACTGGTACCAGTGCGCGAGCATCGGCTGGGTGATGAACAACAGCATCCCCTCCTCGCGCCGCGGCTACGCGGGCTCCTGCAGCAGCTACACCCCGCTCTGATCGCCTCCCGCTCCCTCCCTCCCTCCCTCCCTCTCGCACCGCTCTCCTCCCTCCTCCCCGGGGCCCACGTCGTCGGTCGGCGCGGGCTGCGTCCGGGCTTGTCGGAGGGCCCCGGACGGGTGATACGGTGCGCGCCGTGAGCAGCCCTGCGACCCCGGTCTCCGCTGACGAAAAACGCTCCTACTGGGACGACCTGCGCGAGCTCATGAAGTGCCCGCGCGAGCTCTGGCTCACCTACGTCGCGATCATCTTCGAGTACATCGGGCTGTACTCGTTCATGTCCGTGCTCTCGCTCTGGCTCACGAGCGACTTCCACTTCGGCGACGACCGCGCGAGCAACTGGTTCGGCGTCTTCAGCGCGCTGCTCTCGCTCTTCGCGTTCATGGTGGGCTCCATCGCCGACGTGGTGGGCACCCGCCGCACGCTCATCTTCTCCTTCGGCGCCGCGATGCTCACCCGCGCGGTGATGTCCGTGTCGTCCACCGCGGTCATCGCGCTCCCCGCGCTCATCGCCTACGCCTTCGCGCTCGCGAGCGGCTCGCCGGTGCTCCAGACGGCGGTGCACAAGTACTCCAACAAGCGCACCGTCGCGATCGCGTTCTCGTTCTTCTACATCGCGCTCAACGTGGGCGGGGTGCTGTCGGGCCAGCTCATCGACCGCACCAAGGCCTTCTTCGTCGACCCCGTCACGCGCCACCTCGTGATGCGTACCATCGAGCTGCCGCTCGTCGGCGCGACCCCGATGAGCGCCTACCGCGCCATCATCGGCCTCGGCACCATCACCGCCATGTTCGCCTTCGTGGCGACGCTCTTCGTGCGCTCCGACGCGGCCCTCGAGCGCGCCGGCGTGCCGTCGCGCCCGGAGGCGCCCGGCGAGGGCGGCGTGAAGAAGAGCCCCCTGGCGGTGCTCGGCGAGGTCGTGCGCGACCGGGCGTTCTGGCGCTTCATGCTGCTCATCGCCTTCCTGGTGCTGGTGAAGGCGATCTTCGTGCACATGCACGCGACGTGGCCGAAGTTCATCACCCGCGAGCGCGGCGAGGACTTCGACTGGGGCGGGCTCTGGGCGCTCAACTCGGTGCTGATCCTGTTCTTCGTGCCGGTGACCACGGCGTTCACGCGCCACCTGCCGGCCTTCAAGGTCATCGTGATCGGGGCCTTCGTGACCGCCGCGAGCCCCTTCATCTTCGCGCTCGGCTCGTCGACGGCCATCCAGGTGACGGCCATCGTGGTGCTCACCATCGGCGAGGCGCTCTGGTCGCCGCGCAGCTACGAGTACAACGTCTCCATCGCGCCGCCCGGCCGCGAGGCGACCTACGTGAGCCTCGCGGTGCTGCCGTACTTCCTCGCGAAGTTCTTCGTCGCCATGACCGCGGGGCGCCTGCTCACGGCGTACTGCCCGCCCACCGGACCGCGCAACCCGGGCGTGATGTGGGTGATCATCGGCCTCACGACCCTCGTGGGCCCGGTCGGCATCCTCGCGCTGCGCAACGTGATCAACCCGCGGCGCGAGGCCGCGGGCGCGCCGTCGAGCGCGGCGTAGCGGCAGGGCCTCGGCTGTATCGTCCCGTCGTCATGCAACCGAGCGTCACCGACCGTCTGAAGATCCGCGCCCTCTTCGCGATGCGCAGGCTGCAGCGCCGCTCCATCGAGGAGTGGTCGCGGCACACCTGGGTGCCCCGGGCTCACCCCCGCGAGGTGGCGCTGCGTGTCGTCCCGGCGCGCGAGCGCTACGGCGACGACCTGCCCGCGGGGCTCTTCGTCGCCTCGCCGACGCCGCCCGAGGGGCGCCTCGGCTGGCTCTACGTGCTGCCGTACTACGTGCTCGCGGGCGCCGCGTTCGAGCTGCACCGCCGCGCGCCCATCGAGGGGACGATCCCGTGGGCGAGCGACACCCCCGGGCTGCCCCACCCCGAGGGCAACGGCGAGGGGTGGCGCGGGGGCACGGACGACGCGGAGTACGTGCGCCTGCGCGTCCAGGGGCCCAACCCCTTCCTCCTGCGGCGCGAGGACGATCGCACCTTCGCGCTCGACCTCGCGACCCCCTTCGAGGGCACCGGCCGCGGGGCCGTCGCGCGCTTCGCCCTCACGGAGTCGGGGCTCCGCCCGGGGCCCATCACCATCGACGGCGCCGCCATCGCGCCGGGTGATGGTCGCTTCGGCTGGGCCCGGCGGGTGGTCAACGCGCTCGACGCGCGCTTCTCGATCTTCGCCCAGCACCTCGGGGTCGTTCACTTCGTGCTGGCGCAGGCCTACGCGCTCGCCGCGGCCGCGACCCCCTACGGCCACCCGCTGCGCGCGGTGCTGCACGCCCACACCCGCGGCACGCTCGAGGTCAACGACTACGCGTACCGGCTGCTGCTCTCGCCCGCGAGCTACTTCGCGCAGTCCGGCTTCTGCGATCGCGGCCTGGCCGCGCGGCTCATCGAGGCGCGCCTGCGCACCTTCGACCTGGGCGACGCGATCGCGCCCCGCGACGTCGCCCGCCGCGGCCTCGGCGCCATCCCGGGGCACGCCTGGGCGATCGAGGCCGAGGCGTCCTGGGAGCTCTTCATCGACCACGCCCGCGAGCTCGTGGGGCGGCTCTACGCGAGCGACGACGCGCTGCGGGCCGACGACGCGCCGCGCGCCTTCCACGCCGCCCTCTGCCGGGCGCTGCCCCGGGTGCCCGACGACCTCGCCACCCTCGAGACCCGCGAGCAGTTGGCGGTGCTGCTGGCGGTGCTGCTCTCGCTCGCGCCGATGCACGAGGTGTCGGGCGACTACTCGCCCTTCGCCCTCGCCCCGGAGCTGGAGCAGAAGCGCATCGTGCGCTGGGACGCCCTCGACGAGTCCGCGCCCGCCCCGTCGCTGCGCGACGTCTTCCTCTTCGAGCAGGGCGCCTACACCGGGCTCTCCAACACCGGCGGCAACTCGATGATGGACTCCCCCCTCGCGCGCGACCCGCGGCTCGCGCACCCCTTCGCGCGCGAGTGGATCGACGCCCTCCGCCGCCGCCTGGTCGCCCACGAGGCGGAGGTCTCGCGCCGCAACGCCGCGCGCCCGCACCCGCTGCTGCGCATGCAGCCGCGCAAGTGGGAGCTGTCGGTGAGCTTCTAGCGCGGTGGCCCGGTTGGTTGAGTACAGCGGGCCATACCCTCCCATCCCGCTTGCGGACCGGGGTTTGGCGTTCGCCTGCACCCCGGGCAAGCGAATGCAGGCGCCCGCTTCGCGGGCTATCGAGCCGGAATCCGATGGTGCGTCCGGAGGGAGTTCGAGCCTGCGAAACGCCGTCCGGAAGGCTCCATGACATCTCTGTTCGATAGCCCGCGAAGCGGGCGCCTGCGTTCGCTTGCCCGGGGTGCAGGCGAACGCCAAACCCCGGTCCGCAAGCGGGGATCGGGGCATTCGACTCACCCCGTACCCAGCCCATCAGGGCACCGCGCTAGAAGCCCGGCAGCCGGAGCTGCACGCCCTGCTGGCACCGCCGGGTCAGGCGCTGCACCCGCTTCGCCAGCGCCGACGGGGGCTCCGCGCCGTGGGCCTGGTGCGCGTGCTCCAGCGCGCGGTGCGCGTCGTCGAGGTCGCGCTCGTAGCAGCGCGCCAGCTCCAGGTGGATCGCCGGGTCGTGGGGCGCCAGCGCCAGCGCCGCCAGCAGGCGCCCGCTGCGGCCCAGCGCGTCGCCGGTCTTGTGGTGCGCCCGCGCGGCGATGAGGTGCGCCGCGCGCGAGGCGTCGCCCTGGTTGTGCGAGAGCGCGTCGGCGGCGTGCGCGAGGGCCCCCGCGTGGTCGCCCGCGCGCAGCGAGGTGCGGGCCATGCCGACGTGGTCGTCGGCCTCGAAGCGCCCCTCGGAGGGCGCGCGCGCGACGCGGGCCGCGAGCTCGCCGGTGAGGGCGGCCAGGGCCACGAGGTCCCAGAGGTTGTGGCGCACCACGGGCACGACGCCCGCCCGGTCGCCCTCGCGGAGGTAGCGGCGGTAGCGCTCGGGGATGTCCTCCCCGGCCACGTCGTCGAGGCGCTCGAAGCGCAGCACGTCGCGCTCCAGGGTGGTGAGCGAGCAGCGCTCCACCCGGGCGCCGTAGATGCGCCGCGCGACGTGCAGGAGGTCGAGGTGCGGCGGCAGCGCCGGGGGCTCGACCCGCGCCATCACGAAGCGCGAGCGCAGCAGCGGGAGGTCGAAGCTCTTGCCGTTGAAGGTGATGAGCGCCGAGGCGCCGGCGACGAGGGCGGCGACGCGGGACAGCAGCGCGGCCTCGGCGTCGGGGTCGTGCACGAAGAGCTGCTCGACCACGAGCTCGTCGTCCTCGAAGTAGGCGACGCCCACCAGGAAGGCGAGGGTGCCGGTGCCGCCGGACAGGCCCGTGGTCTCGGTGTCGAGGAAGAGCGCGCGGCCCACGTCGACGCCCGCGAGGGCGGCGTCGAGCCCCAGCGTGGCGAGCGCCTCGCCGCGGGCCGCGAGGGCGCGCTGCACCGGCACCGCGCCGTGCTTCGCCGCCGGGTCGAGCCGGGTGCGCGATCGGTGCAGGGTGCCGTGCTCGGACTCCGTCGGCGCGAAGGGCCACGGCGCGGCGTCGTGGAAGAGGGCGACGTCGGCCCCGACGGAGGCCCGCGCGAGGCGCCCGCGGCGGCGCTGGAGCTGCACCCGCAGCGCGTCGAAGACCGACTCCTCGGCGGCGGAGGGGGCGGCCTCGACGGGCGCCACGGGGGCGGGCTCAGGGGGCGGCGGCGCCGCGGGGGCGCGGGCGGCGAGGCGGGCGAGCTTGCGTTGGAGGTCCATCGGCGCAGAGGGGGGGGGAAGGAGACGGTATACCCCCGCGCCGACGGGGGGCGCTACCGGCGGGGCGCCGGGGTGCTCGGAGGAGCCGGGTCGGTGATGTGGAACTCCACCCGACGGTTCATCGCCCGGCTGGCCAGGGTGATGTTGGGCCGCAGCGGGCGCGTCGGGCCGAGGCCCTGCGCTTCGAGGCGACCGGCCTCGACGCCGTGCTCGGTGAGCCACGCGACGACGCTCTGCGCGCGGCGCTGGGAGAGGTCCATGTTGTGGGCCTGCGGGCCGGTGTTGTCGGTGTGCCCCTCGACGCGCACCCGGCGGATCTGCGGCGCGAGGCGCAGCGTGTCGGCCACCGCCTGGAGGATGGCGCTGCTGCGCGGGAGGATCCGGTCGCTGTTGTTGGCGAAGAACACCGGGCGGTTGATGCGGATGAGCCCGCCGGTGACGAGCACCAGCCCGGGGCAGCCGTTCTGCCGGGGGTTGGCGCTGGGGGCGCCGGGCCGGTCGGGGCAGGCGTCGGTGGAGTCGGGCACCGCGTCGTTGTCGCGGTCCGACGCGGGGCAGCCCGGGCGCGTGGGGTCGGGCATCGAGCCCTGCGGCTCCTGCGGGCACTGGTCGGCGTGGTCGCGCACGGTGTCGTTGTCCGCGTCGCCGTCGGGGCATCCGCGGCGGTCGGGGTCGGGCGTGGCGCCGGCCGCGACGGTGGCGCAGGCGTCCTCGTGGTCGAAGACGCCGTCGCCGTCGCCGTCGGCGGCGGGGCATCCCGAGCGCTGCGGGTCAGGGTGCTCGCCCGGGACCTCCGTCGGGCACGCGTCGTCGCCGTCGAGCACCCCGTCGCCGTCCCGATCGGGCGGCGGCGGCGGCGGCGGCGGTGGCGGCGGTGGCGGCGGCGGCGGCGGGGCGGCCTCCGCGGGCGGCACCCGCAGCGCGATGGACACCCCGAAGGACAGGTACTGCGCGTCGGTGGGGTCGTCCGCGGCGCTGTCCGCGACGATGTGCCCGTAGCGGATCATCGGCCCCACCGCGAAGGCGCGGTGGAGCGCGAACTCGAAGCCCGCGCCCACGTCGAAGCCGAAGCGGGACTTGTCCCCGGTGACCACGAGGCCCGCGTTGGCGTCGACGAAGAGCCGCCCGAGGCGGCCGACGGCGGGCTCGAAGCGCAGGCCCGCGGTGATGGGCGCGCCGAAGCCGTTGCCCTGCGCCGAGGGGAAGAGCCAGTACCCCGCGGAGACCTGCACCGCCAGCGGGCCGGTGAGGGTGAAGCCCACGCGCAGGGTGCCCTGCGCGCCGAAGCCGTAGCCCAGGAGGTCTCGCTGGAGGTCGGCCAGCATCACCGTCGCGCCGAGCTCGCCGCGCAGGGTGAAGCGCTGTAGCACCTGCGCCTCCGCGCGCCGCGGGGCCAGCGCCGCCACGGCCGCGAGCGCGATCGCCGCCAGGGGCAGCGCGTACCGTCGCCGGGCGCTCACTGGCAGCGCCCCGTGCGGCAGATGCGACCCGCCGGGCAGCGGTTGCCGCAGGTGCCGCAGTTGGCCGCGTCGACCTGCGTGTTGACGCACATCGAGCTGCAGATGGTCTGGCCGGGCAGGCACCGCGCCGTGCAGAACCCGAGCGCGCACGCCTGGGTGCTGGGGCAGGTGTTGCCGCAGCGCCCGCAGTTGGAGGGGTCGTCGAGCACGCCCACGCAGCGCCCGCCGCAGAGGGCCTCGCCCAGGGGACAGGTGCACCGACCGCCCATGCAGGTGCCGGCGCAGGTCACCCCGCAGCCGCCGCAGTTCGCCTCGTCGTTGCCGGTGTTCACGCAGGTCGCGCCGCAGCGGGTCTGACCCGCCGGGCAGGCGGCCACGCAGGCCCCCGCGGTGCACGCCTGGCCCGCCGCGCAGGCCCGCCCGCAGGCGCCGCAGTGGGCGGCGTCGGTGAGCGGGTTGACGCACACGCCGTTGCAGAGGGTTCGGCCCGCCGGGCAGGCGCAGGCGCCCGCGGTGCAGGTCGCGCCGCCGCTGCACGCGGTGCCGCAGGCGCCGCAGTTGAGCGCGTCGGTGCGGAGGTTGACGCAGCGCCCGCCGCAGAGAACCTGGCCCGCCGGGCAGGCGCAGGCGCCCGCGGTGCAGTCCGATCCGCCGGTGCACACCACCCCGCAGCCGCCGCAGTTGCGGTCGTTGGAGCGGGTGTCGACGCAGGCCCCGGCGCACGCCGTGGTGCCCGCCGGGCAGGTGACCCCGCAGGTGCCGCCGCTGCACACCTGGTTGGTCATGCAGCCCGCGCCGCAGGCGCCGCAGTGGGCGGCGTTGGTGCGCGTGTCGACGCACACCCCGTTGCAGAGGGTCTGCCCCATCGGGCACTGGCACCGGCTGTTGAAGCAGAACTGCCCGGCGTTGCAGGCCACCCCGCAGCCGCCGCAGTTGGCCGGGTCGACCTGGGTGAAGAAGCACCCGCCGCCGCACTGGGTCTGGCCGGGGATGCAGTTCATGAGGCAGCGCCCGAAGGCGCACACCTGGCCCGCGGCGCACGCGCGCCCGCAGGCGCCGCAGTTGGCCGGGTTGCTGTCGCTGTCGACGCAGGTGCCCGCGCAGCTGGTCTGCCCCGCGGGGCACTGGCAGGCGCCGGTCACGCAGCGCGTCCCGCCGGTGCACGCGCGCCCGCAGGCGCCGCAGCTCGCGTTGGCGCTCGACAGGTCGACGCACGACCCGGCGCAGTTGGTGAGCCCCGCCGCGCAGCTCGCGGCGCAGGCGCCCGCCGAGCACGCCTGGCCCGCGGCGCACGCGCGCCCGCAGGCGCCGCAGTTGGCGCGGTCGCTCTGCACGTCGACGCAGGCGCCGCCGCAGTTGGTGCGGCCCGGGTCGCACACGCACGACCCGCGGCTGCACACCGTCCCCCCGGTGCACGCCGTCCCGCAGGCGCCGCAGTTGGCGCGGTCGCTCTGGAGGTCGACGCACGACCCGCCGCAGCGCGTCTGGCCCGCCGCGCAGGTCGAGCCGCAGACGCCCGCCGAGCACGCCTGCCCGGCCGGGCACACGTTGCCGCACGCCCCGCAGTGGGCCGGGTTGGTCTGCGTGACGACGCAGCGCCCGGCGCAGTTGACCGTGCCCTCGTTGCACACGCAGCCCACGCCGTTGCAGGTGGTGCCCGACGCGCAGACGTTGCCGCACACCGCGCAGTTGGCGTTGTCGGTCGCGACGTTGACGCAGCGCCCGCCGCACGCGCGCTGCCCCGTCGGGCACCCGCAGGCGCCCGCCACGCAGGCCGCGCCGCCGGTGCACACCACGCCGCAGCCGCCGCAGTTGGCCGGGTCCGTGGCCGTGTCGACGCACGAGCCCGAGCAGGCCGTCAGGGCCCCGCAGGTGCTGCCGCAGGTCCCCGCGCCGCAGGTCTGGCCCGCCCCGCAGGACCGCCCGCACGCGCCGCAGTGGGCCGGGTCGTTGGTGGTGTCCACGCAGAGGCCGGCGCACAGCGAGCGGCCCGCCGGGCAGGCGCACATGCCCGCCACGCAGCTCGCGCCGCCCGCGCAGCGCACGCCGCACGCGCCGCAGTTGGCGCTGTCGGCGCCGACGTCCACGCAGTCGCGGCCGCAGGCGAGGCGCCCCGCCGGGCACGCCGTCGCGCAGGCGCCCGCGGAGCACACCTGGCCCGCCGCGCAGGCCATCCCGCACGCGCCGCAGTCCGTGCCGCTGGAGGCGAGGTCGACGCAGCGGTCGCCGCAGCGGGCGGTTCCCGCCGGGCAGGCGCAGGCGCCCGACACGCAGCTGGCGCCGCCGCCGCAGGTGACCCCGCAGGCGCCGCAGTGGGCGCCGTCGCTGCGGGTGTCGACGCAGGCCCCGGCGCAGGCCGTGAGGCCCGCGGCGCAGGTCACGCCGCACGCGCCCGCGGAGCACACCTGCCCCGCGGCGCACGCGCTGCCGCAGGCGCCGCAGTGGGCCGGGTCGCTGCGGGTGTCGACGCACGCGCCGCCGCAGCGGGTGGTGCCCGCCGGGCAGACGCAGACGCCCGCGCTACAGGCCGCGCCGCCGGTGCAGGCCGAGCCGCAGGCGCCGCAGTGGTCGGCGCTCGACCCGAGGTCGACGCAGGCGCCGCCGCAGTCGCTGAGCCCCGCGCCGCAGGTCGTCGCGCAGACGCCGGCGTTGCAGACCTGACCCCCGGCGCAAGAACTCCCGCAGGCGCCGCAGTGGCGGGGATCGCTGCGGGTGTCGACGCACGCGCCGCCGCAGCGGGTCTCGTCGGTGGCGCAGGTCATCCCCCCGTCGGTGGCGACGTCGGGGCCGAGGTCGCCGGGCGCGTCGAGGGCGCCGGTGTCGGTCCCGGTGTCGGTCCCGGTGTCGGTTGCGACGTCCTGCGATCCGAGGTCGACCGCGGCGTCGCCGGAGACGGTCGGCGGGCCCAACAACGCGCGCCCATCACAGCCGGCCAGGCCGAGGAGGGACGCGGACAAGACGATCCAGGCGCGTGCTCGCATGAGGCTTCTCCAGTGAGCGGCCCCGTGTGTTGCTGCGAGTCCGGCGGGGCGCTGACGCGGGTATCGAACACCACCCCGGTGCGTCGAAGCAACATCGGCGCGGCCTTCACGCGCGCGGCTTTGCGGTCGCGGGTGTTGGGTGTCAGCGACGGCGGCGGCGGCCCGAGCGGTCGCCCGCGGGCTCGACCGTCGCCGCGGGGCCCTGGGCGGCCTCTCCGGCGGGCGCGTCGGTGGTCTCCCCGGCAGCGGCCTCGGTGACCGCCTCGGCGGTGACCTCGGCGGTCTCCTCGGCGGCGTCGGTGGGCGCCTCGACCGGGGCTGCGGCGTCGACCGGGGCCGCGGCCTCGACCGGGGTCGGCTCGCTGGTCGCGGCGGCGGTGGCGCCCGGGCGCTGGGCCTCGACGCGGGCGATGCGCACCAGGCCGACGCGCTCGAGCAGGGCATCGACGGTCTCGCCGGCCTTGGTCTCGACGCCGCGCGCCCACGCCGGAACCGTCGTTGCCGCGACCTGCAGCGTCTCCCGGGCGCGAGAGAGGGTGCCCAGCGCGGCCTGTCGTGCGGCCTCGATGCGGGTCATCCGGGCCGTGTCCTGCGATTGCGTCTCCATGGTCGTCACCTCACGTCGTTGACTCGACGCGTCACGTCTAGGTTAACGCAGCGCGTTGTCAAGGGGGTGGCCCTGGACTCTCGACGGTCGGAGTACGACCGCGACCTCGTCAGTGAGCGCCTCCCCGGTACGACCGCGACCTCGCTGACGGCGCCGCGCTCGTACCGCGTCAGCGACCGGAGCCAGACCCCGACCGTGAGAGCGAGGCACCCGCCCACTGGTGGCGGGCCTGGGCGGGCGGTCTACACCTCGGGCAGCGGCTCGTCGGCGTCGGTGGGCTTCGCCTCTCCCTTCGCCTCGGGCTTCGGCTCGGCGACGGGCTCGGCGGGCGTGGCCCTCGCGGCGCCGCGGCGGGCGTTGCTGGCGCGGTGCCGGTCGATCGGGCTGAGGGCGGCGCGGGCGGCGGCGCGCTGCGCCTCGGTGGCGCTGCGGTCGTTGGCGAGCGAGACGAGCTGGAGCGCGAGGTCCTGTAGCCCCTGGGCGACGGCGGCGAGGGGCGTGGCGACGTCGATCTTCGCGGGCTCCGGGCGCTTCGGCTTCGTGGTGCCCACGACCTCGCCGTACTCGGCGTGCACCGTCGCGATCGCGTCGGCGAAGGCGTCGCCCACCAGGGCGCGCAGGGCCTTCTCGCGGCCCGCCTCGCGCAGGCGTCCGAACCACTCCTCGGTGCCTGCCACTGGGTGAGCATGTCGCCGCGCGGGTGAGCGCGACCCCGCTCTGGGGCTTGATGCGGGGGATGCTGGTGTACTGGGACGCATCGAGGCGATCGAAGGGTTGAGCCGTGACAGTGGATGACCTCCCGGTGCGCCCGACAGGGGCGGCACGCCTTCCTCGGACGCTAGCGACGGGCGCGCCGGTGAGTCGCCAGCGATCGACAACGCGCCGGATTCTGGTGGGAACAGGTAGGCGGGCCTCCCACGACGCAAGGGCGTGGCGAGAACCGAGGGGAGGGGGCCTCCCGTAGGGCTACGGGTGGCGGTTGCAGAGGGGGAGGGGGGCTCTCGGAGGGCAACGGGCGGCGGCTGGAGAGGGGGGGGGAGGGAATTGCTCGCGGCGGTGCCAGCTTCGAGTGCGGTGGGCGACGCACGAAAGCTACACGCACCCGGTCCGTTTCGCGCCCCTCACCCGATCAGCGCGTCGCGCACGAGCACCCGGGAGGGCTTCGCGGGGTCGACGAGCACGACGGTCTCCTGGCCAGGCACCAGGCGCCCGTGGACCTCTTCGACGGCGCGGGCGCGGGTCTCATAGGGCGACGTCCCCTCGACGTGCACCGCGACACGGAGCTCGAGGATCGTCGCGGTGATGGGACCGCGCTTTCCCTGCCGAACGCGCACCCCGACCTCCGACGCGATCACCACGGCGCGCGCGGGGCGACCGCGGGTGCGGAGGTCCCACGGCAGCCGAAAGCTGCGCGCCAGGTAGACGAAGAGGGTCCCCATGATCCCGATGGTCACGGCGGCGATCAGCACGCCCGATCGCAGCTTCTCGTCCATGGTGACGAGCCCGGCCACGGCGGAGAGGTAGTACCCGACGCCCGCGAGCCCTGCGATGGCCGACGCGAGGCCGAGCCCGGTGAGCATCCAGAAGGAGCGCTGGCAGTTCGTACGCGCCGTCTCGCGCCGGTCTCGCGCGATCTCCTCGGTCGAGCGTACCCCGCCGGACTCATGGATCGCGCGCTGCGCGAAGGTGTGCAGGGGATCCATCTGCCGCATCGCCGCAGAACACTACGTCGACCGCTTCGCGGGATCTACCGGAGCGTGCCCGGCGGCGCTCGCCACGAGCGCGATGAGCTCGGCGGGCTCGATGGGCTTGGCCAGGTGGTGCTGGAAGCCCGCGCGGATGATCCGCACGCGGTCCCTGCTCCCGGCGTAGGCGGTCAGCGCGATGGCCGGCACGCGCCCGCCCTCCTCGGGCCCGAGCGCCCTCACCTGGCGGATCAGGGCGATCCCGTCCTCGCCGGGCATGCCGAGGTCGCTGATGAGCACGTCCGGGGGCTCGGCCCTCAGCAGCGAGAGCGCCTCGGCCGCCGAGCCGGCGGTCGTCACCCTGGCGTGGCATCGCTCCAGCAGGGCCTTCACCATGTCGCGGGCGTCCGCCTCGTCGTCCACCATCAGCACCCGCACCCCGTCGAGCCGGGGGCTCGCGTCGGTCGGGTCGGTGGGCGTGTCGGCCGTGGGGTGGCGACGCCCGGACCCCTGCTCGGACGCGGCGCGGAGCGCGCTGAGCGGCAGCTCGACGACGAAGGTCGCCCCGTGTCCGAGCCCCGGGCTCTGCACCCGGATCGTCCCGCCGTGGAGCTCGACGAGCTGCTTCGCGATGGCCAGCCCGAGCCCCAGCCCGCCGTGCCTGCGCGTCATCGTCGCGTCGGCCTGGCGGAACCGATCGAACATGTGCGGCAGGAACTCCGGCGTGATCCCTTCGCCCGTGTCGACGACCCGCACCTCGATGTGCGAGTCCACGCGCGCGAGCTCGGCCCGCACCTGGCCCCCTCGGGGCGTGAACTTCACCGCGTTGGAGAGGAGGTTCCAGAGCACCTGCTGGAGCCGGTCGGGGTCGCCCGAGACCGGGCCGCAGCGGGGATCGAGCAGCGCGTGCAGGCGTACGCCCCGGGCCTCGGCGGCCGGGCGGACGGTCTCCAGGGCCGCGCCCAGCACCTCCGCGAGGTCTACCGGCCGCACGTCGAGGCGGAGCTTGCCGTTGACGATCGCGCTCATGTCGAGCAGGTCCTCGATGATCCGCTTCTGGGCGCGGGCGTTGCGCTCGATGACCTCCAGACCCTTGGAGGGCTCCCGGGACGTCTGGCGCAGGAGTTCGCTCCAGCCGAGGATGGCGTTGAGCGGCGTGCGCAGCTCGTGCGAGAGCGTCGCCAGGAACTCCTCCTTCATCCGGCCCGCCTCCTCGGCCTCGGCGCGGGCCGCCCGCTCGGCCTCCAGCAGCGCGTGCACGCGCTCCTCGGCGCGGTGGCGCTCGATCGCGATGCCCGCGAGCCGCACGGCGGAGCGCGTCAGCTCGAGGTCCTGGGCGCCCGGGGCCCGGGGCGCCCGGTAGTACATCGCGACGGTGCCGAGCACCCGCCCGTCGCTGGCGAAGACCGGCGACGAGCTGCACGCCGCCAGCCCGCTCTCCGCGGCAATCTCGCGGAAGTCCGTCCAGAGGGGGTCGGTCGCGATGTCGGTCACGCGGACCTCCCTCCGCTCGTACGCCGCGGTGCCGCACGATCCCACCCGCGGCCCGACCGCGACGCCGTCGATCGCGCGGCGGTACGCCTCGGGCAGGCTCGGGGCGGCGCCGTGCCGGAGCGTCCGCGTGCCCTCGTCCAGCAGCAGGACGCTGCCCATCATCCCGTCGGTGGAGCGCGCCTCGGCCCCCCGCACCAGCACGTCGAGCACCTCGGCGAGCGGCGCCCCGGCGGCGATGCGCCCGAGCACGACCGCGTCGGCGGCGAGCGCGTCGGCGACGCGGCTCTGCTCGGTGACGTCCCGCATGATGGCCACCCACCCGACGCCCGCGCCCTCGTCGTCCCGCACCGGCGAGAGCGTCAGCTCGACGTGGCGCACCCCCGCCCGGGTCTCGCAGCGCAGCCGTCGGCGAACCATCGCCTCGCCCGCCGCGCGCTCTGCGAGGAGGCGGGCGAGGTCCTCGGACCACGTCGCGGCCTCGGCCAGCGGCCTTCCCACCGCCTCGGACGTGGTGCGGCCGAAGAGGCTCTCCGCGCTGCGGTTCCAGTCGCGCACCAGCCCGTCCGGGTTGAGCGTCACGATGGCGTCGCCGGTGTGGGTCAGCACCTCGGCCAGCAGCCGCTCGGAGAGCACGAGGCGGCGGTGCTCGGCCCCCTCGACCGGCGCCCGGGCCGCCAGCCGGACGTTCATCCGGTCGAGCGTGGCGCGAAACTGCCGCCGGTGGGCGACCTGGTGCGCGGCGTCCGCGATGCGCTGCGCGAGCGCCGGGTCGTCCATCGCCGTGAGCGACCAGAGCGGGCCGACCATCGGCGCGCGCCCGAGCTGATGACGGAGCGCCTCGAGCTGGTCGGGCCGCGCGAGGAAGGCGATGTGGGCGCTGGGGACGGCGGCGTGGAGGGCGCGGGCCACGGCGATCGGCCGCTCCCAGCCGGGCCCCACCAGGAGCACCGCGGGCTGCTGCGCGTCGCCCGCCCCCTTGCGCAGCGCCTCGATGGCGGCCTCGGTGTCGTCCGACGTCTCGACCACGACCCCGAGGGAGCCGAGGCGCCCGGCCAGCGCCACGGCGTCGTGCGCTTCGAGCAGCAGCGCGGGCGGCGCGGATCCCACCGTGGAGCTTTCCGGAGGGGCGCTCATAGCAGCGGGAGACCGAGCAGGGCCCGCCCCGTCCACTGCTTGAGCAGATCGGTGGTCGGGGACATCACGTGACTCGCGCGGGCGTCCCGCAGGAGGCGGGCGAGCTGGCTGTTCTCCCGGTAGGCCGAGCCGCCGCAGAGGGTCAGGGCCTCGTTGGTCACCCGCACCGCGGTGTCCGCCGCCTCGGCCTTGCACGCGAAGATGTGCGGCAGGAAGCCCGGGTCGCCCAGGTCTCCGAGGCGCGCGGCGTTGTAGATGAGCCCGCGGGTCTTCTGCACGTCGGCCCAGATCTCCGCGAGCCGGTGCTGTAGCACCGGGGCCTCGCCCAGCGTCTCGCCCGAGTGCGCGTACCGCCGGTCGCGCAGGTGCTGGATCGTCGCGTCCACCGCGGCCTGCGCCAGCCCGAGGTAGGTCCCGGCCATGGCCATGAGGAAGTACGGCGCGACGACCTCGAACACGTACCAGTTCTGGTCTCCCTCCGCGCCGAGGAGGTTCTCGGCTGGCACCCTCACGCCCTCGAAGCGCACCGCGCGGGAGGAGTTGCCGTGCATGCCCATGCCCCGCCAGGGGTCGAGCCAGTTCATGCCGCGCAGGTCGCGGTCCATGACGAGGCAGCTGAACTCCCCGGACTCCGCGGTCCGCGCCTCGCCGATGAGGGAGACGACGTACGAGTCGGCGTGGCCGCCGTTGGTGACGAACTGCTTGCCGCCCTCGACGACCCAGCGTCCGTCGGGGTCGCGCGAGAGGGTCGTCGCCGGGAGGTAGAAGTGCGCGCCGGAGCCGCTCTCGGAGAGCGCGAGGGTGGTCACGTGGCGCCCCTCCGCGATGGGGCGGAGGTAGCGCTCGGCGTGGTGGGGCGTGGCCCTGGCCGCGATGACCGCCGTGGCCACGCAGTGCATCCCGAAGCACAGGGCCGACGACGCGCAGGCCGCGCCGATGGACTCGGTGACCGTGGCGAGCGCGAGCAGCCCCTGCCCGTGCCCGCCGTAGCGCTTCGGCACCTGGAGCCCGAGCAGTCCGGCGCCCGCCAGCGCGTGCATCGAGTGCTCGGGCCACGCGCCCTCGCGATCGACCTCCTCGGCCCGCGGGCGTATCACCCCGGCGACCACCGCCTCGACCTGGGGGCGAATGGCCCTCAGGCCTTCGGACAGCAGCTCGTCGCTCATCTCGATGAGCGTAGGGCACTGATGGAGCAATCGGCAGGCCGATGGAGGGTGATGAGGGGGATAAAGGGCCCCGCCGGTCAGCGGGTTGCGGGGGGAACGAGCGTGCAGACGGCTGCCACGGCCGTGCGACGGCGCTGTCGGAGGCGCGGCGTCGTCAGCGACCGGAGCCAGATCCCGACCGCGAGGGAGGGGCGGTCTACACCTCGGGCAGCGGCTCGTCGGCGTCGGTGGGCTTCGCCTCTCCCTTCGCCTCGGGCTTCGGCTCGGCGACGGGCTCGGCGGGCGTGGCCTTCGCGGCGCCGCGGCGGGCGTTGCTGGCGCGGTGCCGGTCGATCGGGGCGAGCGCCTCGCGGGCGGCGGCGCGGTGGTCGTCGCTCGCGCCGCCGTCGTTGGCGAGCGCGACGAGCTGGAGCGCGAGGTCCTGCAGCCGCTCGGCGAGGGCGGCGAGGGGCGTGGCGAGGTCGACCTTCGCAGGGACCCGGCGCTGCGCCGCGGTCGTTCCGACGACGGTGCCGTACTCGGCGTGCACCGCGGCGAGGGCGTCGACGAACGCGTCGCCCACCGCGGCGCGCAGTGCCTTCTCCCGCCCGTCGGCGACGAGCCGCTCGTACCACTCCTCGGTCGCCTGCCACTGCGTCAGCATGTCGCCGCGGAGAAAGTCGCCGCCGTCAGGGTAGAGCGCCCGCTTCAGCGTCGCGATCGAGGCGGCGAGGCCGTCGTCGTGACCGGCGAGCAGCGCGTGGTCGGCGAGGCGGCGAAGAACGGCGCCGTGCAGGGCGTCGGCCTCGTTGTCGATGACCCGCGCGTTGCGGGGCGAGGTGTCCGCCGAGGCGGCCTCGGCCGCGGCCCCGTTGGCGGCCTGTAGCTTCACCGCCGCGGCGCGCGCCGCGCGGGCGGCGTGCTTCACCGGGGCCGCAGGGTCCTTCGGCAGCGCGACGAGCATCGCGCGGGTGAGGCCGACGCCGCTCTGGGCGTTGATCCGGGGGACGCTCGTGTAGTTCGACGCGTCGATTCGGACGAATGTGTGAGCCATGGCAGTGGGTTCCTCCCGGTGCGGCCTGAAGGGGCGGCACTCTTCCCGGCGACCGTACCGACGGGCGCGAAGGGGTGTCACGATCGAAGAGAAATGCCGCGAATTTCAGTAGGAAGAGGTGGGTAGGAGTCCCACGACGCTGGGAGGTAGCGGTGGGAGAGAGAGGGGGGGCTCTCCGAACGCCGCGGGGGAGCGGCTGGCGAGGGGAGGGGGTCTCTCTGAACCCTGCGGGGGAGCGGTTGGCGAGGGGAGGGGGTCTCTCGGAGGGCTACGGGCGGCGGTTGGAGAGAGGGGGGAGTCTCTCGAGACGCTCACCCCCTACGCCTCCCCCCCCGAAGGGGGAATCGTTCAGCGTGAGCTGCGGGGCATGGACGAGATCGGTGGAGAGCCCCAGGGGCCCTTGTCTCAGGGGTTCTGCCGGGTTGGAGAGCACCCGCCCACGCCCGCCCGATGCGCCTCGCCGTCGCGTCTGCGACGGGGTGCCCGCCCACGCCCGCCCGATGCGCCTCGCCGTCGCGTCCGCGACGGGGTGCCCGCTCACCGGGCAGTCGTCCTCTCCGACGAGGCGACTGCGCCGTCCAGCGTCCAGACGAGGACAGCGGGCGTGAGCGGGCACCCCGTCGCGGACGCGACGGCGAGGCGCATCGGGCGGGCGTGGGCGGGTGCTCTCCAACCCGGCAGAACCCCTGCGACAGGGCCCCATGGGCTCTCCACCGATCTCGTCCATGCCCCGCGGCTCACGCTGAACGATCCGCCCGAAGGCCCCCTACGCCGACGCGGGGCTCAGGCCTCTTCGTCGGTGCCGTCCGCGCGCAGCCTGATGCGCGCCGCGAGCGCCGCGATCTCCGCCTGAGCGTCGGTCCATCGCTGCTCGTCGGCTTCCGGCAGCCACCGGTCGGCCATGCGTCGGAGGTCGCGCAGCCCGCCGTACGTCGCCGGGGTTCGGGCGTTGGCCCTACACCCCGGGCAAGCGCAGGCAGGCGCCCCTGGCGGGGCTTTCGAACAGGAACTCGATCGACCTTCCGGACGCGAGCACACCGACCTCAGGCAGGTTCATGGAGCTTCGGTTCGACAGCCCGCGGAGCGGGCGCCTGCCTGCGCTTGCCCGGGGTGTAGGGCCAACGCCCGAACCCCGGCGACGTACGGCGGGCTGCGCGACCTCCAACGCATGGCCGAAACATTCCGGGAAGGATCAGGGATTCATCCCGCGGCATGGAAAAACAAGCAGTTTTGGCAACGCCGCCCTGGGGGGCCGACCGATCGCCGCTTAACGCCTGTGCCTATCACTCCGCGCCCCGCTCCGTCAGCCCCGCTCACCCCGCCCGCTGCCACCGCTCCCCCTCCGCCGTCGCGAAGCCCACCGCCTGCCCCGACACCACCAGCGTCGCCATCATCTCCTCGACCTCGTCCGCGGGCGCGCCCTTGAAGGCCGCCTGCACCTGCGCGGCGCTCCACGCCGAGGCCCTCGTCGCCAGCAGGTCCCTCACCGCCGCGAACTGCTCCGACGCCCGCTTCGGCCACGGACCCACCGCCTTCGCCGCCGTCGCCGCCACCGCCGCGGCCTCGTCGGGCTCGTCGCCGAGGTCCATGGTCTCCTGCGTCGCCGCCTTCGCCCCGCCGGGGTTCTGGAACGCCGGTCGCAACCACCGGATCACCCCGCGGGACTCCTCCTCCGCCCGCTCGGCGTTGAGCGCCACCACCTTCGCCAGGATCTCCTCGTCCGTCAGCGCAGGGTCCCAGCCGTAGGCCGCGAACACCGCCGCGTCGAGGTCGTCGTGGAGCTGCTTGAGCACCGAGACCAGACCCTGCTGGTGGATCTCCTGGTCCTTCGGGGTGAGGGGATCGCCAGCGCGGAGCTTCGCGAGCACGTTGTACATGCCCGTCATCGTGAGCGTCGGGTGCGCCGCCTGCCGCGCCTTGCGGTGGGCATCGAGGCTCTCGGCGAGCTCACGGATGCGCGCCGCCTGCTCGGGGCTGGCGTCGGGGAAGGGGAAGGGATCGAAGCAACTGGTCTTGGTATACCGAGGACGGTCTTCAAGCGTTCCTCCCGCCCCGAGCGCCCAGGTTGTATGCACGCGCGACGAGAGCACTCCCAAGAGCCAGGCATCATCGATTGCTACCGCCGTTACCATGTTGTCGGGCAATACCAGCGTGTCGAGAAACTGGAACACCCGGTGGGAAGACGTCTCAGGAGTGACGATGTACCGCCGAAGCGACTTCAGGGCTCTTCGTAGCGCCTGGCGCTCGCGCCCAAACAGCCACCACCGGTCGCGAAGATACGCGACCTTGTTGGCATCCCGCTCCGGCTTCACCACATCCAGCACTCTTTGAAACGCATTGGGATGAGTGGCGAGCGCCTGCGCCGACGACAGGCCATGGAAGTCGATGGCGAACAACTGTCGCGGCTTCCCCATCAAATCGCGGCCATTGACGAATGGTCGCACGATCGATCTTGCGAGATCAGCGGCGACACCTTCATTGATCTTCGCTTCTGTCACCGTGTCGACGAGAAACCCGGCGCCGAACAACTGCATGCCAGGACAGCACAGGTCTGCGTTGGATCGAATGGCGACAGCGCTTGGAAGGTTCGCGCCAGCGCGAAGGTCGGAATGAAGCACGTCGACCCGGTTGAACTGAACGTGGAGTGCTCCGTCGGTCAGCGTCGCAGATTCATCGACGAATCCAAGCACGGCTCCGTAAGCTGTCTCGCCTCGGACGACCGCGACGGTCATCGCGATCCGAACCGCCGCCGCAGTGGCGTCATCGACCCATGGATGGTCTGGGATCGCGAAGATCAACTCGATCGCCGGAACGGCGCTGGTGTGGTGCTCAATCACCTTGCGCTGAAAGACGTGGGTGATGCTGTTGGTCGTGATGAACCCAAATGCCTTCACGCTACCCTGTCGGGCAAGGGTCGCGGCGCGATCCCACCAGTACATCACATAGTCGGCCTTCTCGGGGATGTGCGTATAGCTCTGATGGAGAGCCTGCGTGTAGCCTTCGCCGAATGACTGTGGCATTCGCCACCCGCCCAAGAACGGCGGATTCCCCACCACGTAGTCCGCCTTGGGCCACTCCGCCCGCCTCGCCCCCACCAGCTTCGTCACCAGCACCCGCTTCGTCTCATCGGGCACGTCTTCGCCCGTCACCGGGCTCTTCTTCATCGACTCGCCATCCCACCGAGTGACCGGCTTGCCCTGCCCGTCGAGCACGGGCTCTTCCCGGTCCCACGCCAGGACGGCGTCCCTGCACTCGATGTTGTGCAGGTTGCGCAGGACGGGTTCTTCCCAGCGCACCGAGCCGTCGTCGTTCTGCCGCGTCCGATGGAACCACTGGAGGAAGCCGATCCAGAGCACGAGCTCGGCGATCTCCTTGGCCCACAGCTTCTTCTCGATGCCGAGGAACTGCGCGGGCGTCACCATCGCCCCCCACTCGAAGGCCACGTCCACGGGGATGCCCACGCTGGTGGCGAGCTGCGCGTCGAGCGAGAGCACCTCGCTCTCCAGCCGCTTCATCGCGTCGAGGGCGACGTAGAGGAAGTTCCCGGTGCCGCACGCCGGGTCGAGCACCCGCACCGTGCACAGCTCCTGGTGGAACGCCTTCACCAGCACCCGCACCTCCTTCACGATCTGGGTTCGCCCGTGCACCGTGTTGGGGAGCAGCTTCTTCGCGCGCTTCTTCTTCCCCGCCGCGCCCGTACCCCCCGCCGCGCCCGCCGCCGCCCCCGCGCCCACCGTCGCCGCCCCGTCGGAGCCGTCGGGCGACGGGGCAGAGACCACCTCGCCGACGCGCTTGAGCACCTCGGCGCGCACGGCCTCCCACTTCGCGCGCAACGGGGCTTCGAGGGTGGGCCGCACCAGCCGCTCGACGTAGGCCCGCGGGGTGTAGTGGGCGCCGAGCCGGTGGCGCTCCTTCGGGTCGAGGGCGCGTTCGAGGAGCGTGCCGAAGATGGCGGGCTCGACCTTGCTCCAGTCGCTGGTGGCGGCTTCGAGGAGGCGATCGAGCACCTTGCGGTCGGTGATGGGCAGCGCGCGGGCGTCGGCGAAGAGTCCGCCGTTGAACTTGAGGAGCTTCGCGCCGAGGCCGAAGTACCCGCCCTCGTTCATCACGCGCCAGAGGTGCTCGACCTCGGGCTGGAAGCGCCTGGGGGCGTTGATCCAGTGGTCGCGCAGGGCCTCGGTGAAGAGCTTGCGGGGGCGCCTCTTCTCGTCGAGGCCGAACATCCCGACGTCCTCGGCGAACATGGTGAAGATGCACCGCATGAGGAAGCCGGCGACCTCCTCGGGCTTGTGCTTCGCCTCGAACATCCGGGCGAGCTCGGCGAGGTGGACGGCCACGTCGCGGGTGACCTTCGCCGAGCGCAGCGCGGGGTCGAGGGCGAGGGGCGCCGTCCAGATGCCCTTGAGCAGCTCGCGCACGGCGGGGTCGGTGAGGGTCGAGAAGAAGACCCGGTTGTGCTGCGCGTCGGGGAAGGGCTTCCAGAGGTTGGAGCCGTCGAAGCAGGCGTAGAGGTCGAAGCAGTGCCCGATGTCGGCGACGACGAGGAAGGGCGGCGGCGCGGCGAGCACCCGGGCGTAGCCCATGGCCTGGCCGTAGGCGTCCTGCATCATGACGGTCCAGTGGGCGGTGCCGCGGCGGGCGGAGCCGGTCTTCTTCGCGCCGGGGTTGGAGCCCTGCTTGGCCTCCAGCACGAAGCAGCCGTGCTTGTAGAGGTCCATCTTGCCGACGGAGTTGGGCTTGCCGTCGTGGACGAGGGTGGCGTCCTTCTCGAAGACGTAGCGGTCCTGGGCGGGGTCGCCGGTGAGGTGGTCGGGGAGGGGGACGCCGAGCACGCCGCAGAGCTCGTTGAGGAAGGAGTCCTTGTGGGCGCGCTCCGCCGCCTCCGCCGTCGCCCACTTCGCGATGAACGTCTCGACCGTCATGGCGCGGAGGGTCGCACAGCACGGCAGCCGGGCGGCGTGGAGAGATGAGGGCGGAGGGAGGGCCCGCGGACGTAGCCTCCGGGGGCTGATGCCCATCGAATGGTCTGCCACGGTCGCGAAGAGGCTCCTGGCCCTTCCCGGGGACGGGGTCGCGCTGAAGCCCCGGACGCCTGGGTGCAGCGCGAGGGGCTCGCGTTCGCCACCGCCGTGCTCGCCCGGGTCTGCCGCGAGCCGGTGGTCGTGACGCCGGTGTCGCCCCACCCGCGCGCCTACCAGCTCCGCCACGACGCCGAGCCCTGGCGTCGGCTGCGTCAGCACCTCGCGGCCTCCACGGCGGCGGGGGGCCCCCATGGCCGCGGCGAAGGCCGCGAGGGCCGACGCGCCGGGGAAGCTCCCGGGCCGCGTCTGCACCGGAGGGGGAGGACACTACGCCGACCGCTGTGAGGGATCTACCGGAGCGTGCCCGGCGGCGCTCGCCACGGGCGCCCGCCAGCGCGTGCATCGAGTGCTCGGGCCACGCGCCCTCGCGATCGACCTCCTCGGCCCGCGGGCGGATCACCTCAGCGACCACCGCCTCGACCTGGGTGCGAATGGCCCTCAGGCCTTCGGACCGCGGCCCGTCGCTCATGTCGATGAGCGCAGGGCACTGATGGAGCAATCGGCAGGCCGATGGAGGGTGATGAGGGGGAAGCGGCCCCCCTGAGGTGCCCACTCGCGTGTCGTCGCCCTCGTCGCGCGCGGAGAGCGCTCCACGAGCGTTCTGGCAGGGCACCCTCCCGAATCGGAGGCTGGACAGGGTGCGGGAACCATGCCACAAAAGGTTTGTCTGCCACGGCGCGTAGGGACTGTGGATTGGCCATCATGCGGGTGTACTGAGCCCTTCAGGACTGAGATGAGAACTGGTTTGATAGGTCTCTCGCCAAACTCACTTCGGGGGTCGTGTCTCTTCGCGATTTCAACAGGAAACATTTCAGGCAATCTCTGAGTTGAAGTCGCTGGGCCAGTCGGCTGTTTCCATTGTCCCGATCGTGTCGAGTGATCGGCGCCTTGGATGCCAGTGGGGAGCCGGGAAGCGTGGGATGGTTGGGGAAATGATTGACATGTAGCGCCTGGAGTCGTGGGCTCATTCCTCGGGGCGAGGTCTGCAGTCGCAACGAATGTCCCGCTCTTGTGCGCAGATGAATGAGCACGAGCTACGGTCCTGACAATGGTGTCGGGCCATGCCTTGTGCATCACCCTGGGGTCAACCGCGTGAGCCAATCACGCGCCACCCCATTCCCAGTGAGGTCAGATGAGAGTTCGGACGAGTGTGGGCCTGGCGGTATTTTGTGCATTCGCGGCGGGTTGCAGTGACGGGGCCACGACGCCCGATGCGTCGACGCCGGTCGATACGGGCAACACGCCCCAGGACGTCCCGGTGGCGACGGACGTCCCGGTAGCGACGGACGTGCCGGTGGCGACGGACGTGCCGGTAGCGACGGATGTCCCGGTGGCGACGGACGTCCCGATGGCGACGGATGTGCCGCGGCCCACGGATGTGCCGATGGCGACGGACGTGCCGCGGCCCACGGATGTGCCGATGGCGACGGACGTCCCGGTGGCGACGGACGTGCCGACGGCCGCGGCGCTCCAGGTGCGGGGCATGGGGGCGCGCGTTCTCGCCGACGGCAGCACCTACAACGAGACGGTGCTCGACGGTGTGCCGCCGTGGAGCATGGGTGTCGTGACGCTCTCCATCGTCAACACCGGCAGCAGTCCGATGATGGTCGAGTCCGTGGCCCTGGAGCCGGTGGCGCCCGCCGAGGCGCACGAGTGGGCGTTCACCCAGCCGGGCAGGACCTCGCGTGTCCCCTTCACCTTCATGCCGCAGATGCTGGCGCCCAACGGCAGCACCTCGGTGGGGGTGCACTTCATCCCCATCGCATCGGGGCCGCGTCCGGTGCGCTTCATCGTGCGCTACGGCGGCGGGCGCACGTACACGGTCACCGTCGCGGGCCGTGGTCGCGACAACCTCACCCTGAGCCCGGTGGTGTCCAACGCGATGGAGCGCGTGTTCGCCCGTAGCAACGTCGCGGGCTCCAACAGCGCCGAGCCCGGCGCCGTGGTGGCCGACGCCGCGGGCAACATGTACTTCAACATCAACGTCAACCAGTGGAGCGACCGCTTCAACCGCAACGTGGCGCTGGCGCGGGTCAACGCCAACGGCAGCCTCGGCTGGGTGCGGGAGCTCAACGAGCAGTACATCCAGGAGGCCCGCGACATCGGCAACAACGGCGAGGTCGGCGGCAACCCCGACT
Organism: Myxococcales bacterium; assembly: GCA_030652255.1. Lineage (GTDB taxonomy): Bacteria > Myxococcota_A > Polyangia > Polyangiales > SCUS01. Next base: position 23,734 of record JAUSAZ010000196.1, on the reverse strand, counting down.
CCCTCGACATCGACAGCAGCGGCTCCCTGTACCTCACCTTCGATCGGTCGTCGTCGAGCGCCAACAGCGTCTTCCAGGCGGGCCTCATGCGGGTCGACTCCGCCACGGGCACGCCCGCCTGGTCCGTCGGCTTCAACGCCGGCGCGGTGCCGGTGCCCAACCTCGTGCGTGAAGGGCTCCGCGGTCAGGCCGTCGACGCGTCGCTCAACGACCGCGTCATCATGGCCGGCTCGGCCGAGGTATCGGGGCAGTTCTACGTCGCCGCGGTCCGCAAGACCGACGGGACGATCCTCTGGGCGCGCTCGATCACCCACACGGGCACCGCGCGAGTGGGCTCCCTCGTGGTCGGCGCCGACGGCACGGCCTTCCTCGGCGGCATCTCCAACAACGCGCCCTTCGTGGCGCGGCTCAACGGCGTCAACGGCGACGCGCCCACCCTGGCGTGGATGCAGTCGCTGGCGGTCTTCGGCTCCAACGTGCGCGGCCTCGCCATCTCCGGCGACGGCGTGCTGGCGGCCGTCAACGTGCGGGGAGCCAGCACCGCCTTCGTGGGCGCGCGGCTGTCGGCGGCGACGGGCGCGGTGGTCTGGGCGCGCACCTGGCAGGCAGGAAACGCCGACCGCAACAACACCATGAACGTCGCCGTGTACAACGGTCAGGCCATCTTCACCGGGCGCGTGGGCCTCGCGCCCTTCGATCCCTCCGGCGGCGATGGCTTCCTCATGAGCCTCAACGCCACGACCGGCGCCTGGAACTGGGGTTCGCTCTACTACGGCGGCCGCGGCGCCGAGGAGATCGTGTCGGACACGATCACCGGCGTGTTCCCCACCAGCCAGGGGCTCATCGTGCTGCACCAGCAGACCCCCGGTGGCCTCAACCCGCACCACTTCTGGGGACGTTGGTACCAGACCAACGACGACGTGATGACCCTCCCGGGCGGCACCGGCAGCATGCGCCTCATGCCGTACACCCTCACCGCCACCCCGGTGACGCCCACCGTGGCGCCCCTGACGGCCTTCCGCGGGCACTCCTTCAGCCCCACCATGACGACGCCCTCCTCCTGGCTCGATCAGGCCTCGGTGGTCACTTGTGACGAACCCGTACGCCTGGAGTCCATGAGCTTCCAGGCCGGCACCCAGGTGCTCCTGCAGCGCCTCACCATTCGCTGACAGGCTCTGATCCCGCCGCACGAAGACGCACACTCGTGCGCCTTCGGCGCGGCGCCTCGCTCAGGCACCCTCCCACCTCATCCCCACCCCGTCGCGCTCTGGTCACCACGGCGATGTCATGGGTAGACCCGTGGAACGCCCACGGCTCACTCGTCGTCGTCCTCGTCCTCGTCCTCGTCCTCCGGATCGAGCTCGTCGACGTAGCCTTCGGGACCGAGCGCTGCGGCCTCGTCGTCCGTCAGCTCGATCGGGGTGCCGAAGCGGAGCGCGAGCTCGCGGTAGTCGTCGCGCCTCGCGACCTCGGGCCCCGGGTCGGGATCGTGGCCGCCCGCCATGGCCAGGGCGAAGTGCTTCATCGCCTCTTCGGTCCTGCCCGAGGCGAGCGCGATGCATCCGGCGGTGCCCTGCGCATGCGAGTTCTCCGGATCCTCCTCGAGCGCCGCGGGAATGTGGGCCCGGGCGACGTCGAGCCGCCCCGCCTTGAACGCCGTCCACGCCAGGTTGTTGCGGAGCATCGACGACGGAGCCGCCGCCCACGGCGCGCTCTTCTTCGCCGCCGGGAGGGCCCGCTCGTAGACGGCCTGGGCGTCGGCGTAGCGCCCCAGGGCCGTCAGCGCGACCCCGGTGTTGTAGAGCGCCAGGGCGCGGATGTCGTCTCCGAGAAACGGCGCCGCGGCCTCGCCGAGGGCGAGCGCGGCGTCCGGGGCCCCGGCCTGGAGGAGGAGGTGGATGCTCTGCACGACGGTGATCGACCGCGTGTGGATCTTCCCGGCGGACCCTCCGATCGGCTTCATGAAGGCGGCGGCGCCTCGGGCCGCGATCCGACGTCGGAGGTCCGCGACCGTCGCGATCTTGTCGCCCTCGAGGTCGAGGTCGAGCGCATCGTGCGGCGCGAGCCGCTCGCCGAGGCTGCGCGGCGCCCCCTCGGTCCCGGGGGCCGGCGCCGGGGTCCCGCGGTCTCGCCTTCGGATGAACAGTCGGCCCTCGAACGCGGGCACCGGGGAGATGGCATCGTCGTGGATCCGCGCGAGGCAGAAGCTCCCCTGGCCTTCACCCACGCTCCACCCCGCGACGCCCTCGAAGCAGGGTCTCCCGTCGGCCTCGAGCAGCGTGCGCTCCAGATCCCCATCAAAAAAGGCGCCTGAACATCGGGCGGCGTTGGCGGTCTGGAAGAAGAGCCCGAGGTGGTCGCGCAGCTCCCTGGTCGGGGCGATCTCCTCGAGGACCTTCTTCCACTTCTTCTCCACCTTCGAGTAGGAGCCCGGTCGCAGCGGGTCCTCCTCGCCGAAGCGATCGAGCTTGAAGAGCGCGCGGGCAGCGTCGACGAGCGAGTCGCCCCGGGCCTTGATTCGCCCTTCGAGGGAGAGCTCGATCAGCCCTTCGGGGTCGAGCCTCCCCTGCGTCACGAGCGCCTGGATCTGCGCGCCGTAGAGCGTCCCGCCCTGCTTCTCGAACACCTTCCGAAGCGACCTGTCCGTGCACCGCTCGTGCAGGAAGCTCTCATGGTCGAAGAGCGATCGTGCGAAGTCGAAGTCGCGGCGCGCGTAGAGGTTGTCGTTCCCCGGATCGCCGTCCTCGTCCTCGTCCTCGTCTTCGTCTTCGTCCTCCTCCTCGTCCGGTGCCTCGCTGTCGTCTTCGTCGTCGTCGGTGACCTCGAGGGTGGTCCAGTCGATCCATCCCGGCTCGAGGTCGTAGGTGCTGTCATCGTTGTGGAACGCGGCGTACCGGGACTGATCCCCACGAATGTCCTCCGCCGGACGTTGCAGGAGCCGGGCGAGCAGCTGGACGACCACGTCGTCCAGGACGCCCTGATCGACCCTCGACGCGGTGGTGCCCTCCCCGGACGCCGCCGTCCCCGCGGGTGCGCGGGTCTCCTCGCCTCCGCCGGCCAGGCCCGCGAGCAGCGCGACGTCCCCCTCGGTGAGGGTGCGCGGGGTCTGCAGGGACATCCCCAGCTTCCCGGGCTCGCGCGACACGCCCTTGCCGGTCGAGAACTTCAGCTTCCTCGCGATCGACTTCGCGCTGACGAAGGGTTGCGTGTTCGGCTCGGACGCCTCCCACCCCTTCGTTGTGGCTCGCGGCCTGCGGAGGACCGCGACGAGCCAAAGCTCGTCTCCAGGTCGCACGGTGACGAGGTAGAGATCGCCGCCATCGGCCAGCGGCTCGAGGCTCGCGTGTCTGCTCTGATAGCGGGTGAGCCTGATCGGCCGGCCGGGCGTTGCGTCGGCGCCCAGCTTGTTGAACTCGACCTTGCTGATCAGCGCGAGGACGGAAGGCATAGGTGGGATCTCCTGACGTCCGCTCACGACGACGCGGTGGGATGGGTCGTCCAGCGCGGGATGAGCTCTGGCGCGGATCCATTCCAGCTATCACATCACCGGCCATGCGAGACGCGGGCGATGCATGGCCGAGACGCGCGTTGCGGACGACGTGCGCCGGGCGCTTCCCCCGCGCCCACGCCTGCGGGCGCTGCTGAGGGGGCCGCGACGGCATCGCCCCTCCGGTCAGCCGGCGAGCAGCGCGTCCATCTGGCCCATGGCCGCCTTCAGGCCCTCCTCCATGCCCATGGCCACGAGCTGCTCCATCTGCTCGCGGGTCTTGAAGGCCGAGGTGATCGTCACGCGGGTGCCGCCGTCGTCACGCGGTGCGAGCACGAACTCGGCCGTCATCGTGGGCATCGCCGGGTCGGGCGCGCCCTGCGCGTCGCCGAAGCCGTCCTCGACCCGCAGACGGCGCGGCGGATCGACCTCCAGCACACGCCACCACCCGTGGTGCGTCTCGCCCGACGGACCGGTCATGAAGTACGTGACCGCGGCCCCCGGCGAGAGGTCGTGCTTCACGACCGTGGCCGGAAAGGTGGGCGGGCCCCACCAGCGCTCGAGCTTCCGCGGGTCGGCCCAGAGCTGCCACACGCGCTCGACGTCGGCGTCGAACTCCGCGTGCACGATCATGGTCAGGGCCGACAGATCCTTGTGGACGTTGATCACGGTCATCGGGAAGGTCCTTTCTGGGGTTCGGCGAGGAGCTCGCCCATGCGGTCGACGCGGCCGCGCCACAGCGCCTCGAGGTGCTCGAAGAGCTGCGCCGCGCGCCGCAACGGATCGAGGTCGGCCCGCACGATCTGCTCGCGACCGCGCCGCGTCTTGGTCACGAGCCCCGCGCGCTCGAGCACCGCGACGTGCTTCTGCACCGCGGCGAGGCTCATCGGGTACTGCCGCCCGAGCGCCGACACGGACGCCTCGCCGCCCAGCACGCTGCGCACGATGTCGCGCCGGGTGCGGTCGGCCAGCGCGTGAAACACGCGGTCGGCCTGCTCGGGCGTGAGCTGATCTGCAACCATATGGTTGTTGATTAGGCCACCGCGCCACCGGGCGCAAGCCCCTCCGCGGCGTCCGCGGAGATGCTCTCGCCGCGCGCTACCTCGGGGGTGGGTGTGGACCTCACGCGCGGAGCGTGATCGCCGTATGGACATGCGTCGCGGTCACGGCCGCGCGGCCCGCGAACTCGTCGCCCGCGCGAAACCCACCCGGGAGCCCCTCGACCAGCCGCACCCGCAACGCTCCCCCGATCGAGAGCGCGACCACCTCCGCGGCCTGGAAGCCGAAGTACCCGCCAACGATGGGATACAGGCACTTGTAAACACTCTCCTTCGCGGAGAACACCAGGGCCGCCAGGGTGCCCTCGTCGTAGGCCCCGCCGCGCCCGAGCGCCGCGAGCTCCCCGGGCCGCGCGAACCGCCCCGCCAGCCGGAGCGCCGCCTCGGCGGTGAAGACCCGCTCGCTGTCGATCCCGACGCCCCGGAACTCCGCCGCGCTGGCCACCGCGGCCGACACGAAGCCCTGCGTGTGGGTGATCGACCCGACGACGACGCCGGGCCACGCGGGCGCCCGGTCGGCGCCGGGCGGCAACGGGTGCTCCGCGAGGTGGGCGTGACCGACGCGCAGCGCCTCCCGCGCGCACCAGCGCCCCGCGAGGTACTCGAGGCGGCGCTTGCGGACCGCGCCGCGCAGGGACTCCGGGAGCGCGACGCCCGGGAAGGCCAGGGCGAGGTCGCCCGCTTCGTCGTGCAGGTCGACGGCGATGCTGCACCGCGCGACGTTGCAGGGAAGGACGTCGGGGTCGGGCGTGGTGCGAAACATCGGGGCGTCCGGGCGTCGGTGGGCGTCGTGATCGCTACCGCGGAGCGGCCGTCAGCGCGCCGACGTCCACACGCCCACGACGGCGGCGCTGCTCGCCACCGCGCGATCGAGCAGCGGCAGCGAGTCGTCGTCGGGCAGCACGCCCACCCCGAGGGGCTCCCAGACGCGCCGTACGTCGCGCTGGTTCACCTCACCGACCCGGGGTCCGTAGCCGACGAAGACGGCCTGGCGCCCGCCGCCCGCGATGGACGTCACGAGCGCCGCCATCGCCGCCCCGGACGCGCTCCCCGCGGCCCGCTGGGGGGGCCCGACGAGGCCGTCCGCGTCGGCCAGCACCAGCAGCAGTGCGTCGCGGTCGCACGCCCGGTGCAGGACCTCCAGCGCGACCGGCCCCCGCTGCCACGCACGCACCACCCGCGCGCGGGTCTGCCGCTCGGCGGGGCCCTCTTCGGCAGACTCCGCGCAGAGCACCGCCCAGCGCAGCGACGGGGCGTGGGCCAGGGCGGCGCGGACGTCCTCCTCGCGCTGGGGCTCGCCGACGACGGTCACCACCTCCACCCCCGCCGCCTCGAGGCTCTGGATGTGCTCGATCGCCTGCGGGTCGGGCGCGGCGGCGTCGAGCAGCACCAGCCGCTCGACGCCCCAGTTCTGGGCGAGCCAGAGCGACGCGCGGCGGCCCCGGGGCGAGAGGCCGCCGACGACGAGCGCGTGCCCGGCCCATACCCCCGGCGGCGCGGCGGCGGCCGCGTCACGCGTCCGCGGGGCCCACGCGCCGTCGCCCAGGACGAGCTCGGGCTCGAGGTCGGCCAGGGCCGCCGCCGTCAACGGCCCGCCCGCACGCACGCGCCACCTCGGCGCGGGCTGCTCGCTCCGGAGCGAGCGCACGAAGCCCCAGACCAGGCCCGAGGCCGCGTCGGATGGCCCCCCGCCCGACGCCCCCGGCGCCGTCGACACCACGACGATCGGGGGGTGGGCCGACCGCGCGAGCTGCGCCGCGAGGGCGCGGCAGCGCTCGATGTCGGCCTCGGCATCGCCCGCACAGCGGAGCACGAGCGTCTCGATCCCCGCGTAGTCGCCGCCGAGCGCGATCGACCGTACGTCGATGCCCTCCTGGGCGATGGCCGGCAGCGGGTCGCCCACGACCCCGACCACCCCGGGGTGGCCGCCGATCGCCACGCGCTCCCAGCTCCAGGTGCGCAGGACCGGTGGGCGCTCCGCCCGGTCGGCCGTCAACCCGAGGCGGCGACCGAGGTCGCGGATGCTGCGCGCCGAGAGCACCGCGTCGGCGGGAACCGGCTGCCGCAGCGCCGTCTCGATGCGCTGGCTCAGCTCCATGAGCCGCACGGAGTCGAGGCCCAGGTCGCCGATGGGGGCGTCGAGGGCTCCCTCGTCGAGCGGGCGCCCCACCGCCGCAGACACGAGGGCGACGAGGCTCTCCAGGGTGCGCTCCGCGGCGACCCTCTGGTGCTCCGACGGGTCGGCGACGTCCTCGCCGTCGCCCTCGCGCGACACCAGGACCACCCACGGCTGCGCGGCGAAGCCCGCTTCGGTGAGCATCTCGCGGCAGCGCACCCGGCGCGTCTTCCCGCTCGTCGTCTTGGGCACCAGCCCCTTGCGGCCCACGACCACCACGGCCGGCGGCACTCCGACCGCCGCCGCGACCGCGCGCCGCACCTCCCGGACCACGCCCGCGGCCTGCGCGTCCGGCACCTCGTCGCGAAGCTCGACCAGCATCGCGAGCGCCTCGGAGCCGTCGTCGCTCTCCGCACCGAAGGCCGCGATGCCGCCCGGGCGCAGGGCGCCGTGGCACCGCCGCGCGGCCTCCTCGACGTCGTGGGGCAGCACGTTTCGCCCGCGCACGATGATGAGCTCCTTCAGCCGCCCGGTCGGATACAGCTCGCCGTCGACCACGGCGCCGAGGTCGCCCGTGCGGAGCCACGCCCGGCCGTCGTCGGGCGAGAGGCGCGCCCCGAAGACCCGCCTCGTCGCCTCGTCGTCGCCCTCGTAGCCGTCGCACACGCTCGCGGAGTGCACCCAGATCTCGCCGACGTGGCCTGCCGGCACGACCTCCCGGGTCTCCGGGGCGACGATGCGGATGCGGGTGCCGAGGATCTCCTTGCCGCAGCCGACGACGGTCACGGCGTCGGCCGCCGCGGACGGCTCCATCACGCGGTCGAGGCTCAGCCGGTTCGGGTCGACGGCGAGCCGCGAGCGGCCGCGGTTGGCGACGCCGACGACCGTCTCGGCCAGGCCATAGGAGCCCGAGAAGGACTCCGCCCGCAGCCCCGTCGGCGCCATCGCCCGATAGAAGCGGTCGACCGTGTCGGGGTGTATCGGCTCGGCCCCGCACGCGATGACCTCCACCCGCGACAGGTCGATGCTGGCGAGCTCCGCCGGGTCGGCCCTCCGCGCCACCAGCTCGAGGGCGAAGTTGGGGCAGGCGGTGTGGGTCGCGCCGTAGCGGTGCATCATCGTCAGCCACGAGACCGGCTTCTTCAGGAACGCGAACGGCGACATCATCGTGAGCGCCCCGCCGGCCCAGAGGGTCGAGAGGGCGCAGCCGATCAGGCCCATGTCGTGGTACTGCGGCAGCCACGAGCACATCGAGGCCCCGGCGCCCAGCGTGTTGGCCTCGCACACGAACGCGAGGTTGTGGGCGAGGTTGCCGTGCTTCACCCGGATCCCGCGGGGCGTCCCGGTCGACCCGGAGGTGTACTGCAAGAACGCGAGATCATCGGGCGAGGGCAGCTCGATGCGGGGAGCGCGCCGGGTGCGCCGCGCGTCGGTGACGATCCACGGGAGGTCGGGCCACGGCGTCGCGGCGCGCAGGCGGGCGATGCGTCCCAGCCGGCCCAGCATGCGGCCCCGCTGGTACGCGCGGTTGGTGAGGACGGCCCGGGCGCGCGCGCCCTCGCAGACGCGCTGGAGGCGCTCGACGTCCGAGCCGAAGGGGTCCGGCGGCAGGAGGGGCGCGGGGATGACCCCGGCCCACAGGCAGCCCAGGAAGGCCTCGATGAAGTCGAGCGACGGTCCGTAGCAGAGCACGACGCGGTCGCCCCGCTGGAGCCCGGCGTCGTGCTGGAGGTCGGCGGCGATGAGCCTGGAGCGCTCGACGAGTTCGCGCAGCGAGCGCTGCGTCTCGACGGCGCCGTCGTCGTGGAGGAAGCGCACGACGACGCGGTCGCCGTCCGGGCCCAGGCGGTGTTCGAGCTGGTGGAGCAGGGTCGGTGGCGTTCCCATGTTCTTCATGCGCGGGTGTAGAAGCCCCACTCGACCGTCACGCCGGGCCCGAACGCGAAGGTGGCCAGCGTGTTGCCCTTCAGGTCGGCGAGGCTGTTCGCGAGCACGAAGAGCATCGCCGCCGAGCCGAGGTTTCCGTAGTTGTGCAGCGTGCGAAACGACGACTGGAGGGCGTCCGCGGGCCATCCGTTGGAGACGAAGACCTCGAGGACGGCTTCGAGGATGTTGGGGCCGCCGGGGTGCACCGCGAGCGCCGACCGCTCGCCGTGCGACATGTCGAGCATCGCGGCGAGCAGCCCCTTCCCCGCCTCCTCGCGGAAGTAGTGGGCCAGGCGCTTGCCGACCTCCCGGTGCAGGTACATCTCGTAGGTCTGTCGCTCTGGCGTCGTCGGCGGCGCGAAGGTCAGGTACTCCCTGGTGTTGGGCACCAGCGACATGCCCGAGCGCTCGTACCGCCAGCGCCCCTCCGGGGCCACGATCACCGCCGCGGCCCCGTCGCCGAAGAGGCCGTTGGCCACGAGCGTGGTGACCTCGGTGTTGATGGGCTCGTAGTGGGTGAGGGCGAGCTCCATGGCGACCACGAGGACCGCGCCGGACTCGCCGCCGCGCACCGTGTCGCGGGCGAGGCGCAGGCAGGTGGCGCCGCAGAAGCAGCCGTTGAAATTCAGCTCCGCCTTGCGGGTGTCGAGCCTGAGCCCGAGGCCCTCGATGAGGGCGCAGGCGAGCCCGGGCTCGGACCAGCCGCTGGTGGCCGTGGTGATGACATGGGTGATGGTCTGGGGGTCGCCGCCCCAGTCGGCGAGGGCCTTGCGGGCCGCCTCCAGAGCGAGCACCGGGGCGTACTCCTTGAAGAAGGCGTGGCGGCGCCAGAGCGGGGCGTCGAAGTCGTTGTCGGTGAAGATGTCGGGCGCGCCGGCCCACGATTCACCGGTCAACGCGGAGTGCACCGAGTGGCGCTTGATGATCCCGGTGTTGCGGGCGAAGCGCGCGGCGGACTCGCAGACCTCGGCGGAGTGGCCGTGCGCCTCGCGGGCGCGGCGGTCGACCTCGATGAAGCGCTCGGTGGTCACGGGGGGCGGGACGGCGATGCCGATGCCGGCGATGTGGGCGTGGTTCATGGGGATGGTGTCTCTCGGGTTTCGCTCGTTGGCGGTGGCGGTGGCGGAGGCAGCCGTCGGCTACAGGCGGGACAGATAGCCGAGTGTCGTCGCGCACCCGGTGGCAACCCGGTGGCAACTCCCGCAGGTGCGCCGCGAGGCCCCGCGTGGACCCTAAGGGGGCCCAAGGCCGACGAGGGCCCTGATCCCGACGCCGAGCTGCTCCCGCGGCAGGGCAGCGCCTCGCTGAGGGCGCTCGTCGACACGCTCGCGCGCCCTTCGTCGCCGCAGAGCCTCGCGTCGAGCGTCGTGCCGGATCAGCGCTCCGTCGACGGCTCAGCTCGGCTCAGATCGTCCAGCCCCCCATCGCGACGATGATGAAGACCATCACGACGATGATCACCACATCCCTGCCGACCTTGAACCAGAACTCTCCGGGCCTGTCAGCTCGGGTCACGGTCTCCCGCAGCTCGCCGACGGCCCGAACGCTGATCTCCGACTGGTCGGGGATGACCCGTCGGCGGAAGCGTCCGTTCAGCAGGACGAACCCGACATGGGCCAGGTAGACGAGGGGGATCGCAAGGAACGGGTTGAGGCGAGGCATGTCCACCTCCGAGAGGGCTGTCGAGGTTGTGCGCGAGGCCGAAGGTCTCCGAAGTAGACACGCATGAGCCGGTGGTGCGCTGTCCACGAGATGTGGCGGAGCTGCATCGTCACCCGTCCCCGGGTGGCGTGGGCGCCACGTGGGGGTGGTGTCGGCTGGAGCGGGTGATCGCCTCGCCGAAGCGGCGCAGCTTCTCCGCCGAGAGACGCACGAACTCCAGCCGCACGCGGTAGGGACCCTCCGGCGGGCCCTCGCACCCCAGCACCACGGCCTCGACGTCGCGGAACACGACGGCGCCGATGGAGAACGTCGCCCTCGCGCGCGTCCGCGCCTCGACCCGCGACAGCGTCTGCAGCGCCGCGCCCCCGATGCCGACGTCGAGGAGCGTGCCTTCGATCACGGTCCGGGGCCTGCCGAGCGCGCCTTGATCGCCGCCGTACTCCGCGGTCGCGGCGCCGCCCGGGTGCACCCGCGCATAACGACGGCGCTGCGTACGCGCGGGGTGCTCGTCGTGACCGAACGCGACCCGCCAGCCGTCCCCGTCGGGCTCGGCCGAGAGCAGGTCGCACATGACGAAGTACTTCGCCTCGTCGAGGTGCACGATGCTGAGCGCGAGCTTCGCGCCCGGGGTGACCTCCGGGGCGTGCGCCACGCGCACCGTGAAGGAGCCTTCGGTGACCTCGTGGACCGTGGTGCGGGTGCCGGCCATGTCGACGGGCATCCCCGGCTCGAGCTCGCGGGTCGTGATGATGATGTCTTGCGGACCCAGCGTCGCGAAGCCCAGCTGCTGGCGGAGGTGGCGCGCGGCGTCGACGAGGTCGCCCTCGCGCGACTCCGTGGCGTCCGCCCGGCCCGCGAGCTCGGCGGCGACCGCGCGCTCGAACACGTCGATGTGGGTCGCCACGGCCAACGCCGTCGTCTCACCGCGGGCCGCGATCTCCTGGAGCAGCGCGACGTCGTCCTCGGTGAGCCCGCGCTCCTGCGCGAGGTGCGCGAGCGCCGCGGCGTCAGCGCGCGCGGACTGCCAGCGATCGAACAGGCGCCAGGCCAGCGCCGCGGCCGCCGCGGCGGCGACGATCACCGCCAGCGCAAGGAGGGCTGCGCGAGGGGACGAGCGCTCGGCTTGAAACGCCCGGCTGAAGGAGCTGAGAAACTCGTCGACGCGGCCGTCGCCGCCCCGAGATGGCTGGAGGAGTCCCACGAGGATCAGGGTGACGTTCGCCATTGGCGCCGATCACGGCGATATCACGAAGCCGCCCCGCCGTGGCGCATCGTGCGCCACGAGGGCGCGCAGGTGCCCGATCGGCCGCGAAGGGCGATGGGGACCGCCGTGGCGTCTGGGGTATCGTGATATGGGTACAGACGGAGGAGCGACGAATGACGCAGCCCGCGGCGACGTGGAACGAAGGTCTCTGGCACATGCTGTTCGCGGTCGGGCACCCCGATCTGATCGCGAAGCAGAAGCGCTTCCAGGCGGAGGGCATCCCGCCCCGATGCAGGCTGTGCATGGCTCCCTTCGGGAAGTTGCCCGTTGAGGGTTGGACGGACGAGCACCCGGGGCCCTCGAATCGCAACCCGCGGTTCTGTAGCCTCTGCGACCACTTCATTCGGGCCAACCCCGGCGGCGCGAAGGTCACGATGACCATGGTGTTCGCCGACGTGCGCGGCTCGACGGCCCTCTCCGAAGAACTCCAGCTGGAGGAGTACGTCCGGCGGATCAATGCCTTCTATCGCCGCACCACGTCGGTGTTCGTCCAGACCGACGGTTTCATGATGGATGTCATCGGCGACGAGGTGTTCGCCCTCTACCCCCCAGGCTTCTCGGGGGTCTCCAACGCCGACTCCGAGGTCGCCGAGGCCGACCTCGCGGCGTTCCGCACCGCGACCGCCGCCCGGAAGGCGCTGACCGCGGCGCGGCGGCTCGTGGAGATCGGTAAGAGCCGCGCGCCGAACGACCTCCCGTTCGGGGTCTCGGTGCACACGGGCGTCGTCTATATCGGGACGATCCAGGGTGCGGAGGAGGGCATCTCCGACGTCCGCATCTGGGGCGTGGAGGTCAACAAGGCCGCGCGCATGTGCGCCCAGGCCAACCCGGGCGAGGCCCTGGTCAGCCCCGAGCTGTGCGCCGCCGCCGACCTCGACCCGGCCGAGCTGCCGGAGCGCCTGCTGACCTTCAAGGGAATCTCGCACCCGGTGAGCGTGCGCGTACTCGCCTGACGCCGTCAGCGCCCCTCATACTCATTTGATACCAATCTGGCCGCCAATGCGGCAAGACTGAAACCCAACTCGTATCAGGGGGCCTTCGGCGGAACGAGGTTGAGCGGCGAGGTGTGGAACCACCAGGTCGTGCCGATGTGGAGCGGGTGTCGCTCGGTGAAGCGATACCCGAGGTATTTCCAGAACCCCTGGTACTCCACGTCGTAGGCCTTCTCGGTCAGCGGGTTGGCCAGGCGCACGGGCCGGTTGGGCATGGTCGGGAAGTTCACCGTGACGGCCGTCTCGAGCTTGTTCTGCGGCAGCCAGGCGGGCGCCTCGACCAGGCTCAGGACGTGGTCGTAGTCCGGCTCCTTGGTCTGGTAGCTCTGCATGTGGGCCTCGTCGCCAGCGCCGAAGAGCACATAGGTGAGGTCGCGCGGGTACTCGAAGTTGAAGTCGAAATGACGGTAGTAGACTACGCGCTCGACGGTCACGAGCACCTTCTCGATCACCGGAGCCTGGTCGGCCCAGGGCCACTCGGTATAGACGTCCTTCGGGGGAATGCCCTTGAACACATCGGCCATGAAGGAGGTGAGCTGGCCGCTCGCGAGCTGGGGCACGTCCATCGCAGACTCGGTGAGGTTCGCCAGGAAGTAGGTCTGCGCGGGGTCCTGCTCGCGCCACTCCCGGAGCGCCTTCATCTCTGCGGGCGGAAGCTGCGCGCGGAGGACGATCTGATAACAGTGCTCCTCCATGTGGAACATCGTCATATGGACCAGGAAGAGGGTCTTGGTGCCAACCATGATGAACGCGTGCCGGCGGTCGCTCGCCTCCAGCGGCATCGGGTCGGGCTGAAGCATACCCTTCAGCATCTTCTGGTCATCGGGGGAGAGGCCCCCCTCGCAGGTCGGGGTCGGCGAGTCGCCACCGCCCATGTCCATCCCCGGCATCCCCGCCATCGTGTCGCTGGTCGTCGTCATGACTGCTCCTCCTGCCATCATCCCATGAGCCGTGTATCACGCGCGTCCGCGGGCCGTCTCCCGGATTTCGGCGGCCGGCGCTGGAATCCCCCCGTCCGCGGGCGCGGGTTGCGAGATACTCCCCGGGGCCGTTGAGGGGGGAGACGAGGTCCCCAGGCGCGCCGTCGGGGTGAAAGCACCAAGACCTTCTGAACCCATTTGGAGGACCTGAGAGATGAACGATCGTCGAAAGAGACTTGTGAGCTCGCTCTCCGCGATCCGTGACAAGCACGAGATCCGCCTCGATGGCCCGGGCACCGACGCCGCCACGGCCTGGTTTCTCGGGCCCAAGGGGGAGAACGGCGAGCTGCTCCAGCGCCTCGTCGGCCGGGCCCTGACGTCGCATCTCCAGTTCCGCTCGGAGGTCTACCCCGCGGACCCGCGCTTCATCACCCCAGAGATGCAGTCGTCCCCCGAATACAGACACACCGTCGCGCGGATCGATGTCGAGTTCGATCGGGTGCTGGTGGCCCTGCAGGAGTGCGGCGCCTTCTTCAGCATGCGCAGCCAGGGGCACATGCTCTGGGACGTCACCGTCCCCGCGGTCGCCGGCTACTTCGCGGCCATGCTCTACAACCAGAACAACGTGGCCGCGGAGGCTTCTCCCGTGACCACCATGATGGAGATCGCCGTCGGCGACGACCTGTGTCGGATGCTCGGCTTCCCCGTCGCCTCCGCGTCGACCCCGGCCGCCGTGCCCTCGCCCGATCCGAGGCCCTGGGGACACATCACCTGTGACGGGTCCGTCGCCAACATGGAGGGCATGTGGATGGCGCGAAACCTCAAGTTCTACGCGCCGGCGCTGGTCGCGGCCGCGCGCGGCGAGGCGGCGGCGGCGGCGATCCTCGACGTCACCGTGGGGTTGCTCGACGGCCAGGAGAAGCGGCTCGCGGACTGCACGGCGTGGGAGCTGCTCAACCTGCCCATCGACGAGGTGCTCGACCTGCCCCCGCGCGTCGCCCGACAGGCGAAGATCCCGACCGATCAGCTCGCCGGGTACATGTCCCGATACACCGTCGCCGCCCTCGGGATGGCGGGGGCCTTCCAGGAGTACCTCGCGGGCCACGGGCTCACGAACCTGCCCGTCGTGACGGCGCCGGCGACCAACCACTACTCCTGGCCGAAGGCGGCCGCGTTGATGGGAATCGGGACCAACCAGCTCTGGGCCGTCGACGTCGACCTCGACGCGCGGCAGGAGGTCGACCTCGCCAACGCGCTCCCGGACAACGCCCGGACGCTGCGCGCCCGCCTGCAGAGGGCGCTCGACACGCGCACCCCGGTGATCGCCGTCGTCGCCGTCATCGGCTCGACCGAGGAGAGCGCCGTCGATCCGCTGCACGAGATCGTCGCGCTGCGGGACGAGTTTCGCGCGAAGGGGATGGAGTTCACCATCCACGCGGACGCCGCGTGGGGCGGCTATTTCGCCTCCACGCTGCGCTCGGCGGGGCAGGCGCCGGAGCGCCGGTGCCCGGGCGGGGCGTTTCGCTCCGCGGCCCTGCCGCACGACGTCGTGCTGGCGAGCATCCCGGAGACCCCGATGAACCAGGACATCGTCAAGCGATACGTCGCGCTCCGCGAGGTCGACTCGGTCTCGGTCGATCCGCACAAGGCGGGCTACGTGCTCTACCCCGCTGGGGCGCTCTGCTATCGCGACAGCAACATGCGCAACCTCGTCTCGCTGAAGTCGCCGGTGGTGTTTCACGGCGAGGCCGATCCGACGGTGGGGGTGTTCGGCATCGAGGGCAGCAAGCCCGGCGCCGCCGCCGCGGCCGTCTACATGAGCCACAAGGTCATCCGCCCGACCCGGGAGGGCTACGGCAAGCTGCTCGAGCAGTGCATCTTCTCCAGCAAGAAGCTGTACTGCCGGCTGCGCACCATGGCGGGTCCCGACGACCCCTTCGGCATCGCGTTCATCCAGCGGCTCCCGGCGGAGCGGGCGGGCCTGCCGCGCGCCGACGTCGAGCGGCAGCTCCGCGACATCCGCGAGTGGTTCGTCGGGAGGTCGAACGAGGAGATCGTCCGCGGGGGACACTACGACCTCTTCAAGCAGCTCGGGAGCGACCAGACCATCCTCACCTGGGCCGCCAACTTCAAGAACGAAGACGGCACCTTCAATCAGGACATCGGGAAGCTCAATGACTTCAACAACGACCTCTACACGGCGTTCAGCATGCTTCCGGAGCCGGACGGCGACTTGAAGAACCCTTCGGACGTGAGCCTGATCCTGACGTCATCGGACTTCGCGGTCCCTGCGTACGGCGTCGGGTTCGTGCGGGGCTTCCTCGCGCGGCTCGGCGTCGAGGCGACCCCGGCGCGCGTGGCCGCCCCGGACTTCCCGGCGGTGAGCTTCAACATCAGCACCCAGATGGACCCCTGGTTCACCGAGACCGCGGACAACCCACAAGACGGATTCCTCCGCACCATCGAAGAGATCATCCGAGCGCAGATCCTCAAGCAGATCGAGGCGATGCGGCGGTGAGCGCGCGGGGCTGCGTGGGCACGGGCCCGCGCGCGGCGGGCCGACGGGACCGCGGCCATGCCGGGGGGCGTCCCTACCGAAGCGGTCGACGCGGCGAGAGGGCCGACGCGAGGTTAGATCACCGGCAGCGCGAGCGCGTAGAAGTCCACGCTCACCCCGGCGAGCGCGTCGACGGTGCCGTCGCCCGGGAAGTACCGCGCCTCGGCCCAGAGCCCGACCGCGATCTCGTAGTGGCTCGACGCCTCCGGCGGGGCCCGCAGCCCCCACCACAGGCGCCCCAGCGCCGCGGGCGTCGCGCCGCCGCGGTCGTGCACCGCGCCGCCGGCGGACAGCACGACGAAGGTCCCGCCGTTGCCGGGGTTCCCGCTGGCGGGCAGCGAGACCGAGAGGCCCGCGGCGCCGGAGACCTCGGCGCGCCCGGTGATCCGGAGGTCGGCGAAGGCCCCGAGGCGCGCGCAGGCGCGGGCGCCGACGCCATGAGCGCGGCGGCGAGCACGATCCCCCCGGAGCCGGTCGCGCGAAGCGGCATGGCGGCGATCGTACGCGCAGCCCCGGCCGACGCACGCACGCAGCGGACCGCGAGGCGAAATGTGGATCGGGTTGCCGATTGACGGCGGGCTCCCGCGCACGGCAGCAGTCGCCCAGGGGATGGGCGTACCCATGGCGCAGCGTCGCGAGGGCTGCGTTCGCGCGGGTCCGCTCCAGTTGCCAGGGCGCCGTATCCCGTCGCACCGCGGTGCTCTGCGCGAGCTCACCGGCGGACGGGCCCACTGACACCTCGAAGATGGGTGGGATGCGAGCGCGCTACTCCAGGTGCTCGACGTCCGCGGTGGTGAAGGCCATCCACGGGTGCTGCCGCGCCTCGTAGACGGACACCGTCGGCGAAGGAAACGCCGGATCGGCGAAGGCCCCGACGGCGACCACGACGAAGTCCGGCAGCGTCGGGATCAACCAGTACACGGTGGAGCCGCACGCCGGGCAGAAGTGGAACGTGATGGCCGTGCCGCCGTCGCCGGTGCGGGTGAACGGCGTCGTGGCGCCCTCCATCGCCAGCACCTGCTCGCGACGGAAGCGGGCCTGCGCGCCGAAGGCGCTGCCCGTGCGCTGCTGGCAGGCGAGGCAGTGGCAGACGGAGACCCTGATCGGGTCGCCGGCGCAGGTGAGGCGCAGGCGTCCGCAGGCGCAGGCGGCGTGTCGGGTCGTCATGGTGTGTCCATCGCGATGTACTGATGTAGCCGGTAGGGGGACTGACGGCGTGGGCGGGCGCTCCGCTCCACCCGACCCGTCAGGACACCCTCAGCCCGGGTCGCGGCCGCAGACGCGGTTGAAGCACATGAGGCCGTTGCAGCAGTCGCTGCTGGTCGAGCAGGTGGTGCCCTCGCGGCGGCACATGGCGGGCGGCGGCGGGGTGCACACGAACATCCCGTCGGGGCCGCGGTCGCAGAGGCCCGAGCAGCACTCGCTGGAGACGCTGCAGCGCTCGCTGTTCATGCGGCAGGCGACGGGGGCCCAGTAGGCGGACATGTTGTCCCGCGCGGTCTCCTGGCCGGGGAGCCAGTAGGGCACCTGCGACGGGTCGGCGCCCGCGGTGGGGCGGTTGGAGATGGCCGCGACCCAGATCTGCCGGCGGCGGCTGCCGCGGGTGCCCACCTGCGCGTTGCCGTAGTCGCGGCGCGAATAGAACGCGACCCAGAAGTACCCGCCCTGGTCGAAGGGCGAGAAGTTGGGCCAGTACGAGTCGGGCTCGCCGCTGCCGTTGGCGTTGGCGAGCACCATCGCGGGCGTGTCGGGGGTGGCGTCCGCGGCGGCCACCTCCAGGCGGCCCGGGTAGTGCGTGGCCTCGTTGCCGCCGCGGGAGTGGGTGCCGTGCTGGAAGGCGATCCAGCGGTTGTCGGGGGAGAAGCTCGGGTGCGCGTCGGTGACGAGCGAGCCGACGGAGGCATCGGCCTCGGGGGTGCCGCGGTGCACGACGCGCGGCGCGCCGAAGGTGGTGGCGCCGGTGCGGGGGATCACCGCGAGGTCACCACGGGTGAAGTCCACGGCCCAGGTCATGTTGGTGTTGGTGATGATCGCGACGCTCATCCCGTCGGGCGACCAGTCGGGGTGGGCCGAGCGCTCGGTGGGCAGGCCGCTGTCGGGGACGATGGTCCCGGAGGCGCGGTCGAGCAGCTGCATCCCGTTGCCGCGGTTGATGACCAGGTAGGTCGAGTCGGGCGAGAAGGTCGAGAACAGGTACCGCAGGTCGGGGCTCGGCCCGTAGACCGTGGGCGCGGGGTCGCGCGAGAGCTCGGACGAGGTGAGGTCGAAGGTGACCGAGGGCTGGTCGCCGCCCCAGAGCTCGGCGCTGAGGTAGCGGCCGTCCCGGGAGACGGTGTGGCAGGCGACGCAGCGCGACCCCGCCCCCGCGCCGTCGGGCTGCGGCGGGGGGTTGGCGATGGTGAGCGAGCGCGCGCCGGTGATGGCGTCGAGGCGCATCAGCCTCCCCCCGGAGAGGTCCCAGTAGTAGATGGTGCCGGAGAGCACGGCGCGGGCGACCCGCAGCGAGATCGACTCGCCCGCGAGGTGCTCGCGCATGGCGTTGTCCCAGCGGTCGACGGAGATCGACAGCGGGTCCGCCGGGTCGCTCTCAAGCAGCGCGCGCCACGCCTCCGGGTCGACCGCCCAGTGGTAGCCGAAGTCCGGGCCGGTGTGCTGCACGAAGGCGTCGACCCGCGCGTGGGGCTTCTGGATGCGCACGCGGTAGAGGTCGCCGACGGCGCCGCCCTCCCACTGCACGTCGGGCGCCGGGAGGTTGACCGGGATCACCGCGCGGTCGAGCGGGTACCGCAGCGTGGCGCGGCGGGCGGGGTCGATCACCGGCGGTCGGGCGAAGTTCTCCACCACGTCGGGCACGAGGCGGTTGACCAGCACGGTGCGCTCGATGCGCACGGTGACCGCCGCGGTGGCCGTGAGCTCGGCGCCGCCCGGCCCCGGGACGCGCACGGTGAGCTCGGCGACGCCGCCCGCGCTGCCGCCCGCGGTGACCGCGCCGGTGTTGACGTCGGCGCTCGCGACGAGCGACGCGGGCATCGACCAGGTGCCGTTGGCGAGCGGCCGCGAGGTGCCGTCGTTGAAGGTGCCGACGACGGCGAAGGCCTGCGTGGCGGCGACGCCGTCGCGCACCGTGAGCGTGGCGGCGGGCGGGTCGATGACGATGCGGGTGACCTCGCGGATGGCCACGGCGTCGCGCACCACGCCGAGGTCGTTGGGCGCCGGGCGGTCGACGGGCACGCCCAGGTCGGTGACGGCGGCGTCGCGGCGCACGCCCGTGTCGGGGTCGCCCGCGCAGATCACGCCCGCGCCGCAGGGCACCTCGGTGGTCTCCTCGGCCGAGCAGCCGGCGAGGGCGACGAGCACCACACAGCGGGAGAGCGAGCGCAGGGTGTTCACGATGGGGATTGCACCCCACCCACGGTGCGCGGCGCAAGCGCAGGGGAGACGTTCGTCGCTCGCGGCTCGCCCGCCGCGGTTCGCCGCGCATCCCGGGCCGCGGTACCCTCGCGGCCATGATCGAGAGCAGCATCGAGGTCCCGGCGGCGGTCAACGAGCCCGTGCGCACCTACGCCCCAGGCTCCGCCGAGCGGGCCGAGCTGGAGCGCGCCCTCGCCACGATGGCCGCCGCGCCCATCGAGGTGCCGGCGTACATCGGCGGGCGCGACGTGCCCTCCGCCGAGCGCGTCCCGATGCGCTCGCCGCACCGCCACGACCTGGTGCTCGGCCACTGGCACTCGGGGGGGCCCTCGCAGATGGACGACGCCGTCGCCGCCGCGCTCGCCGCCGCCCCGGCGTGGGCCGCCACCCCATGGAGCGCCCGGGCCGCCATCTTCCTCAAGGCCGCCGAGCTGCTCGCGACGAAGCACCGCGCGACGCTCAACGCCGCCACGATGCTCGGCCAGTCCAAGACCGCCCACCAGGCGGAGATCGACGCGGCGTGCGAGCTCGTCGACTTCTGGCGCTTCAACGTCGCGTTCCTCCCGAAGATCCTCGCCGACCAGCCGCTCTCCTCGCCCGGCGTCTGGAACCTCCTCGACCACCGCCCCCTCGAGGGCTTCGTGCTCGCGGTGACGCCGTTCAACTTCACGGCCATCGCGGGCAACCTCCCCACGGCGCCCGCCCTCATGGGCAACGTGGTCGTGTGGAAGCCCTCCGCCACGGCGATGTACAGCGCCCACTTCATCCTCGAGATCCTGAAGGAGGCGGGGCTCCCGCCGGGCGTCATCAACATGGTGCTCGGCGACCCGGCGGCCATGGTCGACCGCGCGCTCGCCTCGCGCCACCTCGCGGGCGTGCACTTCACCGGGAGCACGGCGGTGTTCCGCTCGATCTGGGCGAAGGTCGGCGCGGGCGTCGGCGCGGGGCGCTACCGCTCGTACCCGCGGGTCGTCGGCGAGACCGGCGGCAAGGACTTCGTCTTCGCGCACCCCAGCGCCGACGTCGACGCGCTCGCCGTGGCGCTCGTTCGCGGGGCCTACGAGTACCAGGGCCAGAAGTGCTCCGCGGCCTCCCGGGCCTACGTCCCGTCGTCCCTCTGGGCCTCGCTGCGCGCCCGGCTCCTGGACGTGCTCCCGACCATCACCGTGGGCGACGTGAGCGACTTCGCGCACTTCATGGGCGCCGTCATCGACCGCCGCGCCTACGATCGCATCACCGGCGCGGTGCGGGGCGCCCTGGCCGACCCGGGCTGCGAGGTGCTGCACCACGGCCACGACGACCACGCCGGGTACTTCATCCGCCCGACGCTCATCCGCGTCGCCGACCCCGGCCACGCGCTGATGCACGACGAGCTCTTCGGCCCGGTGCTGGCGGTCTTCGTCTACGACGACGCGCGCTACGAAGACGTGCTCGCGCGATGCGCCAACGACTCGGAGTACGCGCTCACCGGGGCGTTCTGGGCGCGCGACCGCGGGGCGATCACCCACGCCTCGGGGGTGCTGCGCCAGGGGGCGGGCAACTTCTACGTCAACGACAAGCCCACCGGCGCGGTGGTGGGCCAGCAGCCCTTCGGCGGGGCGCGGGCCTCGGGCACCAACGACAAGGCGGGCTCGGCGCTCAACCTGCTGCGGTGGGTCTCGCCGCGCACGGTGAAGGAGACGCTCGTGCCCCCGACGGAGTGGCGCTACCCCTCGATGGGGTGAGCGCACCTGTCACGGTGCCGATGGGCCCGTCGCCGCGTGTTGAAACACGCGGCAACGCGTGCAGCGATGAAGGCCGCAACGGCCTGTACGATGTCCAGGGACCGCGACCAGCCCGCGTGCGGGCTTCACTGCTGCACGCGTTGCCGCGTCCTTCAGGGCGCGGCGACGGGCCGGTCGGCTCGTCGAATGGGGTGACTACTTCTTCAGCTTGCCGTCGGCCTTGAGCTTCACGAGCTCGCTGTTGCCGCCGATGAGCGCGCCGTCGATGAAGACCATCGGGAAGGTGGGGAAGCCCGCCCAGAGCTTGATGGCGAGGCGCTGCTTCCACATCGAGAGGTAGCTCCCGTACTCCAGGTAGGTGTACTTCACGCCCTCGGCGTCGAGCAGCTTGCGGGCGGCCTTCACCACCGGGTTCTGCGCCATGCCGACGACCACGACCGGGTCGCGCGCGACGGCTGCGGCGACCTCGTCGACGATGCCGCGGTGGAAGGCGGCGACGACGGCGTCGGCGTAGGTGGAGACCTTGTCGGCGGAGAGAACAGGGCGGGTGGTCATGGGTCGCGCGGTGTAGCCGACATCGCCCGCGGGCGGCAATGGCGTGGGCGGCTTGACGCTGCGCCGCCGACGTCACACTCCCTCCCGGGTGAAGAAGTTCCCGTCGTCGCCCTTCGAGCTGATGTCCGAGTACGAGCCGCAGGGCGACCAGCCCCGCGCCATCGCCGCGCTCCTGGAGGGCCTGCGCCGCGGGGAGAAGCACCAGACCCTCCTCGGGGTCACCGGCTCGGGCAAGACCTTCACCGCCGCCCAGGTGATCGCCGCGCACGGCAGGCCCGCCCTGGTGCTCGCCCCCAACAAGACCCTCGCGGCGCAGCTCTACGCGGAGTTCAAG
The DNA here is from genome assembly GCA_030652255.1 of Myxococcales bacterium. Taxonomy (GTDB): domain Bacteria; phylum Myxococcota_A; class Polyangia; order Polyangiales; genus SCUS01. Next base: position 1,728 of record JAUSAZ010000196.1, on the reverse strand, counting down.
GCGCTCTTCCCCGAGAACGCCGTCGAATACTTCGTCTCGTATTACGACTACGACCAGCCGGAGGCGTACATCCCCGCGAGCGACACCTTCATCGAGAAGGACGCGATGATCAACGAGGCCATCGACCGCATGCGCCACTCGGCCACGCGCTCGCTGCTCAGCCGCCAGGACGTGATCATCGTGGCGTCGGTGTCGTGCATCTACGGCATCGGCTCGCAGGAGTCGTACAAGGGCATGGTGGCGGCCTTCGGGGTGGGCGAGGAGTACCCCCGCGACCACCTGCTGCGGCGCCTCGTGGAGATGCAGTACCAGCGCAACGACGTGGACTTCCACCGCGGCACCTTCCGGGTGCGCGGTGACGTGGTGGAGGTGTTCCCGGCGTACGAGGCCGACGTGGCGGTGCGGGTGGCCTACTTCGGCGACACCGTCGACGACATCGCGGAGATCGACCCGCTGCGCGGCAAGGTGCTGAAGAAGCTGCGCGCGGCGGAGATCTACCCCGGCTCGCACTACGTGACGCCGAAGAAGATGATGTCGAAGGCCATCAACCTCATCCGCGACGAGCTCCAGGTGCGGCTGACGGAGCTGAAGGAGCGCGGCAAGCTCATCGAGCGCGAGCGCCTGGAGCAGCGGGTGCTCTACGACCTGGAGATGCTCGAGCAGGTGGGCTTCTGCCACGGCATCGAGAACTACTCGCGGCACCTGTCGGGCAGGGCGCCCGGGGAGGCGCCGCCGACGCTCATCGACTACTTCCCGCCGGACTACCTCCTGCTCATCGACGAGAGCCACCAGACCGTGTCGCAGGTGGGGTCGATGTACAAGGGCGACCGGGCCCGCAAGGAGACCCTGGTGGACTTCGGCTTCCGGCTGCCGAGCGCGATGGACAACCGACCGCTGAAGTTCGACGAGTTCGAGCAGCGGATGGGGAAGACCATCTACGTGTCGGCCACGCCGGGCGACTACGAGATGGCCCACAGCGGCGGCACCTTCGTCGAGCAGATCATCCGGCCGACGGGGCTCATCGACCCGGAGATCACCGTGCGCCCGGTGGCCAAGCAGGTGGACGACCTGCTCGCGGAGGTGCGCGAGCGCGTCGCGAAGGACCAGCGCGTGCTGGTCACCACCCTCACCAAGCGCATGGCCGAGGACCTCACGGAGTACTACTCGGACTTGGGAGTTCGGGTGCGGTACCTGCACTCGGACATCCACACCCTCGAGCGCATGGAAATCATCCGCGATCTGCGCTTGGGCCGGTTCGACGTGCTGGTGGGCCTCAACCTGCTCCGGGAAGGGCTCGACATCCCCGAGGTGTCGTTGGTCGCCATTCTCGACGCCGACAAGGAGGGGTTCCTGCGGTCGAAACGCTCCCTCATCCAAACCTGCGGCCGTGCCGCCCGAAACCTAAACGGCACGGTGATCATGTACGCCGACACAGTGACGCGGTCCATGCAGCAGGCCGTCGACGAAACCAGCCGGCGGCGCACGATCCAGGAGGCCTACAACGCGCGGCACCACATCACCCCGGAGAGCATTCAGAAGGCCATCGCCGAGACCTTCGATTTCAGCCATGAGGCCAAGGTCCCCGGGGCGGCCGTGGTGGCGGAATCGCTCGGCGAATACGCTTCTGCCGACGACGTCGACGAGCGTATCCGCGCATTGGAAAAGGACATGCGCGCGGCGGCCAAGGAACTCGACTTCGAGCACGCCGTCGAGCTGCGGGACCGGATC
>JAUSAZ010000051.1 GCA_030652255.1 Myxococcales bacterium | reverse complement strand
GGCCTTGCAGGCACCGCCGAAAAGATTCCGGGAAGGATCAGGGTTTCAACCCACGGCAGCCAAGGCGCGCGAAGGTGTGCGGGTAGCCCGGAACCCGCAGCCTGCAGGCGGGTCGCGCACGATCAGGTCAACGATGAGCGCCCCGCGGGGGTGAGGGCGCGCGGCAGCGCAGGAGAGGGGGCCCACGAACTCCCGCGCGTCGTCCCGCGCTCCTGAGCGTATCCTCGCGGTCACTCCCCCGATGGCGCCGCGACGCATCCTCCCCGCCGACCTCCCGCCCGACTCCGCCCTCGCGCGCCGCCTCGCTGCGCATCGCCCGCCAGCGCGCGTCACCGTCGACCACGACGGCTCCCCCGTCGACGCCGTCGCGGGCGAGCCGCTCGCCGTCGCCCTGCTCGGCGCGGGCACGCTCACCCTCGCGCGCAGCGTGAAGTACCACCGACCCCGCGGGGCCATGTGCCTGCGCGGCGACTGCGACGGCTGCCTCGTGCGGCTCGACGGCGTGCCCAACGTCATGGCCTGCCAGACCCCCGTGCGCGCAGGCATGGTCGTGCAATCGCAGAACGCCTTCCCCACCGCCGGGCTCGACGTGCTGCGCGTGACCGACTGGTTCTTCCCGAAGCACCTCGACCACCACCACCTGCTGGTGCAGTTCGGCGGCGCGCTCAACCGCACCATGCAGGCCTTCGCGCGGCGCATGGCGGGCCTCGGAACGCTGCCCGACGCGGTCGCCACCTTCCCCCGCGCCGAGCTCGTCTCGGTCGATGTCCTCGTGGTCGGCGCCGGATCGTCGGGCGTCGCATGCGCCAACACCCTCGCCCGCGGCGGCGCCAGCGTGCTGCTCGTCGACGAGCGCGAGGGCCCCGGCGGCACCCGCCGCGACGACCCGACCGACGACACGGCCTACGCCGCGAGCGACCCCGCGGTGAGCGTGCGCTACGGCGCCGGGGCGGTCGCCACCTACGACGACGAGACCCTGGTCATCCACGAGGGCCGCGGGGTGAGCGTGCGGGCGAGGGCGAGGGTCTTCGCCACCGGCTGCCGCGAGTCCGTCGGAACCTTCCCCCAGAACGACGTCCCCGGCGTCTTCACGGCGCGGGCCTGCGCGCTGGCGCTCTGCCACGGGGTGCTGTGCGGCGAGCGCGTCGTAGTGGTGGGCGACGGACCCTTCGCGCGCGCCCTCGTCGCCGCCCTCGGGGCGCGGGTGACGCACGCCCCCGGCGCGGCGGTGGTCGAGGCGCGGGGCGGCCGCGCGGTGCGGGGCGCGACCCTGCGCGAGGGCGCGCGCACCTGGAAGGTGAAGTGTGACGCCCTGGTGATCGACGGCGAAGACACCGCAGCCTACGAGCTCGCGGGCCAGGCCGGCGCGCGGGTGCTCTGGAGCGACGGCCGCCGGTGCTTCGTGCCCGAGAGCGACGCCGACGGCGCGACGGCTTACACTGGCGTGTATGTGACGGGATCGCTGCGCTGGGGCCGGCTGGCGCCCGACGCGCGGGCGCGGGACGGCGCGCTCACCGGCGCGAGGGTGCTGCGCGACCTGAAGGCATCGGAGGGGCGATGACGGCGAAGGCGATGCTCTGCCGCTGCGAGGACGTCACCCTCGACGAGGTGATGGAGGCCCTCGACGCGGGCCACCACGACATCGAGTCGGTGAAGCGCTACACGGGCTTCGGCACGGGCTGGTGCCAGGGCAAGCAGTGCGTGGTGGCCTGCGCGCGGCTGCTCGCGCAGGTGACGGGCAAGGCGCCGGAGCTGCCCATCACGCCGCGGCCGCCGTTGCACCCGGTGGCGCTCGGGGTGCTCGCGTCGCTCGGCGACGACGAGGAGGGCTGATGCCGCGGGTGGTGGTGATCGGCGCGGGGATCCTCGGGCTCGCCACGGCCTACAACCTCGCGAAGCGGGGCGTGAGGGACGTGCTGGTCGTCGACCGGGGGTACCTCTGCGGCGGCGCCAGCGGGCGCAACGGCGGCGGGGTGCGGGCGCAGTTCTCGTCCGAGACCAACATCCGACTGATGCGCGAGAGCATCGAGATCTGCCGGGATTTCGCGACGGAGATGAAGATCAACGTGTGGTTTCGCCAGGGGGGGTACCTCTTCCTGACGCGCACCGCGGCGCGCGCCCGCGACCTCGAGGAGAACGTCGCGCTCCAGAACCGCTGCGGGCTCCCCACCCGCATGCTCGACCCCTCGGAGCTGCAGCGCATCGTCCCGGAGCTCTCGTCCGCGGGTGTGCGCGCCGCGAGCTTCAACCCCGGCGACGGGGTGGTGTTTCCGTGGCCCTTCATCTGGGGCTACGCCCGCGCCGCGAAGGACCTCGGCGTGAGCATCCGGCCCTTCACCGAGGTGGTGGGCTTCGAGGCCCGCAGCGGGCGCATCACCGGCGTGCGCCTGCGCCCGACCCGCCTGTCGCCGCTCGACGCGACCGACGAGGTGCTGCCCGCGGGCGACGTGTACACCGAGTCCTGCGACGACGTGGTGCTGTGCGCGGGCGCATGGAGCCCGAAGGTGGCCGCGCTGGTGGGCCTCGCGCTGCCCAACAAGCCGCACCGGCACGAGATCTGTTCGACCGAGCCGCTCAAGCCGTGGCTCGGCCCGCTGGTGGCCGACCTCAGCGACGGGCTGTATTTCTCCCAGTCGATGCGCGGCGAGATCGTCGGCGGTGTGGCCGTCGAGCCCGTGCCCGAGGGCATCAACCAGCAGAGCTCGCGGCGCTTCCTCACGACCTACGCCCGGGCCCTGGTGCGGGCGATCCCGACGATGGCGGGGGTGCGGGTGCTGCGCCAGTGGGCGGGCTGCTACGACCTCACCCCCGACGGCAGCCCCATCGTCGGGCGCGTCGCAGATCCGTCCAACCTCACCCTCGCCTGCGGCTTCATGGGCCACGGCTTCATGATGGCGCCGGTGATGGGGCGGCTGCTCGCCGAGCACGTGGCGACGGGCGAGACCAGCCCGCTCTTCGCCCGCTGGGGCCTCGACCGCTTCGCGCGGGGGGAGCTCGAGCACGAAAACATGATCATCGGGTGACGCGCGCCCCACAAAGGGAGTAGCGCTGGCGCCGCCTGAAGACGAAGCTAACCAGCCGGAGGCACCGCCATGAGCAACGACATGAACCCGCTTGAACTCCCCATCGTCAACCAGCCCGACTGGCCGCGGCACGCCTCGGGCGCCTATCCCATCCTCGTCTGCGTGCAGTTCGACGAGACGGGGCACAACGCCCTCACGCTCGCGATGCGCATCGCGGAGGCGCACCAGCACGCGCCGCTGCAGGTCGCCCACGTGGTGCCCGACACCAGCACCTCGGGCCGGGCCGCCATCACCGAGCGGCACGTCGCCGAGATGGAGCAGGCGACGAGGCAGCTACAGGAGTTCGTCGCCGCGCGGGTGGGCGATCGGCCCTTCGACGTGCAGCTGCACGTCCGCATGGGCGACGTGGTGGACACGGTCTTCCAGCTGGCCCTCGACTACGACGCCGAGCTGATCGTGGTGGGCACCCACGGCCGCACGGGCGTGCGCCGGATGGCCTTCGGGTCGGTGGCGCAGAAGCTGGTCGAGGCCGCGCGCTGCCCGGTGCTCATCGCCGCGCCGCGCGACTTCTCGGGCATGGACCCGACGCTCAAGCCCGACCCCCCGCGGGTGTAGAGAGTCCCCGCGCGGGGTCTTCCCGAAGGCCCCGCCCGCCCCCCATTCCCTTTACCGTCGCAGGTACTCCGTGCCCTGCGCCGCGAGGAAGTCCTCGTAGGTGCCGTTGAAGAGCTGCGGGCCCTTCTCGCTGAGCTCCAGCACCCGGGTGCCGAGGGCGCTCACGAAGTGCCGGTCGTGGCTCGTCACGATGACCGTGCCCGGGTACGCGATGAGCGCCTGGAGCAGCGCGTCGATGCTCTCCACGTCGAGGTGGTTGGTGGGCTCGTCGAGCAGCAGCACGTTGCACTTGGTGAGCATCAGCCGGGCGATGACGAGCCGCGCCGCCTCGCCGCCGGAGAGGGTCTCGGTCTTCTTGAGGCCCGCCTCGCCGCTGAAGAGCAGCTTGCCCAGCACCGAGCGAACCTGCTCGATGGAGGCGTTCTCGTCGAAGCGACGGAGCCAGTCGTAGGCCGTGAAGCCCTCTTCGAGCGCCTCGTGGTGGTCCTGCGCGAAGTAGCCGACGGTGGTCTCGTGGCCCCACACCACCTCGCCCGAGTCGGGCTTGTACTCGTCGACCAGCATCTTGAGCAGCGTGGACTTGCCGATGCCGCTCGGGCCGATCACCGCGAGGCGCTCGCCGCGCATCATGTTGAAGCTGAAGTCCTTGAAGACCTGCTTCTCGCCGAAGCGCTTCGACAGGTTGGTCGCCCGCAGCACGTCGCGCCCGGAGGGCCGCGCCACCTCGAACTTCACGTAGGGCCGCACCACGCTCGATCGCCGCACCACCATGCTGGCCTCGAGCTTCTCGATCTCCTTCACCCGCGACTGCGCCTGGCTCGATCGGTTGGCGCTCGCGCCGAAGCGCGCCACGAACTCCTTGAGCTCCGCGATGCGCTTCTTCTTCTGCGCGATGTCCTGCTCGCCCTGGCGCTTGCCGGTGGTCTTCTGCTCGACGAAATCCGCGTAGTCGCCGGTGTAGACGGTGACCGTCTGGAAGTCGACGTCGGCCACGTGCGTGGCGATGGCGTTCATGAAGTGCCGGTCGTGGCTGACCACCACCAGCGTGCCGCGGAAGTCGTTGGTGAGGTACGACTCCAGCCAGCGGATGGAGTCGAGGTCGAGGTGGTTGGTGGGCTCGTCGAGCATCAGCACGTCGGCGCCCGCGAAGAGGGTCTGTGCCAGCAGCACGCGGAGCTTGTAGCCGCCCGCGAGCGAGTCGAGGCGCTGCTCGTGCTGCGAGGTCGGGATGCCGAGGCCCTCCAGGAGCTCGGCCGCGCGGGCGTCGGCGGTGTAGCCGTCCTCCTCGGCGACGATGCCCTCGAGCTCGGCGAGGCGCATGCCGGCCTCGTCGGTCATCTCGCCGGCGAAGATGGTCTCCTTCTCCTGCATCGCGTCCCAGAGGGCCTTGTTGCCCATCATCACCACGTCGATGATGCGGAAGGCGTCGAAGTGGAAGTGGTCCTGCCGGAGCACGCCGACCTTGAGCCGCGAGGGGATGCTCACGGTGCCCTTGTCGGACTCCTCCTCGCCCGCGATCACCCGCAGCAGCGTCGACTTGCCCGCGCCGTTGGCCCCCACCAGCGCGTAGCGCTTGCCGGGGTCGAAGATCATCGACACGTCTTCGAACAGGACCTTCGGTCCGAACCGCTTGCTGAGGCTCTCCAGGGTGATCATCGGGGGGCGCTAATTGCACCGAGCGCCCGCGCGACGCAACCGCGTCACCCCGGCGCGGTCAGGGTGGCGCGCCGCACCCGTCGCCAGAGGGCCTCGTCGCCGTCCACCAGCCGCAGCTTCTCCGCCCGCGAGAGCTGCTTGAGGGCGTACTCCAGCCGCCGCGCGTCCGTCGGGTGCTGCCGCCCGCGCGACCACGCCACGGTCACCGGCAGCCGCGCCCGGGTGTACTTCGCGCCGCGCCCCGCGTTGTGCGCCGCCACCCGCCCGGCGAGGTCGCAGGTGATCCCTGCGTAGAGCGAGCCGTCGGCGCAGCGGAGCAGGTAGACGGTCCAGTGCGCCAGAGGCATCGGGGGGGGGCCGAGGACCAGGATGCCCGAGGGCGAGGGGCCAGCGCGAGTGCCCCGCGCGGATTGCCGCGGGTGCGGGCGGCGTGGTAGCCCCTGCCACTTCGAGAATGCGCGCCTCCCTCGCCTTGCTGATGGGTCTGACGTTCGCGACCGCGGGTTGCCCGAAGGCCCCGCCGCGCGCGATCGCGCAACGCGACGCCGCCGCGCGCGCCGACGCCGCGGTCGCCGACGGGGGCGCCGGGCGGCGCGTCGACCCCTGCGCCATCCTCGAGCCCTCGCAGCGCGACCTCGTCGTGGCCCGCGTGGGCGACCAGTCCCTCACGCTCTGCGACTTCACCCGCCGGGTGAACTCGCAGAACCCCTACCTCCGCGCGCGCTTCAACGCCCCCGAGCAGCGGCGGGCGCTGCTGCAATCGTGGGTCGACGCCGAGCTCCTCGCCGCCGAGGCCCAGCAGCGCGGGCTCGACCGCGAGCCCGAGGTGCGCCGCGCGGTGATCATCCAGCTCGCGCGCCGGCTGGAGCAGTCCACCCGCGAGGCCGTCCCCACGCCGACGGTCACCGACGCCGAGGTGCGCGCCTACTACGAGGCCCACCGCGCGGAGTACGACACCGACGCCGAGGTGCGGGCGAGCCAGATCGTGCTCGCCAGCCGCGCCGACGCCGAGCGCGTGCTCGCCGACGTGCGCGCCCACGAGGCCGACGACGCATACTTCCGCTCCCAGGTGCGCGCCCGCTCGGTCGACGTGCCCTCCCGGGCCCGCGAAGGCGACCTGGCGTTCTTCCCCCGCGCGGGCAACCCGACGGTGCCGCCGGAAGTCGCCGAGGCGGCGTTCTCCATCGAGCGCAACGGGCAGATCCTCAACCGGGTGGTGGAGAGCGCGCACGGCGGCATCGACCGGGCGCCGGGCTTCCACGTGGTGCGCCTGACGGCCCGGCGCGACGCGCTGCACCGCACCATCGACGACGAGCAGCAGCGCATCCGCCGGCGGCTGCTCAACGAGAAGCTCAACGCGGCCCAGGAGGCGGCGGTGGCCGGGCTCCTCGCGCGGCTCCGCGGCAGCACCGCGGTGAGCATCGACGAGGCGGCGCTCGGGCGGGTGCAGGTCGACGCGCGGCCGCAGCCGGCCGAGGGCGGGGCGGTCGCGCCGCCGGCGCTGATGGGTGGTCCGGGCGTGCCGATGCCGGCGAGCCCGCGGAGGGCGGTGCCATGATGAAGCGAGCGACGAAGCGGGGGGCCTGGCTCGTGGGCGTGGCGCTCACGCTGGCGGGGGCCGGGGCGTGGGCCGAGGAGATCATCGAGCGGGTGGTGTGCGTGGTCGACGACGACGCCATCTTCCTGTCGGAGCTCGAGCGGCGGGCGCGGCCCTTCCTCGCGGAGATCCCGCCGGGGCTGTCGACCGAGGAGCAGGCGCGGCGGCGCGCGGAGGTGCTGCGCACGGCCCTCGACCGGATGCTCGACGACCAGCTCATCCGCCGCGCCGCGACGCGCGCGCACGTCACCGTGAGCGAGGACGACGTCGACGAGTTCATCGGGCGCATGGCGACCGAGCGCGGCGCGACGCCCGAGCAGATCTACGCGGCGCTCCAGCAGGAGGGCGTGTCGCGCGCGGAGTACCGCACGTACATGGAGAGCGAGGTGCTCCAGCTGCGGGTGCTCCAGGCGCGCGTGCGGGGGCGCATCAACATCACCGACGCCGACCTCCAGCAGGCGTACCGCCGCGCGGTGCGCGAGGCCGCCGACCAGACGGTGCCCACGGTGGCCCACGTGCTCATCGGCGTGGCCGAAGACGGCACGCCCGAGGACGCCGCCGCCGCCCGGCAGCGGGCCGACGAGGTGGCCCGGCGGGCGCGGGGCGGGGAGGACTTCGCCACGCTCGCGCGGCAGATGTCGGACGACACGGCGTCGCGGGAGAGCGGCGGCGTGCTGGGGGAGATCCAGCCGGGCTCGCTGCCCGAGGAGCTCGACCGGGCCATCGCGGCGCTCTCCCCGGGCGGCGTGAGCGACCCGGTGCAAGGGGCCGCGGGGTGGCACGTGCTGCGGCTGGTGTCGCGGCGCGCGGTCGAGCCGCCCCCCTTCGCGGCGGTGCGCGACCGGCTGTACGCCGCGCTGGTCAACCGCGAGATGCTTCGCCAGCGGGGCATCTACCTCCGCGAGCTGCGCCGTACGGTGAGCATCGACGACCGGCTCGACGTGACGCGCCCGGCGCCCGCGGCCCCGTCGCGCTGACGAGGCCTTGCGCCCGGCGGGGGAGGGCGTCACACCGGGTCAGGGGAAGTGATCACCATCGGTCGCGCTGACGGGTCGTTGCGGAGGGCGGTCGCCGCGGCGGCCTGCGTGGCTGTGCTCGGCGGGTGCCGCTCGACGGCCACGGGCGACGCGGCCCCCCCGGGGGCGACGGCGGTCGCTGATGGGGGTGGGGACGGCGGCGCGGCGGCGCTGCGCATGGCGCGGGACGTCACCGGTCGCGCGGTCGCGCAGGCCGAGGCCGAGGCGCTGGAGGGGCGCTGCGCCGGGGACGCCGCGCCCGCGGTGGGGCGCGGGTGGAACCTCGTGGGCTTCCGCCCGGGGCCGGTGCTGGAGGACGTGCTGGCCGCCGGGGCGCGGCGCGACACCCTGGTGGCGGTCACCCGGCGGGAGCTCTGCGTGAGCGACGACGAGGGGGCGACGTGGCGCACCGCGCTCGGGGGCGATCGCCCGCTCGACGAGCCCGCGCTGGGCGAGCTCATGGCCGACCGCTCGCTGGTGCTGATCGCGCAGGGCGGCGCCGAGCGGCCGAGCGCGCCGCGGGTGTACGTGTCGCGCGACGCGGGCGCGCGCTGGGTCGAGCGGGCGCTGCCGCCCGAGGCGCTGGGCGCGGGGGCGGCGGCGCGGGCCTTCCACGATCGGGTGCGGCGGCTCTTCGTGGCGACGCCGACGCAGGTGTGGATGTCGACGGACGGGGGCGAGTGGGAGGGCCCGCGGGCGCTGCCGGGGCGCACGGCGCGCGAGGTCGACGCGTGCGGCGACACGCTCATCGCGCGGGCGCAGATGGAGCGCGACTCGTTCTACTTCCGCAGCGAGGACCGCGGGGAGACGTGGCGCCCCTTCCGTCTCGGGGCGATCGGGCTCGAGGCCGAGGGCGCGGTGGTGCGGTGCGTGCGGTGGCGCGGCGGCATCGAGGCCGGCCGCTTGCCCGTGCCGGGCTGGTGGAGCTTCGACCAGGGGCGCACCTGGCAGCCCTCGCGCTACGACGCCGACGCCTCGCGGGACGCGCGGGCCCGGGTGGACGACCCCGGCCTCGCCGCGGTCACCGACGCGCCGCGCTGCATGACGGCGACGACGGGAGAGCTGGCGTGCGTGTCGCCCCGGCGGCTGCTGCTGCCCGACGGCGACGCGCCGTGGCGGCGGGAGCACGCGCCGCAGCGGGAGATCAAGGCCCCCGCGCGGTGCGACCGGCTGCGCCGGGTGGACGACCGGCGGGTGGTGGCCTTCGGCCCGGCGTGCGGGCTCTACGTGAGCCAGGACCTCGGGGGGGTGTGGCGGGCGATGTCCACGCACCTCGACGACTCGCGCCCCGAGGCGGTGCCCGGGCGCGGCACCGGGGGCTTCGTCGAGCGCGACACCGCGTGGCGGCTCGACGGCGGACTGTGGTGGACCCACGACGGCGGCGCGCGCTGGGCGCTGGTGCCCTCGGCGCGGGGGCGCTCGCTGGCGTGGGGGGTCTTCGTCGACCGGCGGCGCGGGGTGTTCGTGCAGCGCGACGGCTGGGTGGTAGCGACGGACGACGGCGGGGTGCGCTGGCGGCTGGTGCTGCGCGGCGAGGTGTCGCGGCTGGTCACCGCGGGGCGCACGGTGATGCTGACGACGAGCGACCGGGCGATGCTGTCGCTGGACGGCGGCGCGACGTGGCGGCGCGTGGCGACGCTGCCGAGCGGGCGCGAGCTCGACCCGGCGCTGTCCGTCGACGGCGAGCGCCGGCGCCTCGACCCGGGGCCGCGGCTGCGGCTGGTGCAGCAGCGCGACGCCATCGAGCTGCTGCGCCGCGACGGCACCGGCGCCGAGCGCGAGCCCGTCGTGCGGGCGCTGCCGCGGGGCTGGGTGATGCTCGCCGCGCACACGACGGGCACCGAGGTCGACCGGGTGCTGCTCGCGGGCGGCGCGGTGCTCCACCGGCGCGCGGAGCTGGCCGCCCGGTAGAGCCCCTACGCCGGGTCGTCGGGCTGCGTCGGGCGCGTGCGGCTCTCGCGCAGCACCACACCGAGCACCGCGAGGGGGTCGAAGCCCAGCACCGCCTGGAGGTCGACCGTGCTCGCGAGGTCGATCACCTTGCGGGTGGTCTTCGCCAGCCAGCCGTCGGCGCTGAAGGCCCAGCGCCGCGACTCGTCCGCCGCCGCCCGCAGCGCGCTCACCCCCGTCGCCATCGCCGCCCACGGGGGCATCGGCTCGACCATCACGTCGCGCACCGCCACCGCCCGCGCCCACCCGCCGGGCGCCTCGGCGCGCAGCAGGTCGAGCACCGTCGCCTCCGGGGCGAAGAGCCCCACCGCTACCGGGCCGAGCGCGCGCTCCACGGCCGCGCGGATCACCCGGTGGTCGCGCCGGAAGTCCCCGCCCAGCGGGCCCGACCACGCCCGCAGCGACTCCACCCCGTGCACCTGGTCGATCACCCCGCCGCGCCGGCGCAGCGCGAGGCCCGTCACCAGCGCCGGGCCCTCGAAGAGCGCGATCACCGCGGAGTGCCCGTCGGGCAGCACCCGGTCCCAGGTCGCGCGCACCACCTCCACCGGCGGCAGCGGCACCGAGCGCAGCGGCGACGGCAGCACGTCGAGCGCGCCGTCGTCGATGAGCTCGCGCAGCACGCCCAGCGCCAGCAGCGTGGTGTCCACGGCGTCGTCGGCGGTGGTGCACCGGCCGCCCACGCGCTCCATGAAGCGCTCCGCCGCGTCGCGCCGCAGGGCCACCGCGAAGCGCGTGTCGCACTGCGCCGCCAGGGCCGCGAGGGTCTCGCGTCCCGCCCACGGCCCCTCCGTCGCCACCACGCCGCGGAGCGTGTGCAGCGCGCGCAGCACCCGGGTGCCGTCGTGGGCCACGAGCAGCAGGCCCCCCGGCAGCGAGCCGTCCCGCGCGTGGTGCCGCGGCGGCAGCGGCGCCATCCCGGGCGCCACCAGCGACACCAGCCGCGCCCAGCTCCGAGTGTCCATCCCCGACCACCGCGTCTCGCCGTCAGCCACCGGTCTGCTCCTCGGTCTGCACCACCAGCACGGCGCCCGGGTCGAGCGCGTGCGCCGCGCCGCCCACGGTCGCCGCCACCGCCGCGGCGCCCACGTTGGCCAGCACCCACGCGCGGCCGCCCGCCGTGTCGACCGCGCGCACCATCGCCGCGCCCGGCGGGTCGAGGGACACGCCCGGGGCGGGCTGGGTCTTATCGTCCATGGTAAACGCCGGGGCCCACGGCTCGCCCCCGGCGACCGCGGCTTGTTCGAGGGCGTCGGCCCCCACCGGCTCGGCGGAGACCTCGTCGAGCGAGAAGCCCCAGCGCGCCAGCCACGCGAGCGGCAGCGCGCCGAACACCGTCGCCGAGCGCGCGCGGGCGATGGCCGCCGGGTCGCGCCCGATGCGCCGGGAGCGCTCGACGCCCTCGGGCAGCGCGCCGGCCCACGCCAGCAGGGACTGCCAGCGCGCGGCCGCGAGGCGGGGCTCGCCCTGCTCGTCGAGGATGGCGCCCACCCAGTCGGCGCCCGCGCACCCGTGGAGCACGGTGACGTCCCGCGCCCCGGCGCCGAGGGCCACGCGCGCCACGTCGAGGGCGTCGGTGGCGCGCGACGGGGCCTCGAGCGGCGCGTGGCCCGCGCGGAGGTCGACGTGGTGGCCGTGGGCGAGGGTGGTGGCGAGGCGGGCGTCGCGCCAGATCGCGCGCACCCCGGCCCGCGCCGGGAGCGCCGACCACGCGAGGCCCTCGTCGGCGGCGAGCTGCGCCGCGGCGACGGAGGCCAGGGGGTCGCCCTGGATGCAGAGCCTCAGCGACCCCGCGGGCGCCCCGGCGGCGCGCGCGGCCGCGGCGAGCCCCCGCAGGAACCCCATCGCCGCGTCGGCCTCCGCGGCCGTGGCGTCGACGTCGGCGGGGTCGAGGCCCGCGGCGTCGAGGTCGTCGGGCGCGTCGCGCAGCAGCGCCGGGGCCCCGTGGCCCACCAGCACCCGCGCGATCACCCCATGGGCGGGCGCGCCCGCGACGGCGGCCTCGACGGCGGCGGTGATCCAGGCGCGCGCGGCGGTGTTGTAGGTGGCGCTGCGGAGGGAGGGCAGGGGCACGACGCGCAGGTGGTCGCTCACCCAGCGGGGGTTGCGGCGGCGGGTGTGCGAGCGCACCGCGGGGTCGAGCAGCACGGCGTCGGGCAGGCCGAGGCCCGCGACGTCGGCCACGGGCCAGGGGCCCAGGCGCAGCACCGCGCGGGCGCCCGCGTCGGCGACGATGCGCAGCAGCGCCGCGAGGTCGTGCGCGAGCCGGGCGGCGTCGGGCGAGCCGTCGTCGGCGGCGTACTCGCGCCACACCAGCGGGAGGTCGACGGCGTTGAAGCCGAGCGCGACGAGGGTGCGCACGACCTTGGGCCAGCGCGAGGGGTCGACACGGGTGAAGCGCAGCGAGGCCGCGCGGATCGGGGCGTCCACGGCCGCGGACCGTAGTCCCTCGGGTGGGCCGTTGTGAAGGGTCGTCGAGGCCCGAGGCTACGGTGGGCGCCCCGGTCAGCCCCGGCGCCAGCGCCGCGCCGCCTGGTCGTAGTGCAGCATCAGCTCGTGCGGCCCGTCGACGCGCACCAGCACGTGGGTCACCGCCTCCTCGTGGAGCACGCCGAGCACCTCGCGCACCTCGCGCCGCACCCCCCGCTCGATCACCGCCACCGGGCGCACCGAGCCCGACGACATGACCCGGTCCTCCACGGTGAAGCTCGCGGCGTCGCCGGTGAGCCCGGCCTCGTAGCGCAGGGTGGCGGCGGCCTCGGCGAGGGCCTCGCGCACCCGGTCGCGGGCGATGGTGCTCTCGACCACCAGCACGAGGTCGAGCCCGGCGCCGACGCGGGCCGTGAGCGCGGCCCGGCGCTCGCCGACGATCCACAGGCCGTGCACCTCGCCGAGCCCCACCTTGCGCGCGAAGGTGCGCACGAGATGCAGTGGGAGCGAGAGCACGGCGCCCGCGATGCGCGCCTCGAAGGGGTCGACCCGAGCGGCCAGGTCGACGGCCTCGCCCTCGTCGTCGATGAAGGTCGCGCTCTCCGCCTCGGGCAGCGCGTGCACCAGGGTCTCCAGGGCCTCGGTGAAGCCCGTCACGTCGAGCTCGCGGGCGCGCACCGGCGGGCGTCGGGTGATCACGGCGTAGCCTCCCGGCGGCCCCTTACGGAGCCCGGCGCGCGAGGCGCTCGACCTGCTGCAGGGCGGCCTCGCGGAGCTGCACCCGCCGGCGCTGGCGCAGGCCCATCACCAGCGTGCGCGCCCCGTCGGCCCGGGCCCGCAGCACGAGATCGGAGCGCACGATCGCCCGCGCCTCGTCGTCGGTGCGGGTCAACGGCGGGACCTCCTCCAGCAGCAGCGCCACGTGCACGCCGTAGGTGGTCACGAAGGGCTCGGAGAGGGGCTCGGCGGCCTCGAGGGCCCACACCGCCTCGGCGAAGGCGGGGACGAACACCGACCCGGCGGGCGTGCGGCCCTGTCGGTCGAAGGCGTCGAGCTCCTCGATGCGCAGGGTGGCCGCGGGGGCGAGGCCTTGCGCGGCCGCGCGAAACTGCGCCGCCGTGGGGCGCCCCTGCGTCGCCGCCAGGAGCTCCTCGCGGAACACCAGCATCCGGGCGAGCGCGTGCTCGTTCTGCGCGAGGCCCGCGTCGGAGCCGAGCATCCACACGGCGTGCACCACCCTGCGCAGGCCGCGGTGCGCGAGCTCGGCGTGGCGGGCCTCGAGCCCCGCCTCGACCATCCCGGCGGGCACCGTCGCCTCGGAGAAGCGGGCCTCGACCTCGCGGGCGAGCAGCAGCTGCACCCGCGCGCGCCACGCGTCGTCGGCGACCTCGACGGGGCCCGCCACGCCCGCGCGCCGGGCCTCGACGGCGAGCAGGGCGTCGCGCACGAGGAGGTCGAGCGCGGCCCGCGGCGTGATGGAGCGCTCGGCGGCCACCGCGGCGACGTCGAGGTCGGTGAGCGCGAGGTCGCCCACGCGGGCCACGACGGCGCCGCGGCGGGGGCTGAGGTCGACCGGCGGCGGCGGGCGCGGCCCCGGGTCGCAGCCGAGCGCGCAGGACAGCGCGAGGGCGAGGGCGGCGGCGGGCCTCACTCCGCGGTCTCCGGGCGAACCAGCTCGAGGCCGGCGTGGGAGACGAACCACCCGACGAAGCCCGCGAGCAGGGCGGAGACGTAGTCGCGCTGGTCGAGCGCGCGCAGCGCCTGCCAGTACGGGACGAGCGCCACCACCACGAGCGCGAGCCCCACCCCCCGGACGCACCAACGGAACACGATCGCCATGACGGACGGCTTCAGGACACTCACCTCGCGTGATCGAGCCAGTATCGCATGGCGAAGGCCACGGTCGCCGCGCACAGGTAGAACCACGCGCGGGCCCCGGAGCGGGCGGGCGCCGGGGCGCGGCGCAGCAGGGCGCCGCCGGCGACGAAGGTCCACACGACGGCGAGCGCGAGGCCCCCGGCGGTGACGAGCGCGAGGCGACCGCGGAGGAGCGCCGCGCCCCCGCGCAGGTGCAGCGCCGCCGCGCGGGACACCCCGAGCGGCGCCACGACGGCGAGCGTGAGGGCCACCGCGACGAGGGCCGCGAGCCCGACCCCCCGCAGCGCCGGCGCGGGCGTCGGGCCCACCTCCGACACGCCGCTCGCCACCACCGCCGCCGGCACCCGCTCGCGGGCGGCCGACCACCCCGACGCCGCCGAGGCCATGAAGGCCGCCACCGTCGCCGCCACCACCGCCTGCCCCGGGGCGTCGTAGCGCGCCGCGGCGCCCCCGGCCGCGCCCGCCGCGAGGGTGAGCGGAAACGCCCCGGCGTAGAGGGCCAGCGCGCGCGCGGGGTGGCGCCCGGACTCCCGCGCCCCGGCGACGAGCGCGGCCAGCGGGAGCGCCGCGAGCAGCCACGGGGCGAGCGTCGCGCGGCGCGCGAGCAGGGGCACCAGGGCGAGCTGGGTCCAGCAGGCCAAGCCCAGCACCGGGGTGACGATTCGGTGAGCGGCGCGCGGGTCCACGGCGATGGGGTCGCAGCGTAACAGCTTCCGATGGGTGCGCGGCGCTGGTACGCTACGAGGCCGTGTTGACCTGCCAGCAGTGCGCCACCCGCTGCACCGAGGACGCCAAGTACTGCGCCTCGTGCGGCTTCCCGATCGGCGCGCTCCGCAACGGGTCGGGCGACCCGCTCATCGGCCGCAAGCTCGGCGCGGGGTACATCATCCTCGAGGCCGTCGGCGCCGGCGGCATGGGCCGGGTGTACCGCGCCGAGCAGGCCGCCCTCGGCAAGACCCTCGCGGTGAAGGTCATCCACCCCCACCTCGCGGGCGACGAGGCCTCGGTGGCCCGCTTCTACGCCGAGGCGCGCGCGTGCTCGCGGCTCAACCACCCCAACTCCGTGAGCGTGCTCGACTTCGGGCGCACCGAAGACGGGCTGCTGTTCATCGTGATGGAGTTCCTGCGGGGCATCGACCTCGCGCGGCTGGTGTGGGAGTCGGGCCCGATGGCCCCGGCCCGCGCCGTCGAGATCGCGCGCCAGGTGCTCGCCGCGCTCGCCGAGGCGCACATCGCGGACATCATCCACCGGGACATCAAGCCCGAGAACATCCTGGTCGAGTCGCTGCGCACCGGCGACGACTTCGTGAAGGTGGTGGACTTCGGCCTCGCGAAGATCCGCAGCGACCAGACGCCCGGCGTCACCCTCGACGGCCACGTGTGCGGCACCCCGGACTTCATGGCCCCGGAGCAGAGCCGCGGCATGAAGGCCGACCCGCGCAGCGACCTCTACTCCACCGCCGTGGTGCTCTACCACGTCCTCACCGGGCGCCTTCCCTTCGAGGCGGGCGAGCCGCTGGCCGTGATGCGGATGCACGTGAGCGACCCGCCGCCCGACCCGCGCACCTTCAACCCCGACCTGCCCGACGCGCTCGTCGAGGTGATCCTCCGGGGGATGGAGAAGGACCCGGACGACCGCTACCAGACCGCGGTGGAGTTCGCCGATGCGCTCCAGCACTCGCTCGAGCGCCCGACGCCGGTGCCCCCGGAGGCCCTCGCCGCGCAGGTGCGCTGCCACGCCTGCAAGGCCGTGCTGCTGCCGGGGCTGAAGTTCTGCGGCGAGTGCGGCGCGCGGGTGCGCCCCGCGGACGACCCCGCGCGCGAGCGGGCCTCGTCGGCGAAGCAGCCGCGGGTGAGCGTGCGCCCCTCCAGCGAGCTGCCCTCGCTGGGCGACCTTCCCTTCCTCGGGCGGGACGCCGAGCTCAGCATGGTGGAGCTCGCGCACGCCCGCGCGGCCTCCGGGCTCATGGTCTCGCTGCGCATCATGGGCGACGAGGGCTCCGGGCGTAACCGCCTGCTGCGCACCGTCGCCGACGCCGCGCGGCTCTCCGGCGAGCGGGTGGTGCGCGTGGGCCCCGACGCCGCGTGGGCGGGGGTCCCGTACTCCGCCGCGGGCCGGTGCATGCGCGACCTGTTGGGCATCGGCGCGGACGTCGACCCGCTGGCCTGGGTGGCGCAGCACGCGAGCGCGCTCGACCCGGCGGTGCGCGCGGGGCTGCTGGAGGTGTTCACGCCCGACGGGGTGCCGGCGCTGGACGCGCAGGCGCGCTCCGAGGCGGCGGTGCGCGCGATGCTCCACGCCCTGCGCGAGGGCGCGGCGCGGGTGCGGGGGCGGCCGGTGTTCGTGGCCTTCGAGCAGGTGCACCGGATGGACGCGGCGACGGTGCGCCTCCTCGCGGGGCTGCACGCGCGCACGGTGCAGGTGCCGGTGTTCCTGGTGATGACCCACGGGCCGCGCTTCGACGCGCCGTGGGCGCGCGGCGAGGTGGTCAACCTCAAGGGCCTCGACGCGGGCACCGTGGTGGCCATCCTGCAGTCGGTGCGCGCGCGGCTCCCGGTGGACGTCGCCCTCGACCTGCCCCGCGGCGAGGTGATGCCGCTGCACCTGGAGCAGCTCATCCGATGGAACCTCGAGGGCGGCGCCGAGGCCCCCAGGGTGATGGTCGACCTCATCGCGCTGCGCAGCGAGCGGCTCGCGTCGCCGGCGCGGCGCACCCTCCAGGCGCTCGCGGTGCTGGGCGAGGCCACCCCGGAGACCCTCGGGAGCATCAGCAACGTGCCCTGGGACGACGCCCTGCGCGCGGAGCTGGAGTCCCGCGGGTGGATCACCGTCGAGGGCGAGCCGGGCCGCGAGGTGCTCCGCTGGACGCACCCCTTCCTGCGCGAGGTGGTGGAGGCCACGACGCCGGCGCCGCTGCGCTCGGAGATGCACCGCGCGCGGCACGCCCAGGGGGGGGACGACCTCCCGCTGGAGGTGCAGGCGCTGCACGCCCAGCAGGGCGAGGAGAGCTTCCAGAGCCTGCTGCTGCTCGACCGGGTGGGCGACCGCGCGCTGGCGCGGGGCGACGACCACGCGGGCGCCTTCGCCCTGCGGCGGGGCCTGGAGATCGCCCGGCGCGAGCTTACCCGCGGCGAGGTCGACGACCCCGAGCAGGCCATCGCGATCTTCGCGCGCAAGCTGGGCGACGCGCTGGTGCGCACGGGCGAGCTCAGCGAGGCCGAGGGGGTGCTGCGCGAGGGCCTCGGGGTGACCAAGCGCGGGGCCCCCGAGCGGCTGCGCATCGAGGGCGTGCTCGGCCGGGTGCTGTTCGCGCGCGGGCGCCGGGCGGAGGGGCTGCGCATCGTCGACACGGCGGTGTCGGTGGCCGAGCGGGTGGGCTCGCGCGCGGTGGCCGCCGAGCTCCTCGAGCTGCGCGCCGAGCTCGAGACCGTCGAGCGCGCGCACGTCGACGCCGCGAAGGCGCTGGAGGCCGCGGAGGTGCTGGTGCGCGAGGGCTGGCGCGGCGCGCCCACGGAGGTCCAGCGGCGGCACCACGCCGACCTGCTGCTGCGCCTCGCGCGCTCGCGGCGGCTGGCGGGCGTCGACGACCGGCAGGCGCTGGAGGACGCGCGCTCGACCGCGGCGGCGCTGGGCTGCCGGGCGGTGCTCGCGCGGTGCGAGGCCGAGGCCGCCGAGCGCGCGGAGATGCTCGGCGAGCGGCGCGGGGCGATGACGGCGTGGCGGCGCGCGGTGACCAACGCCCACGAGGCGGGCGACGCGGCGCTGGAGCAGGAGTACGACGAGCGGCTGCGGCGCCTCGGGCGCAGCGACGCGTACGCCTGATCCGCGTCCGCGCAGGGGAATGGAGGGGGAGCGGGCCCGCGGGTCTGCGGGCCCTCTTCCCTTCGTCAGGCCACGAAACTAGAGGGTGATCTCGCCCACGAAGGAGGCGGCGGTGCGGCTGCAGCGCACGTAGCTCACGCTGCTGTTACGGGTGCCCGTAAAGGTGCGGATGAGCATCGCGCCGCGGTAGACGTTGAGGGTCCAGCGGGCGGTGCTGCCGGCGTTCATCTGCCAGGGGTTGACGCACAGGAGGTAGGTGCCCGACGCCGGGGCGGCGGGCCAGAAGATGTTCTCCGGGCCGTTGCAGCGGTCGGCGGAGTCGGTGGCGCGCAGGGCCGGGCACGAGTCGCGGTCGAGGGTGCCGCCGCAGGCCGACAGCCGACCGTAGTAGATCTCCGTGCCGCAGGGCGGCTCGACGTGGAGGTCGAGGTCGGCCATCACGTCCCAGGTGAGGGTGAAGCGCAGCTGGCCGTTGCCCACGCAGATGTTGGCCGCGCAGGCCTCGCCGGCGGCGCAGCACACGCTCCCGCAGCGCGGCTGGCCCGTCGGGCAGGCCATGGTCATCGGCGGGGGGCAGCCCTCGTCCACCGCGCCGTTGCAGTTGTCGTCGAGCCCGTTGGCGCAGACCTCCGCGCCCGGGCGCGCCTCGTTGACGCACGCGCCCCAGGTGGTGCTCACGCCGTCGGCGCCGCGCACGCAGGGCTGGGTGCCCGCGCGGCAGACGCCCACCGACTGCGTGCCCGCGGGGCCCGTGTAGCACTGCCGGTTGGCGCCGATGGCGCAGGTGCAGCCGTCGTTGGCGGTGCCGTTGCAGTCGCGGTCGACGCCGTCGCAGAGGTCGCGCGCCCCCGGGGTGATCTCGCCCGCGCAGGCGCCCCAGGCCGAGCCCCCCGCCATGGCGGTGCAGGTCTGCATGCCCGGGCGGCACACCCCGCGGGCCTCGGTGCCCGCGGGCCCCGTGTAGCAGGCGCGGGTGGAGCCCACCGCGCACTCGCAGCCCTCGTCGACCATGCCGTTGCAGCGGAAGTCCATCCCCCGGCCGCACTCGACCTCCCGCGGCGCCCCAGCGCCCACGCACGCGCTCCAGGTGCCGAACTCCCCGGTGCCCTCGCAGGTGGAGGTGCCGTACACGCACACCCCGCGGCCCGCGAGGGCCGGGTCGCCGGGGAAGCACCGCTGGGTCATCCCGGGGATGCACGCGCAGTCCTCGTCGACGCGGCCGTCGCAGTCGTCGTCGAGCCCGTTGCCGCACATCTCGCGCGCCCCGCAGCCGGGCGACGGCGCGCCGCCGTCCTTGCCGGGGGTGACCACGCCGCCGTCCTGGCCCGGGGCGACCACGCCGGAGTCACCCGTCGCGGCGCCGTCGAGCCTGGGAGCGCCGCCGTCCCGGAGGGGGCCGACGCCGGTGTCCGCCGCGCGGCCCGCGTCGACGCGCCGGCCCGTGTCGGCGGCGGCGCCGTCGCGGCGCACGCTGGCGTCGGCGCCGAAGGGCCCCGAGAGGCCGAGGTCGGCCGAGCCGGACGCGCTGCACGCCGCGGCCAGGGAGAGGGAAGCCAGGACCAGCCAGCGATGCGCGGTGCGGGGTTGCAACGGGGTTCTCCTTCGGAGCGGTCGACGAGGCGGACAGCCGGCACGCTACCAGAGCCGCCGACCGGCCGCGATGCTCGCGCCGTCCGTCGTCACCTGTGGTACTGAAGGCCCGCCGTGTCGAACGCCACGCAGACCAAACAGACCGTCGCGGTCGAAGTCGCCGGACAACGACTGCGGCTTAGCGCCCACGCTGACCCGCAGCACATCGAGCGCCTCGCGGGGATGGTCAACGAGCGGGTCGAGGCCATCCAGCGGGCGGCGAAGGGGGCGGGCATGCCCACCATCCTCGCGCTGCTGGCGCTCGACCTGGCCGACGAGCTCCACGCCACGCGCCGGCGCGCCGACGAGGCGCAGGCCC
Organism: Myxococcales bacterium; assembly: GCA_030652255.1. Classification (GTDB taxonomy): domain Bacteria; phylum Myxococcota_A; class Polyangia; order Polyangiales; genus SCUS01. The sequence continues at coordinate 27,263 of JAUSAZ010000051.1, read as the reverse complement.
GCTCGAAGGAGGAGCTCGAGCGCACCCGCGACCACGCGCGCCAGGTGGAGCAGTCGGCGCGCGAGGCGATCGCGGAGGTGCTGTCGGAAATCGACCGGGCGCTGGTGATCGAGGAGCCCCCAAGCCCCTGAGGCGTCGCGGGGCTCAGCCCGTGATGGCGTCGGCGGAGACCAGCGCGACGCCCGCGGCGGTGAGCTCGCGCAGGGCCGCAGCGCCGCCCTCGGCGGTGACCGCGGCGACGGCGTCGGACACCACCGCCACGCGGGAGCCCGCGCGGTCGGGGCGGGCGGCGATCCAGTCGCGCAGCCCGAGCGCGGCGGCGCGCACGCAGTAGTCGGTGGCCACGCCGAAGACCACGAACTCCACCGGGCCCGGCGGGGCGAGGGCGTCGAGCACGGGCGCGGCGTTGGGGTTGGCGAAGAGGGAGTACACCTCCTTCTCGAAGTACACGGCCTGGGTGCGGGCGGGGATGCGCGCGGCGGCCTCCGGGTCGGGCACCACGGGGACGAAGTAGAAGCGCGGGGGGAGGGTCTCCGGGAGCTTCAGCCAGCCCGGGGTGCCCTTCACGCAGTGCGGGGGAAAGCGTGGGTCTTCCCCCGCCGGGCCGAGCCGCCCGTTGCCCTCGAACTCCCAGGCGTCGTGGGCGTGGGAGTCGACCGAGCCTACGAGCAGGGCCCCGTCGGCGACCGCGCGCGCCACGAGGCGGGCGCAGGCGGGCGCCGCGGCCGGGGCCCCGGAGACGAAGAGGGCGCCGTCGGGGCGGCAGAAGTCGTGCTGGGTATCCACGTCGACGAAGACTCGTTGCATCGCTCACCTCGCATCGGGGCGCGGCGTCGGGCACGCCGCGGGGGCGACGGAGCGTACGTCAGCCTCGGAGCGGTCGGGGAGATGACGGGCCGTCAAAAGTTCAACAACGGGTGGGGAGGTGGTAGGAAGTGACGGGTGAGCCGATCGAGTCAGATCGTGGCGCTGTCGTTGCGTGAGCGCACGGAGATCGACGCCGTGTTCTCGCGCGTGCGCCGCGGCGGGCACTACGAGGTGCTGGGCGTACCGGTGGATGCCGACGATCCGTCGATCGCGCAGGAGGCCTCGCGGCTGCGGCAGTGGATCGACGGGCTGCTCGACCCCGAGCGCCTGCTGGGCGAGTACCAGCCCAAGGTCGAGGCCATCTCGGCGGCCGTGCACACCGCCGAGCGCGTGCTGCGCAACGCCCGCGAGCGCATGCGCTACGACGACACCCGACCGCGGGCGAGCGACCCCTCCAACCGCGCCGTCGACCCGCGCGCGACGAGCGCCCGGGCCCGCCCCCGCACGCCCCCGCCGCGCCCCGGGCCGGAGTCGCAGCTGCGGTATGTGCTCGCGGCCCTCGACGCGCAGCTGAGCATCACCCTCGGGCGGCCGGCGGGGCTGCTCAGCCGGGTCACCGACGCCGACGTGATGGGCGACCCGGGGCGCGCCGTCGCGGAGGCCGAGAAGGCCGAGCGCGAGGAGCGCTGGGCCGAGGCCGCCGTGTGGTGGCACGTCGCGGGGCTCGCGCAGCCGCGCGACGCGGCGATCCTGCTGAGGGCGGCGTCGGCGCTGCGCCGGGCGGGCGCGGTCACGGCCTACGGTCCGTACGCGCGGCTGGCCACGACGGACCCCTGGTTCGACCGCGGCGAGGGCTGACCGCGGCCACCCCTCCGGGGGGTCGGAAGGTTTCGCGGGGGCTGTGGTCGTGGTAGGGGCCGCGCAGGCGCCCGACGCAATGGGCGCAGGAGAGTGTGGAATGCGAAGCCTTCGTTGGATGCTCGGTCTTGGTCTCGTGCTCGCCAACTGCCGCTCGGAGGGCAACAACCTGCCGATCGAGACGGACAGCGGCGCGGTCGACAGCGGCGTGGTGACGGACATGGGCGGCGTCACCGTCGACCAGCCCTCGGTCAGCGACGCGTGCGTGCGCACCGGCGTGGAGAACACGCCGGAGACCTGCGGCGACAACATCGACAACGACTGCAACGGCTTCACCGACTGCCGTGATTTCAGCTGTTCGCGCAACAACCCCGCGGTGACCTTCTGTCCCGACGCGGGCACCAGCCCCCCGCGCGACGGCGGCGCCTGCACCCGCACCGGCGCCGAGGACACCGCGGCGGCCTGCACCGACGGCATCGACAACGACTGCGACGGCTTCCGCGACTGCGCCGACTTCGACTGCCCCCGGGCGACCTGCCCCCGCGACGGCGGCGCCCCCACCGACCGCCCGCGCTGCGACTCCGGCGGCTCGCGTGAGAACACCAACGCCGAGTGCAACGACGGCATCGACAACGACTGCGACGGGTTCACCGACTGCGTCGACTTCTCGTGCCGCACCTGCGCCATCACGGTGTGCGTCGCCGACGGCGGCATCACCACCCCGGACGGCGGCGTCTGCCTCTGCCAGGGCGCCGAGTCGTCCAACGCCACGTGCGGCGACGGCATCGACAACGACTGCGACGGCTTCCGCGACTGCGCCGACTTCGACTGCTCGCGCTCCGACGGCGGCGTGGTCACGGTCTGCTCGGACGCCAGCGCGCCCGCCGACACCGGCGCGGCTACCGACCTCGGCGCCGCGCTCGACGTCCCCAACGGCTGACGGCGCCGCTCAGCGCGCTCCGCCCTGCCACGCGGGCATCCGCGACAGGGCGTTGCGCGCGGCCACCTCGGCCTGCTCCCGCGGCATTCCGTTGCGGCCCATGAACTCCCGCTCCACCAGCCGCCGGTGCACCTGCTCGTAGGAGAGCAACTGCCCCCGCGAGTCGGTGCAGCCGTCGCAGTACTTCCCGCTCGCCCCGGTCGCCATCGGTCGCCCGCAGCTCTCGCAGGCCGGTCCACCCATCAGCATCGTCGTCACCTCGGCTTTCGCCGTCAGCCTGACGCCCGCCGCGCCGCCCCGCAAGCGCCCGTCAGAGCCGCGCGCACAGCCAGAGCGCGGTGTACCCCGCCGACCAGCCGAGCATCAGCCACGCCATCGCCCAGAGCCGCCCCGCCCAGCCCGCGCACGCCTTCGGCCCCGTGGGCGCCCACCGCCACGCCGCCCAGGTGACCGCGGCCGCCACCGCCAGCGTCGCGTGCGAGCGGGCGAACCAGTCCATGGCGATCACCCCCGTGGGCGGCGACCAGGTCCACTCCGAGCGCGTGGGGAGGTAGTACAGCACCCCCGCGCGGGTGGTCGTCGTGACCAGGTACACCGTCGCCGCGGCGAGCGTGCCCGCCCCGGTTGCGAAGCGCCCCCGCGCGCTCACACCGACCTCACGCTCGCCACCAGCAGCCCCGACACCGCGTTGAACCACACCCCCAGCGCCACCGCGGTCGCGCAGCCCAGCAGGGCACGGCTCGGCCGCGCCGGGTCCTCCGCGCGGGAGAGCACCACCGTGGCCAGCACCAGCGGGCCGAGCAGGGTCGCCAGGTTCTCCTTGAGGTCGAAGAGCACCGAGGCCCAGGCGGCGTGCTCGTCGAGCCACCCGGCGCGCACCTCCACCCGGTACCGGGGATAGATCAGCGAGCCCAGGGAATACACCGCCAGGTAACAGCCCAGCGCCACCGCGGGGTACAGCCGCTGCAACCGCGGTTGGGCCCTGCCCCGATGCGCGCGCCACACCACCAGCGCGAGGTGCGTGACCGACCCGGTCAGCGCCCCCGCGGCGACGGCGTGCAGCACCAGACCCAGCTTGATCCAGAACATCGTGGGTGCCGCGATAGGCCCCCGCCCGCGCCCCTGCGTCAAGGGCCTCGTCGGTCGCGACGGAGGCCGCGGACCTTCAGCGGGGCAACGGGGGAGGCAGGAGCAGCGCGTCGAGGCGATCGAAGTCGACGGGCTTGGGCAGGTGGGAGTCGAAGCCCGCCGCGAGCGCCGCGACGCGGTCGCTCTCGCGCCCGTAGCCGGTCATCGCGACCAGCGCCACCGAGGCCCCGAGCGCCGCGCGCACCCGCCGCGCCACCTCGTAGCCGTCCATGCCGGGCAGGCTGATGTCCACCATGGCGACGTCGGGTCGCTCGGCCAGGATGCACGCCAGGCCGGCGATGCCGTCCCGCGCCTCGACCACGTGGTGGCCGCCCAGCTCGAGCACCTCCCGGAGGCTCTCGCGCAGGTCATCGCTGTCGTCGACGAGCACGATCCGGCGCCGCCCGGCGGCGGGGACCGTGACGCGCTCGGGGAGCAGGGGCAGTGGCGGTGCGGCGAGCGCGGCGCCGCTCCCGAGGCCGTCCAGGTACGCGGAGAGTTCTTCGACCCGTGCCCGCGCGGCGTCGGCGTCGCCGCTCCCGGCGGCCTTCTCGAGGGCCTCGCCGAGGTCCGTGATGATCGGGAACCCGAAGCTCGTCCCGGCGCCGCGCATGCGGTGCCCGAGGCGCTCGACGGTCTCGAGGTCGGCCTGCGCCAGGGCGCCTCGCATCGTGGCGACGTCGTGTCGGCGGTGCTCGAGGAAGGCAGGGACCCGCGCGGCCAGCCCGGGAATGGCGGACACCCGGGCTGGCTCCGGGGCGGCGCTCTCCCCGCTCGGCGCGGGCGCCGCGACCGCGGAGAACTCCTTGATCGCCTGCAGCAGCACCTCCTGCTTGATGGGCTTGGTCAGGAAGGCCGTGCACCCTGCCGCCAGGCACTTCTCCCGGTCGCCCTTCAGGGCCGAGGCCGTGAGCGCGATGATGGGGGTGGGCGCCCGGTGGTTCGCCTGCTCCCATGCCCGGATCGTGCGGGTGGCGGTCAGGCCGTCCATGACGGGCATCTGCCGGTCCATCAGGACGAGGTCGTAGTGTCCGGCGGCGAACATCTCGCAGGCGATGGTGCCGGTCTCGGCGATGTCGACCCGGTACGGCGTGCCCTCCAGGTAGGCGACCGCGATGGTGCAGTTGTCGGGTGAGTCTTCCGCCAGGAGGATGCGCAGCGGCGGAAGCGGCGGCTCCGGGCCCGTGCCGACGGGCGCGGCCGCGCGCCGCGTGGCCTCGGCCCAGATCTCGAAGGGCACGGCGAAGGAGAACACGCTGCCCTGACCGACGCCGCTCTCGACCCAGATGCGCCCGCCCATGAGCTCCACCAGGCGCCGGGAGATCGTGAGCCCCAGGCCCGTCCCCCCGAAGCGGCGCGTGGTCGACGAGTCGGCCTGCGTGAAGCGCTCGAAGACCCGACCCAGCTTCTCGTGCGGGATCCCGATGCCGGTGTCGGAGACCGTGAAGCGCAGCGCGGTGGGAACGGACGAGTCCCGGTCCCGGGTGATGCGCAGGGACACCTCCCCCGACTCGGTGAACTTGATCGCGTTGCCGACGAGGTTGAGCAGCACCTGCCGCAGCCGGGTGGGGTCGCCGACCAGGTCGGGCGGCACGTCCGGCGCGATCTCGGACACCAGCGACAGGCCCTTCTCCTGGGCCCGCGCGGCGACCATCTCGGTCACCTTCTCCAGCAGGTCGCTCAGCGAGAAGCCCGTGCGCTCGAGCTCCAGCTGCGAGGCCTCGACCTTGGAGAGGTCGAGGATGTCGTTGATGAGGTTGAGCAGGTTGTCGCCCGCGCGGCGGAAGATCTGGACGTACTTGTCCTGCTCGGCGGTGAGCTCGGTCTTCGCGAGCAGGTCGGCGATGCCCATGATGGCGTTCATGGGCGTGCGGATCTCGTGGCTCATGCTGGCCAGGAAGTCCGACTTGGTGCGGCTCGCGCTCTCCGCCACGGCCCGGGCCTGCTTGAGCTCGGCCTCCACCTGCTTGCGCTCGGTGATGTCGCGCGCCGCGGCGAAGACGCCCTGGAGCGTGCGGCCCCGGTCGTAGAAGGTCGTCGCGTTGTACGAGACCACCGTCTTCTTGCCGTCGCGGGCGCACGCCGTCAGCTCGTAGTCGGTGACCTTCTTCTCGCTCAGCACGAGCCTGATCGCCGCCTCCGCCCGCTCGGGGTCGGTGAAGTAGTCCTTGAAGGGGGCGCCGATGAGCTCGTCGCGCGTCGAGCCGGTGAGCGCCTCCATCTGCTTGTTGACGTCCGTGATGATCCCCGACGGGTCGGTGGTCATGATCGCGTCGATGTTCGATTCGATGAGCGAGCGCGTATAGAACTGCTGGTCGCGCAGCCGCTGGTCGAGCTTGCGCTGCTCGGCCTCCACCAGCTTGCGGGCGGTGTTGTCGGTGCCGATCAGCAGGTACCCGATGATGGCGTCCTGGGCGTCGCGCAGCGCGGTGACCGACACCACCGCGGGGAAGCGGCTGCCGTCCTTGCGGAAGTAGGTCAGCTCGTAGATGTCCTCGATGCCGCGCGAGGCCTTGAACACCAGGGCCTCGAAGCCCGGCGTGATGGTGGTGCCGAGCTCGACGCTGAGGGCCTTGGCGCGCGCGATGACCTCCACCGGGTCGGAGATGTCCGCGGGGGTGATGGTGTTCATCACCTCGCCGGCCGCGTAGCCCAGCATCCGCTCGGCGCCGACGTTGAAGATCTGGATGACCCCGGTGGCGTCGGTGGCGATGCAGGAGAAGTTGGCGCTGTTGAAGATGGCGCTCTGCAGCGCGCCCGCCTTCAGGAGCAGCTCATCGGCCTGGCGCCGAGCCGTCGGGTCGATGTCGGTCACGAGGCGACGGCACGGGTGTGATGGAAGGGCGCGGCGCGATCGCGAAGCCCAGACGAATCTCGGAGAAGCATGATCGATGAGCCCTCACGTGGAGCATCGCACGGGGGCCCACCAGGGGCGAAAAGCGACCCGACGATCAACGGTGGCCCTTTCTTGACCGCCCCCGCCCGGGTCAGCTAGCGCCCGTCGGACCTGTGGTGACCTCGTCGGCGATCGCGTGGAAGTCCTCCGTCCTGCTCGGCGCCGTCGCCGCGCTGCACCTCGCGCTCACCGCCCCGTCGCGCAGCACCCTCGCGCCCGACGCCCGCGCCCGCCTCGCGCGCGCCGTCGCCGCCAGCACGCGCCTCACGGTCACCGCCGACGACCTGCTCTTCGAGCGCACCCGCGCGGTCTCCCTCCGCGACGCCGTGCTCGGCCGCGCCGTGTGGTTCACCGGGCGCGAGCGCCCCGGCGCGCCGCGGGACGTGTACCGCGCGGAGATCCGGCTCACCCCCGACGGCACCCTGCTCGGGCTGCGCGCGCTCGCCAACCTCACCCGCAGCCCCCTCGGCGACGACGGCCCGATGGTGCCCGAGGCGGGCCTCTCGCCCGAGAGCCCGCGGCGCATCGCGGTCCCCTTGCGCGCCTTCGGCCAGGTGCAGTCGGCCTTCGTGCTCGACCCCGCGGGCGACGCCGCCACCGCCGCGCGCCTGCGCCGCGAGGTCACCAACGCGCTCGAGACCGGCTCCCGCGCGGGCGTCGCGCGCTACGACCTGCGCCTCGACCGCCCCGCCGCGCAGGTCACCCTCCGCTTCGCCTCGCACGACCGCGTGCAGCTCGACGCCGGCGCCCGCCGCTGGACCCTCGACCTCCCGACGCTGCGCACCGAGCCCGCCGATGGGGCCACGCTCTCGCGCCAGCAGCGCGTCGACAAGCCCCTGGTCATCTGGGCCGTCGACACGGTGCGCTCGCTGCCCTTCGTGGGCCCCGCCCCCATCGCGTGGCTGGAGCAGCACGCCTTCGCCGCGCGCGACCAGCTGCACCGCCGCTGGTACCGCTGGTTTGGCCGCCGCGCGCCGCCCGCCACGGTCGCCGAGGCGCCCGCGGTCGACGAGGCCGGGCACCTCATCGCGAGCGCGCTCGGCGGCACGCCCGACCCCACCTGGCCCCCCGCGGCCATCGCCCCGCCGCTCGGCGCGGCCGACCCGGGCGAGGGGCGCTGGGTGAACGCCACGCCCCCGTGGGTGCGCCCCCTCGACGGCGCGCCGCCGGCCTTCTACCGCACCTTCGTGCGCCTCGACGACGAGCGGCCGTACACCCGCGTGCTGCTCGTGGCGATGGACATGCGCCAGCTCGAGCTCGGGATGCAGGCCGGGGTGGAAGACCCGGTCCCCCTCGTGGGGCCGCGCGGCGACGGGCGCATCCCTCGCACGCCGGGGCTGCTCCCGCGCGTGGTGGGCGCCTTCAACGGCGCCTTCAAGACCGAGCACGGCGCCTACGGGATGGCCGTCGACGGGCGGGTGCTGCTCCCGCCGCAGCCGGGCGCCGCGACGGTGGTCACCCTCGACGACGGGCGCATCGCGATGGGCTCCTGGGACTCGCTCCCCACGCTCCCTGCCGCGGTGCGCTCGCTCCGGCAGAACCTCGAGCCCCTCCTCGCCGACGGCGTCGAGAACCCCTCGCGCCGCGGCCTCTGGGGCTTCGTGCTCGGCGGCATCGAGAGCATGCCCACGGTGCGCTCGGGCCTCTGCGCCGACGACCGCGGCCACCTCTTCTACGCCTGGGGCGAGGAGACCACCGCGCGCCGCCTGGGGCGGGCGATGCGCCTCGCGGGGTGCTCCTACGGGATGCACCTCGACATGAACCCCACGCACGCCACCTTCCACTTCCTGCGCGTCGACGACGTGGCGCAGCGGCGCTTCCAGTACCGCACCCTCGACCCCGCGATGCAGTCGCACGGCGACCGCTTCCTCTATTACACCCTCAAGGATTTCTTCTACCTCGCGACCCGCTCGCCCCTTCCGCCGCCCGTTCGCGGCGCCGCCTGGACGGCCCTTCGCCCGCAGCCCTCGCCCGCGTGGATGCCCGGCGTGACCACCCTGCGCCTGGCCCTCGCGCCGGGCCGCGAGGCCACCGTCGACGCCCTCGACGCCGCCCGCGTGCGCCTGCACCTGCGCGCCGGTCGCCGCGAGCCCTCCACCACCCTCGTCGCCGAGGACCGCACCTTCTCCCCGTCGCCCGAGCGCCCGCTGCTGGGGGCGATCGAGCTCGGCGCCGCGTCGTCCCTCGCCACCCCGCGCGGGCTCTGCGTGGGCGGCCGGGTGCACCTGCCCTTCGTCGCGGGCGAGCACGCCGGGCACCTCGCGCTGCGCGACGGGCGCGTCACCGTGGAGGCCGGGGTGGAGGTCGCCGCGGACGTGCGCGAGGCGCTGCAGGGCGTTCTGGTGCGCCGCGCGGGCGGCGCCACGACCTGGGACGACGGGGCGGTCTCGGCGCGGCAGGTGTGGGCGACCACGGCTGACGGACGGCTGCTGATGGTGGCCGGGGCGATGTCCGCGGCCGAGCTCTCGGCGCTGCTGGGCGAGCTCGGCGCGGTCGACGCGCTGCTCTTCGAGCGGGCGGCCGGCGGGGCGCACTGGACCGGCGACGAGGGCGTGCGCGACGCGTGGCCCGAGAGCGCGGTGTTCATCGAGGGGGTCGCGGCGCCGTCGCCCATGGTGCGGCTGGAGTCGTGGCTGCGCGGTCAGCGCGGGGGGTGACAGTCCCTCGGTGGAAGCGCTATAGCGAAGAGGGTTACGGAGGCAATTCGATGGCGACGCAGGTGAGTGAAGTCGAGCAGCGGGTGGTCGAGATCCTGAAGGCGGCGGGGTACCCCTTCGTGAAGGAGGAGGGGCGCTGCCGGGTGGAGCGCGGGTCCACGGCGGTGTTCGTGTCGGCGCACGCCTGGCAGGACCGCTACACCATCATCGAGCTGGTGTGCCCGGTGCTCAACGGCGTCGACGTGAGCGAGCCGTTGCTCACGCGGCTCAACGAGCTCAACGAGAAGCTCTATTTCGGCAAGGCGTACTGGCGCCACAAGGAGGTGTGGATCGCCCACAACCTGCTCGGCGACCACCTCGACAGCGACGAGCTCATCGCCTGCGTGGGGATGATGGCCGTGGTGGCCGATCACCTCGACGACGAGCTCAAGGCGCGCTTCGGCGGCCAGCGCTGGCGTGAGGCGAAGCCCTGAGCGGCCCGTGCGCCGCGCGGCCCTGGCTTTACTGGTCGGAGTATTCGCGGGCTGCGGCGAGGGCGCGGTCGACCCTCCCCTCGACGGGGGACGCCGGGACACCGGGCCGCGCGTCGACCGGGGGGTGGCCGTCGATCGGGGCTCGACGACGGCGGACGACGACGGCGACGGGGTGTGCGACGCCACCGAGGCGTCGGCGGGCACCGACCCTACGCGGGCGGACACCGACCGCGACGGTCTCACCGACCTGTACGAGCTGCGCTTCGGCACCGACCCGCTGAACTCGCGCGAGCCCGACGCGGCCGACCGGGTGCAGCTCCGCGAGGCGCCCTCGGAGGTGGTGGTGACCGAGCACTCGGTGGTGGTCGACGGCCAGGGGGGAGTCATCGCGGGCCTGTGGCAGGACCGCGGGGTGGGCATCGACGAGCGCCTCGCGAGCGCGTGGGCGGCCTTCGACCTCGTCGCCGTGGGGGCCGACCCGGCGGGGGTGGTGCAGGAGTTCAGCGGGTCGCGCTTCGTGGGGGTGCTGGGCCGCACGCAGCTCTCGTGGCGGCTGACGACGCGCTCCCGCGGCGGCGCCTCCGACGGCGACGGGGGCGTGCTGCGCCTGGGCTGCCGTCGGGCCTACGAGCTGGTGCTGGCGGTGCGCGCCGAGGGGGCCGAGGTGCTGCGCTCGCGGCGATTGACGCTCGACGTGCTCGGCGCCCAGGGGGGGACCGGGTCCTGGCCCGCCATCGACGATGAAGGGTTCTGCCAGGTGGCGCGCTGCCAGTAGGCGGCGGCGGGCCTTACGGGCAGCGCGAGGCGTCGACGCAGAGCGCGAAGCCGCCCGCGCGGGGCGACGTGCAGCAGCGCTGGCCGTCCTCGGTGCAGGCCGCGCAAGGGCAGGTCATGCAGGTGGTCTCGACGCGGGTGGAGCGGCACTCGCCGTCGATGCAGGTGTCGGCGGCGTCGCAGTCGTCGCCGCAGTCGCCGCAGTGCAGGTTGCTGCGCGCGCGGTCGACGCAGTCGCGCCCGCAGCTCGTCATCGGCGAGCGGCACTCGCCAGGACCGACGCAGCGCCCGGCCAGGCACACCTGCTCGCCGGGGCAGCGGTTGTTGGCGCGGCCGCAGTGGTCGTGGTCGCTCTGCAGGTCGACGCACGCCCCGTCCACGCGGTTGAGCCCCGGCCGGCACACACAATTGCCGCCCTGGCAGGCCTCGGCGTCGGCGCACTCGCGCCCGACGCGGCCGCAGTTGTCGGGGTCGACCTGCGTCGCCACGCAGCGGCCGTCGCCGTCGGGCTGGGTGTTGTTGGGGCAGAGGCAGCGCCCGCCCGAGCAGATGCGACCCACCGCGCAGACGTTGCCGCAGGTGCCGCAGTTGGCCGGGTCGCTCTGCCGGTTGACGCAGCGCTCGCCGCACGCCGTGAGCCCGCCGGTGCACTGGCAGCTCCCCGCGGTGCAGGCCTCGCCGGTGGTGCAGCGTCGCCCGCACGCGCCGCAGTTCTCGCGGTCGCTCAGGAGGTTGACGCACGCCGTCCCGCAGAGCATCTGCGTCGCGAGGCAGCCGCACACCCCGGCAGCGCAGACCTGGCCGCGGGCGCACGCGCGGCTGCAGGCGCCGCAGTGGTTCTCGTCGGCGCGGAGGTCGACGCAGCGGCCGGAGCACGCCGTCTGGAGCGCGGTGCACGGCGGCTGGCAGACACCGTCGACGCAGCGCATGGCGCCCGCGCAGACGGTGTTGCAGGCGCCGCAGTGGCGCAGGTCGCTGCGGAGGTCGAAGCACGCGGGGCCGCAGGCGCTCAAGCCCGGGGCGCACGCCACGCCGGTGTCGATGGGCGCGGGGACGTCGATGGGCGCGGGCACGTCGCTGGGCGCAGGCACGTCGATCGGCGTGGCGATGTCTTCAGGGAGCCCCAGGTCGGTGGGGACGTCGTCCACCGAGGCGTCGCCCGCGGGGGCGTCGTCGCCCAGGTCGGTGACCTTGATGGCGTCGCTGGTGGGTGCGTCCGTCGGCGGGGTGCCCTCGTCGGTGGGCGTCCCGAGGTCGGTGGGCGTCCCGAGGTCGACCGCGCCTCCATCGGGCGGCGGGAACGCCAGCAGCCGCGACTCGTCGGGTGAGACCAGGACGCCGCAGCCGGCGAGCATTACACCCAACAGTAAAAACAGCGCTGCCCGGGGTAGCTGCATGGCCCTGCGGACTGTACACCACCCTTCCGTTGGGGGGTTGTGAGGGCCGACCACCGCTCCAGGAAGGGAGTGCCGCTGACACGACGCTGGTGCGACCGGGGCCATCGGGCGAGCATCCCATCTGCACGATGCACCCCACGCAAGCACCGATGAACGAAGGCAAGCTCGTCGAGGTCTTCTTCGACGGCGACTGTCCGCTCTGCATCCGGGAGGTCAACCTGCTGCGCCGACTCGACCGCCGCGGGAGGGTGCAGTTCACGGACATCGCGGCGCCCGACTTCGTGGCGGCGGTGACCCCGGAGGAGCACGCGGACTTCATGGCGCGCATCCGGGGTCGGCTGCCCGATGGGACGATGATCGAAGGGGTGGAGGTGTTCCGGCGGCTGTACGCCGCGGTGGGCTTCGGGGCGCTGGTGGCCATCACCCGGGTGCCGGGCATTTCGCAGCTGCTCGACCTGGGCTACCGGGTGTTCGCGCGCAACCGGCTGCGGCTCACCGGGCGGTGCGCGCCCGACGGGACCTGCGCGGTGCCCGCCACGACGCGGGCGTAGGGATCGAACTCAATCAACCCAGAGGCCTGCGAGGTCGAGGGGCACCGCGTCGAAGGGCTCGGCCCGGACGACACTTGCGCCCGCGAAGGTCGCGATGAGCAGCCAGCCGAGGTCGTGGCGGCGGAACACCTCCAGCGTGTGCGCGGTGGGGTCGATCAACCACGCGTGGCCCACCCCCTCGCGGCGGTAGATCGGGAGCTTCTTCGTCCGGTCGGTGCTGGCAGTCGACGGGGACAGCACCTCGCAGACCCAGTCGGGCGCGAGGGTGATGCCCGCGGCGTCGTCGGCCAGGAAGCCCGGGGGCGTGCGCTCGGTGCGCCACGCAGCGAGGTCGGGGATCACGATGTCCGGACGAGGTCCGAGGTGCAGCTCGGGCTCCGGCAGGAACACCCACCCGCCAGGACCGTCGCGCCCGCGGTCGAAGGGGCCGCGCAGCTCGCCGTGCAGCTCGCCCGCGGAGCGCGAGTGCCGTCGCCGCGGCCGCGGCATGAGCGAGAGCGCGCCGTCGATGATCTCCGCGACGAGGTGGGCGGGTGCGCTGCGGTAGCCTTCGATGACCTCGGGCGCGAGGTTGGGAAACTCCGGATCGAGGCTTCGGACAGCGTCTCCAGACATCCGCCGAAGATACCCCATCGGGTGCACCCGCCGTGATGAGCGCCCCGCGGTGCCGCAGCCCTACAGATCCCCGAAGAGTTCCTTCATGGGAACGCCCAGCGCCACCGCGAGCCGGTAGAGCGCCGACACGCTCGCGCTCCCTTCGCCGCGCTCCACCTGGGAGAGCTGCGACACCGAGAGGTCCGCCCTCCGCCCGAGGTCCTTGAGCGTGAGGCCCAGCCCGTGGCGGCGTGTTCGCACCGCCTCGCCGATGGCCTTCAGCACCTGCTCCTCGGGGGCCCGGAGCAGTCCCCGCCGGCGCAGTACCCGCGTCACCACCTCGCGCAGCGCCTCCACGGTGAAGGGCTTGCGCAGGTAGTCCATCGCCTCCATCTGCATCGCCTGCACGGCGGTCTCCACCGAGGGGAAGCCCGTGATCATCACCACCGCCAGGTCGCGGTCGAGGGCGCGCACCCGGCGCAGCGTCTCCAGGCCGTCCTGCCGCGGCATCATCACGTCCAGCAGCAGCAGGTGGTACGCCCCGCCGCGCACCCGCGCCTCGGCCTGCGTGGGGTCGTTCTCCGTGTCGACGGTGCAGCCGTCCTTTGTCAGCACCGTCTCCAGCAGCTCGCAGATGGCCGCGTCGTCGTCGACCACCAGCACCCGCGGCGTCAGCGCCCCGCCCGCACGCTCAGTCAATGTGCACGCCCTCGCCGAGATACGCGCCCTGCACCCGCGGGTCGCGCGCCAGCGTGGCCGCGTCGCCCGAGAGCACCACCTCGCCCGTCACCAGCACGTAGGCCCGCTGCGCCGCCGCCAGCGCCCGCCGGGTGTTCTGCTCCACCAGCAGGATGGTCAGCCCCTTGCGGCGGATGCGGTCGATGGCCTCGAAGATCTGGTCGACCAGCACCGGCGCGATGCCCAACGAGGGCTCGTCCAGCATCAAGAGCTTCGGCCCCGACATCAGCGCCCGCGCGATGGCCAGCATCTGCTGCTCTCCGCCCGAGAGCGTGCCGCCGAGCTGCGCCATGCGCTCGCCCAGCCGGGGGAAGAGCGCCACGGCCTCGTCCATGCGCGCCGCGATCGCGCCGCGGTCGTCCACCGTGTACGCGCCCATCTCCAGGTTCTCGCGCACCGTCAGGTTGGGGAAGATCGCGCGGCCCTCCGGCGCCATCGCGATGCCCATCGCCACCAGCGAGTGCGCCTCCACCCCGCCGAGGTTCTTCCCCTCGAAGGCCACCGCGCCGGCCTTCAGCGGGAGCATCCGCGCGATGGCCTTGAGCGTCGTCGTCTTGCCCGCGCCGTTGGCGCCGATGAGCGCCACCAGCTCGCCGCGCCGGACCTCCAGCGAGATGCCCTTCACGGCCTGGATGCCGCCGTAGGCCACCTGGAGGTCCATCACCGAGAGCAGCACCTCCGCGGGCGCCTCCGCGGTCGCCTCGCGGGGGGCGGTGACGGCGTCGTGACCCGCGCCGAGGTAGGCCTCCAGCACCTTCGGGTCGGTCTGCACCGCCGCCGGGACGCCGTGGGCGATGGTCTCGCCGCGGTCCATCACGTGGATCTCCTCGCACACCCCCATCACCACCTGCATGTTGTGCTCGACCAGCACCACCGTAAGGTCGAAGCGGTCGCGCAGCGTGCGGATCTGCCCCTCCAGCACCTTCGCCTCGGCGCTGTTGAGCCCCGCGGCGGGCTCGTCGAGCAGCAGCACCCGCGGGTCGAGCATCAACGCCCGCGCGATCTCCAGCCGCCGCTGGTCGCCGTAGGGCAGCGACGACGCGAGCTGCCCGGCGTTGTCGTCGAGCTCGAAGAAGGCGAGGAGGTCCATCGCCTTGGCGCGCATCGCGGCGTCGTCGGCGGCGTAGCGGTCGGTGCGCGCGATGACGTCGAGCAGGGAGGCCTTCGTCACCCGGTGGCTCGCCACCAGCACGTTCTCGATCACCGACATCTGACCGAAGAGCCGGATGTTCTGGAAGGTGCGGGCGATGCCGAGGTCGGCGATCTTCCACGCTGGCAGACCGCCGATGGGTCTACCTCGAAAGGTAATGGTCCCGCCGGTGGGGGCGTAGACGCCGGTGACGCAGTTGAATACGGTGGTCTTGCCCGCGCCGTTGGGGCCGATGAGCCCGAAGATGGCCTTCTCGGGCACCTCGAAGCTCACGCCGCCGACGGCGCGCAGGCCGCCGAAGACCATCTCCAGGTTGGAGAGCGAGAGCAGCGCGCTCACGCCGACACCCCGCGCTTGAAGGGGAAGAAGCGCCGGACGTTGAGCTCGCGGTTGCCGAGCAGGCCCTGCGGGCGGGCGAGCATGAGGCCGATCATCAGCAGGGCGTACACGATGAGACGGTAGCCCTGGAACTCCCGCAGCAGCTCCAGGGAGACCGCCACCACCACGCCGCCGAGCACGGCGCCGGTGATGCTGCCGAGCCCGCCGAAGATGACCATCACCAGGATGTCGACGGAGCGGTCGAGCCGGAAGGAGCCCGGGTCGATGTGCTGCCCGCCGGTGGCGTCGTGGGCGTAGAGCGAGCCCGCGAGGCCCGTGAACATCGCGCTGATCGCGAAGGCCAGGACCTTGTAGCGGGTGGTCGGGATGCCCGCGGCCTCGGCGGCGATCTCGTCCTCGCGGATGGCCGTGAGGGCCCTGCCGTAGGAGCTGTACGTGAGGTTGCCGATGACCAGCACCGTGATCAGGGCGCCGCCCCAGATCCACGGGAGCGTGGCCGTGGCCGGGATGCTCTCGGCGCCGATGGGCCAGCCCTGCGAGCCGCCGAGCGCGGCGATGCTCTCGATGGAGATGCGGATGATCTCGCCGAAGCCGAGGGTGACGATGGCCAGGTAGTCGCCGCGCAGGCGCAGCGAGGGGACGCCCACGACGACGCCCGCGAGGCCCGCGCAGACCATGGCCACGAGGCAGGAGACGAGCAGCGCGAGGCCCGGGGCGGAGTGCCCGAGCGAGGGGCCGAGGGCGTGCGAGGTGATGGCCCCGGCGTAGGCGCCGACGGCCATGAAGCCCGCGTGGCCGATGGAGAACTGCCCGGTGGTGCCGTTCACGAGGTTGAGCGAGACGGCGAGCATGGCGTTGACGCCGCACATGGCCAGCACGCGCACGGCGTACTCGCCCGCGGTGGCGCGGGTGAGGCGCTCGATCGCGAAGAAGAGCGCGATCGCCAGAACGAACCCGAGGAGCCTGCGAAGTGACGTCACCGTTGGGGGTACCCCTGCGCCAGGGGGGACGATCCGCCGTGGTCGGCCCTCGCGCGACGGCGATGCTATGTCGAAACGGCGGGGCCGTGGGAGGCGTGCGATCGCTGCGGGCGCAGGGGCGACGGCGAGCTCAGCGGCGGCGTCGGGCCCGGGCCGCGGGCACGTCCGCGGGGGCGCCGGCGTCGGCGGGCGCAGGGTCGGGTTCGGGGTGCGCGAAGCCCGCGGGCCAGACCGTGGCGGCGTCGCTGTGCACCCCGCGGAGGTCGGCCGTGGTGAGGTGGGCGCCGGTGAGGTCGGCGCCGTTGAGCGTGGCCCCGGTGAGCGACGCGTGCGCGAGCGTGGCCCCGGCGAGGCGCGCGCCGGAGAGGTTGGCGCTCTCCAGGTGGGCGCCGGTGAGGTTGGCGCCGGTGAGGTTGGCGCCGGTGAGGTTGGCCGAGGCGAGCCGCGCGTCGGAGAGGTTGGCGCCGGTGAGGTTGGCCCCGGTCAGCGTGGCGCGCGCGAGGTTGGCGCTGGTGAGGTTGGCGCCGGAGAGGTCTTCGCTGGCGAGCGTGGCGGCCATGAGGTCGGCGCGCACGAGGTTGCGGTCGCCGGTGTGGGCGCGCGCGACGGTGGCGGCGTCGAAGGCCAGGGCGGTGCCCGTGACGAGCACGAGCGTCGCGACGACCAGGAGGGGGCGGCGGTGGTTTCGTCGGATCATCACTGGGGTGTCTCCCGGCCTCGTCGGGGTGCGTGGGCCCCGCCATTGCTACCACGGAGCCCGCGCGCGCTCTCCGCAGATGACGGGCGCCTGCGTCACCCGGGCGAGGCGGGCGAGGGCCTCGTCGCGGGTGATGAGCGTGGGCATCGGAGTTACGGGTGAATGAGGTCACCCGTGGCGGCAACGACCCTCTCCCGTGACGCGCCCCTATATCTCCTCCGGCTTCGCCCTCTACGCGGGCACCCTCGTGATCCTGGCGGGGTGCACCGACCCGGCGCCCGGGGTGGATGCCTCGACGGCCGACGCTCCCGTGTCGGCCGACGCTCCCGTGGCGACCGACGCCTCGGCCTCGCAGCTCGTCGGCCCTTCGGGCGGGGTGATCTTCGTCGCCGGGTTGACCCTCACCATTCCGCCCGGCGCGGTTGCGGCGCCCGTGGCCATCACCGTCACCCGTACCGACCTGCCGGCGCCCGCTGGCTATGTCGGCTACTCGCCCGTCTGGCGCTTCGCCCCCGAGGGATTGACCTTCGCGCGTCCCGTCACCGTAGACCTCACCTTCAACGGCGACGCCGCCCGGGCCGGGCTCTACTGGTCGAGCGCCGGAGGGTACGAGCGGCTGACCGCCAGCATCGCCGGCGATCGCGTCGTGGGCTCGACCTCCCACTTCAGCCTCGGCTTCGTCGGCGACCTCCTCGCCCTCGACGCCGGCCTCTCGGACGCCGCGACCGATCAACCCGCCGACGTGCTCCCGGACGCCTCTGCGCCGCCCGACGGCTCCGCTCTCGATGGTGGGACGCCCTCCGACGGTGGGGCCACCGTCGACGCGCCCGACGTCCCCACGACCCCCGCCGTGGCGGCCCCGCGGCCGATCGCGCCGCTCACCGGGTCGCACGTCCCCTCGCGCCGCCCGATGCTGCGCTGGGCGCTGCCCGCTGGCGTCATGACCGCGCGGGTCACCCTCTGCCGCGACCGCGCGCTGACCGCGAGCTGCGTCTCCTTCGACGCCGCCGGCACGACCGGCGCACCCGCCGCCGATCTCGCCCCCGGCATCTGGTACTGGGCGCTGCGCGGCGTCGTGGGCGGCGCCGCGGGCGGCTCCCTCGGCCCGGTCTGGCGCCTGCGCGTCGCCACCGCGACCGTCGCGGGCGCGCGCCCCTGGGGTAGCGACCTCGACGTCAACGGAGACGGCTTCGCCGACGTCCTCGCGGGCGTGCGCGACCTCGCGGTGTCGGTGTTTCCCGGCGGGGTGGCGGGCCCCTCGACGACGCCCGTCGTGCGGGTCGCGCCGCTCGACTCGACGCACTTCGGTCAGGCCGTCGACGTGGCGGGCGACGTCAACGGCGACGGCTACGGCGATTTCGTCGTGGGCTCGCCCGGGTCCAACGCGTTCTACGTCTACCTGGGCTCGGCGACGGGGCCGGCCGCGACCCCGAGCGTGGTCACGGGCCCGGTGGGCAGCGGGCTGGGCTCGTCGGTGACGGGCGCTGGGGACGTCAACGGCGACGGCTTCGACGACGTGGTCGCGGTCAACCCCTCGGGCAACGCCGTGTGGCTCCTCCCCGGCGGCGCCTCGGGTCCGGGGACGCCCACGCGGGTGACGGTCGCCGCGACGTCGACGGCCTCGGTGGTGTCGGGGGCGGGCGACGTCGACGGCGACGGCTACGCCGACGTCCTCCTCGCGGGCACGGCGAACGTGAGCGGTCAGCTCCTGCGCGGCGCCGCGACGGGCCTCGACGCGGCGCGCGCGGTGGCGGTCGATCGGACGAGCGCGCCCGCGGGCGACGTCAACGGCGACGGCCGCGGCGACCTCGCCTTCAGCGACGCGGCCGGCGCGAGGCTGGTGCTCGGCGCGGCCACGATCAACCCGGCCGGCAGCGCGGTCGGCGGCACCAGCCCGGCCCGCGTCGTCGCGGCGCCGCGCGGCGGGGACTTCAACGGCGACGGCTACGACGACCTCCTGCTGGTCGACCCGGGCGCCGGCTTCTCTGCCGTCGCGCCGGGCGGAGCCGCCGGCCCCGGGCCGGCCGCCGCGCTCGCGTCGGGGTTCGGCTCGGCGACGCTGCAGAACCTCGTCGGAGCCGGCGACGTCGACGGCGACGGCGCCGACGACGCCCTCTCCCATCGCGACGGCCTGGTGGACCTCTACGTCACGCGGGGCTCCAGCGCGGGGTTGACGTTCGGGCGGCTCTCGTACCTGCGCCTGGGCGCGTACTTCAACGATCCCAACCAGTACGCGACCGTGGGCGACGTCAACGGCGACGGGCGCGCCGACTTCGCCTACGGGCGATCGGTGCACCTCGGCACGGCGTCCGGGCTGAGCCTGACGGCCTCGTGGACCCTCCCGTCCGGGGACGTGTACTTCGTCACCGGGCTCGGCGACATCAACCGCGACGGCTACACGGACGTCGCGATGATGCTGCGCGACCGCTTCACCCTGATCTATCCGACCAGCGCGGTGCTCGGCTCCTCCTCGGGGCCGGGCACGGTGGTCCCGCGCGTGGCGGGCAACAGCGTCATCTTCGAGGGGTCCCCCTACCGGGGCATCAGTCGGGCCGGCGACGTCAACCGCGACGGCTTCGACGACTTCCTGACCGGCAGCCGCGGCGGGGCCCGGGTCTCCTACGGGCGCTCGCCGCTGACGACGCCGCTGGCCGGGGCCGACATCGTGGTGCCCGGCTTCACGGACATGAGCGACGTGGCGGAAGCCGGCGACGTGAACCACGACGGCTTCGCGGACGTCGTCGTGGGAAGCAGCAGCGGCGGCTACCGGGTGGTCGCCGGGGCGGCGACCGGCACCGGCGCGGTGCTCGGCACGTTCCCCTCCGGCAACGCCATTCCGATCGCCGTCGGCGACGTGAATGGCGACCTGTTCGACGACCTGGCCGTGGTGACGAGTGCGGGCATCCAGGTCCGTCTCGGCTCCGCTTCCGGCGTGGTGGCGACGCCCGCCCAGACCTTGACCGGCGGGCGGGTCTACGCCGCGGGCGACGTCAACCACGACGGTCGCCCCGACGTCATCGTGATGGACATCGATCGGCTGGGCCGGGCCGGCCTCTTCCTCGGCAACGGCTCCGGGTTCGCGCCCGTGCCGCACCTGATCGCCCCAGATTTCATCGGGATCGTGGGGACGAACGGCCGCCGGGGACACGGCGACATCGACGGCGACGGCTTCGACGACGTGGTCCTGCCCGTCGCTTTCGGCGTCGCCGTCCAGCGCTTCGACGTCCCCGGCCCGCGGCCGGTCGTGCTCACGCTCACCGGCTCGGACACCGCCGCGTCAGCCTTCCGCTGACCTGGCATCGTCGTCCGACACCCGACGGGCGTATCGCGCGGCCCTGATCCCTCCGACGCCCTACCGCGCCTGGCGCTCCCGCACGCAGTCGCCGGGGCTCAGGCCGCTGGTCACCTGGATGCGCACCCCGTCCGAGACCCCGACGGTCACCCGGCGCTCGGGCCCACCGGCGCAGGGCTGAGCATAGGCCTGGGTGCCGTCGAAGCGCAGCGCGCTCTCCTCGATGACGGGCACCTGCGTCACCCGGGCGAGCTCGACCTCCGCCGAGGCGCTGTAGCCCGCCCGCACGGCGCCCGGCGGGCGCGCCACCGCGGCCCACAGCTCGAAGCGGGTGACCCCCGCGCTCGACGCCGTCAGCGCCTGCACGCCGCCCGCCGCGGCGCCGCCCACCTGCTCGATGGTGGCGCGGGGGGAGATCCACTGGAGCGTGCCGCGCAGGCTCTCGGCGGGCAGCGCGCCCACCCGGATCGCCACGGGCATCCCGAGCTGGAGCTGGCCCACGTAGGCCTCCTCGATCTGGCCCTTGAAGAGCAGGTCGCCCATGTCGGCGACCACCGCCACGGTCGTGCCGTCGCGAAACCCGCTGGTCTCGCTCACGTAGTCGCCCACGTTGACCGGCACCGCGAGCACCGTCCCGTCGACCGGCGCGAGCACCCGGTTGGAGCGCAGCGCCGAGCCCCCGGCGCTGCCCCGCGCGATGAGCTGCGCCCGCCCGAGCGCGGCGGTGAGCTCGGCGCGGGACACGGCCTCGTCGCCCACCGCGAGGTCGAGGGCCTGGGCGGCGATGAGGTCGCGCGCCGACTGGGCCCGCGCCCGCTCGAGCTCCCGCGCCGCCCGCGCGTGGCGCGCCCGGGCGACCTCCACCTGCGCCCGCGCGTCGCCGAGCGCCACCGGGTCGGCCAGGATGCGCACCGTCGCCAGCACGGCGCCGCGGCGCACCACATCGCCCGGCCGCACCGCGAGCTCGACCAGCATCCCCGACACCAGCGGCCGCACGAAGAGCTCCTGCCGCGGCACGATGCGCCCGGTGGCCTGTGCCTTCACCACCACGTCGCCGAGCCGCACCCGCAGCCCCGTCGGGGCGACCGTCGCGTGCGCCTTCCGCCACGCCCGCGCGCCCGCGACCGCGCCGCCTACGACCAGCGCCAGCAGCCCGAGCCGCGCCAGCCAGCGCCACGCCCGCCCGCGCGGCGGCGCGACCGACACCGCGGCCGCGAGCGCGTCGTCCTCGTCCGCCGCCCCGTCCATCTCCCGGCCGTCGGTGACCGTCATCGCGCTCAGCTGCTCCGCAGGGCTTCGTTGGGGTTGAGCCGCGCCGCCTCGCGGGCCGGAAAGTACCCCGCGACCATCGCAGTGGCCACGAGCACCCCGAGGGCCGTGAGCGCGGTGCCGAGGTCGATGCTGGGGTCGCGGAAGTAGTCCGAGCGCACGCCCGCGCGCCGCGCCGCCTCGACGAGCGCGACGCCCACCAGCAGCCCGAGGCCGCCCGCCACGAAGGCAAGCGCCACGGCCTCGGAGAGCACCATGGCCATCACCGTCGCGGGGGTCGCGCCGAGCGCCCGGCGCAGCCCGAACTCCGCCGTGCGCTCGCGCACCGACACGAACATGATGTTGCTGATGCCGACCATCCCCGAGATGAGCGAGCCGAGGCCCACCACGATGACCGCGAGGTCGATGCCGCGCATCAACGTGACGAACTTCCGGTACTCCTGCTCGGCGAACCACACGTCGACGGCGCCGCGGTCGTTGGGGTCGAAGCGCTTGCGCCGCGCGAAGAGCCGGCGGAGGTGGGCCGTGGCGCGCTCGGGCGAGGCGCCGGGGCGCAGCGTGGCGGTCATCACGTTGACCTGCCGGCGGGCGTCGAAGGTCTGCGCGAGGGCGGTGTACGGCATGAACACCCGGCGCAGCTCGCCTTCGCCCCCCGCGTCGGTGAAGGTGCCCACCACGAGGAAGGGCACGCCGCCGATCTCCACCTGCTGCCCGACGGCCTCGCTCGCGCCGAAGAGGGCCTCGGCGACCCGCGGGCCGATGATGATCACCCGCCGCGCGCGGGCCACGTCGAGGTCGTTGATGAGCCGGCCGCGCACCACCTGGGTGCGCTCGACGACGGCGTAGCCGGGGTAGATCCCGTAGGTGGGGAAGGCCCCGTTGCGGGTGCCGCGGGTGAAGGTGAGCCCCGACGGGGCGCTGTGCCGCGGGGCGACGTTCTCGAGCTCGGGCACGGCGCGGGCGACGGCCTCGACGTCGTCGATGGTGAGCCCCAGCTGGCGCCCGGGGCCGAGGCCCTCGAAGCCCATGCTGGTGCGGTTGAGGTTGATCCACGCGGAGTTGGTGGCCGTGTCGGCGAAGAGCTTGTCGAGCCCGTTGCGCAGGCCGCGCCCGCCGCCGAGCAGCACCACCAGCATCAGGATGCCCCAGAACACCCCGAAGGCCGTGGCCGCCGCGCGCATCCGGTGCCGGGCCACGCCCTCGAAGACCTCGACGAGCAGGTCGATCACGGCACTTCGCCTGCCGCGTCGCCCGCGGCGTCGCCCGCGGCGTTGCCCTGCACCACGCGCCCGTCGCGCACCAGGATGACCCGGTCGGCCGCGGCGGCGACGGCGGGCTCGTGGGTGACCAGCACGATGGTGCGCCCGCGCGCGTGGATCTCCCGGAAGAGCTGCATCACCTCGCCGGAGGTCTTGGAGTCGAGGTTGCCCGTGGGCTCGTCGGCGAGGATCACCGGGGGGTTGTTGGCGAGGGCGCGGGCGATGGCGACGCGCTGCCGCTGGCCGCCGGAGAGCTCGTCGGGGCGGTGCTCGGCGCGGGCGTCGAGGCCGAGGCGCGCGAGCAGGCTGAGGGCGCGGCGGCGGCGCTCGGGGCGCGCGACGCCGGCGTAGGCGAGGGGGAGGGCGACGTTCTCCCAGGCGGTCTTGTGGGACAGCAGGTGGAAGGACTGGAACACGAAGCCCAGCAGCGCGTTGCGGAGCTTCGCCGCGCGGTCTTCATCGAGGGCGCGGGTGTCGTGGCCCGCGAGGGTGTATCGCCCGCCCTCGTAGGACTCCAGCAGCCCGAGGATGGACAGCAGGGTGCTCTTGCCCGAGCCCGACGCGCCCATGATGGCGACGAACTCGCCGCGCTCGATGCGCAGGCTGGCGCCGTGCAGCACCGGCAGTGCGCGGCCGCCGACGCGGTAGCTCTTGCGCAGCGCTTCGACCTCCACCATCACCCCGCCGGGCATCGCGCGAGCGCCGAGTCCGCGCAAGGCCCGCCGCGCGAATCCCGTCAGTCGGGCATGGCGGTCCCGTCGCGCCCCGGCGGGCGCGGCGCTACGATGGCCGCCAGCGAGCGCCATGACGACCCCCAAGCTCAGCCCCGGGCCCTTCTACACGTCGCAGCTCAAGTCCGGGGACCCGTACGAGCTCTCCCACGGGCACGCCATCTACGCCGCGCCCACAGGACAGGACGGCGCCGGGGCCAACCTCCGCGGCGGCCTCGTGCTCGACACCGACCCGATGGCGCCCGCCGTGGGCGTCGACGCGGGCATCGCCATCGACGCCAGGACGATGCGTGCGCCCGACCTCGCGGTGGGCCTCGGGCCCGAGCGCCCGGGCTGGGGAACGACCATTCCCCCGCTCGCCGTCGAGTACGCGTCGGTGGGTCAGGACGAGGGCGAGCTCCAGCAGAAGATCACCGACCTCCTGGGCGCCGGCACGCGCTGGATCTGGGTGGTGCGGCTCATCGGGCCGCGGCGCGTCGAGGTCTACGAGTCGGGGCGCGCGATGAAGGTGGTCGGGCCGGGCGAGTCGCTGCTCGCGCCGGGCGTGCTCCAGAACCCCGTGCTCGTCGAGGCGCTCTACGACCGCGAGGTGGCGCATGAGGCCACGCTGCGCAACCTGCTCCAGCGGCGGGGCTACGAGTCGCTCGACGAGGTGCGGGCGGAGGGCGTCGCGCAGGGCGTCGCGCAGGGCGTCGCGCAGGGACTTCGTCCGCTGGAGCACCAGTTCGAGCGCCGCCTCGGGCGCGCGCTCACCGCCGCCGAGCGCAGCTCGCTCGCGGCGCGCATCGGCACCCTCGGCGCCGATCGCCTGGGCGACGTCGTGCTCGACCTCGACCCTCCCTCCCTGGCGGCGTGGCTCGACGACCCTGACGCGCGCTGACCCCGTCAGGGCCCGCCTGCGTCCGCGGTCGGCGCAGGCGGCGGGGCGGCGGGCGAGGGCGGCACCGTGTTGGCGGCGCAGTCCACCTGGGTCACCGGGAGCCCGGGGTTGGGGGTCTGGTCGAAGACGTCGTCGGGCAGCTCGGGGTCGAGGGTGATCTCGCGGTAGCGCACCACGAGGTCGATGCCGTCGCGCTCGATCTCCACGCGCACCCGCCGCGGGAAGGCCACGCCCTCGACCTCGGTGTAGTCCTCGAAGGTGAGCACCGCGCGCACCCCGCGGGCGTCGCGCAGCTCGGCGCGCGTGGGCCTCGGGCGCTGGGCGTCGGGCCGGGCGCCCTCCCGCTCGGCGTCGGTGACCTCCAGCCAGAGGGACTCCGCCGCGCCGCCGCGCCCCGCGATGTCCACCACGTAGTGGCCGTCGTCCCAGCGGATGCGCCGGTCGCCCTCGATGACCGGGGGGCCGCCCGCCAGCACCGCGACCACCTCGGCGGACTCCATCGGGATGCCCAGCAGCTGCGCCGCTACGCAGGGCCGCGCGTCGCCGACGTAGAAGTTGCCGCCGCGCAGGTCGGCCATGGCGAGGTGCCGCCCGTCCGAGAGCAGGGTGCTCACGGTGGTGCCGAAGGCGCGGGTGTCGACCCGCACGTGGTCGGGCCGCTGGACGAAGACGTACACCTCGCCGCGGATGCGCCCCTGCGGGCCGAAGTGGTCGGCCGAGCCGTGGGCCCGGATGCTGTGCACCCGCGCCTCGCGGGCGGTGATGTGCCGCAGGGCCATCGCGGGGTCGGTGATGGGGTACCGCGGCGGGCGCCCGGTGCAGCCGAGCGCCACGACGAGCAGCGCGCCCAGGGAAGGTCTTCGCATGGCGCGGGAACATATCGCGGCCCCGCCCGGGTGTGCGGTACAACGCGCCCCGTGTGGTGCCGCCGATGATGTCCTGGTGGGAGGCCCTGATCCTGGGCGTGGTCGAGGGCCTCACGGAGTACCTCCCGGTGAGCTCGACGGCGCACCTCATCCTGGCGCAGCGCGCGCTCGGCATCCCCGCGAGCGAGGAGGCCAACGCCTTCGCCATCTGCGTGCAGCTCGGGGCCATCGCCGCGGTGCTCGGGGTGTTCTTCCCGCGCGTGCGCGCGATGACCCTCGGGGTGCTCGGGCGCGACCCCGCGGGGCGCTCGCTGGCCCTCCACGTCGTGCTGGGCTTCCTGCCCGCCGCCGTGCTGGGCAAGCTCTTCAACAACGCCATCGAGCGCCTGCTCTTCGGGCTCTACCCCGTCGTCGCCGCGTGGTTCGTCGGCGGCGTCGCCATCCTCGGGTTGAGCGCCGCGAAGCGCGACCGCCGCCCGGGCCGCGCGCTCTCCGAGCTCACCCCCCGCGACGCCGTCATCATCGGGCTCGCGCAGTGCCTCGCCATGTGGCCCGGCACCTCGCGCTCGCTGGTCACCCTCGCCGCGGGCCTGCTGGTGGGCCTCTCCATGGAGGCCGCGCTGGAGTACAGCTTCCTCCTCGGGCTGGTCACCCTGAGCGCGGCCACGGGGTACAAGCTCTTGAAGAGCGGCTCGGTGATGCTGCACGCCTACGGGTCGTTCAACCTCGCGGTGGGCTTCCTCGCGGCGGCGGTGTCCGCGGTGCTCGCGGTGCGCTGGATGCTCTCCTGGCTGCGCGGCCACGGGCTCCAGGTGTTCGGCGTGTACCGGGTGCTGCTCGCGCTGGTGGTGGGGGCGCTGCTCGCGGCCGGGGCGCTGCAGCCGTGACGCTCCGCGCGCGGTGGGCCGCGGGCGCGGCGGCGCTGGCGCTCGGGGCCTCGGCGGGCGCGCAGACCGTCCCGGCGCCGACACCCCACCCGGCGCCGGTGGTGAGCACCCGCATGGCCCGCGACGAGCGCATCCTCTTCGGGCTGCTCACGGCCACCTACGGGTTGCGCCTGGGCACGGCGTTCAACCTCGGCGCCTTCGGGCGCACCATCGACGACCCCAACCCCGAGACCTACTGGATCCTCCCGGGCGCCCTCGCGCTGGCCCTCCCGGTGGGCGCGCTGCTGCTCGAGCACCGCTTCCCGATGCGCCGTGGGCGCGGTCTCTCCGCGGGCGCCGGCGGGCTCATGGGCTACCTCGCGGCGACGTCCATCGCGACCTGGGTGCGGGGCGAGGACTTCCCCGTCGGCGCGACGCTCTCCGGGTGGGCGACCTTCATCGGCACGACCTCGGGCGTGGCCATCGGCGCGCTGCTGGGGCACCTCACCGACGCGCCCCCGGCGGACGCGCTCTTCGTGGCGACCGGCGGCGTCGGCGGCGCGCTGCTGGGGGGCCTGCTCTGCGGCGCGGCGCGCTGCGGGACGGACTTCGGCGCGTGGGTGCTCGCGGGCGAGCTGGGGCTCTTCACGACGGCGCTGGTGATCCGCGGCGCGGTGCACCCGTCGCTCCGGACGATGCGGCTCGTGGGCGCCGGGGCGATCGGGCTGGGGGTGCTCATGGGGGGCGGGGTGATGCTCGCCCACGCCGTGCGCGACGGAGAGATCAACGCCGAGGGCGCGCAGCGCACCGCGGTGTTCGGGCTGAGCGGGCTGCTGCTGGGGGCGGTGACCTTCTTCGCCATCGGGCGCCACGCCGAGGCGGCGTCGGTGGTGCCCACGGCGCAGGTGACGGGGCAGGGGATGGTGGTCGGGGTGACGGTCACGCACCCCTGATACTCATTTGATCCCAACCTTGCCGCTTTGGCCCACGAGATGCGCAACTGGTGTCGTTCGGGAGTGGCGCAACCCGCTGCGGGCCGGGGTTCGGGCGTTGGCCCTCACCCCGGGCAATAACAAGCGGTCGCCCCGGACAGGGTCCGGGGCTCACCGACAGGAACTCGC
>JAUSAZ010000050.1 GCA_030652255.1 Myxococcales bacterium | reverse complement strand
GAACGGAGGGGCATCCCCGGACGTAGACGCGGCGCCTCCGGCGCGTATCAGGCGATGCCCGTTCGGAGCCCCGGACACCGTCCGGGGCGGTCCTCCTGTTATTGCCTGGGGTGACGCGCCATCGCGCGGAACCCCAGCCTGCAAGCGCCCTGCGCACGATAAGGGCAACGATGAGCGCCCCGCGGGGGTGAGGGCGCGGCAGCGCGGTGAGGGGGCCGTCGCGTGAGCGCCAAGAAGCGTAGGCCCACGGTGGTCATCGGCCTCCTGGGCCCGACGCTCGACTCCGGCGCCTCGGCGTCGCGCTGGGACCGCTGGCGCCCCACCGTCGCCGCCTGCCAGCACCCCGACCTGCTGGTGTCGCGCTTCGAGCTGCTGCACCAGGTGCAGTACACCTCCCTCGCGAAGACCCTCCGGCAGGACATCGCCCGGGTGTCGCCCGAGACCGCGGTCAACCTCGTGCCCTGCCCCATGGCCGACCCGTGGGACCTCGAGCCCGTCTACGCCGCCCTCCACGACTTCGCGCGGTCGTACCCCTTCGACCCCGAGCGCGAGGACTACCTCGTGCACATCACCACGGGCACCCACGTCGCCCAGATCGTGCTCTTCCTCCTCACCGAGTCGCGGCACCTCCCGGCCCGGCTGCTCCAGACCTCGCCGCCCGTCCGCGGCGAGCGCGACCCCGGGCACCCCGCCGTCGGCTCGTGGCGCGCCATCGACCTCGACCTCTCGCGCTACGACCGCATCGCGTCGCGCTTCGCCGCCGAGGCGCGCGAGCGCACCGGCGTGCTCAAGTCGGGCATCGAGACCCGCAACCCCGCCTTCAACGCCCTCATCGCGCGCATCGAGCGCGTGGCCGTCGCGTCGCGCGCGCCCATCCTGCTCACGGGCCCCACCGGCGCGGGCAAGTCGCAGCTCGCGGGCGGCATCTTCGCGCTCAAGAAATCGCGGCGGCAGGTGGCCGGCGAGCTCGTCGAGGTCAACTGCGCCACGCTGCGGGGCGACGGCGCGATGTCGACCCTCTTCGGCCACGCGAAGGGCGCGTTCACCGGCGCCGCGGGCGAGCGCGAGGGGCTCCTGCGCAAGGCCGACGGGGGCGCGCTCTTCCTCGACGAGATCGCCGAGCTCGGGCTCGACGAGCAGGCGATGCTGCTGCGGGCGGTGGAGGAGAAGCGCTTCCGCCCGATGGGCAGCGACCGGGAGGTGCGCAGCGACTTCCAGCTCATCGCGGGCACGCACCGCGACCTCGTCGCCCGCGTCGCCGAAGGGCGCTTCCGCGAAGACCTCCTCGCCCGCATCGAGCTCTGGACCTTCGCGCTCCCCGGCCTGCGCGACCGCCCCGAGGACGTCGAGCCCAACCTCGACTTCGAGCTCGCGCAGTGCGAGCGCGCCCTCGGGTCGAGGGTGGCCTTCAGCCGCGAGGCCCGCGCCCGCTTCGTGGCCTTCGCGACCTCCCCGGAGGCCCTCTGGACGGGCAACTTCCGCGACTTCGGCGCCGCCGTCACCCGCATGGCCACGCTCTGCCCCGGCGGCCGCATCGACCTGCCCACCGTCGACGACGAGGTCGCCCGGCTGCGGGCCCGGTGGCGCCTGGCCGAGGCCCCCGGGGGCGCGCTCGCGACCGACGACGGCGGGCTGCGCGCGGTGCTCGGCGAGGAGGGCGTCGCGGCGCTCGACCGCTTCGACCGGGCGCAGCTCGCGGAGGTGGTGCGGGTGTGCCGCGCGTCGCCCTCGCTGTCGGCCGCGGGGCGGGCGCTGTTCGCGGTCTCGCGCAGCGGGCGGGCCTCGGTCAACGACGCCGACCGGCTGCGGAAGTACCTCGCGCGCTTCAAGCTCTCCTGGGAGGCCGCCCGGGCGGGCGGGTGATGGTCCGGCGAATGGACGACACGGTGCGCAGAGGCCATCGTCAAGCGACGATGCCTCTGGATTTCCGCATGCTGTTCGAGTCGACGCCGGGGCTCTACGTGGCGCTGGCGCCGGACCTCACCGTCCTGGCCGTGAGCGACGCGTACCTCCGGGCGACCATGACCCGGCGCGAGGCCTTGGTCGGCCGCGGGCTGCTCGAGGTCTTCCCCGAGGACCCCGACGCGGCGGAGCACGGCGCCGTCAGCAACTTCCTCGCGTCGATCGCGCGGGTGCTGCGCGAGCGCGCGCCCGACCACATGCCGCCGCAGCGCTTCGACATCCGCCACCCCGACGGCACCTTCGAGCTGCGGATCTGGGACCCGGTCAACACCCCGGTGCTCGGCCCCGACGGGGAGGTGCTGTACGTGCTGCACTCGGTGGAGGACATCACCGGGCTCACCCGCGCGCGCGCCGCCGAGGCCCTGCGCGAGCAGCGCAACGAGGAGCTGCGCGCCCGCGCGGGCAAGATGGCCGCGGAGATCTACGTGCGGGCCCAGCAGGTCGAGGACGCCAACCGGCGGCTGCGGCAGCTCAACGAGGAGCTCGGCGCGTCGGCGCAGTCCGAGCGCGAGGCCCACCAGGCGCTGCGCCGCGCCCAGAGCGTGCTGGTGCAGACCGAGAAGCTCGCCGGGCTCGGACAGATGGTCGCGGGCGTGGCCCACGAGATCAACAACCCGCTGGCCTTCGTGGTGAACAACCTCGCCGTGGCGCAGCGCGACGTGGGCGCCGTCGCCGCGATCCTCGCCCTCTACCGCCAAGGGGCCGCCGAGCTCGCCGCGGCGCGCCCCGAGCTCGCGGCGGAGATCGCCGCGGCCGCCGAGCGCATCGACCTCGACTACACCCTCGGCAACCTCCTCCCGCTCTTCGAGCGCTCGCGCGACGGCCTGAAGCGCATCCAGCAGATCGTGAGCGACCTGCGCACCTTCGCCCGCCTCGACGAGAGCGACCTGCTCGAGGTCGACCTCAACCCGGGCATCGAGTCGACGGCCAACATCCTCCGCGGGCGGGCGCGCAAGAAGGGCGTCGAGATCGTGCTCGCGCTCGGCGCCATCCCGAAGATCGCGTGCTACCCCGGCAAGGTGAACCAGGTGGTGATGAACCTCCTGGCCAACGCCGTCGACGCCTCGCCCTCGGGCACGCAGGTGCAGGCGCGCACGAGCGCGGGGGACGACGGGGGCGTGGTCATCGAGGTCGCCGACGCCGGCCACGGCGTCGACCCGGCCGTGGTCGACCGCATCTTCGACCCCTTCTTCACCACCAAGGCCCCGGGGGAGGGCACCGGCCTCGGGCTCAGCATCAGCTACGGCATCGTGCAGGAGCACGGCGGCGCCATCGAGGTGGAGTCCCCCGCCGGGTCCGGGGCGCGCTTCACCGTGCGCCTGCCGCCGCGCCCGCCGCCCCGCATGTCCATCGTCCCCTGATCGGGGCGCGCTACGGGGCGGGCAGGTCGATGACGAAGACCATGCCGCCCTGCGCGGAGCGCCGCGCGGCCACCGTGCCGCCGTGCATCTCGACGAAGGCCTTCACCACGCTCAGCCCGAGGCCGAGCCCGCGCGTCCCGTGCTCGAAGGTGCCCGACGAGTGCCGGTCGGTGTCGAAGCCCGTGAAGAATGGCTCGAAGAGGTGCTCCATCGCCGCCTCCGGGACGCCGCTGCCGGAGTCGCGCACCTCCAGGCGCGCCCCCCGGCCCACGCGCCGGGCGCACACGGTCACCTTCCCCCCGTCGGGCGTGAACTTGATCGCGTTGAGCAGCAGCTGGTTGAGGCTGTCGCCGATCTTCGCCGCGTCGAGCTCGAGGGCGCCGAGGTCCGCGGGCGCGTCGACGATGAGCCCCTGGCGCCGGCGCTCGACGAAGGGCCGCACCTCGTCGGCCGCGTCGCGCACCAGCGCGTTGAGGTCCGTCGGCGCCCGCTCCAGGGTCTGGGCGAAGCGCTCGCCGTGCAGCAGCACCATGAGCTGCTCGGAGCGCACGTAGAGCCGCTGGGCGGCGCGCTCGATGCGCCCGAGCCAGTCGCGCACCGCCGGCGGCGCGAGCCCCTCGGTGCGCAGCGCGAGCTGCGTGAGACCCAGCTGGATGGTCAGCGGCGTGCGCAGCTCGTGGCCCACCACCCGGATGAACGCGCTCTTGAGCTCGCTCGCCCGCCGGAGCGAGGCGTTCTTGACCTCGAGCTCCTGCAGCAGCCGCTTGCGCTCGACGAGGAGGTCATGGCGCTGGCACGCCTCGCGGATCACCGCCAGGAGCTCGTCCGGGTCCCACGGCTTGGTGATGTACCGGTAGACGTTGCCCTGGTTGATGGCGTCGATCACCGCGCGCAGGTCGGCGTACCCGGTGAACAGCAGCCGCACGGAGTCCGGGTGCTCCGCGCGGGCCCAGTGCAGAAACTCCACCCCGCTCATCTCGGGCATCCGCTGGTCGGTCATGACCACGTGCACCTCGTGCTCGCCGAGCAGGCGCATGCCCTCCGAGGCCCGGGTCGCGCCGAGCACGTTGTACTCCAGCCGCAGCAGGTCCTTGACGCTCTGGATGACGTCCGGCTCGTCGTCGACCACCAGCACCGTGTGCCGCTTCGCCTGCTTCATTCAGTGGCTCTGCGCGTCAACCATCGACCCTTCGACGCTGTATGGCGCCGCCGCCCATGGCCGTCGAGCCTTCATTTTCCCCGCCGGGGCTATCGCGGGGCCGAGGCCTATGCGCCGCCGACCGGCGCGTAGCGGTGCAGCGCGTCCATCAGGGCGTCGGGGTCGAAGGGCTTGGTGATGTACTCCCGCACGTCGAGCTCCTGCGCCCGGCGGCGCGCGTCGGGCTCGTTCACCGCGCTCAGGATCACCACCGGCACGTTGCGCGTCGCCTCGTCGGCCCGCATCCGCCGGCACACCTCGAAGCCGTCGATGCCCGGGAGCATCAGGTCGAGCAGCACCAGCGCGGGCGCCCGCTCGCGCAGCGCGCGCACCGCGGCGTCGCCGTCGAGCGCGGGCCGGTAGGTGTATCCCGCGAGCCGGACGTACGCCCCGATCATCTCGTTGAGGTCGGGGTCGTCCTCGACCACCAGGACATCGGTGGGTGCGACATCGTGCATCGGTCCCGCGGTCTAGCACATGCTCCGCTGCCAACGGTCGTGCTAGCGTCGAAACCTTCGCCTCCCACTGATCGCCACCGGTGTCTCCGCGGAGCCCATGACGCGCACCGAACCACCCCCGCCCGACGCAGTCCACCGCGCGATCGAGACCTACCTCGGCCTCGCGTACCCCGCCGGGCCTCCCCCCCGCGCGGCCTCGCTCGCCGACGCGGTGCGCCTCAGCCCCGGAGGGTCCCTCGATGACTGCACGGCCTTCGAGCGCGACGGCGACGCCCGCTTCGCGCTGCGCCTGGGCAATCAAGCCTACCCCCACATGAAGCTGGTCATCGAGCGCCTGCCGGGCCGCGACGCGTGGTTCTTCCGGGCCGACACCCACGACCAGCACGTCACCATCGACCCCTCGGACCCCGACCACCCGGCCTTCCAGGAGCTCATGGCCCGCAACCGCGCCCTCGCCGCTGCCATCGAGTCGGCCTGGGAGCTCGACGGCCTCGACACCTTCCGGGCCTTCCTGCGCCGCGACCTCGAAGCGCGCCGAACCTGACCCATTGTTGCGATGCCGGTGCGTCCGAAGCCCGGCAGGAGGCATCACAGGGGATGAGATGGCAGACGGAAGAACCAGCCCCCCCCGCGCCCGCCGGGTCGTCGTCGTAGGCGCCGGCGTCGGGGCCCTGAGCGCCGCGATCGCCCTGCGCTCCCGCGGCGTCGCCGTGACGGTGCTCGACCGCGCTCCGCGGGTGGGCGGCAAGATGCGCGAGGTCGAGGTCGCCGGGCGGCGCGTCGACTCCGGCCCGACGGTGCTCACCGTGCGCGCGGTCTTCGATGAGCTCTTCGCCGCCGCGGGCGCCTCGCTCGACGCGTACGTCACCCTCGACCCGGTGGAGGTGCTCGCCCGGCACGCCTGGGCCGACGGCTCGCGCCTCGACCTCTACCGCGACGTCGACCGCACCGCCGACGCCATCGGCGCCCTCGCCGGGGCGCGCGAGGCCAGCGGGTACCGCGCGTTCTGCGCCTACGCGAAGGGCATCCACGAGCGCGTCGAGGGCCCCTTCATGCGGGCCCAGCGGCCGACCCTCGGCAGCGTGCTCCGCGACCAGGGGCTGCGCGGGATGATCTCCCTCGCCCGCATCGACGCGACCCGCACCCTCTGGTCGTCGCTCGGGGACTTCTTCCGCGACCCGCGGCTGCTCCAGCTCTTCGGGCGCTACGCCACCTACTGCGGCTCGTCGCCCTTCCTGGCCCCGGCCACGCTCAACGTCATCGCCCACGTCGAGCGCGAGGGCGTCTGGGTGGTGCGCGGCGGCATGGCGCGCCTCGCCGAGGGTCTGGCCCGCCTCGCCGCCGAGCAGGGGGTGGAGTTCGCGCTCGGCACCGGGGTGTCCGAGGTGATCACCGACGGGCACCGGGCCACCGGCGTGCGCCTCGACGACGGACGCGCTCTCCACGCCGACGCGGTGGTGTTCAACGGGGACGTCAACGCGCTCGCGACGGGCCTGCTGGGCGCGCCCGCGCAGCGCGCGTGGTCGGTGGACGCCGGGGCCGCGCGCTCGCTCTCGGCGGTGACCTTCAGCGCCGTGGCGAAGACCACTGGCTTCCCCCTGGTGCGGCACAACGTGTTCTTCAGCCGCGACTACCCGCGGGAGTTCCGCGAGATCGTCGACGGGGACTCGCTCCCCTCCGACCCGACCGTCTACGTGTGCGCCCAGGACCGGGACGACACGGGCCGCGCGCCCGACACCGCCGACGGGCGCGAGCGGCTGTTCATGATCGTCAACGCCCCCGCGCGCGGCGACCGGCGCCCCTTCTCCCAGGAAGAGATCGAACGATGCGAGACCACGACCCTACGACACCTCGAAGCCCTCGGACTGAGCCTGGACTGGGACCGGTCGCGGCGCGTGATCACCACCCCGACGGACTTCGAGCGGATGTTCCCGGCGACGGGGGGCGCGCTCTACGGCCCGCCCTCGCACGGGTGGACCTCGCCGCTGGCCCGGGCGCCGTCGCGCTCGACGCTCCCGGGGCTGTACCTGTGCGGCGGGAGCGCGCACCCGGGGGCCGGGGTGCCGATGGTGGCGAGGAGCGGGCTGCTGGCGGCGGAGAGCGTGCTCACGGACCTCGCTTCGACCGGGCCGTCACCCGCGGCGGCTACGCGTGGTGGTACGTCGACGCGCTGAGCGACGACGGCCAGCACGGCCTCACCCTCATCGCCATGGTGGGCAACGTGTTCTCGCCCTGGTACGCGAAGGCGCGCGCCGCGGCCTCCGCGGCCGGCGCGAAGGCCGACCCGCTCGAGCACTGCACCATGAACGTCGCCCTGTACGGCCCCCGCTCGGCCACCTGGGCGCTCACCGAGCGCGGCGCGGCGGAGGTCTCCCGCGGCCCCGCCCACCTCTCCATCGGCGCGAGCAACCTCCGCTGGGAGCGCGGCGAGCTCCTCATCGACCTCCGCGAGAAGACCTCGCCCTTCCCCTCCCTCGTCCCCGGTCGCATCGTCGGGCGGGTGCGGGTGATCCCGACGGTGCTCCACGGCGCCCCGCAGGCCCTCGACGCCGCCGGCCGCCACCTCTGGTGGGCCGTGGCGCCGCTCTGCCGGGTCGAGGTCGAGCTCACCGAGCCCGCGCTCCGCTGGTCGGGCGTCGGGTACCACGACGCCAACGCGGGCGACGCCGCCCTCGAGCACGACTTCCACGGCTGGGACTGGTCCCGCGCCGACGTCGACGGCCGCCCGGTGGTGCTCTACGACACCACCGCCCGGGACGGCGACGCCACCCGCGTGCGCTTCGCCCGGCGCTACCTCCCCGACGGCAGCGCCGAGGTCGTCGAGGTGCCCGCCGAGCGCTCCCTCGGCCGCACCCGCTGGGGCGTCGCGCGCACCTCCCGCGCCGACCGCGGCGCGCCCGCGCACGTCGTCCGCACGCTCGAGGACGCGCCGTTCTATGCTCGCAGCGTGCTGTCCACGTCGCTCCTGGGGTCCCGCGTCCAGGCGATGCACGAGAGCGTCGACCTCGACCGCTTCGCGTCCTCCTGGGTGCGCTTCCTGATCCCGTTCCGCATGCGTCGCGGCGCGTGACCGTCGCCGACGCCGCGCTGCTCTCCTGGGCCGCCGTCGTCGCGGCCGTCTCCGCCGTCGCGGTCGTCCGCTCGCTGCGCCGCCCGCTCCCCGCGGCCGCCTCCCGCCCGCCGTCCGCCCTCGCTGCCCCGCTCCTCGTGGTGCGCCCCTGCGCCGGCGCCGAGGCCTCCCTCGCGCTCACCCTCGGCAGCCTCGGCGCGCTCGCAGACGACCCCGCGCACCGCCCCTTCGTCCGGCTGCGCTTCGCCGTGGCGTCCCCCGACGACGCCGCGGTGCCCGTGATCACCGCCGTGTGCGATCGCTTCGCCGCGCGCGGCCTCGACGCCCGCCTCGTGGTCACCGGCGCCACCGCGCCCAACCAGAAGAGCGACCAGCTCGCGCGGGCGCTCGCGGCCGAGCCCGACGCCGCCACCGTGGTCATCGTCGACAGCGACGTCGACCTCACGACCTTCGACTGGGACGCGCTGCTCTCGCCCCTCGCCGACCCGGGCGTCGCGGCGGTGTGGGCGCCCCCCCACGAGGCCCCCGGCATCACCCCTGGCGACCGCGCCTCGGAGGCCCTGCTGGGCGGCTCGCTGCACGCCTTCGCCCTCCTCGCGGGCATCGACGCCGGCGGGCTCGTCGGCAAGGTGGTCGCCCTGCGCCGCGACGCCCTCGACGCCATCGGCGGCTTCGGCTCCCTCGGCCGCCACCTCGGCGAGGACATGGAGCTCGCGCGCCGCTGGCGGGCCCGCGGAGCGCGCGTGGTGGCCTCCCGGGGCGTCGCCCTGGCGCGGGTGTCCGGGCGCACGGGCGCAGACGTGGCGGCCCGCTACGGGCGCTGGCTGCTGGTGATCCGCGCGCAACGTCCGTGGCTCCTGGCGAGCTACCCCGGGCTCTTCTTCGCGACGCCGCTGGTGGTGCTCGCCGCGACCGGGGCGGTGCTGGCGGGCCGGGCGGGGGCCGCGGCGCTCGGGGCCGAGGCGCTGGCCGT
Organism: Myxococcales bacterium; assembly: GCA_030652255.1. Taxonomy (GTDB): domain Bacteria; phylum Myxococcota_A; class Polyangia; order Polyangiales; genus SCUS01. The sequence goes on along the minus strand of JAUSAZ010000050.1, from coordinate 3,521 downwards.
CGCGGCGCGGGCGCTGGTGGCCTGGGCCGCGGCGCGGGCGTCGGGTCGACGCGCGGGCTTCGGGGCGATGGCGACTGATGTGGTGCTGGCCGACGGGCTCCTCGGGTGGGCCTTCGTCCGCGCACTGACCTCGCGCACGGTGCGCTGGCGGGGTCGGGCGCTCCGGGTCGCCGCCCGTGGCGAACTGCGCGACGCCACCTGAGCGGCGTCACCATTCCCCCTCAGGTGTGGCGCGGCGCCACGCACGGCGGTGCATCGAGTCTCACCCGACTCGTAGGGAATTCCCCGTCCGTGGGTGTCGGCATGGTCAGTGCGAACGAGGGTTCGCATGAGCACACAGACCGCGACGCACCCTGACCTCTCGGCCACGCCGTCTTCATCGGAGTCCGCCCGCGACCTGCCTCCTGCCATCGGCGCCGACTCGGGCCGGCTCGATGTGATGGGCGTCGGCGGCATCGCCTACTACAAGGACGTCAGCGGGGAGGGGCCCGGGGTGGTTCTCATCCATTCGGTCAACGCGGCCGCCTCGGCCTACGAGATGCGGCCGCTCTTCGAGGCCTTCCGCGGGCGCCGCCGGGTGTACGCGCTCGACCTCCCGGGCTTCGGGCGCTCGCAGCGCGGCGACCGGGACTACAGCCCTTCGATGTACACCGAGGCCATCGAGCGCTTCATCGTGGACGTGGCCTCCCCGCAGGGTGAGCCCGTCGACGCCGTGGCCAGCTCGCTGTCGTCGGAGTTCCTCGCCCGGCTGGCGGTCCGCTCCCCGGGGCTCTTCCGCTCGCTCACGCTGCTCTCGCCCACGGGCCTCGGGCCTGAGCGGTCCAGCGGCGGGCTCGCGCAAACCCTCCTGCACAACGCCCTCCGCGTCGCCCCGGTGTCCGAAGGGGTCTTCCGGCTCCTGCGCACGGCGCCCTCCATCCGGTACTTCCTGAAGAAGTCCTTCGTGGGCACGGTCGACGAGGGCCTCGTCCGCTACTCGCACCTCACCGCGGCGGCGGCCGGGGGGCGCTTCGCTCCGGTGAAGTTCATCGACGGAGCGCTCTTCACCCCCGACGCGATGCGCACCCTCTACGAGCCGCTCACGGTGCCCACCCGCATCGTCTACGACCAGGACCCGTACACCCGCTTCGACCGGCTCGACTCGCTCACCCGGGCCAACGCCCGGGTGTCGGCCCACCGCGTGGCCCCGACGCTCGGGCTCGCGCAGTTCGAGCGCACCAGCGACGTCGTCGCGGTGATCGAGGCGCCGGTCACCCCCGCCGGAGCCGTCACATGACCGAAGCCCCCGGCGTGGCCGCGAACATCCTGGTAGTCGATGACGACCCCGAGCTCGGCGAGATGGTCGCCGCGTTCGTGCGCCGGCTCGGCCACGACGCGATGTACACGCAGCAGCCGGGGGAGGCGCTCTCGCTGTTGACCACGCAGCCCTTCGACCTGGTCATCACCGACCTGCACATGTCCCTCATGGACGGGATCACCCTGTGCGGCCGCATCGCGGGGGCGCAGCCCGACGTGCCGGTGATCGTGCTGACGGGGCACGGCAGCCTGGAGACCGCCGTCGCCGCGATGCGCGCGGGCGCCTACGACTACCTCACCAAGCCGGTGAACACCGAGGTGCTCACCATGTCCATCGCCCGGGCCCTGGAGCGCGGTCACCTGCGCCGCGAGGTGCTGCGCCTGCGCGACGAGGTCGGGCGGGTGAAGCCGTCCCGGGCGCTGGTGGGCTCGAGCCGCGCGATGCGCGAGCTGCACGACCTCACGTCCCGGGTGGCGGCCACCGACGCCACGGTGCTCATCAACGGCGAGAGCGGCACCGGCAAGGAGCTCGTGGCGCGGGCCATCCACGCGATGAGCGCGCGCAGCCACGGTCCCTTCGTGGCGATCAACTGCGCCGCGGTGCCGCATCACCTGCTGGAGAGCGAGCTCTTCGGGCACGTGAAGGGGGCCTTCACCGACGCGCGCAGCGGGCGCCCGGGGCTCTTCATCGAGGCCAACGGTGGCACCCTGCTGCTCGACGAGATCGGCGAGATGCCGATGGAGATGCAGGCCAAGCTGCTGCGCGCGCTGCAGGAGCGCACGGTGCGCCCGGTGGGCGGCGACCGCGAGGTGCCCTTCGACGCGCGGGTGATCGCCGCCACGCACCAGGACCTCGACGGCCTGGTCGAGGCCCGGCGCTTCCGCGAAGACCTCTTCTACCGCATCGCGGTGGTGATCGTTCAGGTGCCTACGCTGCGCGAGCGCAGCGACGACGTGCTGGTGCTGGCGCAGCACTTCCTCACGCGCTTCGTCGACCGCTTCGGCAAGCGGGTGGTGGGCTTCCACCCCGCGGCGATGGCGCGGATGGTGGGCTACGGCTGGCCGGGCAACGTGCGCGAGCTCGAGAACTGCGTCGAGCGCGCGGTGGCCCTGTGCCGCGGCGACACCGTCACCGTCGAAGACCTGCCCGAGCGCATCCGGACCTTCCAGCCCGAGCGCCCGATGGCGGCGCCGGAGGAGGCCACGGAGATGATGACCCTCTCCGAGCTGGAGCGCCGATACCTCCAGCGGGTGCTCTCGCTGGTGGGGGGCAACAAGTCCCGCGCCGCGCGGGTGCTGGGCCTCGACCGCCGCACGCTCTACCGGATGCTCGACCGCGAGCGAGGCGTCGAGCCTGGCGGCGTCGAGCCCGGCGGCGAGCGCCACGAACACAACAGCTGACTGCTGCCTCCGGGTCGCCGCCCTCGCTGCGACCTCTTCGAGAGTCCCGAACCCACCAACCACCTTCACCCAAGAGGAGATGATCCAATGACCCAACAGCCATCAGACCAGTCAACACCGTGGCCGACCGAAGAAGCAAGCGGGTGGGACCGGGTGAAGGAAGCCCTGCGCCGCGACTGGGACCAGACGAAGCACGACTTCGGGATGAAGTTCGGCCAGGACCTGAACCAGGACGTGACGGACACAGTGCGCCAGGCCGTCGGGAGCACGCCCATCCCATCGCCGCACGTCGCCAACGCCGACGCGTGGTCCGACGAGGCGGCGGTGCGCTACGGCTACGGCGCCGGCCTCTCGGCCAACTATCGTGGCTTCCAGGCGTGGGGCCCGGAGCTGGAAGCGCAGCTCAAGCGCGACTGGGAGGCGATGAGCTCCGGCCGCGCCTGGGACGATGTCCGCCTCGCGGTCCGCTACGGCTGGACCCGTTCGCCGCGCGTCGGCGTCTGAACCCTCCCTTCGCCTCGCTGCTCCCCCCGCAACCATAGATCACTCGCTGCCCCGACCGCATCAGCGGGGGGTGCAAGCCCGTCGCCTTCCCTTTCCCGCTCATCACTGGAACACCCGGCGCGACCCTCCTGGTGGGTCGACGGCATCCCTCGATATCCAATCAGTGCCCCTCGCGGCGCTTGGCCCACGAGATGCGCAACTGGTGTCGTTCGGGAGTGGCGCAACCCGCTGCGGGCCGGGGTTCGGGCGTTGGCCCTCACCCCGGGCAATAACAAGCGGTCGCCCCGGACAGGGTCCGGGGCTCACCGACAGGAACTCGC
>JAUSAZ010000187.1 GCA_030652255.1 Myxococcales bacterium | reverse complement strand
GTGTTCCGAGTCCCTTCCAATGATGGGTTGAGGATCACTTCCGCTCCGGCTCGGTGATGGGACTGCCCACGACCGCACCACGATCCCTCTCACCGAGCCGGACCTCCCGCGCGCTGGCCGGTTGAGGTAGTCCGCGCGGTGGCAAGGACGGGGCATCGGCACGGTGCCAGCCCGGACAGGTAGGTGACGCGGGGGGCGCTGACACACCCCACGCGTCGTGCCCCGACGGTTCGTGATTCCCAACCGCGATCGCCGGAGCGCATCCGGCTTCGTACGAAGCGCCATCGACGTCAAGCGGTGGCGCCATGCGCCGCCCTCGGTGGACGACGTCCGACCCACCCACTGCCCCTGCTGCGACGCGCCTTCCCGACCTCTCGGCGGCTCGCTGGTCCTCCGGGGGCACGGCCTCCGCCCTCGTGGCCTCCGTGGCCCAGGGGACCCCTCCACGCCGCCCGTAGACGCCGAGGTCCTCGCCCGTCGCTACCGCTGCCGGGCCTGCCGCGCCGTCGTGATGGTCGTGCCCCGCGAGGTGCTCCCACGCCGGCAGTACACCGCCTCCGCGATCGGGCTCGCGCTCGCCCTCTTCGCCCTGCTGGGCGTGAGCGCCGCCGGGGTGCGCGCGCGGATCAGCACCTGGTCGATCGTCGGCCACACCGCCGCCGTCGGCTGGATCACCCTGCGACGCTGGATCGACGCCGTGCGACGTGGCGACCTCTTCCCCTTCCTGCTCCGCCCACCCGCCGCCTGGACCCCCCTCCAGGTCGCCGAGAGCACCGCCCTTCGGCTGATGGACTTCGCCCCCGCGGAGGGGCCCCGGGCGTTCCGTGCGTTCGCCGGAGCCGCGCTCGCTCGATGAGGGAAACGCCCTGCGGAATGGCCCTTCCCGCGCGTCCACCATCCTTGATCCGTTCTCGCCCGCGCCGCCTTCGCGCACCCCTCCCGAGGCGCCGCACTCCTTACCCCCGCGGCGCAGAAGGGATCCCGCAGACCCCATGGACGACCTCCACCCCAAGGACCACGCCGAGGCCGTGGCCCTCTTTCGCAGCGAGGTGATCGGCGCCCTCACGCGCCGCGACCTCGCCCGCGGCGAGCTCCGCGCGGAGCTCACCGCGCTGAGCACAAAGCACTACCGCCCGCCCCAGGCGAAGCGCACGCGCACCTTCTCGGTGACCTCGCTCGAGCGTTGGTACTACGCGTACAAGTCGCGCGGACTGGCGGGCCTTGTCCCCGAGGCGCGCTCCGATCGGGGTCGCGGTCGGGACCTCGCGCCCACGCTCCGCACGCTGCTCCTCGACATCCGCCGCGAGCAGCCCTCGGCCAGCGTGCCGTTGGTCCTGCGGACGCTCGTGGCCGACGGGCGCCTCGCGCGGGGCACTGTGTCGCCCTCGACGGTGCGGCGCCTCTACGCCGAGCACGGGCTCGATCGCATCCCGATGCGGGACGGCGCCTCGCCCAAGACGCGACTGCGCTGGCAGGCCGAGCGCCCCGGCGCGCTCTGGCACGCGGACGTCTGCCACCTGGCGCCGATCGTCGTCGGTGACCGGCGCATCCCCGTGCGCGTCCACGGCATCCTGGACGACGCCTCCCGCTACGTCATCGCCCTGGAGGCCCACTCGACCGAGCGCGAGATCGACATGCTCGGGATCCTCGTGCGCGCCGTGCGCCGGCACTCGACCCCCGACGCCCTGTACCTCGACAACGGCTCGACCTACCGCGGTGACCTCCTTCGACTGGCGTGTGCGCGCCTCGGCACCACGGTGCTGCACGCGAGGCCCTACGACCCCGAGGCCCGCGGAAAGATGGAGCGATTCTGGAAGACGCTGCGCGGCGGATGCACCGACTTCCTCGGCGCGGTGGCGTCGCTGCACGACATCAACGTGCGGCTCTCGGCCTTCCTCGATCAGCACTACCACGTCACCCCGCACGCCTCGCTCCTGGGGCGGGCGCCGGGCGCGGTGTACGCCGAGGGCGCCAAGAGCGCCGAGGCCATCGACGAGACGAAGCTCCGCGAGGCGCTCACCGCGCGCGTGCGTCGGCGGGTCCGACGCGACACGACCGTGACCCTCGACGGCACCGACTGGGAGCTCGACCAGGGCTTCCTCGCCGGGCGCCTGGTGATGGTGGCCCGGTGCCTCGTCGAGACCGGCGATCCGCCCTGGATCGAGTACCAGGGCAAGCGATACCCCCTGCACGCCGTCGATCCGGTGCGCAACGCGCACCGCAAACGACCGCCCCGTCGCGCCGAGGCCCCAGCGAAGCTCCCGGGCGCCGCGAGCGTCCACTTCGATCCCGCCGGTGCGCTGCTCGATCGCGCCGTGGGCCGCCCGCCCCGCGGCAAGGGGGCGGCGTGATGGGACCGGCGTACCTGAGCCACTTCGCCCTGCGCGAGCCGCCCTTCACCAAGGAGATCAGCGACAGCGACCTGTGGATGCCGCCCTCCAAGGAGGCGCTCTGCGAGGAGCTCGGCGAGGCCCTGGAGGAGCGCGCCTCGGTGGTGCTCACCGGCGAGCCCGGCGTGGGCAAGACGTGCGTGCTGCGCGCCCTGCGTCACCGCCTCCCGCACGCCGGCTACCGGCTCACCTACTGCCACAACGCCACCCTCGGGCGCCGCGACTTCTACCGGCAGATCTGTCTCGCGCTCGGCCTCACGCCCTCGGCGACGGCGGCCGCCGTCTTCTACGCCGTGAGCACCCACGTCGAGGAGCTGGGGCGCGAGCGGATGCACCCGGTCTTCCTCCTCGACGAGGCGCACCTGCTGCACCAGGACACGCTCGAGCACCTGCACATCCTGCTCAACTACGAGTGGGACCGGCGCGCCCTGCTCTCGCTGGTGCTCGTCGGTCTGCCGGAGCTCGAAGACCGCCTCGCGATGCGACGCAACCGCTCGCTCTACTCGCGCCTCCATCGGCGGCTGCGCATCGGGGCGCTCACCCCCGAGGACACCGCGGAGTACGTCCGCACCCGGCTGCGCTTCGTGGGCTGCGAGCGCGAGGCCTTCACCGCCGACGCGCTCGCGATGCTCCACGAGGCCGCCAACGGCGCGCACCGGGAGATCGACCGACTCGCCACGGCCGCCCTGCGCATCGCCGCGCGAAGGAAGAAGAAGCTCGTCGAGCGCGACGCCCTGGCCCATGTGATCGACGTCGAAGCGCGCATGAGGGAGGACTGATCGGTGGCCCCCCGGGTCCGCGCGGCGCCGTCGCCGTACGATCTCTTCGACGCGCCGGAGCTGGCGTCCGTGGACGCGCTCGCCGCGGTGCTCGACATCGCCGTCGCCGCCGTGGTGGCCGCCAACCCGGAGTTGCTCGACGCCGAGCTGCTCGACGGTCGTGGCCCGCCCTCGGCGCAGGTCTGGATCGCCGACGCGATCGTCTCCCACGCCCACGCACTCGGCACGGCGCTCGACCGCTACCGCGTCGCCGTGGAGCTCGCGAGGAACAGCCCCCTCCGCGCGACCGACGACGTCCCCTTCTGACCTCCACCCGAGTCCATCATCGGCGTGAACCACGACCGCGCCCCACCGGCGATGGACATCACCGTATCGAGAACGGCGCCGCGCCTCCTGGTGATGGCCATCACGGTGCTGGCGCGCCCACCGTGCTCTGTGACGATGGACATCGATCAGTCGGCGCGGCCCAACCTCAATGAAACGGCTTCTCTACA
>JAUSAZ010000166.1 GCA_030652255.1 Myxococcales bacterium | reverse complement strand
GAAGCGCAGCCGTGCGTCCGCAGCCACCTCGACGCGCGCCGCCGCGCCCTCGTGGACCGCCGCGTTCGCTCGTCGCTCGCCGGCCTCGCCGCGGAGCCCGCGACGATTGCCGAGGTCGATCACCTGCGAGACCGAGAGGTAGTCCTCGCCCGTGCCGAGGGCGCCGAAGGTCTGTTCGCGCAGGTAGCTTACCTGCGGGTTGGGGTACGCCCCCAGCGTGCTCGCGGCCCCGCGTTCGGCCTCGATCGCCCCGCGGATCGTGTCCGCCAGGGGCGCCCGCGCGAGCGCCCGCCGCACGGCCTCGTCCGCGGTGAGCGACGTGCCCGTCGCGACCTGATCCGCATGGGGCGCCTCGATTTGGGCACCCGCGATCGACGGCAGGCACAGCAGGACCATGAACACAGAAAACCGTCCGACGATCGGTTTTCTGGACGCAGCGATCGGCGCGGCGGGTGCTCGGCGCATGGTCGTCGCCTCAGTGGGTGAGCGCCCCGAGCAGGGACTCGGTGACGTGATGGAGGGGGTCGCTCGCGGCGAGGAGGCCGAGCGTGGCGAGGGCGGCGAGCGCGAGCGGGCGAGAGAGGGTCCCGGAGGTTCGGGGCGCTTCGAGGAGCGCCTCGACGCGCGCGGGCACATCGCCCCCGAAGGAGGCCGCGGCCGGAGCGAGCCCGGCAGGCATCTGGAGGAGGCGCTCGACCTTCAGGATGACCTCGGCCACCAGGAGTCGGTCGCCGACCGCGCGGCCCGCGGCCTCGTCGCAGCTCTGCTCCGCGGAGAGCGTGAGCGCGCGGAGGAGGCGCGCACGGATCGGGCGCCACAGGAGCACCGTCGCGGCGCCCGCGAGGAGCCGCAGCAGGGTGTCGCGTCGCATCGCGTGCGCCCGCTCGTGGTGGAGCATGACGGCGAGGTCGGCCTGCGAGACCTGGGCGATGAGCCCCGCCGAGACGACGACCGCGGGGCGAACGACGCCGACGAGCAGGCACAGGGGCGTCTCGGTCGGTAGCACGCGCGCGCCCAGCGCCGCGTCGTCGTGGCGGGGGTCGAGGAGCCGCGTGGCGACTCGTGAGGCCCGCAGCAGCCCAGCCAGCGAGCCCGCCGAACGCACCGCGAACCAGCCGGCCGCGAGCGCGAGGAGCATCCACGAGGCCGCGTTGGCGGCGTGCGTCGGCGGGTGGAGAAAGCAGAGGTGGACGTGGCCGTGATGGGCGACGCAGTGGTCGTGCGCGGGCCATCGGAGCGCGACGAGCGAGGGCAGGAGGGCGGCGAGCAGGCCCGCGAGACCGAGCCCCAGCGGCGCGAGAGACCACAGCAGGAGGGCGCGATGCCGTCGATCGGGGGCCCACGGCGTGACGCGCGCGAGCACGGCGGGGGTGAGGGCGGACACGATGGCCCCGGAGAGGAGCGCGAAGCCGAGGCCCGCGAGCAGCACGAGCTGGAGCGCGCCGAGCGAGCTCACGGGCGCTCCTTCGCGCGGGCCCGACGCTCGGCGACCAGGGCCTCGAGGCGCGCGAGGTGCTCGGGGCCCGCGCGCTCGGTGAGCTCGACGAAGGCCGAGACCATCGCGTCGGCCTCGCCGTGCATCAGCGCCCCGACGAGCTCGCCGAGGGCGCGGTGCTGGAACTCCTCGCGCGAGAGGCGCGGCCGGTAGACGTGCGCGTGGCTCACCTTGTCTCGCTCGAGGAGGTCCTTTTCGAAGAGGCGCTTCAGGGTCGATTGAACGGTGTTCACGGTGATGCCGCGCCGCGCCCCGAGGGCGCTGTGGATCGCCTTGGCTTCACCATCTCCGCCCCGCCAGAGGTGCTCCATCACGGCGGCCTCGAGGGTGCCAAGGAGCGGCGGTCGAATGGGGCCAGATGCCATGGCGGGACCGTACCCTCATAAAACCGGGCGTCAATCGGTTTTAGCGAGGCATCTCCCTCGCGAGGCCCCGTCGTCGGCGTCGGCCGAGCGCGGCCAGCGCCAGGGCCAGCCATCCGCCGATGCGCACCGGCGCAGGCCCTGTGTGGCACCCGCAGTCGGTGCCCGCGGGCGGTCGCGCGGTGACGGCGCCATCGTTCGTCGCGGGCGTCGCGGTGTCCGCGGCGGGCGCTCCGACGTCGGCACGCGGACCGTCCGACGGGGGCGCGTCCAGGCCGGTGGCGTCGGTGGGCGGGGCGCCGGCGTCCATGCGCGGCTCGGGCGCCTCGAGGTCCCGCAGGAGCGTCGGCCAGCGCTCCTGACAGATGACCGTCCCCTCGGAGGGCCTCGCACACATCGGCGGGCCGAGGACGTCCTCGAAGCGGAGCACCGCCTCGAAGTGTTCGCCCGCGTCCATCGAACGACCGAGCGCCCAGGGCTGGCGCACCCAGTCGGTGACCAGCCAGAGCGCGCCCCCGTGGAAGCGCAGCCCGTGCGTCGGGAGCATACCGACCCGGGTAAAGCGCTGACCCCCATCGGTGGCGCGGAACAAGCCCTCGTCGGGACTGCCGTACCACACGGTGCGGCCGTCATCGGAGATCGCGAAGCCGAGCATGGCGTCGCGGGTGCGGGCGACGACCTCGAAGTGCGCCCCGCCGTCGCCGCTCCGCAGCAGGGCCGACCCGAAGCCCTCGACCACCCGAACGTAGAGCACGTCAGGGTCGGCGGGACTCACGCCGGAGACGTACGCCTGCTCGCCGAAGCCCGCGGGGGTGCTGAGCTCGCGGAGGGTCGCGCCGCCGTCGTCGCTGCGGAGCACCCGCGGGGTGCGCGAGGGCGTGTCGTCGAAGCCGCTGGCGTAGACACGTTCGGGGCGCGACGCCGCGACCTCGACGGTGAGGAAGCGCAGCCGGTCGACCCCGTCACCCATGCGTCGAAACGCCAGCGAGGTGTCCGCGCGAAGGACGTAGCTCCGCGACCCCGTGGTGCTGTCCGTCGCGTAGAGCGTGGCGCCGTCGGGGGTCGCGGCGAGGTCGGTGATCTCGCGGTGCGTGACGCTGGCAAGGTCGCGGACGTCGCAGCCGTCGGTGAGGGCGTGCGCGCCATCCTCGAAGCCCACGGTGATGTCGCCGAGGGCCGTGACCTCCACCGGCGGGTCGAAGCCCAGGCCCGGGACGAACGGAAAGTAGATGAGGTCTTCGCAGTACCAGCGGAAGGTGCGCCCCGCGTCGCGGCTCACCAGCAGGCCGAAGGTGACGCGCAGCGCGATGACGTCCGAGCGCGTGCCCGGCCCGAGCACCACCTGCTGCGCGGCGGGGAAGCGCCCGTTGGCGCTGGACGCGGCCGGGGCGAGGGCGACGACGGCGCCCGCGAAGAGCGCGGCGCAGAGGGGGCTGGCGCGGCGCGCGCGAGGGGGAGGGATCACGGGCACCTGAAGAGCGCGGTGAGGTGACGCACGTCGTCGTTGGAGAGCACCTCGTTGGAGAACGGCGGCATGCTGCCGGCGTAGCCGAGGAAGCTCCCGTGGCGGATCTTCTCCACGACCACCGTGCGCATGTACGTCGTCGCGTCGGGGTAGGTCGGCGGGAATACGGTCGCGCAGTGCTCGCGCTCTGTGTCCCGGGGAACGATCGACACGAGCGGCCCGAGCCTTCCGGCGCCCGTCCCGATGGCGCCGTGGCAATTCGCGCAGGCGCGGTTCCAGATGGGTCGCGCGAGGGCCGCGTCGCCGTCGCCGAGCGAGCGGACGGTGCGCGGCCAGGTGTGGCTCCACGCCTGCGTGCCGGCCGTGGAGCCCTCCGGGGCGAGGGAGTCGAGCCATGCGGAGAGCGCCTCGCCCGTGGGCCCGTCGAGGTCCGTCGCCGTCCCGCGCATGAAGAACACCCAGCACCGCTCGACCGCCTCGCGTAGGTGCACCACGTCGCCGCCCCAGAAGGTCGGCCGCCGCGCTGCGCCCTCCAGCGTGGCGCCCGGCAGGAGGCGGTCACCGACGTCGGCGGGCCGCGCGGCGTGGCAGGTCGTGCAGGCGAAGACGTTGTACCGCGAGCGGCTCGACGCGGGCTCACCGGCGATCTCGGCGCCGCGCGCGGCGAGCGGTTCGCGGCGCTCGGTGTCGGCGCACGCGACCAGGAGCAGGGCGATCGCGATCGGAGCGGCGCGCCTCACGGCCGGGGCCTCGCGAAGACGATCGCGTCGGGGAAAACCCCGACGGTGAAGCGGCGCACCACCGAGAGGTCATCGGGGTTGAGCGCGAGCACGGTGCCCGGCTGGTTGAGGGCGGGATCGGTACCATGGCGGCCCTCGCAGACGAGGTAGTAGAGCCCGTCGGGGCCGAGCGCGACCTGGTGGGGCAGGACGCACTGCTCGGCCTCGAAGGACACCTGCTGGAGCACCGTGAGGGGCGCGCGCGTGGTGATCCGCGCCACGGAGTCGCGGCCCTGCGTGGGCACGAGCATGGTGGCGCCGTCGGGGCTGAATCCCGGGAAGTAGGCCTTGCCGCCGAGGCGCCGGGTGAGGCGGGCCTCGTCAAAGCGCCCCGCGGCGACGTCGTAGGCGATGAGCACGCCCGACACGGTGCAGCCGACCCACACCGTGGTGCCATCGGGCGAGAGGCCCAGGGCGTAGGGGCCGTGCGTCGGGTTGACCGCGCTCGTCGGGGCCTGGCCGATGTGGACGAGGCGCACCGACGGCCGCGGACCGTCGAGCGAGACCACCCCGAGGGCGTCGTCGCCGTAGCAGGCCATGAAGACCGTTCGACCGTCGGGCGAGACCGTCATGCCGTGCGCGGCCACGCACACCGGCACCGTGGCCGTACGGGTCATCGTGGCCGTGTCGATGATCAGCAGGTTGGAGCGCTGCGCGTCGGGGCTGCCGGTGTTGGCGAGGGCGCGGCGCAGGTCGAAGTGCGAGACGTACGCGGTGCGACCGTCGGGCGAGAGGACGAGGTCGCCGGGGTTGGGGTCGAGGTCCGTCTGGCCCAGCAGGCGGAAGTCGCAGAGCGAGCGCTTGACGAAGACCCCGGGCGTCGCGGCGGAGCCGTGCTCGGCGTGAGGCCCCGCGGGAATCGCGGGCGCCGGGAACGAGAGCGGCGAGTAGAACACCCCCGCGGCGACGTCGAGGGCGAGGTGGTGCGGGCCGTTCTCGGCGAGCGGACCCACGGCCACGGGTCGCGTCGCGAAGGTCTGCCCCGCGGCGAGGTCGAGCACCGAGACGGAGTTCATGAGGCTGTTGGAGACGTACGCGACGTTGCCGATGCCGCCATCGGGGAGGCTCGCGCGCTCGCAGCGGGGACCCCAGGCGGCGGCGTCCGGGCGGTCGTAGACGACGCGCTCCTCCCCGCAGCCGGCGAGGCCCATGACGATGAGGAGCGAGGCGACGAGGGGCGCTCTTCGTGCGCGCCAGGGGGTCGGTGCCAGCGGCTGCATCCTGTGTCCGATCTTACGGGGCGATGGTGAAGCGGCGCGGCGCGCTTTGCACGAAGGGCCCGCTGCCGCTCGGGATCAGGTTCGCGCTGAAGGTAGCCGTCTGGATGGTGAGGGCGAGGGCGCCCCCCGCAGCCGCCGTGCGCAGTCGTGCCCATGCGGCGGCGTCGGGCGTCCAGGCCGTGCCCGATTGCTGGCGGCGGAACACGACCTGATCGCCGCTGCGGAAGATGAGGTCGTAGCCGCGCCCGCTGAACGGGGGACAGTGGGCCTGGGCCTCGGGGATGAGGGTCGTCCAGCGATGCCACTCGTCCGCGAGCGTCAGTGCGCGGGTCACGGGCATGCGCCGGCGCAGGGAGGTGGGAGCCATCCATTGGAAGGTGAAGGGTGTGCCTCCCGGGAGGGCCTGGCCCTCCGTCGGTGCGGCGATGGCGGGGGAGCGCGCGTCGTTGGCCATCGACTGCCCATTCGCGGTGCGGTCATCGAAGCTCTGGCAGGTCTCGTCGCTGAAGCCGTCCTCGGTCGGGCAGGCCGGGAGGCTGATCACGCTCCGGTCGCTGCAGGCCGCGCTGGTCACGGTGTGGTCGTCGCACGCGACCGCGAACACCAGCGGGAGGGACAGGGCTGCGAGGGTGGCGACGGCCATACGGGGTTGAATCATCGGCCTGATCCTCAAAAGGGTTGGAGGCTTCGGGGAGAGGTTCGGGGGCGCGCGCTGTGAGCCCGAGCACGACGCCGGGAGCAGAGCAACAGCAGGCCGGTGACGCACCACCCGATCGCGGCGGACCCCGGCCGGGCAGCTCCGATGGCGCAGCCGCCAGCGCCCGGCGGCATGCGAGCATCCCCTGCGCGCGCACCGGCATCGAACGCGACCGGCGGCGGCTCCTTCACGACGCCGCCAGCGTCCGCCACGCGCTGCAGCTGGTCCTGCACGCTGGGCCACTGCCAGCCGCACACGACGGGGCCCATCAGCCCGGGGTCGCATGTGAAGGGACCCGCCACGTCCCCCCAGCGCACGACGGGCTCGAAGCTTCGCCCGCCGTCGCGTGAACGCCCGAGCGCGAAGGGTCGCCGCGTCCAGTCCGAGCAGGCCCAGAGCACCCCGGCGTGCTGCCGGAGGCAGAGCGTCGGGAGGCTGTTCACCGGGGCGAAGGACCGCCCGCGGTCGTCCGAGCGGAGGAGTCCGTCCTCGGCGCTTCCGATCCAGACCGTGCGGCCGTCGTCGCTCAGGGCGAAGCCCAGCATCGACCCCCGCGTCGAGGCCACGCGGGTGAAGCGCTGTCCGCCGTCGTCGCTGCGGAGGAGGGCCGTGCCCCCGCCCATGTACGAGCGCACGTAGAGCACGTCGGGGTCCGTCGGATCGACCCCGCTCAACCACGCGTCGTCGGCCGGTCCGAGATCGGGCGCGAGGGGGACGAGCGTGACGCCGTCGTCGTCGCTGCGGAAGAGGCGCGGGGACCGGGTGTCTGCGCTGAAACCGCTGGCGTAGAGCCGCCCCGGCCGGCTCGCGGCCACGTCCAGGTTGGTGAACATGACCCCCGAGACCCCGGCGCCGAGGCGCTCGAAGCGGAGGCTGCGTGCGTCCGCCCGGAGGATGTGGTTGCTCATCCCTGGATCGGACTCGATGGCGAAGAGGCGCGCGCCCGTCGGGTCCGTCGTGAGGTCGGCGATGTGGTGGTTCATCGCCGCCGGGTCGCGCGCGATCTGGCAGCCGTCCGGGGAGAGGTGGATGCCTTGCGGGAAGCCGAACACGATGCTCCCATCGGCCGCGACCGCGACGGAGGGATCGACCTCGCCCGTGAGGAACAGCGGCCGGTAGATCTGCGCCTCGCACATCCAATGGAAGGTCGCCCCCGCGTCACGACTCACCACGAGCCCGAAGGTGGTCCGCAGGACGATCACGTCGCTCCGCGGGCCCGGGCCGACGACGACGTCCTGCGCCGTGGGGAAGCGGCCGTTGGCGCGCGCGTCCGCTGCGGCCAGGAGCATGGCGACCACGATCGTGGCGGCGCGTCGGGTTCGGTCGGGGCAAGGGGCGTTCACGTCGGGTGCTACGGCGCTCAGGGCGAAACGGACTCGGGTTCGGTGGCCTCCGGGGGAGGGCCGGCGTCGCGCTCGAACAGGTAGGCGTACACCGTCGGCAGCACGAACAGCGTCAGGAAGGTCGCGCTGATCAACCCCCCGATGACCACGGTGGCGAGCGGTCGCTGCACCTCGCCCCCTGCGCTCGAAGAGAGCGCCATCGGGATGAACCCGAGGGCCGCGACGGTCGCGGTCATCACCACCGCGCGCAGCCGGCCCTCGGCGCCCTCGCGCGCGGCCTCGTGGGCAGAGCGCCCGAGGGCCCGCAGCTTCTTTACCGTGGTGAGCAGCACCACGCCGTTGAGCACCGCGATGCCGAAGAGGGCGATGAAGCCGATGCCCGCGCTGATGGAGAAGGGCATCCCCCGGGCGCGCATCAGGAGCACGCCGCCGACCGCGGCGAAGGGCACGTTGAGGTAGATCAGCAGCGCCGTCTTCATCTCCCCGAAGGCCATGTAGAGCAGGATGAAGATGAGCCCGAGCGCGAGCGGGACGGCGAAGGCGAGGCGCTCGGAGGCCGCGGCGAGGTTCTCGAACTGCCCGCCCCAGTGCAGCACGTACCCGGGCGGCAGGTGGACCTGGGCGCGCACCCGCGCCTGGGCCTCGCGCACGAAGCCGGCGAGGTCGCGCCCGCGGACGTTGACCTCGACGTTGGTGCGGCGGCGCACGGCCTCGCGGCTGACGCTCGCGGGCGAGTCCACCACCTGGAGGCTGGCGATCTGCCCGAGCGGAACCAGCGTGTTGCTCGGCCCGCTCACGGGCAGCAGGCGCACCTGGTCCACGTCGTCGCGGAGCGCCTGGGGGAGGCGCACCTGCAGCCGGATGCGTCGCTCGCCCTCGTACACCTCGCCGACGCCGCGTCCGCCGATCACCTCGATGGCGTCGAGGGCGTCGCGCACCGACACCCCGTAGCGCGAGGCCGCCGCGCGATCGACGGTCACCTCCAGCGTGGGCAGGCCCGCCAGCTGCTCGCCGCGTACGTCCGTCGCGCCCGGCACCCCCCGCGCCACCGCCTGGATCTGCCCGCTCAGGCGCTCGAGCGTGCCGAGGTCGTCGCCGTAGAGGGTGATGGCCACGTCCGAGCGCGTGCCGCTGATGAGCTCGGCCATCCGCAGCTCGATGGGCTGCGAGAACGAGAAGCCCATGCCGGGCAGGGCCTCGGTGAGGCGCGCGGAGATGCGCGCGATGAGGGCCTCGCGGGTGCGGGCCGTGCGCCACTCGGCGGGCGGCCGCAGGGCGACGATGACGTCGGAGAGCTCGACCCCCATCGGGTCCGTCGCGATCTCCGCGCGCCCGGTCTTGGTGACCACGGTGATGACCTCGGGAAACTCCCGCATCACCTGCTCGAAGCGGGTCGCGCCGCGCACGCTCTCCTCGAGCGACACGCTCGGCAGGCGCATGATCTGGATGGCCAGGGCGCCCTCGTCGAGCCTCGGGACGAACTCCGCCCCCATGCGCGACCCGACCACGCCGGTCACCGCCAGCAGCACCAGGCACAGCGCGATCACCAGGCGCGGCGCGCCCATCACCGCCGCCAGCAGCCTCGGGTAGACCCGGTGCAGCAGGCGCACGACGAAGGGCTCGTGCTCCTCGGGCTTCTGCCGCAGCAGCGACGCGACGAGCACCGGCACGAAGGTGAGCGACGCGATGAAGGCGCCCCCGAGGGCGAACAGCACCGTGATCGCCATCGGCTTGAACATCTTCCCCTCGACGCCCGCGAGGGTGAGGATGGGGACATACACGAGCACGATGATGGCCTCGCCGAAGAGCGCCGCGCGGCGCACGTCGAGGGTGGAGTTCAGCACCACCTTCGCAGCCTCGGCGTAGCTTAGCGGCCGCGCCTGACCCTTCGCCGCGGCGGCGAGGTACACCACCGCGTTCTCGACGACGATGATGGACCCGTCGACCACGATGCCGAAGTCGATGGCCCCGAGGCTCATGAGGTTGCCGCTCAGGCCGAGGGCCTTCATGCCGGTGAAGGCCACCAGCATCGCGAAGGGGATGGCCGCGGCGACGATGAGCCCGCCGCGGAGGCTGCCCAGCAAGAGGAAGAGCACCGCCACGACGAAGAGGGCGCCCTCGGCGAGGTTCTTGGCGACGGTGTGGATCGTGCGCTGGACGAGCTCGGAGCGGTCGTAGAAGACGTCGATGCGTACGCCGGGCGGGAGCGACGGGGCGATCAGCTGGAGGCGCGCCTTCACGTCCTCGACGACGGCGCGGCCGTTGGCGCCGACGAGCATCATCACGATGCCGGTGACGACCTCGCCCCGGCCGTCGCGGGTCACCGCGCCCTGGCGGATCAGCGGCGCGAAGTGCACCCGGGCGACGTCCCGCACCCGCACCGGGACGCCGTCGGCGCGGGTCTCGATGAGCACGTCGCCGATCTCGTCGAGCGACTGGATTCGCCCCTCGCCGCGCACGAGGAGCTGCTCTCCGGCGCGCACGAGGTAGCCGCCGCCGGAGGTGCCGTTGTTGCGTTCGATCGCTTCGAACAGGCTGTTGAGCGACACGCCGAGGGCGCGCAGCCGGTCGGGCAGCACCGCGACCTCGTAGGTCTTGAGCTCGCCGCCGAAGGCGTTGACCTCCACCACGCCCGGCACCGACCGGAGCTGGAACGCGACGAACCAGTCGAGGGTCGAGCGAAGCTCCATCGGGGTGTAGCAGGCCTCGGTGTCGGGCTGCCCCGCGGCGCACATCCGGTCACTGCGCACCTCGAACTGGAAGATCTCACCAAGGCCCGTGCTCAAGGGACCGAGCTCCGGCGAGACCCCCGGGGGCATCCGCTCGCGCGCCTGGATGAGTCGCTCGGAGATGAGCTGCCGGGCCCGGAGCAGGTCCACGTCCTCCTCGAACACCACCGTCACGGCGGAGAGGCCGAAGCGCGACACGCTGCGGACCTCCGTCAGCCCGGGGAGGCCGCTCATCGCCGACTCCACCGGGAAGGTGATCCGCTGCTCGACGTCCACCGGGCCCAGCGACGGCGCCTGGGTCAGCACCTGCACCTGGACGTTGGTGATGTCGGGCACCGCGTCGATCGGGAGTCGCAGCACGCTCTGCACCCCGACCAGGGTGACGAGCACAACGAAGGCGAACACGAGCACCCGCCACCGGAGGCAGAATTCCAGGATCTTCTTCATCTCAGTCGGCCTCGCCGAGCTCGCCGCTCTGGAGGGCGCTCTTGAGCGTGAACGCCCCGCTCACGGCGAGCGCAGCGCCCTCCGCGAGGCCCCCGCGGAGCTCGTAGTAGCCCCCGGCGCGGCGGCCCAGCTCCACCGCCTGCGGCCGGAACGTGTTCGCCCCGGCAGCGGGAACGAACACCGTCGTCTGCCCCGCGACCGACGCCACCGCGTCGATGGGCACGACCAGCACGCGCTCGTCCGCGGCGCCGCCCACCAGCTCGACGCTCCCGAAGAGGCCGCTCCGCAGGCGGGCGTCGGGCGTCGCGAGGGAGACGCGGATCGGGAGCGACCGGCTCTGCTCGTCGAGGGCGGGCGCGACGTAGACGATCGTCCCGGGCAGCGAGAGGTCTGGGAAGGCGTGCAGGCGCACGATCGCCGCG
This sequence comes from Myxococcales bacterium, assembly GCA_030652255.1. Classification (GTDB taxonomy): domain Bacteria; phylum Myxococcota_A; class Polyangia; order Polyangiales; genus SCUS01. The sequence goes on along the minus strand of JAUSAZ010000166.1, from coordinate 52,188 downwards.
CTGCCGACCGCGACCCGCGCGATCTCGAGCTCCGGGACGTTGCCGCGCACCCACACCCGGGTCGGGTCGGTCACGACGAAGGCCGCGCGGTCGGCGCTCGCGGTCTCGCCGAGCGTCGCCTGCACGGCGACCACGACGCCGTCGATCGGCGAGCGCAGCTGCAGCTCGCCCGCGGTCCCGGCCCCGAAGACCGCGAGCTGTCGCTGGGTGCCCTCGACCTCGGCGCGCAGCTCGCCGACCTGCGCCTCCGCCTCGATGACCGCGCGCTGCGCGCCGATGCCCTCGGTGGAGAGGAGGCGCTGCCGGCGGAGCGTGGCGTCCGCGGCGGCGAGGCGGGCGCGCGCCTGCCCGAGCCGGGCGCGCGCGGTGGAGACATCGCTCGACGCCACGATCCCGAGGAGCTGGTTGCGAACCACACGGTCGCCGAGACGGACGGCCACCCGGGTGATCCTCCCGGGGACGAGCGGGCCGACCTGCGCGGTGCTGCTGGGCTCGAACTGCACCTCGGCGGGCACTGCGACGCCGCCGCCGAGCGCGCGCCGCTCGACCCGCCCGGCGCGGATGCCCGCGAGCCGCATGGCCTCGGGGGTCAGCCGAACCTCGCGGGGCGTCTCGGCCTCCTCGGGAGCGGCCGCCGCCGCGGGCGCCTGAGCGCCCTGGCAGGCGGCGAGGGTCGGGAAGATCGCGCAGAACAACCACGATCCGAGTCGAGTCATGGGGAGGCCTCCGGGCTGTGGTCGTCGCGCCAGAGGTCGACGCCGACCGTGCGCTCCAGGTTGGCGAGGGCGACGAAGTAGTCGAGCTGCGCGTCGAGCGCGTCGCTCTGGATCCGCAGGAAGCGCTCGCGCCCGATGGACAGGGCGAGCACGTCGATTTCGCCGAGCTCGAAGGAGCGCCGCAGGAGGACGAGGTTCTCCTCGAAGCGGGGGAGCACCTCGGTGCCGTAGCTGTGGAGTCGCCGCGCCGCGGAGGCGACCTCGCTGTGCGCGAGGGCCACCTGGCCGTCGAGGAGCGAGAGCGCGGCGGCCACCTCGGCCTCCGCGACCCTCACGTCGGCCCTCGATCGGGCCCGCTCTCCCTGGTTGCGCTGGAAGCTCGGGATCGGCACCGACAGCACGCCCAGCACGGTGTGGTAGGGCCCTTCGGAGGTCGGGTTGCCCTCTCGCTGGTACTGCAATCCCACGGTGGGCTGGGGCCACGATTCGCGGTCGGCCACCGCGACGCGCGCCCGGGCCTCGCGCACGGCGGCGTCTCGCGTGCGGAGGGATGGCAGCTGCTGGCGGGCGGTCGCGAGGAGCGCCTCGAGGGCCGGCGGCTCCCGCGGTGTGTCCACCGCCCCGATCGGGATCGGCGGTCGCGCGACGGGCCAGCCCGAGAGCTGGGCCAGCTGGATGCGCGCGCTGAGGTAGGACTGCGTCGCGGCGACGGTGACCTGCCGGGCCTGCGCCACCTCGGCTTGCGTGAGGCGCTGCGTGAGCCCGGCGGTCTCCCCGGCGCGGATCTGGCGCTCGACGATGCGCAGCACCTCCTCCTGGAAGGCCAGGATGCGCGCGGCGAGGAGGGCGCGGTCGCGCTGGACCAGGGCCCGGTGGAAGGCCGCGTGGACGTCGCAGTGCACGGCCCAGCGAAGCTGCTCGATCTCGGCGTCGGTGAGGTCCCGCTGTCGGTCGGCGGCCGCGAGGCGCAGTCCCCGCTCGCCGGCGATGAAGAACTGCTGGGTGACGCTGGCCTGGACGTCCACCCCGGTGCCGGCGATGCCGAGGCGGGGGCCGACGGCGAGGCTGACCTCGGGGTTGGCGGGCAGCCACGGCGCCGCGGCGGCACGCGCAGCCGAGGCGCGCGACCGGGTGCTGCGGGCGACGAGCAGCACCGGCGCGCGGGCGTCGGCGTAGGCGAGGAAGGACGAGAGCTCGACCTCCTCGGGCCCGCTCGGATCGGGCAGGGCCGCGGCGCGCGCGGGCGACGGTGAGCCGCTGCCTCCGCCAGCAGCTGCGAGGGCGCGCAGGTGGGGCGCCATGGACTCAGGCCGCTCGATGGGCGCGGTGGTGGCGCACCCTTGCAACGCCGCGAGCACCAGCAGGCCTATGCGCCGGGGGATGGCTCTCATGTCACCACCCGTTCCGCGCTCCCGGGACCCGGTGGGCCACGGACCAACTAGAGCCGATCGTAGATGAATGCACCGGTCGATGGGGTCGGCCTGGGTCATGGCGTTCAGTTTCTGGCGAGCAGCGCGGCGGCGCGCTCGGAGGCCCGGTGGATGGTGTCGAGGGGGAGGGTGCCGACGTGGTGGGGCAGGGCGAGGACGACGCCCAGCAAGGCCATCGCGGGTCGGAGCGACCAGGGTTGCCGTGCGGGGTGCGGGCGTCGGTCGGCGTAGGCGAGGAGGAGCCCCACGCGGAGCCTGATCGTCTCCGCGGGGGCGGCGCCGAGGGCGGGCTGGGGCTCGCGGGCCGGCGGGCGCGCCGCCGAGACGAGGGCCTGCGCGAGCGCGGGCGCCGAGGCGCCACACACCACCGCCGCGCGGTCGCAGTGGAGCTCGCGGGCCAGCACCCAGCGAGCGAGCTCATCGCGGAGCAGCAGCCGCCCCAGCGGGTTTACGGCCAGCGCCCATCGGGCCAGGAAGTACCGCAGCGGATCGCGGCCGCGGATGTGCTCGAGCTCGTGGTGCAGCGCGGCGCAGAGGGCCTCGTCGTCCAAGGTGCGCGCGAAGCGTGTGCGCACGAGCACGCGCGGGGCGACGACGCCCGCCGTGGCGATCGGCGTCGCGCAGGCGTCGTCCACCGCCACCATGCCTCGGAGCGCATGGAGCGCCGGCCGGTCGGCGAGCAACCCGTCGATGCGCTGGAGTTGGAGCGAGGACTCCGCGCTCGGCGCCGAGGCTCGCGCCGGACCCCATTCGCGCAGCAGGCTCGGCAGGGCGAGGCCTACGATGAGCGCGGACAACACCATCGAGAAGCCGATCGCCTCGAGGTTGAACCCGCCCGGAGCACCGTGGGCGGCGCAGATGATGAGCCGTTCGCCCGACTCGGCCTGGTGCAGGCCCGCAGAGAGGAACCACGCCAGCGGCACCGCGCTCGACGCCACGATGATCGCGTAGCGCAGGACCGATTGCGGCGGGAGTCCGGTGCGGGGCTCGAGGCGCGACAGGGCGATCAGGATGACCTTGGCGGCGAGCGCGGAGACCGGAAGCGTGAGCGCTACGACCAGCACCGGGCCGAGCAGCGGGAAGATCGCCTCGTTCACGAGCCGAGCTCCTTGCGGCGCAGCTGGATCAGCTGCTCAAGCTCGTCGAGCGTCGAGGTGTCGGCCGACGAGACGGTCTCCACCAGGAGCGCCAGGGACTCCCTGCCCGCCGGCGCGCCGAGGCTCTCGAAGACCTCGCGCGCGGTGGACTGGAGGAATTCCTCCCGGTCTCCGCGCGGGGAGTAGAGGTACCGCTTGCCGTCCCGCTCGCGCGACAGCAGCCCCTTGTCGTAGAGGCGCGCGACCGTCGTCATCACGGTCGTGTAGGCGACCTCGCGGCGCTTCTCGAGCACCGAGAGCACGTCGCTGACCGCGAAGCGGCGCAGCTTGCGCGACCACACGATGTCCATGATCTCCGCTTCGAGATCGTGTAGCCGAAGGGCCACGCCAGACTTGCCCGGTCGGATGCGGAAGGACATGGTCGCGGCCTGATCTACTATGGTAGGTAGTAACGCGCAATCCCCTCCTGACACCGGTGAGACCTGCGCCCGAACAGCGCAGGGGTGCTGCAAGAGCTTTGGAGTTCCGATCGCCCGGAGTGGCTTCCTACGATCGATCATAGTAGTGCGCATCCGCCCGTGTGGATGCTCCGCGCGCCAGGAGACATGCCGTGATCAGGTTGCAGCTCGCGATCGAACTTGTCCTCCCCGAGGCCGACGGGGCCGATCCCTGCGTCGAGCGCCTGCTTGGTGCCGTTCGTGGGCTCCGCGGCGTGCTCGAGGCCCACGTGGACGACAAGGGGCCGACGCCGAGGCTCTGCGTCCACTATGAGCCCGATGGGCTGAACGTCGGGGAGCTCGAAGCCGCCATCCACAAGGCCGGGGCCGAGCTCGCGCGTCGCTTCGGCCACGCCCGGTTTCCGCTCCCGAACCTGCGCCACGCGCGGCACGCGCGGCTGGTCGAGGAGGTGCTGTCGCAGGAGCCGGGCGTACTTCAGGTCGCGGTGAGCCTCGCGGCGAAGGTCGCGAGCGTGGAGTACGAGCCCGACCGCGTCGATCGCGCGCGCCTCGCCCGGGTGGTGGCCGACGCAGGGGCGATGGGGGAAGCAGAGACGGCCGCCGCGGAGACCACGGAGGGCGACCGCGGGCACGAGGGACACGAGAAGGCGCGCGGCGCGGGCGACGGGCACGCGCACGACCACGGCGGGCTGCTGGGGGAGCACGCCGAGCTGGTGTTCAGCCTGATCTGCGGCGCGCTGGCGCTCGGCGGCTGGGTCGCTGGCAGGCTGGGTGCGCCGCAGGTCGCATGCAACGTGGCCTTCTGGCTCGCGTTCGGGTTCGGCGGCTGGTTCACCGTGAAGGAGGCGGTGCTCGCCATCCGGGCGAAGAAGTTCGAGATCGATTTCCTCATGCTGGTCGCCGCCGGCGGCGCGGGCGCGCTCGGAGAGTGGTTCGAGGGCGCGCTGCTGCTCTTCCTCTTCAGCCTCGGCCACTCGCTCGAGGGCTTCGCCATGGGCCGCGCGCGCAAGGCGATCGAGGCGCTCGCGAAGATGGTCCCCGACACGGCGATGCTCATCGCCGACGACGGCGCCGAGCGGGAGGTGCCGGTCGCTGAGGTGAAGCGTGGCGCCCGGGTGCGCGTGAAGCCGCACACCCGCGTCCCCTGTGATGGGATCGTCGCCGCGGGCAGCAGCCCGGTGGACCAGGCTCCCATCACGGGGGAGAGCGTCCCCGTGGACAAGTCCCCGGCGCCCGACCTCGCCGCCGCGCTGCGCGACCCGGACCGCGCACCGCCCGCGCACCGCGTCTTCGCCGGGACCATCAACGGAGGGAGCGCGCTCACGGTGGTCGTCACCCGGGCCTCGACGGAGAGCACCCTCGCGAGGGTCGTCGAGCTGGTGAGCCAGGCCGACTCCCAGAAGTCACCGACGCAGCAGTTCACCGACCGCTTCGAGCGGGTGTTCGTCCCGGTCGTGCTCGCGCTGGTCGCGGTGCTGCTCTGCGCGGGCTTCGTCCTCGACGAGCCGTTCCGCAAGACCTTCTATCGGGCGATGGCGGTGCTGGTGGCCGCCAGCCCGTGCGCGCTGGCGATCGCGACGCCGAGCGCGGTCCTCGCCGGCGTGGCCCGCGCGGCGCGCGGAGGGGTGCTGGTGAAGGGCGGCGCCCACCTGGAGTCGCTGGGCGCCGTCGAGACCTTCGCCTTCGACAAGACCGGAACGCTGACCGAGGGGAAGCCGAAGCTCACCGACGTGGTCTCCGCGGCGGGCGTGGCGCGGGAGGAACTCCTCCGCGTCGCGCTCGCCGTCGAGAAGCTCTCGGATCACCCGCTGGCGCGCGCGGTCGTCGAGGGGGCGACGGACGTGCCCGACGTCCCCGAGGCGACCGACGTCGAGGCGATCATCGGGCACGGCGTCAAGGCGCGCATCGCGGGCAAGGAGGTCCTCGTCGGGAAGCCGTCGCTCTTCGAGGCGAGCGGCGGACTGCCGGCGGACGTGACGGCGGCCGTCGAGCGGCTGCGCGCCGACGGTCGCACCCTCATGGTGGTCGGCGAGCCCGGCCGCGTCCTCGGGGTCCTCGGGGTGATGGACACGCCGCGCGAGAGCGCGAAGCAGGTGTTGAAGGAGCTGCTCGCGCTGGGGGTCAAGAAGACCCTGATGCTGAGCGGTGACCACCAGGGCGTCGCCGACGCGGTGGCCCGGCAGGTCGGCCTGACCGAGGCCAGGGGTGACCTGCTGCCGGAGGACAAGGTCCGGGTCATCGACGAGCTCGCGAAGTCGGGTTCGGGCGTCGCCATGATCGGCGACGGGGTCAACGACGCGCCGGCGCTCGCCCGCGCGACGGTCGGCATCGCGATGGGGGCCGGAGGCTCGGACGTCGCGCTGGAGACGGCCGACATCGCGCTGATGGGCGACGACCTGCGTACGCTGCCCTTCGCGGTGGGGCTCAGCCGGGCGTGCCGACGGGTCATCCGCCAGAACCTCTGGGCGAGCCTCGGGATGGTCGCGTTCCTGATCCCGGCGACCCTCTTCGGACTGGCGCGCATCAGCGTCGCGGTCGTGCTGCACGAAGGCTCGACGCTCCTCGTCGTGGCCAACGCGCTGCGGCTGCTCGCCTACCGTGAGCCCCGCCCTTCCGTCGCCGCTCCCTCGGCAGGAAGCGAAACATCATGATCGCGGACCCCCAATTGTCGATCGTGGATGATAGGTGGCAACCCTTCTCCAGCCGGAGTGTGGCTCGATGATGGACGACGTCCTGGTGAGGACCCCGAAGCAACAGGCCCCAAGGTCAGCCCGGCTGGGCGTCGCCCTCGGGATGCTCATGGCAGGGTTGACCCTGCGACCCGCCGCGGCGGACGCGAACGGTCGCTTCCCGACCGCCGGCTATTTCGTGGCGGGCCCGGGCTCACGCAACGACGTGTTCGCGCTGCGCACGACCTTCGGGTTGATCGTCTCCCGCGACGGCGGGCGGGCATGGAGCTGGGTCTGTGAGGCCGCCTACGGCGCCGTCGGCGCGAGCGACCCGACGGTCTCGATCGGCGCGGACGGAACCCTCGTCCTCGCATCGTTCACGGGACTGACCACGAGTCGCGACGACTACTGCTCCTGGCCGACGCCGTCGGGTGTCCCCGCGCGGGATTTCGCTGACGTGTCCAATACCGCCGACGGGCGGTACGTGGTGGCGCTCGCCGGGCCGGGCGGAGAGAACCGCCTCTATCTCTCCGCCGACGGCGGCCGCGCCTGGGAGCCCGGGGCGCTGCTCGCGGGCTACGCGACCGAGACGGTGGACGTCGCGCCCGGCGACCCGATGCGGGTCTATGTCACCGGGTATGCGAGCACGGGCGATCCGGTGCTGCTGCGGAGCGACGACGGCGGCCGCACGATGCGCGAGACGACGAGGGACTTCCTCGGGGGCCAGAACATCTTCCTGGCCGGGGTCGATCCGACGCGCCCCGAGGTGCTCTACCTACGCGCCGCGCGCGGCCTCGCGACGACGCTGCTGCGAAGCGACGACGGGGGGATGACGCACCGGGTGGTGGGTCAGACCGCGAGCGAGATGTTGGGCTTCGCGCTCTCCGACGACGGCGCCACGGTCTGGATCGCGAGCGCCAACCGCGCCGAAGGACTCCAGCGATCGGAGCGCGGCGGCCCGTGGGTCCGCATGGCGGCGGACGTCGGCGTGAAGTGCCTCCGCTACCACGCGGGCACCCTCTTCGTGTGCGCGGACGAGTCGCGCGATGGCTTCGCGCTGGGCTACTCCCACGACGGCGGCGACCACGTCGACCCGCTGCTCTCGCTGCGCCTGGTGGACGGGGCGACGACGGCGTGCGGCCCGGCCACGTCGGTCGGCGGAACGTGCCCGGCGTTCTGGTCGTCGGAGACCATCCTGCTGCGGAGCATCGACGCCAGCGCACCGAGCATGCCGGTCTTCCACGACGCGAGCACCGACCACGGGGTCATCACTGACCGGGGCGGTCCGCGCGATGTCTCGGTCTCGCCCGTCGATGGGATGGCGGGGGCCCTCGACGCAGGGCGGCCGATCGACGTGACCCGCGCAAGCGACATTCCGAGGGTGATCGATGCGGGTGGCATCGCCGACGCCGCGGTCGCGCCGATGCCGCAGGCGGGCGGCTGCAGCTGTCACGTCGCGACCCGGGGCGCCCAGGACCGCGATCGGGGCGGGCCCGCGCTGTTGGCCGCGGGGCTCGCTCTGGTAGGGCGTTTGAAGCGGCGCTCACGGCTGCGATCAAGACCCCTGACCGGCTCCCCGAAGGGCCCACCGCCCCGATGACCCGCCCCGTCGCATCCACCCGGCTGCTGCCAGCGCTCCTCGCGTGTGCGGCGCTGCTGTTCGTCCACCCGGCCTTCGCGCGGGAGCGGTGCGAGGGCCCCCCGGAATGCTGTCCCGTGGAGCACGTCGAGCACCTGCCCGCCCGCGTCACGGTGTCCGTGGGTGTGGTGTTCATCGGGCTCTACAACATCGACGACCGCGCGCAGGCCTGGGAGGCCGACTACTACCTCTACGAGGCATGGGCACCGACGCCGGGCTTCACCCCGCAGACGGAGCTCATCAACGAGACCTCCTCCCACGATGACCACTTCGACGAGACGGTGTTCGAAGCAGGGCGCTGCGTGCGCACCCGGCGTCTCCACTCCGTGCTGCACTCCCCGTTCGACCTGCGGCTCTTCCCCTTCGACCGGCAGCGTCTGACACTTCGACTCGCGGACGCCGAGCGCTCCTCTGGCGAGGTCGCTTTCGCCGCGGCACCCTTCGCCCTGAGCCTCGGCGACGACGCGCGCGGGGAGGCGCTGTCGTGGGTGGTGTCGCCGAGGCCGCGCTACGCGGTCGCCACGCGCCCCTTCGCGCACCACCCCTCCGCTCCGGGCTACGACGTCGCCACCGTCACCATCGACGTCGCGCGGCGCCCTGGCTTCTACCTCACGCGCTTCTTCCTGCCGCTGCTCCTGATTCTGGCGGTGTCGTTCACGGTGTTCTGGATCCACCCCGAAGACCTCGGCGCGCAGGCCGGCATCGGGGTGACGTGCCTGCTCGCCATCATCGCGTTTCAGTCTGGCCAGTCGAACACGCTCCCGGCGGTCGAGTACCTCACCATCGCTGACCGGATCTACGCGACCGCCTACACCCTCGTCGCCCTGGCGGTGGTGGAGTCCGTGTACACGAACATCCTCGCGCGCCGTGGCCATCACGAGACCGCCGCGCGGATCGACCGCGCAGCGCGCCTCGCATTCCCCATCGGCGCAATCGTGTTCTCCGCGATCGGCGTGCTCCTCGCGTTCTGGCAGCGCCGGTAGAGTGTTGATGGCTGCGACGAAGCGCGGTTCTTTGATGGGCCGCCGACAACAACCTCACTCGCGGCGTCTCCGACCTCGATCCGCGTTGCATCGTCCTGCGCAAGGACGACCGGCGGCGCCGTCAACGCGCTCCTCGCGCTTGCGCTCGGCGTGCGCTGGCCCACGCCCCTGACTCTCGGCGGAGCCCTGCTCCTGGGCTCCGTGATCTCTGGGCTCAACCTGATCCTGTTCGGGCAGGCGTTGTGTGTGCCACCTCGGCGGGCGAGGCGGTGTCGTGCTTCCGCGTACGCTGTCCGACGTGCAGCGATCACTCGGCTCGGCCCGTCGATGTCGAAGCGCAGCGCACGGATCGTGAGCCGGTCGAGGGTCGCCGCCACCGTCCGCCAGACCGGGCCTTCAACAACGCCACGAGCCCCGCGGCTGTCTCGAAGTCTCCCGCATCGAGCGCCATCGTGAGCCTCACCTGACAGATGTAGGACGGAGCACCATCGACCCGGACCTGCTCCCGCGGCCCACCGTGACCGACGAGAAGGTCGAGGCGGCGGTGGCCTTCCTCGAGGCCCTCAACCCGGAGTGAGGGGTCACCCGCTCGTGGCGCGCGCCTCCTGGATCCGCGCCTCGAGGTCGGGCGGCACGTAAATGCGCGCGAAGGGGCTGACGTTGGCGCCGCCCGTGTTTCCGTGGGGCACCAGACCGAACGCGGTCTTCGTCGCCGCGCCGCCGATGCGGACCACCTGGCTTTGCACGAAGAACACCGCCTTGCTGCCGACGGCGAACACGAGGTTCTGCTTCAGGATCGCCGCGGTTCGCCGGCTGAGTCGGATGAACTCCGGCAGCGCCCGCAGGTCGTCCCGCATGAAGGCCACGTCGGCGGTCTCGATCGTCGTGTCCGTGCCCGCGGCACCCATCGCGAAGCCCATCGTTGCGGCCGCCAGCGCGGGCGCGTCGTTGACCCCGTCGCCCACCATGCCGACGCGCTCGTGCTCCGCGCGCAGCGCCTCGATCGCCGCGCGCTTCTCCTCAGGGAGCAGCTCGCCGCGCGCGTCGTCGATGCCCACAGAGCGCGCGATCGCCTCTGCCGTGACCTGGTTGTCGCCGCTCAGCAGGACCGTCCGCACGCCGAGCGCGTGCAGCTCGCGTAGCGCCTGCACGCTGGTCTCGCGGGGCACGTCGGCGACGGCGAGCACGGCCAGCGCCGACCGACCCCGCATCAGCACGGCGGCGGTCCGGCCCTGCGCCTCCTGCGCCCTCAGCGCGGTTTCGACGGGGGCGCCGCACGCGCCTTCCTCCTCGACGAATCGATGGTTGCCGAGCGTTGCCAGCCCGAAGACGACGGGGGTGTAGCGCTGCGCGAAGCGGTCCACGATGCGCTGCGTGGGGGCTCGCTGCGCCTGGGCTTCCTGCACGCTGCGGACGATGCGGGCGAGGGTGGTGTCGTCCCGGCCGCCGGTGGTGCGGAACTCCAGCAGCCCCTCGCCGTTGATCGACCCGGCGTAGACCGCGTCGCCGACGCCCTTGGCGACCGCGACGCTCTCGCCCGTGATCGGCGCCTGATCGACCGACGAGGCCCCCGCCGTGACCACGCCGTCCAACGGCAGACGCTCGCCCGGCCGCACCCGCACGAGGGCGCCTGCGGTGACCCGCGCGGAGTCCGTTTCGCGCCACGCGCCGTCGTCCCTCTTCACGCTCGCCGTGTCGGGGCTGAGTGCCATCAGCGAGCGCACGGCGCGTCGCGCCCGTTCGAGCGAGTACGCCTCGATGAGCTCCGCGACCGCGAACAGGAAGACCTCGTCTCGCGCACGGCGAAGACCGGGAGAAGGAGACCGGCGGCGACGAATACAACCCCGAGGTAGAAGGGCTCGGGGCGCAGGCCGTAGCGGGCCGCGAGGAAGCCCGTGGCGAGGGCGCTGGCGGCGACGGGGAAGTTGCCCGCAAACTCGTTGAGCCCCATCGCGAGGCCGCGCTTCTGCGGGCCCGCGAGGTCGATCTTCATGATGACGGTGGTGGACCACGTCAGGCCCTGGCTCACGCCGAGCAGCGCGTTGGCGAAGAGCACCCACGACCAGCTCGGCGCCCACATGAGCAGGAAAGGCACCGGGGCCGCCAAGAGCCATCCCGCGACGAGGACGTGCTTGCGGCCGACGCGGTCGGACAGTCGCCCGGCGAGGTAGTTGGTCAGCGCCTTGGTGACGCCGAACACCACGATGAACGACAGCACCGCGGACCGCGCCGCGAGGTGGAACTCCCGCTCCGCGATCGGCGGCAGGATCGTGCGCTCCATGCCGACCATCGCGCCGACGAAGGCGTTGACGAGCACCAGGAGCGAGAACTGTCCGAGGTTCTCCCGAGCCCGAGGCGGACGTCGCTCATCGCGCCCCAACTGCGCGGCCGCGGTTGACGCGGAGGGTCTCCTCCATCGCGGCGGGCTTCGGGGGCACGTCGGCAAGCGCGGCGATGAACTCCTCGCGCGGCATCGAGAGCTGAGGGTTGCAGCGCGGCTCGAACGCGAGTGTGCTCGACGGCTTGCCGCTCATCCCGGCTCCGCAGGGGGAGCCCGCGAAGTGGCCGGGGAAGAGCTCGAGGTCGCCGGCAACGTCAGGATCTTCGCGTCGAGGCTGTCGTACAGGGCGCCGGCGCTCTCTCTCGCCTGCCCTGGGAGGTCGGGGCGCCCGACGGCGCCGACGAAGAGCGTGTCGCCCGTGAGGACGAACCACGGGTCCGTGCCGCGGCGAAGGTCGGCCACGACGAGGCAGATCCCCTCGGGCGTGTGCCCTGGGGTGTGGAGCACCGTCAGCCGCACGTTGCCGAGCGCGATCTCCTGACCGTCGGCGAGTGGCTCGAAGGGCAGCTCGACGTCGGCGGACGCGTGCAGGCAATAGGCGGCGCCGCTCATCCAGGCGAGCGCGGGCCCGCCCGAGCGGTGGTCGGCGTGGACGTGCGTGTCGATGACGTGGGTGATGCGCATCCCCTTCGTCGCTGCGAAGGCCGCATAGGCGTCCACCTCGGGCTCGCGCGGATCAACGACGGCGCACAGACCGAGGCCCCCGCAGCCGAGGACGTACGCCGCGCAGCCAGTCTCGAAGGCGTAGAACGGCTTGAAGATCACGCGCCTGCCCCCCGGCGCACGGTCGCGACGCGCCACCCGCGCGCGCGCCAGTTGGGAACGCCCAGCTCCATGCGCCGGGCCGTGAAACCCTTCTGGCGCAGCAGCTCGACGGCCTCGACGGCCATCACACAGTAGGGACCGCGGCGGTAGGCGACGACCTCGCGGTCCTTCGGCAGCTCCTTGAGGCGGGCCTTGAGCTCGTCGATCGGGATCGAGACCGCCCGCGGAAAGTGGCCGGCGCGGTACTCCTCGGCGGGCTGCACGTCGAGCACGGTGACCTCCCCGCGGCGCACGCGCCCGATGAGCTCGTCACCCGCCACCGCGTCGGGGCCACCCCGCCCGTCGAAGTGGGCGCGGGTGATCTGCTCGACCTCCGCCAGTCGCGCCGCGGCGAGGCCGCGCAGCGTCACGACGAAGTGGCCAACCTCGTCGTCGGCGAGGCTGTACTCGACGTAGAGGCCACGCTTTCGGGCCTCGACGAGGCGCGCCGCGCGGAGCACCTGCAGGTGCTGAGACGCGTTGGGCACCGAGATCGCCGCCAGGCCGGCGAGGGCCTCGACGGTGCGCGATCCCTGGCCGAGGAGGTCGAGCAGCTCGACCCGCTTGGGCGCCGCGACGGCCTTCCCAACGCGCGCGAACTGCTCGTAGAGGCTGTCCTTGAACCGGCGGTGCGCCGTCGTCATCGACTCCATTATTCAAGCGTACGGTTGAATATTCAACCAGCCTCGGCGGTCGGCCGACGAAGACTTGACCGGGCGGATATGGTTAGTGGATACTTACGGTAAGTGATGACTAACGCTGGCCAGGTGCTGGACGCGCTCGGCGATCGGACCCGGCGGGCGGTGTTCGCGCGGGTGCAGCGTGGCGCCCGTTCGGTGCAGGAGATCGCTGACGGGATGGACGTGAGCCGGCCGGCGGTGTCGCAGCACCTGAAGGTGCTGAAGGCGGCCCGCCTGGTCACCGACCGCGCGGAGGGCACGCGGCGGCTCTACGCCGTGGACCCGACGGGGATCGCGGCGGTGCGCGACTGGCTCGACGGGTTCTGGGACGAGGCGCTCGTCGCGTTCAAGGCGGCGGCGGAGCAGGAAGCGGTCAAGGAGAGGAAGCGGCGATGACGGAGCAGACAGGGGCGGGCGACTTCGACCCGAACCGCGTTCGGAAGGTCCTGGGCGTCAACGCGCCGCAGGCCGTGGCGTGGCGGGTGTTCACCGAGCGGATGGGCACCTGGTGGCCCCTCGCGCACTACAAGATCGGCAAGGCGAACGCGGTGGACGCCGTGCTGGAGCCGCGGGTCGGGGGGCGATGGTACGAGCGCGGTGAGGACGGGAGCACCTGCGAGTGGGGGCGCGTCCTCGTGTGGGAGCCCACCGTGCGCCTCGTCCTCACCTGGGACATCGACGCGAACTGGCAGTTCGACCCGCAGCTCAACACCGAGATCGAGGTGCGCTTCGTGGCGGAGGGCGACAACCGGACGCGGGTCGAGCTCGAGCACCGTCGCCTCGACCGGTACGGGGCGCGCCGCGACGAGATGCGTCGCGTCTTCGACACCGAGGGGGACTGGGGCCGCCTCCTCGCGGGCTTCGCGCGCGCCGCCGAGCTAGGGGGCGCCGAATGACCGACGTGACTCGCGCGCGGGAGGCGCTGGTGACGCGGATCCTCGAGGGAGACGGCCGGGCCTCGCCCGCCCAGCGCCGCGCGGCGTTCGCGCGGGAGGGTCTCGACGAGCCGCTGCAGACGCTGGTTCGCAAGGTCGCCGAGCACGCCCACCGGGTGACCGACGCGGACGTCGCGGCCGCGAGGGCGGCCGGGCTCAGCGAGGACCAGGTCTTCGAGCTCGTCGTGTGCGCCGCGGTCGGGCAGGCGTCGCGCCAGTACGACGCGGCCCTGGCGGCGCTCCGCGCCGCGGAGGGGACGTGAGCATGCGCCTCGCGATCCTCGACGGCGGCCACGGCCTCGGCACGAAGGCACTCTTCGCGCTCATCCGCGCCTTCTCGCGCCAGGACGTGCTCGACGTCATCAAGCTGGTGAAGTACCGCCCCGAGTTCTACGGCGGGCCGATGCAGGGCGTGACCCACGAGGCCATGCGCGGGCCGTCCGCGTGGTTGGTCGGCGACCGCGAGCTCATGGCCGCGGTGGTCGCCAGGGCCAACGAATGCGAGTGGTGTACGCGGGCCCACACGGCGGTGGCGGAGGGCGCCTACGGCGACCGCGCCAAGGTCTCCGCGGTGCTCACTGATCTGGAGTCCGCTCCCATCGGGGAGCCGCTGCGGGCGACGCTGCGCATGCTGCGCAAGCTGACGACCGGGCACTCGGTCGATGCGGACGACATGCGCGCCCTCCGGGCCGCGGGCGTCTCGCGCGCGCAGATCGAGGACGCGCTCGCCGTCTCCTTCGCCTTCAACACGACCGCGCGCCTGGCCGACGCCTTCGGGTTCACGGTCCCGGGCCCCGACGCCTTCGCCGCCGGAGCGAAGTATCTGCTCGCCCGCGGCTACCGCTGAGGGCCTCCGACAGCTCGTGGAGGGTGGGCGAACGGGCACGGCGGACGCCTCGCTCGGTGGGCGATGGACCCCGGAGGCGCTCCCCCCGCTCCATTCGCGCCCCGGTCCGGCGTGAGCCGATCCGAGCCGAGCGTCCTGGCGCTACGTCACGCCGTCGCTCTCGCCCGGGTCCAGACCCAGGCACCGGCGCCGATCGCCGCGGCCCCGCCGAGGAGCCCGGCGAGCATGCCCAGCGCCTCGCCCAGGAAGAGCCCGCTGCACCGCACCGACCCGATCGACACGACGCCCAGCAGCATCCCGATGCCGGCCCGCGCCCGCTGCCCGCTGTCGCCGTGGCGGGGCAGGAGCGCCGCCAGCACCACGCCGAGCGCCATGCCGGCGAGGGCGCAGGTGCCGGGGCGGGCGCAGCAGCCCTCGCAGACCATCATCCCGGGCGGGCAGCAGGGCCGCAGCAAGGACATCGGGAGCAGCAGCGCCGCGAGGCCGCCCAGCAGGCCCACCTGCGCGCCCCGCAGCCACCACCCGCGGCGCCAGCCGAGGAAGGTCCAGGCGAGCACGACCAGCGCCAGGGTGAGGGGCCGGAGTGCGACGCCCGCCACACGCGCGGCGAGCGCCGACAGGCCGAGGACGATCAATGCGCGCACGAGCCCGTCCCGGGCGAGGCCCCACTCGTAGGCCCGGCGGGCGCGCGCTTCGAGGGACGGCGGGGCGGTCGGATCAACGGTCACAAGTCACCTCCCAGCAGGGCGCGGAGTCGGGCGTAGGCGCGGGACAGGCGTTTGCGATGCGTGGCGGGCGCGACGGGCGGGGGCGCCGCCTCCCCGAGCAGGACGGCGATGGCCTCGGCCGAGGTCGGGTCGAGCGCGTCCACGCTCTGCTGGAGCGCCCGGTGGAGCTCGCGCTCGGCGAGGGCGTCATCCGCCGCGGCCTCGGGGCTCGGGTGGTGCTCCGGGACGGCGCCGGCGTCGTGCCGGGTGCGACGAAGCTCGGCGCGGACCTCGTTGGCCACCACGGCGTAGAACCACGGCAGCGCCGGGCGCCCGGGGGTGAAGGAGGCCGCGCGGGTGAAGAGCTTGATCATGGCGACCTGGGCGACCTCGTCGGCGCGCGCGGACTCCAGGCGCCGGGCCGCCACCCGCCGCGCGCGCGGGTGGAGCGCGCGGAACAGCGGCGTGAAGGCCTCGCGCTCTCCGTCGCTGAGGCGCGCCATGAGGTCGTCGAGCTCGGCCTCCGAGGCTTCGCGGGTCGGAGGCACGCGGGCGTCGGGTCAGCCCGCGCGGTGGCGGCCCTGGCAGCAGGGCGAGCCGGGATGGCAGCAGGGCGAGCCGGGGTAGCAGCAATCGCCGTCGCCCCGGGCGGTGCGAACGGCGGTGACCGTCGCCCCGAGGCCCGTGGCGAGGGAGAGCGCCCCAAGGATCACGAGGGTCCGGGGGGAGAGCAGCTTCATCATAGGTAGAGACCTCCTGCGCCGTTCTAGGCGGCGGCGTTGCGCCTGTGACCCGGAATCGGTCGCCCCGTGTACGTTCCGTGATCGGGTGCGCGCACGGCCGGGTCGGCGAGTATCGAGCGGGCGCGCCCAACGAGCCGAGGGGCGGTCCGAGCGGCGCCTCGCCCCGCGAGTCGATGTACACCTCGACGGGAGCCACGGGCGTAACCAGGCCCTGGTCGCCGTTCCAACAGGCCGCGGAGAACGACAAGCGAGATGAAGACCATCGACCGCAGGGACTTTGGCGCGGTGGCGCTGGGCGCCGCCGCCGCGACTCTCCTCCAGGGCCACGACGCCGAGGCCCAGCCGCGCCGACCCGACGCGGGAACGCCCCTCGGACCGAACCCGCCGGAGGTTGCCGTCGTGCCGCTGCCCTTCGCGCCGACGTCGCTGCCGGGGCTCTCCGAGCGGATGCTGGTCTCGCACCACGACAACAACTACGGCGGCGCGGTGCGCAAGCTCAACGAGATCCGCACGCAGCTCGGCACCGCCGACCCGGCGCAGTCGGGCGCGTATTGGAGCCTCTACGGGACGTTGAAGTCGGCCGAGCTCGCAGCGCGCAACAGCGCCGTCCTGCACGAGCTCTACTTCGCCAACCTCGCGGCCGGGCAGCGGCCACCGGCCGCACTCGCGACCATGGTGACGCAGCGCTTCGGCTCGATGGACCGTTTCCGCGCGCAGATGCTCGGCGCCGCGAAGGCGGCCAACGGCTGGGTGGTGTTGGTGGCCGACGGGGTCTCACACACGCTGGAGATCGTCCAGACTGAGAGCCACGCGATGGGCGGCTGGAGCGCCTCCCCGCTGCTGGTGCTGGACGTCTACGAGCACGCCTACGCGATCGATTACGGGGCGAACAAGTCGGGCTACTTCGACGCCTTCTGGCGCAACGTCGGCTGGAGCGCCGTCCACGAGCGGGCCACGCGCGCCCTGGCCCGCGGGTAGGCGTTGGTGACCCGCACCCGGCACGCCACGGCGGCCCATGGTCTCGCATCGCGTTCGACCGTCGTCGTGCGCGTGGCAGCTACATCGCCGGGGCGCAGGTGCAGTCGGCGCACCCGTCGTCCGCGCAAGACCCGCAGCAGGCCCGCACCCGCGCGCGCAGCGCCTCGCGCGCCCGGAAGACCCGCACCGCGGCGTTGTTCGCGGTGATGCCCTCGGCCTCGGCGAAGTCCTTCACGCTCTGCCCGGCAACGGTCACCTGCCGGAGCGCCGCCGCGTACTCGGGCTTCATCGCGTCCGCCAGCCGCCCCACGCACGCGCAGGTGGTCGGCGCGAGGGCCGCCACCGGCGGTGCCTCCGGCTCATCCAGCTCCGCGGCCAGGGCGTCGAGCGCGCGGCCGTGGCTCGCGTCCCGGCGCCGGCGGTCGATCACCGCGTTGCGCAGGATCCGGTAGAACCAGGCGCGCGACGATTCGTCCTGCCGGAGCGAGGCGCCGTGGGTCATGCTGCGGGCGTAGGCGTCCTGGAGGATGTCCTCGGCCGCCGCGCGGTCGCCGAGGCGGCGCTCCAGGAAGGCGAGGAAGCTCGGGCGGTCGGCGAGCAGCGACTCGGTGACGTGGGCGTCCATGGGCGGGAGTCTAGCGGCGCGGGCGTCGTCGGGCACGGAGGGGGTCACGGCGCCCACCGCCGCAGCCGCAGCGAGTTGAGCAGCACCGAGACGCTCGACAGCGACATCGCCGCGCTCGCGAAGACCGGCGAGAGCGCCCAGCCCGTGAAGGGCTCGAGCAGCCCCGCCGCGAGGGGGATGCCGACCAGGTTGTAGACGAAGGCCCAGAAGAGGTTCTGCCGGATCGTGCGCAGCGTGGCCCGCGCGAGCCCGACCGCCGTCCGCACCGCCGCGACGCCGCCCCGCAGGATCGTTACGTCCGCGGCGGCCGCCGCGACGTCCGCGCCGCCGCCCATGGCCACGCCGAGGTCGGCCGCGGCCAGCGCGGGCGCGTCGTTCACGCCGTCGCCCACCATCGCCACGGTGCGCCCCGCGGCGCGCAGCCGCGCCACCAGCGCGGACTTCTCCTCGGGCCGCACCTCCGCATGCACCTCGCCCACGCCCGCGGCGAGCGCGACCGCCAGCGCCGTCGCCCGCCGGTCGCCCGTGGCCATTGCCACGGACACGCCCATCGCCGTCAGCGCGGCCACGGCCGCGGCGGCCTCGGGGCGCACCGTGTCGGCCACCGTCACGAGGCCCGTCAGGGCGCCGTCGATGGTCACGAACACGGGCGTCTCGCCCCGGCCCGCGGCCGCTGCCGCTGCGGGCTCCAGCGCGTTGGCGGCGACCCCCTGCGACGCCAGCCAGCGGGTCGTGCCGACGCACACGAGCGACGCGCCGACGCGGGCCCGCACGCCGCCGCCCGGGGTCGCCGCGAACTCCGTCGCGGCGACGACTGTCAGGCCCCGCGCGGCAGCGCCCGCGACGATCGCGCGCGCCACGGGGTGCTCGCTCCCCGCCTCCGCGGCGGCCGCCAACGCGAGCAACTCGTCCTCGCCCCTCGCGCCCACGGGGAGCACCTGCGCGAGGGCCATCCGGCCCAGCGTGAGGGTGCCCGTCTTGTCGAAGAGCACCTGGTCGATCTTCGAGGCGCGCTCCAGGGCCTCGCCGCCCTTCACCAGCAGCCCGAGGGCGGCCGCGCGGCTCGTACCCACGGCGACCGCGGCGGGCGTGGCGAGCCCGAGCGCGCAGGGGCAGGCGATCACCAGCACCGCGACGAAGTGCTCGACCGCGGCGGCCAGCCCGCCCGACCCGCGCGGGAGCACCATCCACGCGGCGAAGGTGAGCGCGGCGAGCGCCACCACCGCCGGCACGAACACCGCGCTCACGCGGTCGGCGAGGCGGGCGATGGGGGCGCGCGTGCCCTGGGCTTCGGAGACGGCGTCCACGATCCGCGCGACCGCCGACTCGGCGCCACGGCGCGTCACCTCGATCACGAGGCTGCCGCCCTCGACCAGCGTCCCGCCCTGCACGGGGGCGCCGGGCCCGCGCTCCACCGGCACGCTCTCGCCGGTGAGCATCGACTCGTCCACGGCGGCCTGACCCTCCACGACCGCCCCGTCGGTCGGGACGCGCTGCCCGGGACGCACGCGCACCCGGTCGCCCGGGAGCAGCGACCCCACGGTCACCTCGAGCTCGGCCCCGCCCCGCAGGCGCGTCGCGCTCGGCGGCTGGAGGGCCACGAGGCCGCGCACCGCGTCCCCGAGGCGCCGGCGCGCGCGCCGCTCCAGGGCCTTGCCCAGCAGCATGAACGCGATGATCGCCCCGGCCGCCTCGAAGTACACCGGGACGTGGCCGTGCTCGCCGTGCGGGAGCAGCTGCGGGGCGAGCGTGACGGCCGCCGACCAGCCCCACGCCGTGAGGGCGCCGAGCGCGATGAGGACGTTCATGTCGGCGCTCCGGTGGCGCAGCGCCGCGGCCGCGAGTCGGAGGAAGCGGCGGCCTGGGCCGAAGACCACGCCCGTCGCCAGCGCGAGCTGGAGGTAGCGCCCGGCGGCGCCCGCGGTCCCCGGGATCGCGCCGTGCGACATGCCGACGACCAGGAGCGGCACGGCCAGCGCCGCGGCCACCACGAGGTCGCGCCGGTCGCGTCGGGCGTCGGCCTCCTCGGCGGCGTCGATGCGCGCGAGGCGCGTCGCACCGTCGGGCGGCGCCTCGCCCGCCGCGGGCACGTCGGGGACCTCGTAGCCCGCCCCGCGGATCGCCTCGGCGAGGGCCTCCGGGGCCGTCGCGGCCGGGTCGTAGTCGATCGTCGCGTGCTGGGTGGCGAGGTTCACCCGCGCGTCGAGCACGCCCGGGGCGCGGCCGAGGACGCGCTCGATGCGGCCGACGCAGGCCGCGCAGGTCATGCCGAGCACCGCGAGCTGCACGCGCGTCGGGTCGTTGGGAGGGGACAGTGGGTTGGCGAGCGAGGACGTCATGGGGTTCGGCTCCGGTTCGACGGGGCCGACGCAGCCGGGCGTGCCGGATTACATCCCTCGTTCGCGGCCGACCGGTAGGTCGTTCTGGATCCCGGCACGCCGGCGCCCCTCAGTGCGTGGGAGACCGCGGGGTCGTGAGCTGTCCGATGGACAGTCCTTCATGCCGGCGCGACTCCTTCCGCCTCGGGCGGTCCATCGATGCCCCCGCGACGAATCTGTCTCCTGCGCCAGACCGCGTAGGCGGCGGGCAGCACGAGAAGCGTGAGCGCCAGACACGACACCAGGCCGCCCACGACCGGAGCGGCGATGCGCGCGGAGACGTCGGCGCCCGGGCCCGCCTCCCAGAGCAGGGGCAGGAGGCCCAGCACCGTGCTGGCCACCGACATCACGATGGGCCGTACCCGCGACGAGGCCCCCTCCACGACGGCTTCATCCACGTCGCGCACGTCGAGCGATGCCTTGTCCTTCTGACGCAGCGAGACCGCCTGATCGAGGAACTCGACCATGAGGATGCCGGTCTCGGAAGCGGTTCCGATGACGGCGATGAGGCCCACCCACACGGCGGTCGAGACGTTGTAGTGCCGCAAGTGAAGCAGCCAGACGCTGCCGATCAATGCGAAGGGCAGGCTGGTGAGGACCAGGCCCGTCTGGGCCCACCCGCGCATGGCTCGACGAAGAAGGAAGACGACCAGCAGGAGGGTGAGCGGCACCACCCAGGCCATGCGCGCCTGCATCTCCGCCATGAACTCGTACTGACCCGTCCATTGCAGCCGGTAGCCCGGAGGCAGTGACAACTGGCGCACGACGACGGCCCTCGCGTCGCTCACCCAGCCGCCGAGGTCGCGCTGCGAGGCGTCGATGTCGGCGAAGACGTAGCCGACCAGGACGCCGTTCTCGTCCTTGATCATCGGCGGGCCGGTCACGACCCGCACGTCCGCGATCGCCCCGAGCGGAACCGTCGCCCCGGACGGTCGCCAGCGATCACTCGGATCAGGCGCGGATGCGGCGGGTGCGCCCATCGCCGGTGCCGGGCTCGCGCCACCCGGGGACCCGACCCGCATCCCGGTGCGACCTGCACCGCCGCCTCCCATGCCGCTGCCACCCATGGCCCCCTGGGCGCTGTTGCCCGCCGGGGATGAGCCGGCGCCCGCGCCGCCGGGCTCCGCCTCGCCCACCGGCTCCGAGCTGGCCACCGGGATGAGGATGCGGCGCAGCGAGTCGGGATCGGCCCGGTAGTCCGCGGCGTAGCGCAGGTTGATCGAGAACCTCGACCGGCCCGCGATCACGGTCGAGACCGCCATGCCCCCGACGGCCGCTTCGACGACGTCGTGGACGTCCCGCACGCTCAGTCCGTAGCGCGCGATGGCCTCGCGATCGGGGACGACGTCGATGTACTCGCGGCCCGTCTGGCGCTCGGCGAAGGTGCTGCGCGTCCCAGGAACGCTGCGCAGCATCCCCTCGAGGGCGATGGAGAGGCGCTCGATCTCCGCGAGGTCGGGGCCGAAGACCTTGACGCCAACGGGTGTCCGCACGCCGGTCGTCAGCATGTCGATGCGCGTGCGGATCGGCGGCGCGATCGCCATCTGGTAGCCGGGCATCCGCAGCGCCGCGTCCAGGTCGCGGCTGAGCTCTTCGAGCGTGCGCGGACGCTGCTCAGGCCAGATCCATCGGAGGGGAACCCGCAGCCACTCGGGCCCTCCGCTGTACCACCGCGCGGCATACCGCCGCGGCCACGCGCTCGTGGGGCGCAGGACCACGACGCTCTCGATCATGTCGAGCTGCGCCGGGTCGGTGGCCGTCTCCGCCCGGCCGGCCTTGCCATGCACCGACGACACCTCCCGGAAGGATCGGATGATCCGATCCTGGGCCGTGAGCGCCCGGCGCGCCTCCTCGATCGAGATGCCCGGGAAGGTCGTCGGCATGACGAGGAGGGAGCCCTCGTCGAGGGGCGGCATGAACTCCGATCCCAGGCGGAGGGCCACGGGCACCGTCGCCGCGAGCAGCGCGGCCGCGGCGAGCAGGACGAACCATCGCGCCCGGACGGCGAGGCGCACCACCGGCCGATACATCCGGGTCAGGACGCGGCTGACGGGGTTCTCGTCGTCCCGGCGAAACCTGCCCCGCATCACGAGCAGCATGAGCGGCGGCACCAGCGTCACGGAGAGCAGCGCCGCCGCGAAGGTGGCGAAGGTGTGCGTGAGGACGAGCGGGCGGAACAGCCGCCCGGCCTGGCCGGTCAGGCTGAGGAGCGGGACGAAGCTGACGGTGACGAGCAGGAGGGAGAAGAACGTGGGGCGTCCGACCTCCTTGAGCGCGTCGAGGATGACGCGTCGCCGGTCTGCGCCGGGGGCCGCGAGCGAGAGCCGGCGCGCGCCGTTCTCGACGAAGGTCGTGGAGGCGTCCTCGAGCTCCCCCACCGCGATCGCGATCCCGGCGAGGGACATGATGTTGATCGACATGCCGGCGTGGAACGTCGGAATGAAGGTGAGCAGGACCGCGAGCGGGATGACGACGACGGCGACGAAGGCCGAGCGGGCGCTGAACAGGAAAAAGAGGCAGATGAGCGCGACGATGACGCCTTCCTGGATGAGCGTATTTCTCAGCGTCGCGACGGAGCCGCGGATCAGGTGCGAGCGGTCGTAGGTCGGCACGAGGCGGACGCCCTCGGGCAGGCTCAGCCGCGCGATCTCGGCCTTGACGGCGTCGTTGACCTGGAGGGCGTTGGAGCCGATGCGCATCACGACGATGCCGCCGACGGCCTCGCCGCGGCCGTCGAAGTCCGCGGCGCCCCGGCGGATCTCGGGGCCGAACTGGACGCGCGCGACGTCGCGCAGCCGGACGGGGTTGCCCCCCGCGCCCACGGTCACGACGCTCGCCTCCAGGTCGGCGAGGGTCCGCACGTACCCGCGGCCGCGCAGGACGTACTCGCGCCCGGCGACCTCCAGCACGCGCGCCCCCACCTCGGAGTTGGCGTCCCGCGCGGCGCGGGTCACGTCGGCCAGCGAGAGTCCGTAGGCGGCGAGGCGGTTCGGATCGAGGACGATCTGGTACTGGCGCTCGAAGCCGCCGACCGTCGCGACCTCGGCGACGCCGGAGACCGCCTGGAGCGTCGGGCGGATCGTGAAGTCCTGGAGCTCACGGAGCTGCGCGAGGTCGCGTCGCCCGGAGGTGTCCTCGAGCACGTACTGGAACACCCAGCCGACGCCGGTCGCGTCGGGCCCGAGGACGGGCGCGACGTCCGGGGGCAGGAGCCGCTGCACGCGCCCGAGCTGTTCGAGCACCCGGGTGCGCGCCCAGTAGATGTCGGTGTCGTCCTCGAAGATCACGTAGATGAAGCTCATCCCGAACATCGAGTAGCCGCGCACCGTCCGGGCGTGGGGCGTGCTCTGGAGCGCGCGCACGAGGGGGTAGGTGATCTGGTCCTCGACGAGGTCGGGGCTCCGGCCCATCCAGTCGGTGAACACGATGACCTGCGGATCGGAGAGGTCGGGGATCGCGTCGAGCGGCGTCCGCCTCATCGCGATGACGGCCCACACGATGAGGAGGGCCATCACGCCGAAGACGATCCATGGGCGTTTCGCGGACAGCTCGATGATGCGCTCGACCACGGCGGCGGCTCCTAGTGCCCCGCGTGAGGCGAGCCCGGTGGTGGGCTCGGAGCGGGCTCGGGACGGGCGCCACGATCGGGCGGTGCTGCGCCGGCCGGCGCTGTCTGCCCGCCGTGGGCGTGACCCGTGCCGCCCCCCGAAGCGCGCAGCCGGCTCTCCGAGTCGATCAGGAACACCCCCGAAGCGACGATCGACTCCTCGCCGTTTAGCCCCTCGCGCACCTCCACGCGGTCGTCGAGCCGGGTCCCCAGCGTGACGGCCCGGGGCACGAAGCGCCCGTCACTCCCGACGACGAAGACGTGCTGGGTCTCGCCGGTGTCCACGACGGCGTCCCGCGGGACGGTCAGCGCCCCATGAGTTCTCACCTGGAAGTTGGCTTCACCGTAGAGGCCGGGGCGCAGGGAGCCGTCGTCGTTCGGGACCACGAAGCGCGCGCGCAAGGTCCGCGTGCGTTCGGTGAGGGTGGGGTAGAGGAAGTCGATTCGCGCCTCGAAGGGGGCCCGGCCCGAGGCCGCGAACTCGAGCCGCGCCGGCGTGTCCCGCTGGATCGCGGGGATGTCGCCTTCGGGGACCTCGGCCAGCACCCAGACGCGGGAGAGGTCCGCGATCGTGAGCAGCTCCGTCGAGGGGTCCACCGCGGTCCCGACGGCAATGCCGCGGTGGAGCACCACGCCGGTGCGGGGTGCCACCACGGTGACGGTGCGCAGGGGGCGGCCCGTGCTCTCGACCCGGGCGAGCTCCGCCGGGGTCATCCCGAGCACCGCGAGGCGGCTGCGCGTGGCCGCGAGGAGGCTCTGCGTGGCCATCGCGGTGGTCGGGTGGGCGAGGTTCTGGCGCAGGGCGATGAACTCGTTCTGCGAGGCCAGCAGCTCCTGCGAGAAGATGGCGGCGAGGGGGGCTCCACGCGTGACGCGCTGCCCGGTGGTGTTGACGTAGAGCCGCTCGATCCACCCCGCCACGCGGGTGTGAACGTGCGAGACCCGCGACTCGTCGAGCGCCACCGTCGCGACGGCGCGCACGGGCCGACCGATGTCCTCCCTCGCGACGCGGGCGATGCGCACGCCGATCGCGTCGAGCTGCCCCCGGGGGACCGCCACCGGCACGCGCCCAGGCACGGTGTGGGCCGCGTGCGGATCGACGGCCTCCGTCCCGTCGAGGGCGGGCGGCGCGGCGGCGACGTGCCCTCCGGGCGGATTCGCCGGCGCCATCCCGTGGTGCAGCGAAAAGGGCCAGCCGCGTCGGAGGTGCTGGGCGAGAAGCGACCCGAGCGCGACCACGAGGACCGCGAGGGTGACGAGCGAGAGGGTGCGCCACCCTCGCGCCACCAGCGGATGAAGCGTCATCGCGGCCCGCCGAAGCGCCCGACGGTGCGCTCCAGCCGCGCGCGGACGACGCCGACATCGACCTCCGCCATCACCCGCTCCTCCTGCGTCATGCGCAGCGACACGATGGCTTCGATCACCGCGACGAGCGGCGTCTGACCAGCGGCGTAGGCCGCGATCGTCGCCCGCAGGGTCTGGACCGCCTGCGGCTCGACCTCGTCGCGCAGGGCGGCCGACCGCACGCGGGCGGCGTCGAGCGAGCCGAGGGCGGCGCGCACCTCGCCCTCGATCATCGTGCGCGCCCCGCGCAGCTCCGCGTCGGCCATGGTCCCCATGGCGCGGGCCTCGGCGACGCCCGCCGCGAGCCGCGCCCGCCAGATCGGCACGCTCACCCCCACCATCACCATCACCCCCGGGCCGTCGCTCATGGTGGTCGAGGCCCCCGCGCGCACGAAGGCCATCGGCGCGTACATCGCGCGCATCGCCTCGACCTCCGAGCCGTACTGACGACGCGAGGCCTCGACCGACGCGAGCTCGGGCCGCGAGCGCAGGGCCTCGGCGACCAGCGCCTCCGCGGCCGCCGGGGGCTCGTCGGGCGCGGCGGCGAGCTCCGGCACCGGGAGGTCGCCCGCGCGGCCGAGGGCGGCGTTGAGCATCGCCTCGGCCGCGACCGTCTGGCCCCGGAGCGCGGCCCGCCGCGTGGCCTGCCGGCGCGTCTCGGTGTCGGCGCGCAGGACGTCCGACTGCGGCGCCGCGCCGGCGGCGTAGCGCGCGGTGGCGACGCGGGTGAGGTCCCCGGCGAGCGCGACCTGGGCGTCGAGCACCGCGGCCATCCGCCGGAGGCCCGCGAGCATGTGGAACGCCCGGAGCGCCTCCGCGGTCACGTCGAGCGCGGTCTCACCCGCCCGCAGGCGTCGCGCGTCGGCGGCGGATTGGGCCGCGCGGCGACGGGCGCCCAGCACGCCGGAGAGCGGGAACTCCTGCTGCACCATCAGGCTCCCGTCGAAGCCCATGCCGGAGAAGGGGATGTGGTCGGCCGACACCATCACCATGGGGTCGGGCAGTGACCCGACGATGGCCGGCCGCTGCCCGAGCGCCCGCGCCTCGGCCAGCGCGGCGGCAATCTCCGCCCGGTGCGCGCCCGCGTATCGGACCACGCCAACGACATCGAGCGGGCTCGGCAACATGTCGCGGGGCTGGGCGTGGGCGCCCTCCGCCGCGAGGAGCGCGATCACCGCGGCGATGAGTCCCGCCCACGCCGACGCGCCGCGCCGATCATGGGCGCCTTGAGGTCGGCCATTCACGCGAGATCCTCCATCGAGCGCTCGACGGGATCATTCCTCCGCGCTGCGCCGATAACGTCCCCTTGAGCAACCCACGCGCCACGTCCATGGGCGCGGATGAATCGGTGGAACTTCGCCTGCCCGGAACTCGATCTCGGTGCCCGGCGCATAACCTGCGCTCGGGCGAACGGTTTGCACCATCGACGTCCGGCGGACGACCGCTCCGGCGCGCGCCGGGGATTCGCGCGGTGTAATGCCGATGGCACCGGCCCGTCTGCGGCTCCAGAGACGGTACCCGGTGACAGATCGCAGCGAGGGGGCAGGCAGCCCGCTCTGCGGACTGCCGGGCGACCGGCCCGCGAGGCACTCCATGGACCATCAGGCTCACGCGTCCCACCCCCACCACGCTCACGCCCAGGGCGGGCCGCGCGCAGCCGGCGAGACCGTCAAGGATCCGGTCTGCGGCATGGACGTGTCGCCCGTGACCGCGAAGGAGCACCACGACTGGGGCGGGCGCACCTGGCACTTCTGCAGCACCCGCTGCGCGGAGAAGTTCCGCGCCGACCCCGCGCGCTACGCCGAGCCTGCGGCGGCCCCCGTCGCGCCGCGCGCGAAGCCGACGTCCGAGGCGGTCGAATACACCTGCCCGATGCACCCCGAGGTCGTGCGCCCGGGGCCCGGGAGCTGCCCGATCTGCGGCATGGCCCTGGAGCCCCGCGCGCCCGTCGCACCGACGGAGGGCGACGACCCCGAGCTCGCGAGCATGCAGCGACGCCTCGTGGTGAGCGCGGCGATCACGGTGCCGCTCTTCGCCCTCGCCATGGGCGCGATGATCCCCGGCGACCCGCTCGGCCACCTCCTTCCCTCGCACCTGCACAACGGGGTCGAGCTCGCGCCCGCCACGCCGGTGGTGCTCTGGGGCGCGTGGCCCTTCTTCGTGCGCGCCTGGCAGTCGCTCGTGAACCGCCATCTCAACATGTTCACGCTGATCGGCCTCGGCGTCGGGGTGGCCTACGGCTACAGCGTCGTCGCGACCCTCGCGCCGGGCCTCTTCCCGGCGGCCTTCCGGGGCCACGGGGGGCGGGTGGCGGTGTACTTCGAGGCCGCCGCGGTGATCGTCACGCTGGTGCTGGTCGGCCAGGTGCTCGAGCTCCGCGCGCGCAGCCGCACCGGCGCCGCCATCCGGGCCCTGCTCGGGCTGGCACCCAAGACGGCCCGGCGACTGCGCGACGACGGCGCGGAGGAGGACGTCCCGCTCGACGACGTGCAACCGGGCGACCGGCTTCGGGTGCGCCCGGGCGAGAAGGTGCCCGTGGACGGCGTCGTGCTGGAAGGCGCGAGCAGCCTCGACGAGTCCATGATCACGGGCGAGCCCATGCCGGTGGAGAAGCACCCCGGCGACCGCGTCGTCGGGGCGACGCTCAACGGCACCGGCGCGCTCGTGATGCGCGCCGAGAAGGTCGGCCGCGACACGCTGCTCGCGCGCATCGTCGCCATGGTGGCCGACGCCCAGCGCAGCCGCGCCCCCATCCAGCGCCTCACCGATACCGTCGCGGGGTACTTCGTGCCCGCGGTGATCCTGGTCGCGCTGCTCACCTTCGGGGCCTGGGCGCTCTGGGGGCCGGAGCCGCGGCTCACCTACGCGCTGGTCAACGCCGTGGCGGTGCTCATCATCGCGTGCCCCTGCGCGCTCGGGCTCGCCACGCCGATGTCGATCATGGTGGCCACCGGCCGCGGCGCGACGGCGGGCGTGCTCTTCCGCAACGCCGAGGCCATCGAGGTGCTGCGCGAGGTCGATACGCTCGTCCTCGACAAGACGGGGACGCTCACCGAGGGCAGGCCGAAGCTCGTCGCCGTGGAGTCGTCCGCGGGGGTCGATGAGGCCGAGCTCCTGCGCCTCGCGGCCAGCCTGGAGCAGGGCAGCGAGCACCCGCTGGCCGCGGCCCTCGTCGCGGGCGCGAAGGAGCGCGGGCTCGCCCTCACCAGCGCGGAGCACTTCGCGTCGGTGACCGGCAAGGGCGTCACCGGCCGCGTGGGCGATCGTGCGGTCGCGCTGGGCAACAAGGCGCTGATGCTGGACGTGGGCGCCTCCCTCGGCACCCTCGACGCGCGGGCCGAGGCGCTGCGGGCCGAGGGACAGACGGTGATGTTCATGGCCGTCAACGGCGCGCTCGCGGGCCTCGTCGGCGTCGCCGACCCGATCAAGGACACGGCGGCCGAGGCGCTCAAGGCGCTGCGCGAGGAGGGTCTGCGCGTCGTGATGCTCACCGGCGACAGCCGGACGACGGCCGAGGCGGTGGGGCGTAAGCTCGGCATCGACGAGGTGATCGCGGGAGTGCTGCCCGACCAGAAGGCCGAGGCGGTGAAGCGCCTCCAGGCCGAGGGGCGGCGCGTGGCGATGGCGGGCGACGGCATCAACGACGCACCCGCGCTCGCGCAGGCCGACGTCGGCGTCGCGATGGGCACCGGCACCGACGTGGCGATGGAGAGCGCCGGCGTGACGCTGGTGGGGGGCGACCTGCGCGGCCTCGTGCGGGCGCGTCGGCTCAGCCGCGCCACGATGGCCAACATCCGTCAGAACCTCGCCTTCGCCTTCGGGTACAACGCCCTGGGCATTCCGGTGGCCGCCGGGGTGCTCTACCCCCTCACGGGGATGCTGCTCAGCCCGATGCTCGCCGCCGCGGCCATGAGCCTGAGCTCCGTCTCCGTCATCGCCAACGCGCTCCGCCTGCGCCGCGCGCGCCTGTGAGGTCGGTGCGGCTGTAAGGCACGGAGGGGGCCTGCGTCTGCCTTGGTGCGAGCCGAGACAACGCGGCCCGCAGGAGCGTGCGAAGCCATGAACCCCACCGAGACCCTGCTCGACGTCCGCGGCATGAACTGCGGGTCGTGCGTCCGCCACATCTCCGAGGCCCTCGACGCGCTCGACGGCGTCGAGGAGGTCCGCCCCTCGCTGCCCGACAAGACCGTCCTCGTCCGGCACGACCCGGCGCGGGTGAGCGCCGAGCAGCTCGCCGGCGCGCTCACCGCCCGGGGCTACCCCGCCGCCACGCGCGCCGCGTGAATCGACCCGGACCGGGTCACAGGTCGGCCGCCCGGCCCTAAGAGCCTGTGACCCGGTCCGCTGTAATCCCCGCCCTCCCCATCCGTCTGCCGCCACGAAGCCCATGAACCTCCTGATCCCACGCGTTCTCATCCTGGTCGGTGCGACCGCCCTCTCGCTCGGGTGCGGGGGACGCGAGGTCCCCGTGCGCTTCGGCGAGCAGTCCGCCCTCTCGTCGGGCGCCCGCGAGGCGCCGGTCGCCGACCCCACGGTGGCCCTCACGGGCGACCCACCCCTCCCGGGCGAGCCCACCGGGGCCTGGACCGGCCTCGCGGCGGACGCGGGCGCCCCCCCGACCGGAGGAGGCCACGTCCATGCGCATTGAGCGCCTCCTCCCGGCCGCCCTGGCGCTGCTTCTGCCGCTCACCGGATGCGCGACGACGTCGTTCTCGTCCGACCTGCGGCGCGTCGAGCAGCTCTCCGGCGCACCCATCCCCCTGCGCGTCGCGGATGGCCCCCCCGAGGACCACGACCCAACCGTGACGCGGGAGGTTCTCGCCCGTCCGCTCACGGCCGACGCCGCGGTGGCAGTGGCCTTCCGCAACAACCGCCACCTGCGCGCGTCGCTGCGGGACCTCGGCGTGGCGCGCGGCTGGCTCGCCCAGGCCGGCACGCTCCCCAACCCGGCGGTCGAGTTCGACCTGCGCTACCAGACCGACCGCTCGCAGCCCCTGCAGGGCGACGTGCGCCTGGAGTTCGCGCTGACGCGGGCGATCCTCACGGGGCAGCGGGCGGGCCTCGCCCGGGCCGAGCTGGAGGCGGCGCAGGCGCGCGTCGCGGGGACGGTGCTGGAGACGGGCTACGCGGTGCGCGCGGCCTTCTACGCGGCGCAGGCCTCCGAGGAGCGGCTCGCGGCCGCCCAGCAGGCGCTGGACGCCTTCGCGGCCGCGCGCGACGCCGCCCGCGCGCTCCACGCGGCGGGCAACCTCCGGGCCCTCGACCTCTCGGTGCAGGAGGCGGCCTACGAAACCGCGCGCGTCACCGTGGCGGAGATCGAGCTGGAGCGCCTCGACCGCCGCGAGCACCTCCAGCGCCTGCTCGGGCTCCACGGCGACGCCACCGAGTGGACCCTCGCGGAGGGCCTACCCCCCGCGCCCGAGGCCCTCTCGCTGGAGGCGATGACCGAGACGCGCGCGCTCGCGGCCAGCCTCGACCTCGCGGCCCAGCGCGCGAACCTCCAGGCCCTCGCCCGGCGCGTCGGCTTGAGCCGGGCCGAGGGATGGCTGCCCGACGTCACGGTGGACGCGCACGCCGAGCAGGACGGCAACTCCATCGAGGTCGGCGGCGGGGCGCGTGTCACGCTCCCGATCTTCGACCAGCGCCGGGGCGCCACGGCCGCCTACGGGGCGCAGTTCGACGCCGCGCTCGAGCGCTACTACGCGAGCGCCGTGGACCTGCGCTCGGCCCTGCGCGAGGCCCGCAACCGCCTGCGCTCGGCGCACGCCCGTGCGCGGCAGTACGACGCCGTGATCGTGCCGGCGCGGGAGCGCGTGCTGCGCGAGACGCTGCTCCAGTACAACGCGATGCAGGTCTCGGTCTTCCAGCTGCTCGAGGCCCGGCGCGATCTGCTCGACGCCACGCTCCGACGCGCCGAGGTCCGCCGCGAGTTCTGGACCGCCACCGCGGGCACCACCGCCCTCTTCGCGGGGCGCCAGGTGGGCGCGGCGGGGCACGCGTCCGAGTCCACCGAGTCCATGTCCGCCGCGTCCATGGGCGCCGGCGCGTCCGCAGGAGGTCACTGAAGCCATGAACCGACGATCCTTCCTCCAGGCCGGCAGCGCGGCGACGGCGCTGGGAATCATGACCCGCGCGGAGCGGGCCGGGGCGCAGACCCACGAGGGCCACGGCGCGCCCGGGGCCCCGACGCAGGGGCAGACGGCGGGACAGACGCCGCCGCCGCCGGCGACCCCCGCCGCGGTCGCGCGCCGCTTCCCCGCCGGGCAGCCCGGGGTGACGGTGCCCAACGGGGGGACGCTGCCGCTGCGCGTGGTCGATGGGGTGAAGGTCGGCCACCTCGTGGTGGAGTCCTTCCCCAACGAGTTCAGCCCCGACCTCACCGCGGAGGTGTGGGGCTACAACGGCACGACGCCGGGGCCGGTGATCGAGCTCGTCGAGGGCGACCGGCTGCGGATGTACGTCACCAACCGGCTGCCCGAGCCGACCACGGTGCATTGGCACGGCATCGTCCTGCCCAACGGGATGGACGGCGTGAGCGGCCTGAACCAGCGCCCGATCCCGCCGGGTGAGACGTGGGTGTACGAGTTCACGCTCCGCCACCCCGGCACGTTCATGTACCACTCGCACTTCGACGAGATGACGCAGATCGCGCTGGGCGCGGTGGGCATGATCGTCGTCCACCCGCGCCAGGCGAGGGGCCCGCGGGTCGATCGCGACTTCGTGCTCATGGCGCACGAGTGGAAGATCGAGGCAGGCGCCCGGCGGCCCGACCCCAACGCCATGAACGACTTCAACGTCCTCACCTTCAACGGCAAGGCGTTCCCGAGCACCGCGCCGCTGCTGGTGGGCAAGGGCGAGCGGGTGCGCATCCGCCTGGGCAACCTCGGCCCCATGGACCACCACCCGATCCACATCCACGGCCTGTGGTTCCACGTCACGGCGACGGACGGCGGCTACGTGCCCGCGAGCGCGCAGCGGCCCGAGACGACCGTGCTGGTGCCCGTCGGGGCCACGCGGGTGATCGAGTTCGTGCCGCCCGAGTCGGGCGACTGGGCGATGCACTGCCACATGACCCACCACGTCATGATGCAGATGGCCCACGGCCTGCCGAACATGGTCGGGATGGACCCGCGCGTGCTGGAGCGCCGCATGAGCCGCTCGATGCCGGAGTACATGACCATGGGCCACCGGGGCATGGGCGGCATGGGTGAGATGCGGATGGAGATCCCGCCCAACAGCGCGCCGATGCGCGGGGGCCCCGGGCCCCACGCGTACATCGACATGGGCGGGATGTTCACCGTGCTCAAGGTCCGCGACGACGTGGCGACGGCCGACCCCGCGGGGTGGTACCAGGCGCCCGCAGGGACGATCCCCGCGGCGGCTGACGAGGCGCGACTGCGGGCCGACGGCATCGACGTCTCACGCACCTGGCGGCGCGGCTGAGCGGGGCGGCGGGCCGGTGAAGAGCTGCAGGCCCTGACGGCGCCGCGTCAGGGCCGCGCTGGGAGGGGATCCGTCAGGGTAGGACGCGCACGACGCCGGCCATCCCGACGTGCCCGTGGGTGTTGCAATGGAACGGGTAGAAGCCGGCGCCCGCGAACGTCACCGTGTAGGTGTCCCCGGCACGCTGCGCCTCGATGGGGCTGGGGCTAGTGGCGCCCGCGCTCGACCCGTGCGGGACGCCGGGGTTCAACGGGTGGGTGGTGAGGCTCATGGCGAAGGTCACCGATTGGCCCGCGCGGATGGTGACGCAGCGCGGGGTGTAGCCCGTGGTGCCGCGCGGCACCACGGTGCGCTCGGCGGCGTCGGCGGAGCGGTCCACGTAGGCCGAGGCCGCGCAGTCGTTGAGCAGGGGCACCATGGCGGGTGCGTCCGCCGCCGTACCGGCGTCGGTCCCGGCGTCCTGCTCGGCCGGTGCGACGTCGGCGACGGGCGGTTGGTCGGTCGCGGGGCCGACGTCCGTCGTCCCGACGTCGGCCGCATCGTGGCCGTCGTGGGCGCACGCGTCGCCGGTCGCGTCGTGGGCCATGTCACCGCAGCCGACAAGCAAAGCAAGCAGTGGGAGAACGATGGTCAGACGGGCGGGCATCGGTGGGGTCCTTCCGGGTCACAGAGGGGCGTGGCTCAGGGCTCCACGCGAACGGTGGCCATCATCCCGTGCTCGATATGCTCGAGGATGTGGCAGTGGTACATCCAGTGGCCAGGGCGCTCGTCGGGGCGGAACGCGATGCGCACGCGCTCCTTGCCCCGGAGCTGGATCGTGTCCTCCCACGACCGCTCGCCCTCGGGGGCGCCGTCGCGCGAGATGACCTGGAAGAAGAACCCGTGCAGGTGGAAGGGGTGCTCCATCTCGCTCGCGTTGACGAGGTCCCAGACCTCGGTGACGCCGACGCGCGCCACAACGTCGGGCACGTCGGGGTAGGACGCGTCGTTGATGGTGAAGACGACCCGCTCCGCGTCGCGGTCGATGTGCTCGTTGAAGGTCACGGTGCGCGGCGCGACGCCCGCCGTGGCCAGCGGCTCGACCCGCGGGCTGGGCGCGGGCGTGGCGAGCGCCGGCAGCGCCGGGTCGGGCGCGTAGCGGAGCCGTAGGATGTCCGACGCCTCGGTGAGGCCGGCGCCGTGGCCGCGGGCGTAGGGGAGGTTCTGGAGGACGGCCGTCGCACCCGGGTCGCCGGTACCGTCCACCAGGACGTCGAGGCGGTCCCCAGGCACCAGGAAGAGCTCGTCGGAGGCGCGCGGCGTCTCGACGGGACCACCGTCGGTGCCCACCACGGTGAAGCGGTGTCCCGGCAGGGCGAGGCGGTAGAAGCGTGCGCTGCCCGCGTTGACCACGCGCCACCGCTGCCGCTGGCCCGCACGGATGGGGAGTTCCGCGCCCGCGCGGCCGTTGACCAGGGCGACGGCCCCCTCGCGGCCGGTGTGCTGCTCGACGAGGTCCCCGGTCGGCGCGATCTGGCCGTCGGCGCCGAGCAGCAGGTCGTCGAGCACCAGCACGCCCTCGGCGTCGGCGCGCGGCTCGCGGTCGCCCCGCACCACGATCGCGCCGTAGAGGCCGCGCTCCATCTGCACGCTCTCGGTGACGTGCGGGTGGTACCAGAAGGTCCCCGCGTCGGGCACGGTGAAGCGGTACTCGAAGGAGGCTCCCGGGGCGACAGGCGGCTGCGAATGGGGGCTTCCGTCCATGGAAGCGGGTACCCGCACGCCGTGCCAGTGGATGGTCGTGGGCTGGTCGAGGCGGTTGGTGAAATGCACGACCACGGTGTCGCCCGCCCGGGCCTCGATCGTCGGCCCCGGTACCGACCCGTTGTAGGTCATGGCCCGGACGCGTCGGCCGGGCGCGTACTCCCACTCGCCGAAGCGGGCTTCGAGGTCGATCTCGACGATGCGCGGATCGGGGTTGCGATCGACGGCGGGGGCGACCCGGAGCACCGAGGCCCAAGGGTCCGGGCCGGTGCGCGGGGTGGCCGACGTCGGGGGCGCGTCGCCGCAACCGCCGACGAGGAGCGCGGCAGAGAGGCTACAGAGGAGGTGTCGGTTGGACGGCATGATCACCTACGGGGGCTGAGGAGCGGGGCACGCGAGCAGGCACCGACCAGCCTTCTAGTCGCCCGAACCGAAGGTGTGACCGAGGAACCTCACCGGGCGTTGCCGTTCCGGGCGTCGCCGCCGGTGACGGGCCATGCCGACGGGGCCGCGTCGGCGGACTCGGTCGCCACGACGAGCAGGCGGTCGTCGTCGGTGTGCAGGGCGAGGTCGCCGTTGGGCGAGAGCACGGGCGCCGAGGCGTTGGCGCCCTCCGGGATCGCGAGCGTCCACCGCTGGCGGCCGTCCTCCCCGACGGCGTAGAGCGCCCGGCCCACCGCGAGGTAGATCACGCCCGCGCGCCCGACGGCGTGCGTGGCGAAACGCTGGTAGTCGGTGCGGGTGGCGCTGGCACCGAAGCCCCAGGCGCGCGAGCCGTCGCGGCGGACGGCCACCAGCTCGCCGCTCGCGCCGCCGCCGCCACGGTGGACGTTCAGGTAGACGTAGACCGTGCCGTCGGCGCCGATCACGGGCGCGCCCATGAGGAGATCGACCTGGCCCCGCGAGGAGCGGGCGAGGTTTACCCGCCAGATCAGTCGGCCCGTCCGCAGTTCCCGGGCGACGAGCACATAGGAACTCAGGCCGAAGAACGCGATGTAGATCCGGTCGCCGTCGATCGCGGGCGGGAGCGCGTGGCGCAGCGTCCCATCGAGGATCTCGTAGGGTTCGGACCAGAGCCTGCGGCCGTTGGTGAGGTCGAGCGCGGTGTCGAGGCAGCCGACGGTCGTGCCCGCAACGGCGCACTCGTTCACGTTGGACCAGTCCGGCGCGTCGAGGGTCTGGCGGCCCGCGAGCTCGAAGCCCGCTAGGCGCCCCACGGTCGTCCTCGCGCCCTGGGTCACCAGCACCGGGCCGCGCCCCGGCGGCAGTCCGACGAAGCGCACCACGGCATCGACCGCGGGGTACGGCGGCCGCGTCGCGCCGTCCCGCCCGAAGCGCCAGAGCCCGCGCGCGGCGGTGTCGCCGTACAGGTTCGTGAGCAGGACGTCGCCGCCCGTGGAGAGGCGGACCTCGCCCCCGAGCACACGCCCGCGCGGGGTGGGCCGGACGGCCGGCGCGCGCCAACGCTCCCGACCGCAGGCGTCGAGGGCGAGCACGCCGCGCCCGCGGTCGGGGGTCTTGTACGGCGCGTAGATCGTCCCGTCGGCGTCGATGGCGACGTGCCCGGTCACGCCCGCGACGGCGAAGCGGACGCTCCCGACGGGGGTGTCCCTGCCACAGGGCGGGGGCGCGAGCGGGACGTCCTCGGGTCCGGCGTCCTGCCGATCGGAAGCGTCGGAGGGTCCGGCGTCCGCCACGGCCCGCGGCTCGTCGAGGCCGGTGCGCGCGCCGCACGCCGACGCCATGCAGGCGAGGAACAGGTGGCGTTGGAAGGAGGGGCCGCACACCCGCTGAGGGTAGGGGCGATCCCGTCGCCCTAGCGTCGATCTTCGCTTGCGACGATTGTATCGGCGCGCTGAACAATGGCGGAGAGGACCGTCCGTCCTCCGTGCTTCCACGCCCTCCTCCGCGTCAACGCGCCCCCGAGCATGGGATGGACGATTGTGCGGGTCGCGGGGGCGGTTTGTAGGAGCCTCGGGGTCACGGACGGGATGGACACGGCTAGTACCTGCCCAATAGGACCTCACGCGACGGCCGACGGGCCGCGGAGCGTCCCAAGGAGCGAGTGACCCGATGAACCACGAGACCCGCGCGAAGCTTTTGGCAATGGTGTCTGCCGCTCTGGGCGGCGCGGCCCTCGAGGGCTGCGCGAGCAATCCGCCAGCGATGGCGCAGCCCCCGACGAGCGCGAGCGCTCAACCGGCCACAGGGCAGGCCGGCAGCTGCAGTGCTGCGATGGCCCAGAGCGGCAACTGCGGCGCCAACATGGGCCGCGCTCCGGGGGCGAACCCGGCGGCTCCGGCGGCCCCGCAGGGAGCGGCGACGGGGCAGGCGATGAGCTGCGGACAGGACGGGAACTGCGGCGCGCACATGGCCGCCCCAGCCGCCCCGGCCGCGCCGGGGACGACCGCGGCGCAGCCGACCGCACCGCCCGCCCCGGCCCCCACGACCCCCGCCGCGGCGCCTCCTCCCGCGGCCCCCGCTCGCCCTCACGCCCACGCCCACTGAGCGATGGCGCGCGTGGAGGGGGTCGGCCTGGGACTTCGGGCGCCGCTGGTCGGTGACCTGATGACCCGGGCTCCGCCCTCGCTGCGCTGGGTCGAGGTCTCCCCCGAGAACCACATGGGCCGCGGGGGCTTCTTCGAGCGCATGCTCGCCGACGCGCGCGGGCGCTTCCCGGTGGTCACCCACGGCCTCAGCCTGGGCCTCGGCGATCGGGTCCCGCCGGACCCCGCCTTCCTCCGGGCGTTGCGCGCCTTCCTGGAGTCCGTGGGAACGCCCTGGCACAGCGACCACCTGTGCTTCGGCGCCGTGGACGGCGCGCACCTCCACGACCTCCTGCCGATGCCCTTCACCCGCGAGAGCGTCCGCGCGGTGGTGGACCGCGTGCGCCTGCTGGAGGACGCCCTCAGCCTCCCGATCGCCGTCGAGAACATCTCCTGGTACGCCCACCCCGGCGACGCGGAGATGAGCGAGGCCGACTTCCTCGGCGAGGTGCTCTCCCGGAGCGACGCGCGGCTCCTGCTCGACGTGAACAACGCCTTCGTCAATGCCCGCAACCACGGCACCGACGCGCGGGACTTCCTGCAACGGATCCCCGCCGACCGCGTGGTGCAGATCCACGTCGCGGGTCACTTCACCGGCGCCGACGGCTTCCGCATCGACACGCACGGGGAGCCCGTCTGCGCGGAGGTCTACGAGCTGCTCGAGTTCGCCCTCTCCCGCACCGGCCGGGTGCCGGTGCTCCTCGAACGCGACGGCGACTTCCCGCCCTTCGACGAGCTCGCGGCGGAGGTCGAGCGGCTCGACGCGATCCTCCAGCGGGCCTCGCCGTGAGCGACCTCGACGGGCGGCAGCGCGCGATCGCCCGCGTGTGCCTGGGCGAGGCGCCCCCCGCCGACGGGCTGGCCCTCCTGGGCGGCGACCCGCGGCGCTGGCAGGTCTACCGCGACCTGGTCCGCACGCGCCTCTGGCGCGCCCTGCTGGAGGCGCTCCCGCGGACCTGCGCGGCGGCGGGCGGCGAGCGGTTCGGCGGCTGGTTCACGCGGTTCTTGGGCGAGGCGCCGCCGCGCACGCGCTTCGTGCGGGAGGTCGCCCCGGCCTTCGGGGCGTGGGTGCGCGCTGCCGAGGGGGAGGCGCTGTCGCGCCCCGCGCCCTGGCTGCCCGAGGCCCTCGCGCTCGACCTCGCCGAGCACCACGTCGCGCTCTCCGACGCGCGCCTCGACCCGTCCGAGATGGCGGCCTTCTCGATGGACCTCCCGGCGGCCCTGGACCCCGCCCACCGCCGCGTGCGGGTGCGGTGGGCCGTCGAGGGAGAGGCCGTCGTCGAGCGCCCGCGCACGCTCCTCCTGCACCGTCACCCGACGCTGGGGTCGGTCGAGACGCTGGAGCTGAGCGCCCTGGGCGCGGACCTGTTGGACGCGATGGACGACGGGGTGACCCCCGTCACGGCGGCGATCGGCGGGGTGCTGTCGCGCAGCGGTCTCTCCGCCGACGGGGCCTTCGCGGAAGCCTTCGCCGGGCTTCTCAGCGACCTGATGGAGCGCGAGGTCCTCCTGGGCTCTTTCGCGCCGATCTGAGGTGCGCGCAGCCACTCCGCATCACTACGTCGGTGCGGCCGCAGGGGCCCCAGCCCAACACGGACGCAGCCATGGCGAGGGAGGTGTACGATGCCGTCCGTGGGTCGTTGGGTCGTGCTCGCGTGCTTGATCCTCGGGTGCGGGGCGCGCACCGAGCTGCACCCGCCGTCGCATCCCGCGCCGGGTCTGGACGGAGGCGTCGTCACGGATTCGCTCGTCCCTGCCGACGCCGAGGAAGACGCGCCGTTCGCTAGGGACGTCCCCCCGGCGGATGTCCCGGTCGCGGACGTCGTGGAGCGGACGGACGTCACGGCGCGGGAACACGGCCGGGTGGTGTTCCTCCGCGGGGCCGTGACGGGCCAGGGGGGCGTCTTCGTCGTCGGCATCGACGGCACCGGCGAGCGACAGCTCGTACCCCCGCCCCCGATGGGTACCTACCTCTCCGTGGCGAGGACGGTGGACTCCCGTGGGAGGGTGATCGTCCGGGCGGCGAACGCCTGTGCGTTCCCCTGCGGCCCCACCGCGCCCCCGCGGCTCTTCGCGGTGGACCCGGACACCGCGGCGGCCACGACGCTCATCGAGGACCCGGGCCAGCCGGGACTCGCGGCCGTGCTCCGCGGCGACCGCGTCGTTTACAGCATGGGGCACGGGCCTGATGAGCTGGGCGTGGTCACGCCCGACGGCGCCTCCCGCGTCCGCCTGGCGAGGCACGGCCGGCTGCTCGGCGAGGCGCCCGACGGTCGCGTCCTCTGGCTAGATCGGGACTCGTCCGAGCTGGTGCTGGGCGCGCCCGACGGAAGCTCGAGGACCGTGGTCGCCACGGGGGTGCCCGCCAGCTCCGTCGGCGGCAACAACACCGCCCAGCTGGCCGACGGGCGGATCGCCTTCCGCGGCCGCCCCGCGGGAGGCGGCGCACCGGGGCTCTACCTGGCTCGCGCCGACGGAAGCTCTCCCACCCTGCTCCTCACTGGCGCGGGTCGTGTCGCGGCCGTGCTCCCGGGCGGCCGGGTGGTGCTGCAGGTCCTCGACAGCCCCGGCGTCCAGGTGATCGACCCGGCCCGGCCCGGCGTCCCCCTCGCGCGCTTCGACACGCTTGTCTTCGCGGCCCTCACCGCGAGCGGCAGGCTCGTGATGAACCGCTACCCCACGGACGCCACCTCCCCTCACGTCGAGCTCTGGACCGCGCGCCCGGACGGCGGCGAACTTCTCCGCGTGTCGAGCGGCGGCTTCTTCCTGCTGTCCTCGCCCGACGCGTGGCTGGTCTACCGGCCGTGGCCCGTCTCGACCACCACCGACGACCTCTCCGTGGTCCCCGAGCGGGGGGGACGCACGGCGATGCTGACCACCACGGGAGACGCCCACCAGCACGGGCTGGTGGGATCCGCGCTGCTCTACTTCCAGAACTCCCCCGCCGGAACGAGCGTCCACGTCGCGGCGCTCGACGGTTCGCGCGACCGCGTCCTCGTCTCCGGGAGCGGCTTCCGCGAGTTCGACGCCCTGCTCCCCGACGGGCGAATCCTCTTCGGCGAGGCCCGTCCCGACGACCGACCGGGCGTGGCCTCCGAGCTACACGTCATGAACCCCGACGGCTCGAGGCTCGTGGTCCTCGGGGGAGCCTCGCCGCTGCGCCAGACCTTCGGTGTCTACCTGCCCTGATGCGGCCATCGCCCGGCGGTCGGCGGCGCAGTCGCGCCGAATGCCCTTGGCCATCGTCGCGCCGTCCTCGTCCCGGAGGCACGACTGCCGAGGCTACGCCGCGTCCCGCGACCGGATGCACATCTCGATGGAATCCACCGGCGGATCGGGACACGGACTCTGTTCGCTTCCCGTTCCTGTTGCTCAACACCCGCGCGCTCGACGAGGTACTCGTGACCAGCGGGGACGAGGCACTCACCATCGACCGACACGACGAAAGGTGAGGGGCTCGACGCTCACGCCGCGCTCGCGACGTCGCTCTCCCTCCCCCGATCGGCGTAGGCGCGCGGTGAACGCGCCCAGCTCGCCATGACTCGTCGTGCGTAGCGCCCCCAGCGTTTCGAGCGCGCAGCGCCGCGGGTCGAGTGCTCGACGTCAACCAATTCTGGCTAGCGCTGAGGTCCACGATCGCTGGCACCCCCACCACGGGCTGCAACCCCCCGCGCTCTACCGCGAGACGCGGCGCGGAGAGGTCGTGTTTGTCTACACGATGCCCGACGGATCAGGCGCCGTCGTCCCGAGGTGGATGACCGAGCGCGAGTCCTGCGCGACGTTGTCGTCGGGTCCGCCGCGCTGTTCGCTGGACGCCCTCCGAGATCTCCGTTGTCAGCTCGATCGGTTCGCGTGCGACCGTGACCACCTGGGACACCCCGTCGAGGTCCACGTTGGCGGCGTCAGCGAGGTCATGGATGGGCTGCCGCTCGACCGGGAAGAATCTATCCGCCAGCCGAGGTCGAAGGGCGCCGAGCGGCTTGTCGTCGATGGATCTGCGGCGGGCGGTTCACTCCTGACGCGGCGGGTCCGCGTCCGCACCAGGCTCTGTCGTGGTGGCGGGGCTCGGAGAGTCCGCGCCGGGTTCGGTCTGCCCTGGGAGAGCCTTGTCAGGTCGAGCGTCCGCGACGGAAGCGGTCGATGGGGCGGTCTCCGAGGCGATCCTCGGTCGGTGCGGTGGCCGACCAACGCGCACCTCCCGCGAGCTGGGCGCGGCGAGCAGGTCCACGGTGCGGACGCCGAGGGTGGTGGCAAAGCGGGTCAGCGAGCGAAGGGTCAAGTTCTCCTGGCCGATCTCCACCCGTCGAACGTAGACGCCTGAAACGCCGAGCGATTCGGCAAACTTGTCCTGGGTCAAACCGAGGCCGACCCGGAGTTCCGCGACTCGTCGTCCGACATCGCGAATGACGGCGTCAGGATCGTCGGCCTCCACGGTGCGCAACGTCGCGGAGCAGGGCCCTCACATATAGTGACCTATGAGTTGCTGATTCTCCGTGCTGAGGAGGCCCGGGGCCAGTAGTGTCGTCGGCGCCTGGCAGCGACAGCACCCCCGCCGCAGGGCGCGGCAGGGGAGTCGCGGTCGATGCCAAGGCGGGAGGAGGGCGATTTGAAGCTGTTATGGATGGGCGCATTCGTTGGTACGCAGTGCGCAATCCCCATGGCAGTAGCCGTTGCGGGGACCTGGGACGCTCGCGGTCATGCGACCACCCAAACCCTCCCCGGCGACGCCCGACGAGCTCTGTCGTCGCCACGTCGAAGCCCTGGCCCGTAGTGGCCAGACCGTGCCTACCTACGCCCGCGAGCACGGCCTCAAGCCCGACACCCTGTACCGCTGGCGGCGACGCTTCCCGCCGAGTGCGCAGGAGCCCTCCGCGGCGACCCCGCGCCTGGTGCCCATCACCGTGGAGGTCGAGCCCGCCTGCGAGGTGGTGTTCCCCGACGGGCGCCGACTGCGCTTCCCGCTCACCTTGCCCGCGGCGACACTCCGCGCCTGGGTCGGCGCGCTGGGGGCGTCGTGATCCTGCTGCCTGCCACCCGGCCGCTCTACGCGGCACTCGACCCGGTGGACTTCCGCCGCTCCTTCGACGTGCTCATCGCCATCGCCCGCGAGCAGCTCGGTCTCGACGCCCTGCGCAGCGCCGTCGTCCTCTTCATCAACCGCGATGGCTCGCGTTGCAAACTACTTTTCCACGACGGCTCTGGACTCGTGATTCTTTACAAGAGACTCGACGCCGGCCGCTTCCACCTGCCCGCCGCTGTGCTCGCGGGCGACCGCTCGGTGCGCATCGAGCCGCGTGAGCTCGCGCTCGTCCTCGCGGGCGCTCCTCGCCGCTGACGAAATCGTTCCCGCCTCGGAATTCTCTCCCCGACCACCGCGTTGGAGCGGGCATGCAGGGCGACGAAGCGATCGTGATCGTGGCGCTCCTCCAGGGCCACATCGCCGCTCAGGAGGTCCTGCTCGCGGCGCGCGACGCCA
The DNA here is from genome assembly GCA_030652255.1 of Myxococcales bacterium. Classification (GTDB taxonomy): domain Bacteria; phylum Myxococcota_A; class Polyangia; order Polyangiales; genus SCUS01. The sequence goes on along the minus strand of JAUSAZ010000166.1, from coordinate 9,999 downwards.
CGATCCGCGATCTGCGCGTGGAGCTCGAGCGCAAGGCCTTCGAGCTCGCTCGCCTGCAGAAGATCGTCTTCGGCGACCGGCGCGAGCGCGTCGATCCCGAGGCGCTCGTGCTCCCCGGCGTGGACCTCGCGCCGAGCAACGACACCACGCCCGAGGAGCCCGTCGCCAAGCGCCGCGTGAAGGCGCACGAGCGCGACGTCGTCTCTCGCCGCCGCCGCGCCCGCCTCGCGCTCGACCCCGCGTGCGTGACCGAGAAGCACGTCTACCTCGACCCCGAGCGGACCACGTGCGCGTGCTGCGGCGAGGCGCTCGCGGTGATCGGCGAGGAGCGGCGCGAGGTGACCGAGCGGGAGCCCGCACGCTACCTGCGAATCGTCACCCACCGGCGCAAGATGGCCTGCGCGGGCTGCAAGCAGGGCGGGGTGCAGATCGCGCCCGCCGAGGAGCCGCCCGCCACGGGCGCCGGCGGCGTGGGTGCGAGCCTCGCGGTGGACATCGCGGTGATGCACTACGCCGATCATCTGCCCTTCCACCGCATGGCGGGGATCTTCCTGCGCGAGGGCCTCACCATCGACCGCAGCACGCTCGCTCGCGTCGCCGCGCGGGTCTCGGACGCGCTTCGCCCGGTGGTCGATCGGATGGAGCGCGAGCTGCTCGGGAGCGACGCGGTGCTGGGCATCGACGGCACCGGGGTGAAGATCCTCGCGCGCCCGCACTGCGCCCGCCGCACGGTGTACGTGCGCCACGGGGCGGGGCACGTGGTCTACCGCGCGCTGCGCGCCGCCGACGCCCCAAGCGTGCTCGAAGGCATGGAGGGCCTCGGCGGCGTGGTGGTCGGGGACGCCGCCACGGTGCACACGGGCACGGTGGCCGCCTCGATGAGGATCGACCTCGCGCTCTGCAACGCCCACGCGCGACGAGGCTTCTACGACGCCCGAGGGACCGACCGCGCTCGCGCCGACGTCGCGCTCGCCTTCTACCGGGAGGTCGCGATCGAGGAGCGGCGCACCGCGGCGATGGACCCGCTCGCGCGCCGCGGCGAGCGGGAGCGGGTGCTCGGCCCGCACTTCGAGCGCTTCCACGCCTGGCTCGTCGAGGAGAGGCCGAAGCTCGGTCCGCGCAGTCCGATGGCGGAGGCCTTCGACTACGCCCTCCGACACTGGAAGGGACTCACGCGATTCCTCCAAGACGGCCGTGTGCCTTGGACGAACAACGAGAGCGAGAGGCTGCTGAGACACCTCGTCGTCGGAAGGAAGGCGTGGATCTTCCGAGGGACCTTCGGGGGCGCGCGCCGCGGCTGCGTGCTGTGGAGCCTGACGATGAGCTGTCGGCTACACGGCCTCGATCCGCGGCGCTACCTGCTCGACACGCTGGAGGCGCTGCGCACGACGAGCCACGGCGGGCTGGGGGCGCTCACGCCACGTGCCTACGCTGAGAGGATGAAGGCGCTCGCGAACGCGGCCTGATTGGCGACGAGGGATTCACGAGTCGTCGTGGCGATCGATCGTGATGGCCTCGTCGCCGCCGGTCATGAGGACGTCATCGAGCGCGCGCATGGTGATGGCGAGGAAGTGCTCGTAGAGCACATCCGTGAGGGCCTGGAACTCGGGCCAGAGCACCCGATCGTAGAAGGACGGCGGCGCCGCGACGACGACCGTGGAGCGCCGCTGGCGGGCGTGGCGATGGGGGTCGAGGCCATAGCGGCGGCAGAGCGCGATGAAGACCGAGCGGCCGCAGGGGTCCGGGATCGAGACCGTGAAGACCTGATCGCGCTCGCGAGTGCGAGTCTCGGCGAGTTGCGCACGGAGGCGCTCGACGCCGGCGCGAACGGCGGTGGTGTCAGCGCTCCCGGAGAGCGAGAGGTAGCGGGCCTCGACGGCGCGCATGCGATCGAGCGCGGTGGTGTCGTCCATCGCGGCGCACGGTAGCGCGACGCCCGTGGCGGCCGCGAAGGAGTGGCAACGCTGGCGGGACGCGGGCGCTCTGGCAGCGGCGCCCACCACACGGCGTCATGGCTCGCAAGCGACGCGGCGCATCCGAGGGGATGGGGATCTCGCATCGCGTACATTCGTTGCGGTGCTGATTGGGTTGGCGCCGGGCGCTGGGCACGCACAGCCACGTAGGCAGGGATCCCCGCGTCAATCGTCGCCGGTCCCGGGTCGGACGGCGGTCGCTCCGTCGTCGGCACCCGGGGGACGAGGGGCGTCGCCTATCACCGCGGCGTCGGGAGCGACGACCCAGGCTCAAGACCACGAGGCGGTTGCGAACCTGCCCGCGCCGTCGCGCGAGCCGATCACGTGGGCGCCATCAACGCCCGAGCCCCCGCCGCCCCCGCCGCCCCCGCCGTCGGCTCCGGAGACTCCCTCCTCCTCAGCAGGTCCGTACGGCACGCTCGCGGTGGGGGTTGGGTACGGCGACTCGACGGTGCGTGCGAACGCACGATGCAACGAGGCTGGCCTCAGCGTCAGCGTTCGGCTCGGATTCACGCTCCCTGATCCCGGACGGGTCTATCTGGGCGCCGCGTTCGACGAGTCCTTTGGATGCGACCTATCAAGCAGCGGAGCGACGCTTCGAAGCCGACGATTCGCCGGTGACGTCGGGTTCGACATCTTGGTCGGGCCGCTTGTTTTTCGGCCCTTCATGACAGCCGGTGCCCTGACTCGCTTCATTCCACTGTCCAGCGTAATGTCCGGCTGCGGCACGCCATGCTCCGACATCATCGTCGGCCAGAACTTCGCTGCGCTGGGTGGCGGTCTGGCGATCGGCGTGATCGCTGGTGCTGCCTACCTCAGCGTCGAGGGGCGCTTCGTGCACGCACTCGACACGGAGGGCATCGCCATGTCCGTCGCCGGCACCGTCGGTGTTCGCGTTCGGTAGGAGGCGCCGAGTCGGTGGACGACTGCACGAAGGAGGCTGCTGGTCCGACGGAGATCGTCGATGGACCGACTGGGCGGCGCCACGACTGCTTCGCGCGTCCAGCTGGCGGGTACTGCGATGGATGCGCCGAGACCAGGTCCGATCCTCCAGACGCGCCGCGACGGCGTTGATGAAGTCGTCGTCTGCTGAGCGAGACCCGATGTAGTTGACGTCGAGCAGTCGTCGCGCGCTCGCAGAACGGCGACGCCACCTTGGTCAAGCTCTCGTGCCTCGACGACGATGGCCAGGGGATCCCGCTCGGCGTGCTTGGAGCGAGAATGAGAACTCGCCAGGCGCATCGTCGAACGCGCAACCACCTACCGCTTCCGCGGCCATTTCGGTCGTCCGCGGCCTCGTCCGTGGACCCATCGCGAGCAATCACGATAGAACCAGCCGCATGCCGCCTCTGGGGGAGTTCTCGTGGCTCGTCGCGCTGCGCACGCCAAACGCCGACGTTGCCCGTTTCAACGCCGTGCTCGATCTCCGCAACCTCCGCGTTGCGACGAAGCTCGACGCCCTCGCCGACGCGTGGCTCGCGGCTGATGGTGGCCCTCGCAGCGTCTTGTTGATCGCCCACGCCGGCGACGGAAAGACCGAATTCCTACGACGCCTCATCCGCCTCGCGCCCTCGTCCAGCATCAAGACCTTCGACCACGAAACAACAGCTCCCGCGTGGTCCACCGGAGGCCGCTGGCTTCTCAACGACCCGAGCCAGCTGCCGACGTCGCGTGTGATCGAGTTTCTCACCCACGCCTTCTCGCCCACGGCGCCAGGGGATGCTCGCTTCGTGGCGGGCATCAACCGGGGCCTTCTCCGTGCGATCGTGCAACTCGACGCGTGCGAGGGCTGCGACGCTGTGGCGTGGGCGGCGGCGAAGCAGTGGCTTCTGAGCGCGCTGGCCTACGGGGGGCCGGGCATTGACGACGGCGGACGGATCGCAGTGCCGCTCGATTTGCGCGTGTTGGTGCCGGGGCCTGGCGACCACGACTCGAGCGCGCAAAAGGTCGCGCTCGCGGTTCTATCGACCGTACGCGACCAGGCAGGCGCCTCCTGGACGCCAACGGTCTGGGCGGAGCGCATCGCGAGGGTGCTCGCTCTTGTGGAGGCCAGCGGACACCACGTGACGTTCCGGGAGGTGCTCGCGCTGTCCGGGGCGGTGGCCGAGGCGCTGCTGAGCGGCCATCTCCACGAGCCCCTGGCCGTGCTCTTCATGGCGAGCAGCTCTGCATTGTCGCCCTCGTTGAAGCCGCTGGAGATGCTTCTACGGCGCCTCGATCCTGCGAAGGTGCCCAACCTCGTGATCGACCTTGATCCCGACCACGCATTGACTCGCGACGCCCGCGTTCGAGAGAGCGCGCTCGGGAACCTCGCCGCGGCCTTCGGCAACGTGGGCGTTGCGCAGGGGCTGCCGTACCGGCACGCGGGTGTGTTTCTCCGCGTGTGTCGCCACGTCACTGGCAGCGCCGCTGTCGAGGTCGCCGAGGCGCGTCGGAGTGTGTTTCGGGGTCTGTCGCGCATTGCCTGGGGCGCGCATGGCAAAGCAGATGATCTCGACGTACTCCCGCTGACATCGCCGGTACACCCTGGCGCGACGGCGGGAGGGACGCGCGTACTTCGCGCTGCTCTCAGCATCGAGTCGGCGGACTTTGTCCCCGACGTCGCGGCGCCCGGCGGACGCTACGTCGAGCATGGACTCACGCTGCCGGCGCTGGTGATGAGGCGCGACTCAAAGGACACGAGCACGCCGAGGCTGCGTCTCGACCTCGAACTCTTTGAGATGCTGGCTTGCGTGGGCGCCGATGAGCACGCGACGGTCGCGCGACTTGGCCCTCGGGCGGCACAAGTGCTCGCGTGGTTTGATGCCCTCGTGGCGCACTGGGCAGACCACCTCGCGGTGGTCTCGTCGTCGGGCCTCGTAGCGTTTCAGACCTTCCTCGGAGCGCAGCGTCCCGTGGCGCTGCGACCATCGCCGGAGGGCCGATCGGCGCAGATTGTGACGCCGGTTGCGCCAGAGCCGAACGTGCTTGCGGTGCTGCAGCGCGCCATCGCGCTCGATGACAAGGTGGCGATCACGCCATCGGCATGAGCATCGGCGCTGCTTCAGTGGGCGGGCTACACGCCGCTTCTGCCCGGCGGCGACATTGAACTGGACGCCATCGAACGAGAGGCGCTCGGCGCGTCGTCGGTACCGCGTGTCTCGCGCTACAGGCGCCTCGTGTGGCCCGCGTTCCCGTGGTCATCACACACCCTCGGCGTCGCCGTCGCGGCCAACAGCACGGTGCTGACGAAGGGCTCTGCGTGGGAGAAGTTCGCCCCGGACCTCGGCGCCGCCTGCGCCAAGGTACTCGGCTTTACCGACGGAGACCCCGAGGCATGGCGGCACGCGCTCCGGTCGGCATGGGCCGACGACGAGGAGTGTTTCGACACGCACCCCTCGGGGCGACTCGTACACCAGCGGCTCGCGGTGGGGGTCTCTGGGAGGCAACTCCCACACGAACTGCCTGCCTCACTTCCGACCGTCTCCGACGTTCGCCGTGGCGTGTCGGCCGATCTCCTCGCGGCCGGTGACACACTGCCGTTCTCGCGCCCCTCACGGTGGTGGCAGCTCGGAACGTGGGCCTCGTGGTGGCTGATGCTCGAGGGCCTGCGAGCCGCCCACGGTCTGTCATCGACGCCGGTGCTGCTCCCGTACGTGTCCGATGCCGATGGCGCGCTGGAGTACCAGTTGGTTCGTGGTGCGTGGTTTCACCCGCCGACGAAGATCGAGCCACTCGTCGCGGTGCAGGTACTCGCGCAGGGGGCGGGGTGGTGCACGCCGCCGAGCGCGACCAAGAACTTCGACCTACACCTCGATGGGCCGATGCTCGACCTGATCCGTCTGGTCGCGTGGCGCGTGCACCGCGAGGGGGAGGGGCGCCCAGATCGGCGCTCCCTCGCGCGACTCCAGGACGCGCTTCTCGAAGCCGGGCTGTTCGCGCGTCCATCGGGTAGGTCCGTAAAGGGCCGGATACCTGGCGGGGCGCTGCCGTTCCTGTCCCCCGATTCAGGTGCTTTCGATGCGGCGCTTCGGGCCGCCCTTCAGCGCTTGGCCATGCTCGATGTCGCGTCCGACGGCGCCACTCTCTTCCACGCGCCGTGGGGCGATGGAGCGGTGCGATGAGCGCCTTGAATACCGAACTCCAGGCACGCGCACGTTGGGTCGGTCTATGCGCGGCACGACGCCTCACGCGCGACGCCAGTGCGTGGGTCGCCGCGACGCGCGACGCCAGTGCGTTGCCTCCATCCGTCCGCGTCGAGGTGCGCCGCGAGCTCGATCGCCATGACGTCGATGCGTTCGCCCTGGAGGCTATAGGGACGCTCGCCAAGCGCGTCTCGGGCCTCGACGGGCGTGTGTGGATCGTGGGCGACGCCGGGTGGTGGGTCTGGTTCGGTGGTGGATTGGTCGAGTCGCGCGAGGGTATCGGTGCGATGCGATCCGAGGGCGCGGTGATCCTCGCGCTCGGCGCCCACGCAGGGCAGACGCTCGACGTCGTGGGCGAGACCCTCGACGCATCGATGCCGACGACGATCGGCGATCTTCTTCGTAGGACCGTCGCCTCCGGTGCGAACCGAGAGAAGCTCCACGAGGCGGAGCAGCGCCTTCAATGGGCGTGGAACGCGCTCGGCGCGAAGTCGGCGTGGCTGCTCGACGTGTGTCTTGATGCAGGTGCCCCTTGGTGGAACGCGCAGCCGGACCTCGCAGCGCAAGGAATCTTCGAACTGCTGGCGAGCAAGGCGGGCGGCGTGACCCTGCCTCACGCCCTTCCTCTCACAAAGCGTGCTGCCGAGGCGATGGTCACGGGTGCGGCGAGCGGCAAGGCGTCGAAGTCACCGGGACCGGCCGGGCAAGCCACGGTGGACTCGTGGCTCAAACAGCGAAACGAGGACTACGCGACGTTGAACGACAGCGGGCTCGAGGTGATCTTCAAGGGAGAACACTGGAAGACGCCCACGGCCACGCGTGATGCGATGCTCATCGCGCGTCTCGCCGCCGCGAAGCCGTACCGCAAGGACGCCAAGAGGCCCGACTTCGCGCGCCTCGCGCCTCTCCCGGAGCTGGGGTCGAAGCGCGGCTCAGCGACCCTCGCGCCGGGCCTCCCGCTCCTCGACGCTGTGTGGTTTCTGCGCAAACTGCTGGAGGCTTTTCCCGGGCAGATCGCAGGAGGGCACGCGGTCGTCACGACGGGCCTGGTGCCACACCTCCGCGTCACGAAGGTGGTGCTTCGGCTTCGCGACGTGGTCGCTCCAGAGTGCGTACTGTATCCCTCGACCGACGACGACTACGGAAGAGTGCGCGCCTTCGGACTCGCCCTGATCGAGCGTGTGACGGCCAAGAAGCCCGGAGCCTTCGACGCGGTCTACGAGGTCGCGGTCTTTGCCGAGCCGGAGGGCGCTGCACCCATCGAGCTAGCGGCGAATTTTCCCTGGCGCTGGTCGGAGGCGTCGCCTGCCCGCAGCGACGCGATGAAAGCGGACGCAACGTGCTTCAGCGGGGCGCGCGCGGCACTCGAAGCGATCGCCCGGAACGCGCTCCGCAAGGTTGACGTCTCGGTGGCGACGGCAGCGCTCGCGACACTCCAGAGCGCGTGGGATGTGCTTCGCGCCGTGCCCGTGATCGAGCACGCGGGTATGCTCGAAAGCGGGACCGCGCCATGGGCGCCGGCGCGGAACTTCATCAACGCCTATACACAGGCCGTAGAGGCCCTGATCGAAGTGTTTGAGCGCGCGGGCAACCTCGCGGCTCGCATCGCCGAGGGGCCACTGCACACGGTGTTGCAGTTCGGACTTCACGGCGTCAACGACGCGTGGCGTCTCTACGGTTACCACCCACTCCGACTCGCGCGGCTCCTCGAACAGGAGCAGGCTGCCCTCGGCGAGATCACCGAGTCGCTGTCGCGTCTGAGCTCGCTTCGCGACGTACCTCTCTTCGCGATGCCGCCCCTCGCCGGCGCGCCGACCGTTCTTTGGAACGCGAGCGAGGAGACTCAGCGGCAGGTTGACCCGCCACCCTTCCTCGTCGCCGCCAGTGCGTCGAGCGGCGGGGACGACCCGTGGAGCGAGCGCTACGTGCCCTTCGCCCACCGAGGCGACACGGAGAGCGACCTGGTCGAGCCGCTCCGGCCAGTGCTCGACGCGCTCGCGACGCTCTTCCCTGGGATGTCGCGCCGGGCGAGCGTGCTCCTCAGCTCGGCGAGCCACACCGATCGTGGGATGCGACCGCTCCTCTTGATGGCGGACGCAGTGCAACGCGTTGTCAGCGACCGACGGATCGTGCAGGGCATCGACCTGCATGTGCCCGACGGCATGGTGTCGGCCCATCTCGAGAGCGACGACGAGACCGAGAGTGATCGGCTCGCCACGATCACCGAGGCAATGAGCACCACGCGTGAGGACGACGCGCACTTCCCGCTGGAGATCTTCATTGATGCCGGGGCATCCGCGGGCGGCACCCAGCCGGACCATCACCTCGCGCTGATGGTTCGGCCCTCGGCGAAGCGTTCGAAGTGGTCCACGCGCGCCACGCCGAAGCACGCGAACGAGGCCGCGGCGATGGTCTGGGAGCCCGACGCACGCGCCTACAACCAGGTCATGGTCCCAGGCGCGAACTCCATCGGACCTGCCAACTCTGCGACCTTGGAGCAGCTCTTTCAGCGCCTTGTGGTGCTGCGCTGGCGCCGCGAGGCCGACGCGATGCCTCGCTGCCTTGGGCTATCACTCGAAGGCTCCGAGGATCACCCCGACGGTCGCCCGCTCCTCCAGGCCGTGCGGGACTGCGCGCGGCGCGCGGCGCGGGTTATCGTCGTCGATCGGAGCTACGGCGCTGAGGCCATCGACGTGCTCCCACCCGGTGACGACTTGCACGTCACCTACGCCGATTTTCATCGCGAGCAGGGCTGGAGGATCACGGTGATCGCCAACCGATCGTGGGCACCTGACCGGGAGCGCGTGGCGGTGAAGCGCGGATTGATGACGGTCTTCCGCGCTACCGAGGCCGATGTCGAGGGCCTCGCCCCGTGGGTCTACGACGCCACCCACCGCGCGGCGCCCGAGGTGTTTCGAGCGCTCTGCGGCGCTGGGAGCGCACGGAGGATTCGCGTCGATGGCGAACTCGTAGGGCACCTGGGCGTGGCGCTGTTCATGAGCCGCCTCCGTGGGCCGTGTGTGGTGTCGTCGGGCGCACCGTGGCCTGCCGCGTGGGCGCGGTACGAGAAGGCGACGCCCGAGGGCACGCTACTCCTCTCGATGGACAGCCTCCAGCGTTGGACCTGGACGCGCCGATCGGGGACCCGCGGTGATTTCCTCGCGCTCGTGCCGGACGGCGATAGCGTTCGCATGCTCGCGATCGAGTCAAAGGGGAGTGAGGGGGCGCACCTGGTCGATGGAACGAGCCAGGCCGAAGCCCTGCGTGCCAATAACCCGTGAGACACCCCAGCCGGGGAGTTTACTGAACCAGGGCGGTCAGGAGACGGTCTCATGGACATGGTCACGAAGAAGCCCGACGTCGCTCCGACCGAGGTCACGCCCAAGGCGAAGCGCCGCACGTACAGCCCTGCGTTCAAGCGGAAGATCCTCGCCGAGGCCGACGCGGCCGCCGCCGAGCCGGGCCAGATCGCCGCGCTGCTCCGACGGCACGGGCTGTACTCCTCGCACCTGACCGAGTGGCGTCGTGCCCGCGAGGCCGGCGCCCTGGTCGAGGCCGCGCCCGTGCGACGCGGGCCGACGCCGACCGCGACGCCCAAGGACGCCGAGCGCGTGCGCGAGCTGGAGCAGCAGCTCACCCAGATGACCCTGCGGGCCGAGCGCGCCGAGATGCTCGTGACCCTGCAAAAAAAACTTGTGGGTCTGTTCTCGACCGACCCGACGCCGAGCGGAGAGACGCGGTGATCGCCCTCGCGCTGCCCTTCGTGGCGATGCTCGGCGTGGCCGCCGTGTGCCGGGCCATCGGCCTGTCGCGGGCCACCTGGTACCGCCTGCAGACGCCTGCGGTCGCGGGCCCCTCGCGGCCGCCCGAGGCGCCCGCGCGGCGCTCGCCGCGGCGGCTGT
>JAUSAZ010000043.1 GCA_030652255.1 Myxococcales bacterium | reverse complement strand
TGCGCGGCGGGCTTCGCCAGCTGCGACGGGATGGCGGCCAACGGCTGCGAGACCAACGTGCGCACCACCGACGTCAACAACTGCGGCGGCTGCGGGGTGCGCTGCGCCTTCGCCAACGCGGCGGCCACCTGCGCCGCGGGCACCTGCGCGATGGGCGCGTGCGGCACCGGCTTCCGCGACTGCAACGGCAGCCCGGCGGACGGGTGCGAGCGCAACGTCAACAGCGACAACGCCAACTGCGGCGGGTGCGGCGTCGTGTGCTCGGGCGGCCAGGTGTGCTCGAACGGCGCGTGCACCGCCACCTGCGGCGCGGGCCTCGCGGCGTGCAGCGGGAGCTGCGTGGCGACCGCGACGGACCCGTCCAACTGCGGCGCCTGCGGCAACGTCTGCGCGCTGGGCAACGTCGGCACGCAGGCCTGCGTGGCGAGCGCGTGCGCGGTGGGCGCCTGCGCGACGGGCTTCGGCAACTGCGACGGGATGGCGGCCAACGGCTGCGAGACCAACGTGCGCGCGGCCGACGTCAACAACTGCGGCGGCTGCGGGGTGCGGTGCAGCTTCGCCAACGCGGCGTCCACCTGCGCGGCGGGCGTCTGCGCGCTGGGGGCGTGCGCGGCGGGGTTCCGCAACTGCGACGGCAACGCGGCCAACGGCTGCGAGGTGAGCACCAACACGGACAGCAACAACTGCGGCGCGTGCGGCAACGTGTGCGCGGGCGGCCAGGTCTGCTCCGGCGGCGTGTGCACCACCACCTGCGGCGCGGGCCTGAGCAACTGCTCGGGCGCGTGCACCAACACCACCTTCGACCCGGGCAACTGCGGCGGCTGCGGCATGGTGTGCCCCGCCCGGGCCTCCGCGGCGAGCTTCTGCGCCGCGAGCCTGTGCGGCTTCCGCTGCAACGCCGGCTTCGCCGACTGCAACGCCGTCGCCGGCGACGGCTGCGAGGCCAACCTCGCCACGACGTCCCACTGCGGCGGCTGCGGCATCGCGTGCGTCGCCCCCAACGGCACGCCGGGGTGCTCCAGCAGCGCCTGCGTGGTGGCCGCCTGCAACCCGGGCTTCGCCAACTGCGACGGCATCGCGGCCAACGGCTGCGAGACCGCCACCGCGGCGAACGTCAACAACTGCGGCGCCTGCGGCACCGTCTGCAGCAACAACAACGGCGCGCCCACCTGCTCGGGTGGGTCCTGCGGCATCGTGTGCAGCCCGGGCTTCGGCAACTGCGACGGCAACGTCGGCAACGGCTGCGAGACCGGCACGCTGACCAACCCCAGCCACTGCGGCGGCTGCGGCGTCGTCTGCGCCTCCGGGCGCAGCTGCGTGGCGGGCGCCTGCGTGATCGTCGGGGGCGCCGTGACGATCAACTTCGACAACTTCTCGGCCGGCACGCCGGTGACGAGCCAGTACCCGGGGGTGGTCTTCTCGAGCGTCCCGGGGCAGGAGAACGTCGTGCACGCCTTCGTGAGCGGCGGCAGCTCGCCGCCCAACATCATCTGCACCCGCGTGACGAACGGGGCGCTCAACTGCACCCAGCCGACCTTCCTGGCCTTCGCGTCGCCGGTGAACAACCTGCAGTTCCGCGGGGTGGGCATCGACAACACCCCGGGCTCGGTGGTGGCGCGCGCGGACCTCTACGCCGGCGCGACGCTCCTCGGCTCGCGCAACGTCATCGCCGCGGGCTCGTCCGTGGGCGTGGTCGTCGACTGCACCGCCTTCTCGGGCGTGACCCGCCTCGAGATCGTCAACATCGTCGACGGCGGCGGCATCGGCTGGGACAACTTCTCCTACGTCCAGTAGCCGCCCGCGTCCCGTCCCCCGACACTCCCCTCAGTGACCTGTTGATGCTTCGTCGGCTGCGCCAATGGTGCGCACCGACGAAGCGCGCTCGACGCCCATGCCCCCCACAGAGGGCTCATCGTTGCCCTCATCGTGCGTAGAGCGCTTGCAGGCTGGGGTTCCGCGCGATGGCGCGTCACCCCAGCCTGCAAGCAGATTGCGCTCGAAGAGAGCAACGATGAGCCCTAGAGGGGCCATGAGGCTCAGGTCAGGGACACCCTCAGGTCGGAGCCCCGCGGCGCGGCGCGGCGCAGCCTCGCGAAGAGCATCGGCGCGGCGGCCTGCAGCAGGTCGACGTCGTGGAACGGCGCCTCGCAGCGCTTCACGTCGAAATGGCAGAGCGTGCCGAAGGCCGCGCCGTCCTCGTCGTGGATGAGCACCCCGCAGTACGAGACCACCGGGCTGTCGGGCTTGTGGGCGAAGCGCGGGTCGTCGCTCGCGTCGACGAACTCGAGCCCGCCGACGACCTTGAGGTCGCGCACCAGGGCGCAGTAGGCGTCGCACATCTTCACGTCGTCGCCCGTGCGCAGCGCGGGCTCGTACTTGTCGACCAGGCCCACGTTGCGCAGCACGTCGCCGTCGTAGCGGTAGATCCCGGTGAAGCGGTGCGGGGCGCGGGCGTTGAGGAAGCGCAGCGCCGCGTGCACGCCCTGCTGGTCGAGGGTGCGCTCGAACTCGTCGATGGCTGGGGTCCGCTGCATCCGGGGCTCACCTATGGGACCCGGCGCCCCCCCACGCAAGCCGGTGGCCGGCCCCCCCCTCGACGCCTCTCAGCGCCGCACCGCCGCCGCGCGCACGTGGCCCCAGTCCGCCATGAAGGCGTTGAACAACCCGTCGTCCTCGACGCGCAGCATCGTCTCGTCGTTGTCGCGCAGCGCCCCCCGCGTCCAGTTGTGCGACCCGGTGAACACCAGCCGCCGACGCGCGCTCGAACCCCCATAGCGCGCGTCGATGAGCAGGTACTTGGAGTGCAGCCCCCACGCCCCCGTCCGCGTGGGGTAGCGCGTCACCCGCACCCCCGCGTCGCGCAGCGCGGCGAGCACCTGCCGGCCCACCCGGATGCCCGAGTCGCCGGCGACCACCTCCACGCCGCAGCCCTCGCGCTGCCGACGCGCCAGCGCCCGCGCCACCTCCAGCCGCGCGTTGGTGAAGAAGGCCATCGCCACCCGGATGCGCCCCCCTCCCTCGCACGACACGCTGTCGATCGCCGCCACCGCGGTGTCGCCCGCCGCCCGCGGGAAGAAGTACGCCCGCGTGCGGAAGTTGCCGGCGGACGCGCGGTAGTAGTCCTCCTGCACCACGTCGCGGCGCTGCTGCTCGAAGGTGCGCTCGTACGCCGCGAAGAGCGCGCTGTCGCCGCGGATCACCACCGCGTTGTTGTGCAGGTGCGTCTGCGTGGTGGTGAGGTTGTGCGACGCCTGCACCACGACGCTGCGCGAGCCGCCGCCCACGTCCGAGAAGAGGAAGGTCTTGTGGTGCATGATGCCGGTGCCGAGGCACGCCCCGCCGGGCGCGCGGCAGAGCGTCACCCGGGAGCGCCCGAGGCCCAGGATGAGCGTCGGGGCCTCGGTGATCTCCGCGGCGTCGGGGTCGTCGAGCACCGCGCGCACTCCGCCGTCGAGCAGCACGCGCACGTCCACCCCGCGGCGGTACGCCGCCACCAGCGCCGCGCTCACCCGCCCGCGGGTGAAGTGATAGACCGCCACCCGGATGCGCGACCCGGGCACCGCGCGGCGGATGAGGGCGAGCAGGTGGTCCTCGACGGCGGTGTCGGGCGCGCTGTCCTGCGGGCGCGTGGAGAACACCGCGGCGTAGCGCGGGAGCAGCGGCGGAAGGGCCACGCCCGCGTCGTGCTCGGAAGGTGGGGCGCCGCCGTCCGTCGGGGGGTCGGGCATGGGGGGAAGGCCCGCGTCGTCTTCGGGATGCGGCGCGTCGCCGGCGTCCTCGGGCGGCGGCGGAGGGGGGTCCGGCGGCTCACCGGCGTCCTCGTCCCACGGCGGCGGATCGGTCTTCTTGAGGCCGCCGTCCTCCGGGGGGATGGGGAAGTCCTCCGGGCCGATGTCGTCGGGGTACGGGCCGGCGTCGTAGTCCTCGGACTCGGGCGGGGGGGCGCCGAGCTCCGCGTCGTCCGAGGGCGAGGCCCCGCTCACCCGCCCCTCGCTGCAACCGGACGCCAGGAGGGTGAGCAGCAGCGCGACGAGGACCAACGGGGGGCGCATGGCGTGCTGACGGTACACCCGCGTCCGCGGCCCGTCGGTGCTAGCGCCGCCGTCCGAACAGCCGCAGCAGGAACAGGAACATGTTGATGAAGTCGAGGTAGAGCGTGAGGGCGCCGCGCAGCGCGAGGTTGCCGCCCTCGCCGCGGTGGTAGAGCGCGAGGAGCTTCTGGGTGTCGTAGGCGGTGAGGGCCCCGAAGATCGCGACGCCGGCGAAGGTGGTGATCCAGACGAGGGTGGTGCTGGCGAGGAAGATGTTGACGACGCTCGCGATGATGAGCCCGATGAGGGCGAAGATCGCGAAGCGCCCGACGCTGGAGAGGTCGCGCCGGGTCACGGCGCCGAACACCGAGAGCCCCGCGAAGGCCCCGGCGGAGACCGCGAAGGTGCCCGCGATGGACGACGCCGTGTAGACCACGAAGAGCACCGAGAAGGTGACCCCGGTGAGCGCCGCGTAGACGAAGAACATCGCGGCCGCGGCGGCGGTGCTGGCGCGGGCCGCGACGCCGTTGAAGGCGAAGACGAGCCCGAGCTGCGCGATGAGCAGCCCGTAGAAGACCGCCCGGTTGCCCAGGACGAGCTCGAGGGCGGCGGGCGACTGCGAGACGAACCACGCGACCACGCCCGTCACGGCGAGGCCCACCGACATCCATCGGTAGGTGATCCATAGGATGTCGGCGGCGCTCTCGGCGGGGGCGGCCATGGGCCGCGAGGTGGAGACCTGGGGGTAGTTCATGCAGGAAGGGTAGTACTACGGCCGCGGCACCGCGATCACGTTGCTGTACACCCACGGCACCTCCCGGATGAGCCGCTCCATCCCGGGGAGGTAGGGGCGCGCGTGGTGCGGGGTGATGAGGGCCTCGGCGCGGTACGCGCCCGGTCGGGTGGGCGTATACGAGAGCGCCTCGCGCCCCGCGGCGACCTCCTGCCAGGTCGCGTCGGCGCCCGCGCGGAGGATGCGCACGCGGACCTCCGGGCGCGGCAGCGAGGGGTCGAGCGCGTACACCCGCGGAACGCCCACCCGCAGCGCGCCGCCCTCCTTGGCGAAGGAGAAGCCCTCCGGGGTGCCCCACGCCTCCAGCACGGCCCACACCCTCGCCTGCGCGAGGGCGCGCATCACGGAGCGGCGGGTGACGTCGCCGTCGACCTGCAGGGCGTTGGCGTACCACCGGAAGATGCGCCGGTAGCTGTCGCCCCGCTCGCCGTCGGGGAAGCGCATCGGGAAGCGGTTCTCGTGGGCGTCGCTGCCGGCGACCGCGGCGACGGGGCGGCCCTCCGCGGCGAAGACCGCCCAGTGCGCGAGGTCGGGGCGGTTCTCGCGGAAGATGGCGAGGAAGCCCCACTCGGGGTCGAGGTCGGCGTCGGGGTCGGCGAAGCGCAGCACGTCGGCGCGCAGGCGGTTCATGTCGATGCCGAGGGTGGGGCCCGCGATGGCCGGGTCGATGTTGGCGTGCACGTTGTAGAGCTCGATGACCTCCGGCGCGATGGCGCGGAGCTGCGCGCGCCCGCGGGACTCCACGTGGGCCACGGCGACGAGCGCCCCGGCCTCGCGGAAGAGCCGCGCGCCGCGGGCCCCGCCGGTGCGGTACGCGCGCTCGAGCGACCCGTCCACGGGGGTCGGGTGGCGGGCGAGCCCGATGGGCATGAGGTCGTTCTCGGCGCCGGGGAGGACCATCACCCGGTGGCCGTCGGCGCAGCGGATGCGGTAGCCCACGAGCGCGCCGTCCTCGCGCAGCGGCTCGTCGCCCTCCCGCAGGGGCATCGACTCCTCGAAGCGCACCGAGGCCAGCCGATCGGCGTGCTCGGTGAGGAACACCACGTCCAGCTTCGTCGCGCACGCGGCGCCTCGGAAGCTCTGGAGGCACGGCTCGTTGGGCGCCCCGTCCACGTAGGGTCGGCCGTCGCACGCGTCGCTCGACTGCACCGAGTGGGCGTGCACGACGACCCGCAGCCAGCGCCCGTGGCCGTCGCCCATCACCGACGCAGCCGGCAGCGTGCGCGGCCACGGCGGGCGCCTCGCGGTCACGGGGGCGGGCGGCGCCGTGGGCGCTGCGGGAGCCACCCCGGGGGATGGGTGCGGCGCGGTGGCCTGGGTCGGCGGCGGCCGGGGGGTGGCCGCGGCGCGTGGGCACCCGACGGGCAGCAGCGCCAGGAGGGCGACGATCCTGATGGGCGTGCGGGCAGGGCGATGGGGCATACGTGGGTGTGGCCTCCGTCGGGCTGGGCATCGGACCTGTGCTGCGGTGCGCTACCGCACGCCTCGTGCCGCCGCGCACAAAGCGCCGTGCGCGCACGGACGCGACCCGGGCGGTGTTGCAGCGGGCCACAGCGTGGCGGAGTTCAGCGGTGCGCGCGCACCGCTACCGCGCGTGCTGCTCGGCGCTCTCGGGCGCGTGCCAGTCGATGCCGGGCATCGCGGCGCCCTCCCGCTCGAAGCGCTCGGCGGCGTGGCGCTCGATGGCGACCTCGCGGGCGAGCCGACGGCAGCGCGCGCAGTGGTCGATCACCGCGTTCGCGTCGCCCAGGGCGTCGACGACGATCGCGTGCCGCGTGTGGAGGACGCCGAGCCTTCGCTCTGCGGCCGCCGCGCGCGCCCGGGAGCGCAGCCACCCACCGAGGCTCAACAGCAGGAGGAAGGCGAGGAGGGGCGCCATCGAGACCACATGGGGTCGCACCCCCCGGAGTGCCTAGTGGGCCCCGGAGCAACATCTGCAGCACTCTCGGCGTCGGCGGGCCGCGGCGCGCCATGGGCGAGCATGTGATCGTGGAGCCCGTCGCCCGCCGGCTCACCGCCGCGCGTCGAAGCGCACCGCGCCGGGCCGCCCTCGCGACACCGTGGTCCCGTCGCCGAGCTGACCGTCGGCGTTCGACCCCCAGCACAGCACCGCGCCCGCGACCGTCACCACGCAGGTGTGCTTCGACCCCGCGGCGATGCGCGCGACGGGCCCGATGCCCGGCACCACCGCGGGCGCCGGGCGGTTGACCGTGGTGCCGTCGCCGAGCTGCCCGAAGGCATTGCCGCCCCAGCAGAGCACCTCGCCGCTGCGCACGAGGGCGCACGCGTGGAAGCGCCCCACCGCGACCTGGGTGACGTCCCGGAGGCTCTCGATCTGCTGGGTTCCGCTGCCGA
The DNA here is from genome assembly GCA_030652255.1 of Myxococcales bacterium. Lineage (GTDB taxonomy): Bacteria > Myxococcota_A > Polyangia > Polyangiales > SCUS01. The sequence continues at coordinate 4,011 of JAUSAZ010000043.1, read as the reverse complement.
ACTGGCCGCGATCGACGCTGCCTCAGCAGCGCGCTGCGCTCCAGCATCTGAGCGTCCCGTCGCGGCGGCGGGCGCAGGTGTCGCCGTGCCCGACGGACACCTGCACCGCCTCGGTGAGCCCGCTCACCTCCTGCGGACCCGCCCCGGGCCCGGTGCCGTAGCTCGCGCCCCAGCAATGCACGGTGCCGTCGCCGCGCACGGCGCAGGTGTCGCTCTCCCCCGCGGCGAGCTGCGTGAGCTCGGCCTGATCGATGGCCGGGACGGGAGTGTCGCGCGGGTCGGCGGTGCCGTCGCCGAGCTGCCCGTGGACGTTGGTGCCCCAGCAGCGGGCGGTGCCGTCGGCGAGGCGGGCGCAGGAGTGGAAGATGCCCAGCGCGAGCTCGGCGGCGCCCGCGACCCCGTCGACCGCGACGGGCGCGAAGCTCTCGATGTCGGCCGCGCGACCGAGCTGCCCGCTGGTGGCGCGACCCCAGCAGCGCACGGCGCCGTCGGCGAGGGCTGCGCAGGTGTGCTCCTCGCCGAGCGCGACGTGGAGGGCGCCCTGCGGGAGCGGGACGCGCACCGGGACGCCGGGCGAGGGGGCCCGCGCGCCGAGCTGGCCGCGGTTGTTGGCGCCCCAGCAGCGCACCGTCCCCTCGGCGAAGCGGGCGCAGGTGTGTCCATCGCCCGCGCCGAGGTCGACCGCGGGCGCGACGGCGACGACCGCAGGCGGAGCGCGGCGGGTGCGATGGCGGACGAGCGCGGCGGCGCCCGCGAGGCCCACGAGCGAGAGCCCGACGAGGAGCGCCGTGGGGCGACGACGACGCGGCGGAGGCGGCGGCGCGCCGAAGGGCCCCGGGTGCGTGCCAGCGAAGACGGGCGCGGGGGAGGGGGCGGGCGGCTTCATGGTGCAACCGAGGGTAGCAGCGCGAGGGGCGCGGCAGCGGGGGGGAGAGGCCTCAAAACATCCGCACGCCGAGGCCCGCGAGCACGCTCACGTGGGTGCCCGGCAGCCACGCCACGGGGAAGGCGTAGCCGGCCCGCAGGTAGGCCTGCCAGCGCCCGAAGCGCAGGTCGGCGAAGGCCGCCACGCCGCCCGCGCCGCCGTAGGTGTCGAGCGCCCCGACGCGGCGCACGTCGCTGAAGGCCCCGGCCCCGACGGCCACGCCCAGCTCGTGCGGCAGGCGCAGCGACGGGCGGAGGTGCACGCTCGCCTGCGCCGCGATCAGGCGCTCGCTCCACAGCGACGGCCACGCCAGCCCGGGCACCGGGACCACGTAGGGGTTCATCCCCCCGGAGCGCGGCCGCGTGAGGTCGTCTTCTCCGTGGCCCCAGCTGGCGTTCTGCTCCAGCTGCACCCGCACCCGCGGGCTCAGCTGCGACCCCGCGCGCAGCCACTGCCGCGCCGTCACGATCACCCGACCCGGCCGGTTGCGCCCGTCGTCCACGCCCGCGAGGGCGCCCCAGGGCTGCGCGTCGCCGCGCACGTCGGCCCCGAGCTCGACGCCCGCCGCGACGCCGCGGACGCGGGGGTACGCCACCTGCGCCTGCCACTCCTCGCCGGGGCTGGTGATGTTCCAGAACGTGTATCGCAGCCGCGGCTCGAAGACCCAGGTGTTGGGCGGGAGCTGCAGGTCGGGGCTCGTGGTGTCGGCGATGCGCGCAAAGTGCCAGCGCCGCCCGGCGACGACGAGCTCCAGCGAGTGCGAGGCCGCGGGCAGCCATTTCAGCGCCGCGAAGGCGTACCCGTAGCTCGCCCAGAAGCCACGGCCCGGCACCCGGCGACCCTGCACCCGGTAGTCGGGCAGCACGCCCGCGTAGACCCCTTCGGCCCGCACCGCGGCCGAGAACTGCAGCCGCGGGGTCGCGAGGGGGAGGTTCTCCACCCCGGCCTGGAGCGTCTCGGTGTTGAGGAAGAGGTGCAGGTCGCCGCCGCGGCGGGTGATCCCGCGGCCGCGCGCGTCGACGAGCACCCACCCGTGGCCGCCGAACTCGGGGGAGAGCCATTGCTCCTGCGCCGCGATCGCCCCGACGCTCCAGTCGAGCGCGAGGGCGTCGGCGCCCCGGGAGAGCACGGCCAGCGAGGCGAGCGCGGCGGTCCCTCGTAGCCCTGGTGTTCGTGGTGTCATCGAGGCCCACGCTACGCGGCTCCGGCGGCCTTCGTTACACCCGTGGAAATCGCCGCTCCACGCGCGCCGAACGGGGGTATGGTCGCCGGCGCGACCGCCATGCACAGCCCCCTCGATTCACTCGTCTCTGAAGGCATTCTCGACGACGTGCTCGGCCGGCTGAAGAGCGGCAAGGAGGCCGACGTGTTCCGGGTGGTGTACCGGGGCGAGGTGGTGGTCGCGAAGGTCTACAAAGACCGCGAACAGCGGAGCTTCAAGCACAACGCGGCCTACAAGGAGGGCCGCACGGTGCGCAACAGCCGCACCCAGCGGGCCATGGACAAGGGCAGCCGCTTCGGCCGCGGCGAAGACGAGGACGAGTGGAAGGCCTCCGAGGCGCGCTGCCTCCACCGGCTCCACGCCGCGGGGGTGCGGGTGCCCACGCCGGTGATGTTCTACGAGGGCGTGCTGCTGATGGAGCTCGTCACCGACGCCGAGGGCAACGCCGCCCCGCGCCTCATCGACGCCATCTTCGACCCCGCCCAGGCCGCCGCCCTCTACCGTGACCTCCGCGGGCAGATCATCAAGATGCTCTGCTGCGACCTCATCCACGGCGACCTGTCGCCCTACAACGTCCTCCTCGCCGCGGCGGGGCCGACCATCATCGACTTCCCGCAGACCGTCTCGGCCGCGCACAACTCCCAGTCGGAGACCTTCTTCCGCCGCGACTTCGACGGCATCCAGGGGTTCTTCGCCCGCATCGACCGCGGCCTCCTCGCCTGCAACAGCGACGGCCGCGAGATCTGGAAGACCTACGTGCGCCGCGAGCTCTCGCCGGACTACGTCCCGGCGCCGGTCGCGCGGGAGTCCCGCCCCGGCCAGGCCCAGTACGCCCCGCGCGGCCAGCAGGGCCCGCGCCCCGGCGGCGCTCGCCCGATGCCGCCGCTCGCGCAGGGCGCACCGCCCCCGCGCCAGGGTCCGCCGCCCGCACCGCGCCAGGGACCGCCGCCCGCGCCGCGCCAGGGTCCGCCGCCCGCGCCCCGCCAGGGTCCGCCGCCTGCGCCGCGCAACCCCAATCCCCCGCCGCGCTCGGGCCCGTGGCCGCCGCGCGCTGCGGCGCCGGTGGTCACCTACGTGAAGCGTCCTGGCAATCGTGAGCCGGGTCCGTCCGCCGAGCGGGCGAGCGCCGCGCCCGCGCCGAAGGCCGCTGCCCCGCCGCCGCCCGACGGCAACCCCCACCGCAAGCGCCGCCGCCACCGCCCGTAGGGCCCAGAGCTATCGCTTCTACACATCTCGCGGGCGCGGAGATGCCGCCCACTCCGCGGTCGCGGACGGCCCGCGAGCGGGCCTGCGACCGCTGAAGTGGGGACCTGGGACTGAGCGCCCCGTCTGCACGGGGCTTCCTGGCGGAGCGCCGGTTGCTGGCGCAACCGTCGGGAGGTCACCGACCGCCACGATGGAACTCCATGTGACGCTCGGCGGCTTGCGCCGCTGCTCCGCGTGAGCACCTACGTCCCCTTCATCGAGCGCTCCAGCGCTCGATGCGCTTGCAGGAAGTCCCGCGACGGCGGGACGCTCAGTTCCAGGCTCCCACTTCAGCGGTCGCAGGCCCGCTCGCGGGCCGTCCGCGACCGCGGAGTGGGCGACGTCTCCGCGGCGGCCCCACCCAGCAGAACAACGATGAAACAAGCGCTTCGACGACGGTCGGCGTGCCCGCGAGATGTGTAGAAACGATAGGGTTGAAACCTGCGGGCACGGCGGGCGATCGACGGTTAACGCCTATGCCCTGTCGGCCCTCTGCCTTCGCTGTGACCGCGGCCAGCGGTACTGCTCGTCCGAGTGCCGCCGCCGCGAGCGCGGCCGCCGCCACCGCGAGGCCAACCGCCGCCACGCCGCCACGTTCCGTGCTCGACGCCTGGCCGCC
>JAUSAZ010000161.1 GCA_030652255.1 Myxococcales bacterium | reverse complement strand
CCGAAGACCACCGGCGTGCCGGCGCCGTCGCCCACGGTGGTGCGGGTGCGGGCCGCCAGCACCTGCGAGTTGACGTAGGTGAAGCCCCCGACGCCGGTGCCGACGTCGATGCCGACGAAGAATCCGCCGCGGGCGTTGAGGGCCGTGACCACCTCGTTGCAGTTGTGCCCCTGCGTCGAGCGGTAGCGCGCGGCGTCGTCGGCGAAACACCCGTCGTACCAGGGCGCGTCGGAGGCGAGCACCACGATGGGCACCCGCCCCTCGGCGAAGCAGCCCCAGCCGTAGCGGGGGTTGGTGGCGGTGGAGCCGCAGTCGCGCGGGGGGTCGACCCGCGGCACCCAGCCGTTGCCCGCCGGGTCGAGCGCGTTGCGCACCGAGCGCAGCGCCGCGGCGTCGTTCTCATGGCCGCGCGACCCGCCGCCCTCGATGACCTCGAAGATGGCCTCGGTCTGGTCCTCGGGGTTGTCGCCGCCGAAGAAGCGCCCGCCGGTGTCGGCGTCGATGGTGCGCATGCCGTTGAACGCGCGCTGCGAGGCCATCACGTCGGGGCTCATCGCCTGGCGGACCCAGAGGGTGTAGTCGCCGGGGCTGCCGGCCTGGCCGCTCGGCGTGAAGGGCATGCTGTCGAAGGACCCGACGCCCACGCGCACGTCGGGGATGGCCATCTGCACGCCCGCGACGATGGTGCTGAGGTTGGTGCGCAGCGTCGCGATCACCGCCTCCATCGACGCCGAGTTGTCGACGAGGAAGAACACGTCGACCGCGCGGATGCGCGTCGCGAACGTGAGCTCGCGGGTCTCGCGCGCGGTCGCGCCGGGGGCGCGGTAGGGGAGCGCCACGTAGACGTCGCCCGCCGGCGGGACCGAGCCCGCGCTGCGGGGGTTGCTCTGCGCGGCCACCTCGATGAGGTCGCTGACGCCGTCGCCGTCACTGTCCGCCGCGCAGGGGTCGGTCGTCGCCGCGCGCTCCTCGGCGTCCGTAAGGCCGTCGTCGTCGGAGTCGAGGTCGCCCGTCCCGCACCGCGGCACGTCGATGCCGGTGTCCGTCGGCCCGAGGTCCGCAGGCCCGCCCGCGTCCGTCACGGCATCGGCGACGCCCGCATCCGCCGTGGGGGCATCCGCCGTAGGGGCGTCCGTGGCGGGGGTGTCCATCGTGCCGAGATCGACCGCGGCCACATCGACGGTCGGTGCGTCGACGGGGGCCGACCCGTCGGGGCACGCGCACACCCCCAGCACCCGGTCGAGGCCGCACACCTGCGCGCCGAGCCCGCCGCCGACGCATGCGCAGGCCGTCTGCGCACCCGGCGTGCACGACGGCTGCGGGATCGCCACGGCCGTGCACCCTGCGACAACCACCGCGAGCGCCGCGAGTCCGCGCCCGACTGCCCATCCCCCGCCCGATCGCCCCGTCCTCATCTTCCGTCGCTCCCTGGGGCCCCTCTTGTCGTTGGGACGCACCGTCCGCACGGTACGTCGGCCCTGGGATCGTGCGCCACGCCAGGCGACGATGTCCGTCACGGATGGACGAAGGGTGTGTTGATGGACGGTCGCGGGAGGGTGTTCGTCCTTCTCTGCGTCTTCGCAGGCGGATGCATGGATGATGGCTGCTCGGGCGACTCGAGCTCCTGCCCGCGCCCTTGCGTTCTTCCGAACACGATGTGCGGGCCCCTCTGTGTAGTCCTCCGGGCGAGGAGATCGCCATGACCGAGCCCGCCGCCGTGCCCCCGTGGAAGTTCTGGCATCCACTGCCCTTCTGGAAGGTGGTCGTCGCCTTCGTGATCGCGAACCTCGCCGTCACCGCCGTCTGGGTGCTGCTCCGCCACGGGCTCGGCGTCACCCTCCTGCCGGAGTGGACGATCGGCGGCATCGGCGGCCTCCTCGGGTTCGCGATCGTCACCGCGTGGAGGGGCCGCGCGACGTAGCCCGAACTGGCCTGGGCATTGCCGGCGTGCGGGAGCGAGTGTGCCCGCTTCGTAGACAGCCCCGCCTCCGCCCGTCAACCCTCCCGCGCAGCCCAATGGGCGTCACGCGACGCTGGGGGTGGCATCCGGCTTGCGATGAAGCCTCGGTCCACGAAGGACCGGAGAAAACAATGCCCACGATGCACCTCGCGTCACGCCTCCTCGCCGCGGCCCTCCTCGCCGCGGCCCTCCTCGCCGCCGCCTGCGAACGGGTCCCCAACGGCGACGGCCGCGCCGAGCAGGCCCTCGAACCACAGCGCGTGCCCACCGCGGCAGAGACCGTGAGCACCACCGCCGCGATGCCCTTCAACGAGGCCCTCGACGGGCTCGTCGAGGCCCGCTGCGAGCAGGAGCGCCGCTGCAACAACGTCGGCAGCGGCAAGCGCTACGACCGCCCCGAGGCCTGCCGCGTCGCCGTGCGCACGGGCTTCTCCGATGACATCATGCCCGCTCACTGCCCCCGCGCGGTCGACCGCCGCGCCCTCGCGCAGTGCGTGAAGGTTGTCCGCGAGGAGGCCTGCGGTCAGGACCTCGACCGCCTCGCGCGCATCGAGCCCTGCCGGAGCCAGGCGCTCTGCCCGCCGTGACGCCGCGGATGCCCCGCCGTGGCGCCTCGCCACGGTGACGTGGCCCGCGGCGGGCACACGGACATCAAGCATGGCGTGACGGCGTGGGTGCCGATGGGCGCCGACCCGTTGTCAGTCGTCGGCGAAGACAGCGTCGAGGGATGGCGCGTCGAGTGCGAGATCGGCCCAGCGCTCGATGCGGGCGAGGTCGGTCGTGGCGAGCAGGCGTGCCTCGACGTCGGCGCCTACGACGAAGCCGCGTCGGCGGAGGACGCGCAGCAGGAGGCGGGCCTCACCGCGGGCTTCACCGCGGGCTTCACCGCGGGCCTCTCCCTCGGCGCGGAGCTCATCCTTCCATCGCTCCCATGCGGGGTTCTTGGGGAGTTGGTTGATGTCGATCATCGCGGCGCTCCTCAGTTGCTCCATCACCGACGGGTGCAGCACGGCCATGATGCCTTCCCGCGTCGCCCGTCGCAATCGCTCGTCCTCCACCGCGTCGCTGCGAGCGAGCGCGCGTCGCGCCAGGTCGACGGCGCG
>JAUSAZ010000159.1 GCA_030652255.1 Myxococcales bacterium | reverse complement strand
CGCCGCGGACGCCACGGCTCCCGTCGACCTCGGCGTGGTGAACGACCTCTCCCCTCCGCCGGACCAGGGCCCCGCGGACGCCCCGGCGGACGACGCGCTCGACGTGCTCGATGCGAGCGCCGACCTGCCCGGTGAGCTCGGCGCGGACGCCTCGGTCGATCGTCGCGATGCGTCCAGTCCATGGGGTGACGCGCCGCTCGTCGACCTGGGCGGCTTCCTCATCCCGGTCGACCCCAACGCCGTGCCCGCGCCCGGGAGCGAGTGTGTCGGCGACGGTGGCGTGCGTGCGGGCGACCCGATGATCGCGCCGCCGCGACCCGTCCGTCCGCTGTCGGTGTCGCGGGTGACCTCGCAGCGGCCGACCTTCCAGTGGGTGCTGCCCGCGGGGACGACGGGCGCTCGCGTGGAGGTGTGCGCCGACCGCTGCTGCTCGCGGGTGCTCCAGACGATCGACGCCGAGGGGACGACGGTGCGGCCGATGACGGCGTTGCCGCCGGGCGTGGTGTTCTGGCGAATGTTCGGCCGTCGGGGGACGGTCGTGGGGTCGCGGGCGTCGTACACATGGGAGTTCGGGGTGCGGCGGCGGGACGCGCCCAATGACACGAGCTGGGGGACGATCCGCGACTTCAATGGGGATGGGTTCGATGACTTGATCGTGTTTCGACCCCAGGTGGCCGGGAGCCGCCCATCGGATCTGATTGTGATTCCAGGGGCGATGGGCGGCCCGGGTGCCCCGGTGATGTCTGGAGTGGTCGCGGGACGTACTTCGTATCGGGCAATGGTTGGTGACTTCAACGGCGATGGCCTTGCGGATATTGCCTGGGATGACCGAACTCAATCCGGCCCGCTACGTTCCTGGTTTGAGGTCGTCGAGGGATCCCGTGGCCGGATGCGATCCTCCATTCAGCCGGATGTCAGCGCGTTGGGCGAATGCGCAGTGACAGGCGACGGGGCTGTAGTCGACTGGAATGGAGACGGCTACTCCGACCTACTGATCGGAGTTGGCTTTGGGTGTGATTTTTCTGTCCCTCCAACGGCCTCGATCCTACTCGGGTTCGCGGGATCTCACTCGGGAATCACGGCAGTCCCTCAGTGGGCGTGGCGAGCGGATGGCCGATTCAATCACAGCTTGGTCTCTATCAGTGGAGGAGTCGGCGATGTGGATAATGATGGTTACGGAGACATCTTCGTGGCCAGTGTGTTCTCGGGGGTTGGAACTTCATCGGTTCCGGCCGAGCAGGTCATCGTTCATGGCGTAGCTGCTGGCGAGCCTCTTTTTGAGAGAGTGCCACAGCCGATGCCGCCTGTGGGTGATTGGGGAAGTGGCCGCGCGACGTCTGTAGGGGATGTCGACGGAGATGGTCACATTGATGTATTGGTATCACTCAGGCAGTCGAATCCAGTGTATCTTTACCGCTACGCCACTGGCTTTTCGCAGCCAAGCGCCTCGCTCATGGACCCCGTGGGTGGTTCGAATTTTGGTCATTACTTCTCCTTTGGTGACGTGAGTGGGGATGGTCTCTCAGACGCGATCATATCCTCGGAGCTAGCCTTCGCCATGAGTCAAGGTGGTCTCCCGATCAGTCAAGGTATTGTATATGTGTTCGTCGGGTCGATGAGCGGCACGGTGGCGGAGCCTGTGCGATTGGAACGCAGCCGTCCTCACTTGGAGGAAGTGCCTCGGGAGATCTTTGGTGGTCAGCCGAGGAGCCCTGGAGATCTCGACGGAGACGGAATTGATGATATTACGATGGGGGATAGCATCAGCGACCGCCTTTGCGTTCGCTTTGGACGCGTCGGATTTGGGGCAGGGTCGCCAGACATCTGCCAGGACGGTGTATTGACCTGGGGAGCTCAGAGCTACTGATCGAGGCCATATAAGCAATGACTTCGGGACTCCACCGAAGTATCCGGCACCGACGCCTTGGACGGCACCGACGCCCTGCAAGCGACCGTCGACGTCGCGTGCGTCGACCGCGACGCCCCCGCCTGCTCTGGCGCTCCCCTGATCGGGTGTGGCGCCCGTCGGCCCTGGTGCTTCTCGGAAGCGGGAACCATTGCAATGCCACGCTCTCGGTACTGGAGTTCGGGGACGACTGCGGCGTCGTCAGCGAGCGCTTCCCCGGTTCGAGCGCTGCGTCGTCAGCGACCCGAGCCAGACCCCGACCGTGAGGGCTGTCCTCTGGTCTCATCTCCGTCGGGATTTCATGGCTTTTTCTAGAGTCTCGTCGACGCCTGGGACCGGGGCTGGTCGCGTCCCGCGACTGCGCCGCCGGGCAAGCGAGGGCAGGCGCCCCTGACCCACGAGATGCGCAACCAGCCCTACGCGGCGTGCTGAATGTCGCGTGGCATCCCGAGCATGGGTTCGAGCGCAGTCGGTACTCCGTGGATGCGCAGTAGGCATCCGTTGTCGGGTGAGCGCCGGTTGCGCTCGAAGCACGTCTGCCAGGTCCTTCGTCGATGGGCGCGTTCATCGCGGGAGTGGAAGGGGGCCGCGGGGCGCGGCGTGACCAGCGGAGAGGGCGCGACCTCGACCGCCTGACCGCGCAGGGCCTCGCGCAACCCTCGACGCGCGTCGCTCGCCGCGAGGTCCACCCACCACACGGCCTTCGGTCCCAACGGCCTCGCGCTCGCGGCGGGCGGCCTCGTCGGCCCTGGTGTCCGCACAGGCACCACGGGCGACGGTGCAGACTCCTGCGCAACCGACGCCTCCCCGAGCGACGGCAGCGGCAGCGGGTGCAGCACGCTCACCTTGCGGCCGCGGTCCGTGCGCACCGGGCGCCCTCGACACGCCGCCCACAGCGCGCACGCCGCGCAGTCCGAGGCCGACGCCTGGTAGATCACCCGCAGGTGCTCGGCCTCGCGACGCATCTCGGTGGGACGGAGGAGCTTGTCCGCGGGGCATCGCAGCTGTCCGTCCTCCGTCCAGCGGAAGTCGCTTCCGCCGAAGCGCCCGTACGAGCGCCCCGCCGCGGCGGCGATGCGCCCACGCGAGCCCTTCGAGGGGCCCCGGGCGCAG
>JAUSAZ010000143.1 GCA_030652255.1 Myxococcales bacterium | reverse complement strand
CCGAAGGCTCGGGAGGTACAAGCTCCCGGGCCTTCAAGTTGTCTCCGGCCAGACCCCCGGGACTCCATCGCAGTCCGGCCGCGGTGTCAGGTCCCCTCGGGACCCTCACGAAAACCGCGCTTCTCCATCGCCATCAACAGTAGGCGCGGGTCACCTGCTCGACCTCCGCCAGTCGCGCCGCGGCGAGGCCCCGCAGCGCCACGAAGAAGCGGCCCACCTCGTCGTCGGCGAGGCTGTACTCGACGTAGAGGCCGCGCTTGCGTGCCTCGACGAGGCGCGCCGCGCGGAGCACCTGCAGGTGCTGCGAGGCGTTGGCCACCGAGATCGCCGTGAGACCGGCGAGCGCCTCGACGGTGCGCGGGCCCTGGCCGAGGAGGTCGAGCAGTTCGACGCGCTTGGGCGCCGCGACGGCCTTCCCGACGCGGGCGAACTGCTCGTAGAGGCCGTCCTTGAACCGGCGGGCGTGGTCGCGCCGCGACCCGGCCGGGGGCGGCTTCCAGGTCCACGTCGCCGCGCTCGACGCGGGCGGGCGGCCGCGCTCGACGCCGGGGCCCCTGGCCACGACCCGCTCCGGCCGGAGCGCCAACCTCGCGCTCGCGTCCTCGCACGGCGCCGTCATGCTGGTCTGGACCGACGCCCTCCGTCTGGGCGGCGTGGCGGTGAGAGCGATTCCGCTCACGCCGGCCGGCGAGCCCGCCGGCGGGGCGCTCACGCTCGGCGAGTTCGAGCACGACGTCCACCCCACGTACCCGCTGGCGCTCCCGACCCCCGAAGGCGTGCTCGCGGTCTACCTCGCGGCGCGCGACCCGGCGCCCGCCCCGATGCAGGTCTACAGCAGCTGGATCCGCTGCCTCCCGTTCGGACGGTGACGCCGCGAGGGCCCGCACTCGGCCGCGGCCCCACGCCCCGACGGGGCGCCCCGCGCCGGCGCGGGGCGGGTCATCCCGTCGCGCGCCCGCTCCGCTCCGTGACCGACTGCATCGCCGAGGGGGTTTCGCCGGAGATCACCATCGACGCCCTGCGCGAGGCCCTGGCGCGGAGCCTCTTCTCTCGCGCCGAGTACCTCGCGGCGCTCCGCGCCGAGGGCATCGACCGACGAACCCTCCCGCGGGAGCTGCAATGACCCCTCGCCCGTTCAAGAACGACTACGCCTTCAAGGACGCCGTCGAGGCCCGCGTGCGAAGCCACGCGACGGCGAACGGCATCAACGTCAAGCACGTCCGCCAACTGCTCGTGTTCGACCGCCTCCTGGTGCGCCTGCACGAGGTCTTCGGCCCCCGGGTGCTGGTGAAGGGCGGCGTCGTCCTGGAGACGCGCACCGCGCGGGCGCGCGCCACGAAGGATCTGGACGTGAGCCTCGCGGGCGACGTCGCCACCGCGCACCACGAGCTCGGGTCGCGGCCGCCTACGACGCGGACGACCGCCTCGCGTTCGAGCTGCGGGAACACCGCCGTCACCCCACGATTCGCGGTCCCGGCGTCCTCTACGGCGGGGTGCGCTTCACCGTCGATGCGTTCCTCAACGAGCGGCCCTACGGCGACCCCTTCGGCCTCGACGTGGTGTTCGGCTACCTCCAGTCCGGCGAGCCGGACCTGCTGCTCGGGCGGGCCTACCTGGAGTCGCTGGGCTTCCCGCGCCGGTGCTCCGCGTGACCAACCGCGAGACCCACCTCGCCGAGAAATTCCACGCCTACTCGATGCCCCAGGAGCGGACGAACTCCCGCGTGAAGGATCTTCCCGACATTGCCCTGCTGGCCTCGCTCGGGCCCCTGGAAGCCCACCGCGTGCAGGCCGCGCTGGCGCTGGTGTTCGCCGTGCGTCGGACGCACGAGATGCCCCTCCAGGTGCCCGCGCCGCCCGGATCGTGGGCGGTGCCCTACGGCAAGATGGCGCAGGCCGATGGGCTGGCGTGGCTCACGCTCCAAGCGGTCACCGTGGCGGCGAGTGCGTTCCTTGATCTGGTGCTCGCGGGTGTCGTGGGGGTGTGGAACCCCGCGACGTGGGCCTGGGAAGTGGGCTGAACCACACGGGACCGGCGGGCGAGCGTGCGATAGCAAGGTGGCTGGGCGGAGAAGGGGCGTCCTTCCATCAGGAAGGATTGCCGTCTTGATGTCCTACCGCCTTGCCGTCCTGCCATCCTACGCGGAAGGCCCCGGTGGGAGCCCCACCGAGTCCCCGGCGGCCCCTCGCCACGCCTGCGCGTTGCGCAGCCACACCCGCCGCACCGTGTTGGGCAGCCACCGGCCTCCGCGCTGGGAGGGGCGCCCGTCGGCGGCGAGCTGGCGGGCGATGGCCGCGTACGACCGCCCTTCCGCGCGGAGCGCCCGGATGCGCGCCACGGTCGCGAGTTCCTCCTCCATCACGCCGAGCACGCGGCGCCCCGTCACCGGGTCGGTCACCGGCGTGTGTCGCCACCCCAGCGCCGGCCGGCCGAGGGGCACGCCCTCCGCCTTCAGGTGGGCCAGGGCATCGGCCGTCCGCTCGCCGATGGCCTCCCGCTCCCACTGGGCGACGGTCATCAAGATGAACAAGGTCATGCGACCGGCGGCGGTGCGCGTGTCGATCTGGTCGGCCACGGAGACCAGGGCCCAGCGCCCCTCGGCGAAGTAGGTCTCGATGAGGTGACCGAGGTCCACGACGCGGCGGGTGAGCCGGTCGAGCTTCGGCACGAGGAGCGCGTCGGCCTGGTGCTCGCGGAGCATCGCGAAGGCGCGCTGCAGGGCCGGCCGGTCGAGGGTCTTCGCGCTCACCCCCTCGTCGGCCTCGACGGCCACGAGCTCGAGGTCGAGGGCGGCGCAGTGGGCGCGGAGCTTCGCGCGCTGGGCGTCGAGGGAGACGCCCTCGTCGGCCTGGCGCTCGGTGCTGACGCGGACGTAACCCACCACCCGGGTCAGGACCTGGCCGGTCGGGGAAGGGGGACCGGCCGGTCGGACCTTCGATCGGCTCCCCGGGGGTCGTCCGCCGCGCTTCGGGGGGGGCTCCACAGGGGTGACCCTACCTCAAGGGGACCTCTGGGCGAAACCGAGAGGAACCTTTCAGTTTCGCTTCCCGGAGCGAGAGCCTCGACACGCTGTAGGTGGTTGTCGGCCCATGAAGGGCGAGAAACTACATAGTCCATTATCGGATGCTGGGCTCGGCGAGCCTGCGGGTAGGCCAACGCCCACATTGAACCACACCGGAAACGATACCGCCGATGCCCTCGGTCGGGCCGGGGGGCGTAACACCCAGCACGCACAAAAAACGCATCTCGAGGCCATCTGGAGGGCCTGTTCAGTTCGAGGTACGCCATGAAGAAAGCCCCCTTGCCCTTCCCCACCCTCGACGCCGAGCTCCGCGGCGTCCCACGCCGCACCCGCGAGGACTCGGGCTTCGGCCGCGCGCTCTCGCTCTGCGTCACAAAGATCTCCCTCGTGCCGAGCTTCGAGGCGTTCTTGATCGCGCCGCCCTCCGCCCCGTCTCTCCCTCCTCCCGCGGAGGAAGACTGGTCGTGGGAAGGTTCGGTGCGGCTGGCCGATACGACGAGCGTGGTCCCCGTGCCGTTGGGGGAGCCCAGCGACGCGCTGGTTCAGCGAGCGCTGGGGCGTTACGCAAGGTGGCTGGGTCGAGGCGCCTCCCGCGAGATGGAGAACCACCTCTCCGCCGCGATGCGCTGGGCGGAAGAGAGGTACGTCCCCGCGCGCGGGGGGTTCGGAGTCTTCGCCGACCGGGTGCTCACGGGCGCGGAGAAGCGGTTCTTCGAGATGTACCCCCGCCGCGCCCTAGCCTTCGAGCTCCGTGACGAGCACTGGCGCGCGAGGGCGCGCGAGGGCGGCGACGCGCTGGTCGAGTACCTCGACTATTGGCACCGGCGGCTGGCGAAGGCTCAGACCGCCTTTCCCACCCGCTGGGGGGTGCCCGGGATGACACCCGATGAGCTCCGCGAGGAGCTCGAAACCCAGCTCATCGAAGCCGTCCAGCAGCCCGAGCTGTTCACGCGTTACGAGCGCCCGGGTCAGGAGGCGACGCAGGACTACCTTGATGCCCGGCGCAAGCGGCTCGCCCGGCGACGCAAGTTCTACATCGCAGACCCGGCCGCCGAGCTCCCGAAGCTCACCGACTACCAGCCCGACCCCGAGCAGATCCTCCATGACCGAACGCGTTCCGACGTGACGGTCGGCCTCGTCGCGCAGCTGGCGGACGGCCCGGAGTTGACCCGGCCTGCGAAGGGCTGGCTGGCGGGATTCCGCAGCTACCTGGCCGAGCGCGACGAGCTCAACCTCACCGAGGTCGCCGAGTCCGTCGGGAAGGACCCCTCCGCGGCGTCCAGGGCGGCCGACGCGATGATGGAGGCGCTGGAGCGCATGCGCGCCCGAGCTCTCCTCGACCTGCCTGAGGCCCCTCCGCTGCCGCCGGGGGCGAGGCGCCGACGCACGGGCGAGGCGCGACGAACGCCAGATCGCGACCCCGAGTCTCCCCGCCGCCGCCGTCGCCGTCGCCGTCGCTGAACACCAGCGTGGCCCGGGCTGCCGCTGCAACGCGCAGTAAAAACGCATCCCGAGGCCATCTGGAGGGCCTGTTCAGTTTGAGGTAACGCGATGAAGAACCGATCCAACCGCCGCGGTCCCCGCCAGCCGCGCCCTGTTCATAACATGCCCACCACCACGGTGCCCACCGTGCCCACCGCCACGGTGCCCACCGCCACGGTGCCCACCGCGCCACCCGCCATGGTGCCGCCCCGCTTCGCCTGGATCTCGCTCGTGGATGCGGGGCTTCGCATCACCGCGGCGGTGCTGAACTTCCTCTCGGCGTCCGGCGGCCACCACTGAACCCTCCAGGCGCAGGCGGTTGCCCCCGAGGGGCGAGTCGGCAGCAGGGGCGTGGTGCTTCCGTCGTCTCGGTCCCTGATGCCCGAACCTCGCGCCGACCGAGCCCCCGCATCGACAGGTCCGTGACGCCGCAGCGGCGGAAGCGGCGACCGATCGTCGTCAACGAGGTGCGCGCCGAACCGCACCGCGCCCGGCGTGCCACTGACACGGTCCCGACAAGCACCCGAGCCGGGAGATCTCATCGGGCGACGCCCTCGCCCAGCGCGCTCGACCCGGCGTCGGGATGCTGTTCGCCGACCTTCTCGGCGGCCTCGCGATAGGCGGCAGAGCGTGGCCAAGGAGTTGGGCGGACCGCAGCGCGAGCGACGCCACCACTCCGCCCGTCGGCGGTCCCACGCCGGTTCACGGGCGAGGACGACGCGACGGCCTACCGCCGCCCCGGGTCCCACACGCCCGCCTCGTCGTACCCGAGGCTGCGTGGCCGCCCGCTGGCCTGCCAGAGCGTGTCGAAGGTCGGCTTCATGGCGGCGGGTAGGTCCCTCCGCAGGTCGTCGAGGGTGACCTCGGGCAACAGCAACGTGTCCCTGTCGATGCGCTCACGTTCGTCGGTCTCCCAGTCGCCCGGCGCCACGGTGGTGTAGTCGCGCATGCCGAGGAGCGAGAGGAAGACGGCCACCGGAGCATCGAGGGGCTGCTTCGCGAGCAGCCTCAGACCGCGACCGAGCTGCTGCACCACCTCGCCCTCGAGCCAGCGCGCGTTGAAGAGCTTCTCGGGCCTCCCGAACTCGGCGCGCACGTACTCCAACATGCCGCTCCGAAAAGCCTGGGCGTATGCCCGCTTCGGCTCCGCGGCCTTCCCGCTGGACACCACGAAACCGTCGGCGTTGAACCGCCCCCCGGTGATCCCGCCGCTGTCCGTCGGGTTGAGGTCACGCGTGTCGCGCTCGATCGCGAGCAGATCCACGCGGGGCACGCCGTCCAGCGCCACGTACGGGATGATGTGAAGCACCGCCAGGGGGCCGGGGCGGAGGCGGACCGGCCCGTCGTCCGCCAGCAGCAGACCCAGGCGGCGGTCGCGGAACGCGCGCAGCCGGTCGCCGAGCTCGGCCGACCCCGCGAACGCGGCCCGGAGCTCGGTCACGTCCAGCTCGAACTTGCCCGCCGTCGTGCGGGAGAAGAAGCGGGTGCCCTTCGTGACCTGCGCCATGTGCGGGCCCGTCCAGCTGCGAGGGACGCGCAGGAGGACGACCGGCCCGCGCTCGAAGCCCCTCACCTGCTCGATGTCGATGCCCTGGAGCCGCGGGGCGACGTTGTCGCGCAGCACGCTCTCCATCCAGAGCTTGGCGTCGTCGAAGCTGGTGCAGGCCACGCCGGGGACCGCCGCGGCGACCCCGTCGCGCTCCTCCACGCCGAACAGGATGTCGCCGCCCGCCGCGTTGGCGAACGACACCACGTCGTGGACGAACTCCTTCTTGCCCGCGTCGCTGCGGGCCGGGAGGTCCCGCTTGAACTCGAGGGTGCGTCGTTCCGTGGAACCCGCGCGCACGAGTTCACGCAGGTCGGCTTCGGTCACTTCGGAGAGAGGCTTGGGGATCATCGCTAGAACTCCACACAACGAGGTCCTGACTGGAAGGTGAGGCCGCAAACCGTCGGGCTACTGCTGTTCCAGCCACCACGTTCGGTGGAGCCAGAAGGCCGTCGAGACGACGAACTCCGCGTGCCGGCGCGCCTCGTCGTCGCTGAGCAGCTCCGCACTGGCCACGGCGTCGCCCCGCTGAGGGTCCGACTTCACCCGCATCGCCGCCTCGAGCTCCCGGAACGCCACCCGTTTGTCCGCCGGGAGCCGCGCCTCGCCGCAGTGGACCAGGTGGTAGACGTACGCTGAGGCGAGCCGGTCTTGCAGGGCGCCCTGACCTTCGGCGAGGGCGCTCACAGCGAGGCTGAACTTCTCCATCGCGTAGCCGTCCGCGGTGTTTTTGTTGGTCATGTTACGTGTGGCCATTACGCGTCAGGACGCAACCTTCGTGGGTGGAGCGAGGCGCGGATCATCGACGCGCCCGACGATGCCCACGAGGTCGCCCTTCGCCAGGGAGTTGTAGATCACGACGATGTCGTCGTTGTCGTGGCGGACGCAGCCGTGCGAGACGTCCTCGCCGAGCGCGTGAAGCGCGCTGGTGCCGTGCAGCTCCTCGTCTGAGCTACGCCCGTCGGCCCATCGAAGGTCCAGAATCCTCGGGCCGAAGACCTGGGGCTGGTTGTACTTGCTGCGCCCCAGATCTTGGGCGCCCTTCTCGTTGATCTTCGTCCACACCACCTTCAAGCCTTCGTCCGTGGAGGAGAGCTTGGCGCCGACGGCGTTGGGGAAGATGCCCTGGAGTACGGCGGCCGCGTCGTAGAGGAAGGTGCGGTGCTCTGATTTCACGACGACCACGCGCACCTGCCGCCCCTCAAACTGCGGGCTCGGCACGTTCCAGCGCTGGCCCCGGCTCCCGTCGGGCGGGGCGAGATGCTCCAGCGCGCGCATCGTCGCGGCATCGACCTCACCGGTCGCTGGGAGGTCGGCCCAGAGGGTCGCCGCGTGCCGCTGGAAGTTCGTGACCGCCTTCTTAGTCTGCGCGCCGAACGCGCCGTCCGGCCCTCCGGGGAGGGCGAAGCCCATGTCGGCGAGCGCCTTCTGGACGGGCAGCACGAGCGTGTCTCGCGCCCCCACCGTCAGGGTTCGCTGGCCCGCGCGCAGCGCGTCGAAGCCCGGGTCGGAGAATCGGGTCTGTAGGCTCATCGTGTGTCTCCTGCGGTTGCGGTGAAGTCGCTCGGTGAATGTCGAGCGAGAGGCGAGCGCGGGGCCGAGCGTGACTCGACCGCGAAGCTGGCGAACTCTTATGGCCGCAACAAGTCGCGATGCCTGCGTCCCAGCAACCGGTTGCCGAGCGCCTGGCGATTCGACTGCGGCCTCGCACCGATGAGAGTGGGGTCCGCGCGACGCACGACCGACTTGCCTCTCGGTCATTGTCCCCGCTCTCGGAGGACGTCTCCCAACCGTGCGTGCGAGCGACCCTCCAATCGAACGCGGCCCACCACGGGCGGCCTGGTCACGCCGAGCTGCTCGAGCTCCACCGCGTGGTGAACACCGTCCGCGCCGGGCCCCCGCAGGTAGACGTGAGCGCGGACAACGCGAGCGTTGCGGGGGAGGGCGACCTCCGTCTCGGGCGAGAACGAGAGGAGCAGACGGCAGTCCTGGGAGGGGGACTCCAGCCGAAGTTGGAGGCAGCCTCCGCGCGCGGCCACCTCGTTGGCGAGGGGCCCCTCCCACGTCGTGAGGCCGTAGTCGAGGCCGGGGTCGAACGGAGCGGCCTGCACCTCGTCTCCTCCGAGCCGTTCGGCGCTGTAGTACGCGCGCCTCAGGCGGAGCGTCTCCGAGTCCAGGCCGTACTTCGACTTGAGGAACGCCCGCGTCTCCGCGAAGTCCGATCTCATGGGCGCGAACGCCCGCTCCGCGCGTTCGAAGAGGTGCTCGACCACTTCGTAGCCGTGCCGGAGCATGTCCAAGCAGTGCTGCGTCATCTGCGCCCGCGAGTGCCTGATGACGCCCAGCCGCTCTTGGGCCGCCAGGTCCTCCGCGGGCGTTTCCGGCCGGTCGATGAGCCAGTAGAAGGCGGCGCGGCGCTCGTCCGAGCTCTCGGCGAACAGCGCCTGCCGGTCGAAGAAGAGCATCAGGGAGCGGTGGAGGCGCTCGTCGTGGAAGACGCCGAGCATCCGCTCGAGCGAGATGGTCGGGGGCCGACGGCTGAACGCGCTCGAGATGCTGGGGAGGTCCTCGCGACGGGAGACCGCGGGTTCGCGGGCCAGCACCGCGAGGGTCCTCTCGACGCTGGTCAGCGTGCTGGCGAAGTCCACGAGGACGTCCCTCGTCAGGTCGCTCGCGTCCTGGCGCCGCGTCAGCACCCGCTCGAAGGTCTTGGTCACCCCCAGGGCGAGGAGGGTGCCGACGAAGCTCAGGAGAGGGGTGTAGCCGACGTCCACGGGGACCTTGAACCGTCCTCGACGGCCGTCACTTCTTGTCGGCCGGCGGCGCGGGAGGAGGATTGCTCTCCTTCGGCATCTGGTTGGTGATCAGGCCCGGCTCCCGCCCGTGGTCCTGGCGAAACTCGCCTTGGCGCGGCGGCCGCGGATCGGGGTGTTGGCGCTCGATGTTCGGCTTCTTGGTGGTCATGGTTCTCTCGACGGTCAGGGTTGGTGGAGGCCTTCACAGGCTGTATGCGGGAGCGAGTTCGCTCGTCAGATCAGGGACCGGTGGGCGGCGCTAGGCCGACAAGGGGATCCGCACGCGCGGCCGCATCGGCACGAGGATGTTCGGGTACGCGCGCACGACCTGGTTGTAGAGGTCGGCCACCTTCGGGGCCTTCACGCTCACCACGAGCGCGTACGGGATCGGGTGCTGCTCGGCGGCCGCCGTGCCCTTGCTGCGGTGGTGGTAGTAGATGTCGAAGCACGGCTCCTTGAGCGACGAGGCGAGGAACGTCCGGGAGCTGCGCAGCACGGGCTCCCACTTGTGGCCGTCCTCGCGCGTCTCGTACTCGGGCACGCCGTACAGGTGCGCCGCCGAGAAGAACGAGTCCGTCTTGGGGTGGGCGGACGTCGAGCCGTCGTCGTACCGCTTGAACTTGTCGCGGTGCGGGCGGAAGGAGACCTCCAGCCCGCTGCGCGTGTAGACGCCCGGGTAGCCCGGATCGACCTCGGGCGCGATCAGGAGGGTCGCCGAGAGCGTGACCTTCCCCGCCAGGGCCACCTTCGGGAGGGGGATCGGCGCCCGGAGGTGCTCCTTCACGGGAAGCTCGCCCTGGAACACCACGACCGCCTCGTCGTCGTCGCAGGTGACCAGCATCGACGAGTCCGACTCGAAGCGACCCCAGCCGACGTGGGGCTGGGGGTGCTTGGCCGGGTCCGCCCGGTGGATCAGCAGCGCGCGGGCTGTGAGGGGCGCGAGGTCGCTGCCGATCTGCACGCGCGCGGACAGCGCGTTGCGCAGCGCGAAGGGCGACGCGAAGCTGGTGCCCTGGACGCCGCGCGCGCGGAGGCCGGAGCCGAGCACCATGAAGGGCTCCTCGTCGGAGCCGCCGAACGCCACGCCGTCGGGCTTCACCACGCCGGGGCTGCGCCCCGGGCCGACGCAGCTGTAGGCCGCCCTCTGCCAGGCGGCTCCGGGCCGGTGGGACGCGCCGACGGCCAGCACGTTCACGCCGTCCGCGGGCGGCTGGACCCGGTTGGCGCCGCTCTCCGCGTCGAGCTCGCCGTCGTTGCCCGCGGCGATGGTCGCGAGGACCGCGCCGTGCGCGAAGCGCTCGTCCAGCGAGGCGGTCCACAGGGTGACCTCGTCGTCGGCCACGGCGATGTTCGGGCCCACGCTGATGTTGGCGTACCCGTACTCGGAAGGGTGCGCGTCCAGGAAGCCCAGGATCCGGTCCAGGGCGTCCACGCACTCGAGGTCGCTCGGGCTCGTGCCCGTGCCGTCGTCGAGGATGCGCACATGGTCGATGTGACAGAGCGGGCGCGGCAGCCGACCCGCCTTCGAGAGGGGCCCGAAGGCGAGCGCCGCCGTCACGCCCAGGCCGTGGGCCTCGTACTGCGGCACGGCGGGGCCGATGCCCGCCGGCTCGACGTACGTGACCCACGGGGCGAGCCGCGCGCGCTCTGACTTCGGCAGGCCGCCGTCGAAGACCACCGCGCGGACCTCGTCGTCGATGGGGCCCTCCGTCGGCAGGTTCACCGGGAACCCGCCCGTCACGCGCAGCACCCCCGGCTCGCAAGGGCGCAGCGAGGGCATCCCGCGCGCGACGCGTACGAACGTGAACGCCGCCAGCTCGCCAACCGTCTCGGCCGCCACCCGCACCGGCACGAACCCCAAGCCCTGCACCCGGCGCAGGCGTCCCATGAGCGGCCGCGCCCCGTGCCGCTCCGCGTAGGCCTCGAAGGCCTCGACGATGCCCTCGTCGTCGGCGTTGTGGAGCACCACCTCGAGGAGCACCTCGTCCCGGTCCGTAGGGATCGAGCGGAGCTTCTCGGGCGCCGTGAAGGCGGCCAGGTCCTCGACGTGGGTCAGGTGGCGCGCGCCGCGGGTCTGCTCGGTCCACGCCCCCACCTGCGCCGCCCACCGGGTGAAGCTGTCGCGGGGGCCCGCGATGAAGATCTCCTCGGTGACGGCGCGCACCGGATGGATCTGCACGCCCCACCGCTCAGGCGTGATGGACCGCGACCGGCTGCCGACCGCCCGCACGCCGGCGGCGATCAGCAGCTCGTTGGGGAAGTCGCTCTTCGAGATG
Organism: Myxococcales bacterium; assembly: GCA_030652255.1. Lineage (GTDB taxonomy): Bacteria > Myxococcota_A > Polyangia > Polyangiales > SCUS01. The sequence goes on along the minus strand of JAUSAZ010000143.1, from coordinate 24,149 downwards.
TAGCGGGGGTGCATGGTCAGGATCGCGACCGCCTCGCCGCGCGGGCAGGCGTCCCGCGGCATCGATCGCATTGCGCCCCCCGCGACCACGAGCCTCTGCGCCACGCGGGTGCGGGCGCTGTTGAAGTCGTACGGAGGGTTCTTGTCGCCCCCGCCCGAGGGCACTTCGACGGGCTCGGTGAGGCGCTCCCCTCGACCGAGCAGAAAGTTGTTCTCGCGCGCCATGGCCCCTTCAACCTTCCTACTTGTGGCCGCCCGTTGAGGCACCCTTACCCAGGTGCTTTCGGATCGTGTCGCGGGAGAGCCCCGTGATCTGGGAGATCGTCCGCTGCGAGCGCTTCTGGCGTTCGAGTTCGCGGGCGAACTGTAGCTTTCGCTCCAGCGGCGCCGCGCGGACCAGCTCGCTCGTCAGCTCGGTCAGCGCCTCGCTCAGCGGGATGCCCCGCAGCACCGACGCGCGTCGCGCGGCGTTCACCTGCCGGGCGACGTCCGCGAAGGACTGGCCGCCAAGGAGGGCGGCCAGGGTGTCGAGGACCTCGCTGAGGTCTTCGGCCGCTGGCGCGCCGAGGAGCCTCTCCACGGACGACCGAATCTCCGGGACGGTCGGACACGGGAACTCGATCACCCGGTCGAAGCGGCGCCACACGGCGGCGTCGAGCAACTCGGGGTGGTTGGTCGCCGCCAGCAGCACCCCGTCGCTCGGCCACTGGTCGATGGCTTGGAGGAGCACCGTGACGAGGCGCTTGAGCTCCCCGACCTCCGCGTCGTCGTTGCGGCGCTTGGCGATGGCGTCGAACTCGTCGAGCAGCAGCACCGCGTGCTGGTGCCGTGCGTAGTCCAGCACGACCTTCAAGTTGAGCCCCGTGCGCCCCAGGTAGGAGCTCATCACGGCCGCCAGGTCGAGCGTGAGGAGCGACCGCCCGAGGCGCTGGGCCACCCAGTGGCCCGCCATCGTCTTGCCGACGCCGGGCGGGCCGATGAAGAGCAGCGAGCGGACGGGGGACAGGCCGGCCGCGCGCAGCTCCGCCTCCCGGTCACGCTCCAGCAGAAACTCCCCGAGCGCCTTCTCGACGGTCGCGGGCCACGTCGGCTCGATCGCCACCTCCGGCTGGTCGTCGCGGCGGATGAGCTCGGCGCGGCTGTCGTTGTCCGCGGGGATGGGGAGCCTGGAGGCCTCGCGGGTCGGGGGGCTGGCCGACGCAAGGGTCAGCACCGCGTTGATCTGCTCCTTCAAGTCGGGCCGACGCCCCGCCAGCGACCGGAGGGAGCGCCGAACGACGGCAACGAGGTCGGGCCGTCTCCCCTCCAGGGCGAGCCTCGCGACGTGGACTAAATCTTTCTCGATGTCTGACATCTAGCCCGTTTCCGCATTTATACGCTGAAAAGAAGCATATCCAATGTGGACTAAACGGTCAAGCATCTCCTCCATCTAGTCCATGAGACGCTTCGTTCCGAGAGGATCATCCCCGACATCGCGGCCTCGCGCCGCCCCACGGTGCGTGGGGACGCGCGCTCGACCGCCACCGCGGCGCGATGGTGCGCTTCGGCGCCTGTGTGGAGGCCCTCGAGGCCATCGCGCGCGACCTCGCCTGACCGGCTGACCAGCGCTCAACCGTGCCCGTAGACGCCCCTCCAGTCGAACGTGGCCGACCACGGGCGGCCGCCATGCAACGGTCCGCAGTGGACGCAGCCGAGGCGGACGAAGAGGACCGCGCTGTCCTTCGCGCGGGGACAGCGCGGACCGCTCCCCGGCGGCGTAGTGAGGCGCCGGGAGCGCGCGAAGACCTCGACCGCCTTACAGACTTTCGCGACGACACGGTTGACCGCATCCCGGTCCTCCGCGCGGTAGGCGGCCAAGCGCCGCGCTTGAACAGGTTCTCGACGGCAAAGTCTCTGATCGGACGACCGAGCCCAAGGTGCCAACCCTAGGAGCAATCGGAGGTCGCAACTCGAAAGGTAGTTGCAACTTTTGAAGGTAGTTGCGACTTTCCTTCGCGCTGTGGGCGAACACCTCCTTGAGCTCCTCGATCCGCACCGCGCCCCGAGCGTGCGACTCGGCGCCTTCACCTCAGCCGTCTCCGACCACTACCAGCCCTTCCGGGGGGGGCGTGATGAGAGCTACGACTTCCTCGGCCGTGACAAGCTGCAGGCCCTGGTGCTCAAGTTCGCCCTCCACGGCGTTCGCGACCTCCACGCCGCCGCGATTCATCTCGCCCTGCAACTCACTGCCCGGCCTGGACCCGGGGAGGCGCCCCTGGGGCCCGGGCTCAGGAGGGCGATCCTGGTGGCCTACGTCGGGCGCATCGGCCTGGGAAGGATCGAGGAGGAGTGGAAGCGCGTGTTGAACGCGCTACGCCCCGACCTGCCAGAGCGCCTGGCGCTCGTCGCCGTCGCGGCCGAGGGCGCGGTGACCGTCCCCCAGCACGACGGGGAGCTCGGGTGGTTGGCGCAATGCGCGCTGGCCTCCCTCGACCCGGACGCCCGGACCAAGCGCCGCGCGCTCCAGACGATGACCTGGACGGAGAAGGCGTTCGACGTCTGGATGGTCCTCCTCGACGCGTGGCTCGGGCGCGAGGCACCGCTCCTGATGAGCGAGATCGCCCGCCGTTCGCGGTGCAGCACCCCGACCGTCGCGGCGACGGTTCGGCACCTGGAGGACCGCAACGAAGTGAGCCGGACCAGCGCGCGCCGGGCGGGCCTCCGCTCGCTGCCGCGCGGCTCCCTGGGTGAGATCCTCGTGCTGGCGGATCACCTCCGCAGCACGGTGCGCTACGTCGATGGCTCGGGGCGTCGCCCGGACCCGGAGGACCTCCTCCGGCGGGTCGGCGTGAAGGCGCCGGAGTCCGTCGCGGTCGGCGGGGTCGCCGCCGCGCGGCACTACGTGCCGGCCTTCGATCTGAACGGCCTCCCGCGCGTGGACGTGACCACCCTGGAGCGCGACGCCTCGTCGTGGGTCGCCCGCCTCGACCCGGCGCTGCGCCCGGCGAACCCCCAGGAGCGGTCGCCGGTTCTCGTCGTTCACCACCGCCGGCGCACCGCGCCGGACGGGCCACCCTCGCCGAGGGAGTCCTACCCGATAACGAGCCCGGCGGAAGTCCTCTTGGACCTCTACGACCTTCGGCTCACCGAGCAGGCCGACGACTTCGTGCAGACGCTGCGACGCAAGAGGGACGACCATGTCTGAACGCCTCGACCCCCGGATGCTCTTCGAGATGATCGCCCACGATCTGCCCGGCGAGCTCCGGCCCCACGTCCTCGTGGTCGGCAGCCTCGCGGCCGCCTACCACTTCCGCGACACCATCCACCGCGACGGCATCGCCACCAAGGACGCCGACTGCGTGATCCACCCGGCCGGCGCCTTGATGGAGTGCCAGGCCATCGCGACCCAGCTGCTCTCGGACGGCTGGAGGCGTAGGGACGATTGCAGCCCCAGGGAGCAGCCCGAGCCGGACACGGCGCTGCGGGCGATCCGCCTGAACCCGCCCAGCACGGAAGCGTATTTCATCGAGCTCCTCGCCTTCCCGGACGTCGGGCAGAAGGAAGCCGTGAGGTGGATCCCGTTCCAGCTGAGCGACGGCTGGTACTGCCTCCCGAGCTTCCGCTACCTCGGCCTGACCGGACGCGACTGGAAGCAGGCGGAGAACGGTCTGCACTACGCGGCGCCCGAGATGCTGGCCCTCGCGAACCTGCTGGCCCACCCGGAAGTCGGCACGAGGAAGATGAGCGGCCAGATCGGGAACCGGACCTTGCTGCGATCCGCGAAGGATCTCGGACGCGTGCTCGCGCTCGCATGGCTCACGAGCCGCAGCGGCATCGAGGCGTGGGTCCAGAGCTGGGAGGAGGCGCTTCGGGAGAGGTTTCCCGAAGAGGCGCCCGAGTTGGCCCTCTCCGCGGGCGCGGGACTTCGAGAGCTGCTGGCGGACGATGATGCCCTCGATCAAGCGCGACACGCCGTGGACGTCGGGTTGCTCGCCGGCAAGGATGTCACGTTGGAGAACCTTCGCGCGACGGGTCAACGACTCCTGGACGATGCGCTCCAGCCGCTGGCCGAGCGCCTCGGAGGTCGAGCGTCGTCGTAAGAACGACCGGTCCCGGCTCCCGAGGTGCTCACTCACCAACCGCCGCCACCGCTGCCGGTGATGCAGCTCGGCGCGTACCACGACGACGTCTGGTCCGTGCAGAAGCTCGGGTAGGGAATGGTCCGTGTCCAAGCCCGGACGATGTCGCGCTGGAACATCGTGTCGTCGTGGCAGAGGTGTCCGCCGTCGCCCCAGAGGGAGTAGGCGGACGCGCAGCAGCCGTACGAGGAGTAGTTCTCACCGACCTGGGTCGTCGGGCACTGGGGCATGTTCGGCAGCGCCGAGGCCCGGCCGCTGTACGACGAGGCGCACTTCAAGGTCATGGTGCTCGCCGCCGCACAGGTGCCGTGGTTGCAGGTGATGCGGGATGAGACCGTGCTCCCGCCGGCGGACTGGGACAGCGTCCGGGTGCTGGAATGATCGTACCAGGTGGTGATGCCGCGGTACCGCACCGGCTTCGTCCAGATCTCGAAGCGATGCGTGTAGGCGGAAGAGGTGATGGCCGATGCCACGCTCGAAGTCCCGGGGGACGGGGAGGTCGCGGGGAGGTGACGGCTCGGGTCGTCCTGCAACGGCGGAACCGCGCGGCCCAGAGCCACCAGGGCCTCGACCTCCGGGGCGACCTCCGGGCTCAGCGACAACGCGCCGAGCCCGATGGCGACCTCCGACGCGGCCAGGAACTCCTCGCGCCGACGGCCCGCGTCGGGGTCCGCGCGCTCGACGTTCGACTCCGCGATCCAGTCGGCGTCCGCGAACGTGTGGCCGCCCACCCGCACCGAGAAGGCCTCCCCGGATGCGGAGACGAACCTCGCGTCGATCTCGTACGCCGGGGCGTCGGGGTCGGACTCCCGCACGGCGGCCGGAGTCGCCGCGCCCCGCTTCGCCTCGAAGCGCAGGCTCAGGTCGCCCCGCCGGTAGTGGCCCACAAGGTGACCCGGCTCGGCGACGTCCACGACGAGACTCGCATCCGAGTTCTGCGCCACCGGGGAAGGGCTGGCAGGAGCGACCCCGTCCGTCGTCGTGGACTCGGCGGCACAGCCCGCCGTGCCGCCGAGAGACGACGCGAGGAGAAGTCCGAGCGGAGCGAGCAGTTGCAGACGTCGCGTCATGGCGCTCTCCGTACTGGGTGAACGGTTCGGCCCGAGTGAATCGGACCAGCAGTGTGGGGGTAGATGCGGGCGCACTCCGCCCCGCACCCGTCAGGTCGTGGTAGCGCAGTTTGCGCGGCACGCCACAGAAGGCATTGGGTCATGAGTACGGCGTGAGGACCGCCGCGGTTCCGGGGCGCCGCGGGGTTGGTTCTGCATCCTGCCGAGGTCGGCGCCCATCTACGATGGGACCATGTCCCTCGACCCGGTCGTCGCGCACCAGCTCAAGACCCTCATCGAGCAGCTCTCAGCGGAGGGGAGACTCCGGCCGAAGGCCGAACTCGACCGCTACTACGCGACGTTCCGGGCGCGCTTCGGCCCCGAGGTGCTGCGCTCCCTCGACGGTCCCACGTTGCTCGAGACGCTCCACAACACGAGCAACCTCTCCAGCCTCGTCTACTGGTTGGAGTTCAAGAACGACGACGAGATGCCCGCGATCTTCGGCAGCATCGCGGGCGGCAGCGCGCTGAAGTTCGGCCTCTACCGTCGCCGCGAGACCGGCGCGTGGATGACCGGACACCCGACGGCGCAGCGAGAACTCTCGATCGACGAAGCCGTGACGATGGCGCGCCGACACCGCGACCAGCTGGTCGCCGGGGCGGCCGTGCTCGATGCGCTCTCGGCCGACGCCAACGGCGTCTCCTACGGCGCCCTGCAGACGAGCATGGAGCGCGTCGCCCCTGACGTCGCCGAGCTCGCGTGGGGCCACAAGTACTTCAGCCTGCTCGCGCCGACGGTGCTCGACGACTACCACGCGCCGATCTACCAGCGGTTCCACCTCATCAAGATGCTCCTGGCGCCCCCGGCGCGCGCGGGTCGGTACGTGGCCGCCGAGGGCTTCGTCGCGGCGGCCCGCGAGCTCGGCGTCCCGGTGACGAGCCTCGCGACGGCGCTCAACGCGGCGCACGGCGTACCGCACCGGTACTGGCGCGTCGGCACGGGCAACGACGACGCGCCCCGCGGCGAGTGGCCGGCGATGCGCGACCGGGGGCGCGCAGCCATCGGCTGGTCCGAGCTCGGCGACCAATCCCTGCTCGAGCACACGCAGGCGGCCCGAGAGGCGCTGCGGGGGCGCGTGGAGGCGTTCTGGAAGACGCGTGCGGCGAGTGCCGGGCGCGTGGCCAACTATCTCTTCCGCCTCGTCCATGACGTCGCCCCGGGAGACCTGGTGGTGGCCGCGGACGGCGAGACGAACCTCGCGATCGGGCGGGTGACCGGCGACTACGGGTTCGACGCGAGCGCGGCGTACGCCCACCACCGCGCCGTCGAGTGGCTGGACATCGGCGAATGGAAGTTCCCCGAAACCGAGGGGCTGCGCACGACCCTGATCGAGTTGAAGAAGTCGTCGGCGAACCTCCTGGCCGTCGAGCGCCGTCTCCGCGCGCCGCGGGCGCCGGTCGCCCCGCCGGGCGTTTCGGTCCCGCCTGTGTCGATGGCTCTCCCCGCCTTGGATCCGACGACCGCCCGAGTTCAGGCGGTGCTCGCCCGGAAGGGTCAGGTGATCCTGTACGGCCCGCCCGGCACCGGGAAGACCCACCACGCGGAAAGGGCGGCGCGGGAGCTCGCCGCCCGGGATTGGTTCGCCCAGCCGTTTGAGAGGCTCACCGAGAGCCAGCGGCGCGAGGTCCTCGGCGGCCCCACGGAGCCCGGCGCCATCGAGACGTGTTGCTTCCACCCCGCCTACGGCTACGAGGACTTCCTGGAAGGCTACCGCCCGCGCTTGAGCGACGGAGCCCTCGCCTTCCAGCGCCGCGACGGCGTGTTCAAGCGACTCTGCGCTCGCGCGCAAGCGCAACCTACCAGGCCCTTCTACCTCCTCATCGACGAGATCAACCGCGGCGACATCCCGCGCATCTTCGGCGAGCTCCTGATGGTCCTGGAGAAGGGGAGAAGGGGAGACGCGGTCGTGCTCCCGGTCAGCGGGGAGCGCTTCGCGGTGCCGCCGAACGTGTTCGTGATCGGCACGATGAACACCGCCGACCGCTCGATCGCCCTGCTCGACACTGCACTCCGCCGGCGCTTCGGCTTCGTCGAGTGCATGCCGGACTCGGCCGCGCTCGGCGACGCGGTGGTCGCGGGCATTCCCCTCGGGCCGTGGCTCGATGCGCTCAACGCCCGCATCCTGCGGCACGTCGGGCGAGACGCGCGCAACCTGCAGGTCGGCCACGCCTACCTGCTGCACGCCCAGCGCCCCGTCGGGGACCTGGGGCACCTCGCCCAGGTGCTGCGCGACGACATCGTCCCGCTGCTCGAGGAGTACTGCTACGAGGACTACGCCGCGCTCGAGCGGATCCTGGGCGCGACGCTCGTGCTGCGCGACCGTCAGCGCATCGACGACACGCTCTTCTCGCCGGCGCGCGCCGACGACCTGGTGCGCGCGCTCCTGCAGCCCTGCCCGGAGATCACCGCGTCGCCGCAGGCCCTCGCGCACGACAACCCGCAAGAGACCGAAGAGACGGACGACGGCGAGGGGGACGCGTGACGGCGGGCCATGTGCTCCTGCGCGAGTGGGAGACGAGGTCGCCGGGGGTCGGTGCGGACGACCCGCTCCGGGGGCGCACGCTCGACCGCGCCGGGGCGGAGCTTGCTGGGCTGCTCGGCGCCCGGCGGATGCTCGACGTGCGAGAGGTTCGTCACGGCCTCGAGGTGCGCTCGTCGTCCTTCGTGGGCCGGGTCCGCCTGGGCGACCTCACCCTCACGATCACGCCAAAGCTCGATGCGGAGACGCTGCTCGCCCTCTTCCCGTACGCCTACGGGCTCCGCAACGTGGCGCGCGGCGGGGACGCCCTCTTCGAGACGCAGGGCGTGCTCCTGCAGGACCTGATGATCGAGATGCTTCACGACGAAGTGGATGGGCTGTTGCAGCGCGGCCTGCCGCGCCGATACCGGCCGCGCCGCGAGGACCTCGCGAGCCCCCGGGGCCGCATCGACATGAACGCGCTCGCCTCGCTCGCCTCTGCACCGGGCACTCTCCCCTGCGAGCACCATGTGCGGAGCGAGGACTGGGCGCTCCACCGGGTCCTCCTCGCGGGCCTGCGCCACGCCGCAGGCCTGACGGCGACGCCGGCGCTCCGCGTGCGCCTGCTCCGACTCGCCGCGCGGCTCGGCGACCGCGTCTCGAGCGTCGAGCTCCACGGCTGCGCGATCACCGAGGCGCTCCGCGGCCTCGACCGGTTGACCCGGGCGTGCGGGCCCGCGTTGCGCCTCATCGAGGCGCTGCACCGGGGGCACCTGCTGTCGCTCGACGAGTCCCGCGAGGGGGTGGTCTTGCCCGGGTTCCTGTTCGACATGAACCGCTTCTTCCAGGCGCTCCTGTCGCGCTTCCTCGGCGAGAACCTCGCCGACCACGAGGTGGTGGACGAGCACTCGCTGCACGGCCTGATGCGCTACGCGCACGGCGCCAACCCGCGACGACGCGCAGCCCCGACGCCACGCCCGGACTTCGCCATCCGCGCGGGCAACCGCCTCGTCGCGCTGCTGGACGCGAAGTACCGCGACCTCTGGGAGAGGACCCTCCCGCGCGAGATGCTCTACCAGCTCTCGATCTACGCGCTCAGCCAGGGCGTCGGAGCAAGCGCGACCATCCTCTACCCGACCGCGGACGTGGCCGCGCGGGACGCCAGGATCGAGCTCCGCGGCCCCCTCGAGGGGTGGGGGCGCGCGTCGGTGGTCCTTCGCCCGGTCTCCCTGCGCGCCCTCAAGGACGCCGTCGCGGGGGTGGACGACGCTCCGACGCGCCAGAGGCGCCGCCTCCTCGCGCAGCACCTGGTGTTCGGAGCCGCGTGAGCGGCTGGCGACGGACGCCCTCGTCGGCGACGAGCGGGTCGCGGACCTTCACATGGGGATCGGGCGGAGGCCGGCGCGGCGCGCGTTCGTCACGTCGATGAAGTGCGCCTCCTCCGCGGGGAGCGTCGCGTTCATCCCGATCTCCTCGATCCCCGTGGTGAACGCAGTGGCGAACGCCGCGACGCCCAACATGGTGGTCTCGACCGGCCAGATCACGGTCGAACCCGGGGCACTTCGGACGCCCACGAACGCGTGGCCCGGCACGCGGAAGATGACCGGCTCCATCCCGATGTTCTCCAGCACGCTCGCGAAGAGGATCGACCCCTCGATGCAGTTCCCGGTGCGAGTTGCCAGGAGGTCGCGCGGGCGCCGGATGTACTGCACCTGCTCGGAGGCGTAGTAGGCCGTTCCGATGTTCGTGTACGAGAAGTTGCGGCTCCGCAGCTCTTCGTAGATCGACCCCAGGGCGTCGTAGGCGACGTCCTGCCGTGAGTTGGACGGCGTGAAGGTGACCGTCCGGCTCGAGGCCGTGTCCACGTTGTGGATGACGGCGTAGGCGTACCCGGCGGCGGTCGCTCGGTACCGGAGGGTCGCGCCGGCCCCGACGGTGTTGTTCAAGGCCAGCACCCCGTTGCCGGTGCCCGCCTGCCACGCCTCGAACTGCGTCGGGGTGAACAGGTAGAGGTTGACGGATCCGCCGCTCGCAGTGTTGAGCTGGAGCAAGAAGTCCTCGTTCTGCTCCAGGAAGACGACGTGGGAGACGTTGCCCCGGGCGGCGATCGTCCGGGCCCTCTGGATCGGGGTCCGCCCGTAACCCGAGGCCCCGAAACCACCCGGGAACACGCTCCGCGTCTCCACGGCGCGGCGGAGCGAGAGGATGCTCGGGTCGAACGGCGCGACGTGGACAATCGACAGCGCGGACATCTCGCTGTTCCGGTAGCCGGGCTCCGACCACACCACGCCGCCGAGCGGCAGGATGGCGACCGTTCGCGAGTCTCTCGCGATGTAGTTCCCCACGGCGTCCCTGGCGTCGGCCTCGAGGGCACCGGCCGAGATCGCGGTCAGCGAGTAGAGCCGCGCGAGGTCAAACACGGGGTTCACGCACACCGACCGGCTCTCACCCGCCGCCAGCGTCACCACCTGCGTGCGTGCGCTCGCGTAGCCGGGCATGCGTGCCTCCAGGGTGACCTGTTGAGAGGCGGCGCCCGAGTTCGTCAGCGCCGCGCAGGCCGTCTGGAATCGGAACGTCAGTGTCCCGTCGGGCACGAGGCCGAAGGCGTGCGCGAGGTAGGTCGGGAAGCGCAGATCGCGGGTCACGGGGTTCGGGAGCGTTCCGGGGAAGGTCCACGTCGCCCGCACCGGGCTGACCGGCGCCCGGCACACGCCAGAGACGCAGTTCTGACCGGAAGGGCACGCGTTGCCGCACCGCCCGCAGTTGCCGCCGTGGGTGGCGGTATCGACGCAGAGGCCCCCGCAACTGGTCGTCGGGCTCGCGCAGGACGCGCGGCACATCCCGCCAACACAGCTCTGGCCAGCGGCGCAGCTGCCGCCGCAGGCGCCGCAGTTGGACGGGTCCGTCGCGGTATCGACGCAGGCTGCGCCGCACGCGGTCCGCCCCGCGCCGCACGCGGCCGAACAGGTACCGTCCACGCAAGTGGTGCCGCCCGGGCAAACCGCCCCGCAGCGTCCGCAGTTCCGGCCGTCGGTCCGCGTACTGGCGCAGGTGCCGCCGCAATCGACCTGGTCGGCCGGGCAACCCCGCCGACACACCGAGTCCTGGCAGGCTTGGCCCGCGGCGCAGGCCTGCCCGCAGGCGCCGCAGTTCGAAGCGTCGGAGCGCGGATCGACGCAAACCCCCTCGCACACAGTCCTCGGAGACGAGCACTGAGCCGAGCAGGAGCCCGCGATGCAGGCCTCCCCCCCGGGGCACGTCCGGCCGCAGGCGCCGCAGTTCAGCGCGTTCGACGCCACGCTGACGCACCGACCGCCGCAGGCCGTCTGGCCGTCGGGGCAGACCATCGCGCAGGCGCCCTGCACGCACGACTCGCTCGGCTGACAGGCCCGCCCGCAGGCGCCGCAGTTCAGCGCGTTCGACGAGAGATCGACGCACCGGCCGTCGCACGATTCCCTGCCCGTCGCACAGGCGGCGTCGAGCGCCGCCCCCGCGTCCACTTGAACCTGCACGCCGTCCGCGGCAGGCGAGCACCCAAACATCGCGACGGCGACGACCAGCGTGAACAAGGACCGCATCCAGGACCTCCCCCTTCCCCGTGTGTGGCGCGACCCTACGCCAGCGGAGGGAGGCCGTTCAACGGGCAACGCCTCCTTCCCGCCGGGGAGGGTTCGAGCGGCGTTGACGTCCCCCTCCCCCGTGCGGGTAGCGTCCCCGGCCATGCGGTGGCTCCTCGCGGGCGCGTGTTTGGTGTCGGTGTTGAGCTGCAAGCGGGAGGCACCCGCGCTGCACGCGTCGCTTCCGACGCCCGGCGTCCCCGCAGGACGACCGGCGACCGCGCCGGGCGCGCAGCTCGCGATGCCGGCGGTCGATGCGGGGCCTCCTGCTGCCCCGCTCCTGCGGATCATGCACGCGACCTGTGGCCTCGATCTGGGCTCGGCCGATGCGGGGGCGACGGTCGCGGGTTCGGACGCCGGCCTCCCTCGAAACTTCGGCACGCGGCCGACGGAATGCCTGCTGCCCGACGGCGGCGTGGCGTGGGCGATGGGCGTCGGCGGAAGCCGCGCCCGCCGCATGGCGACCTTCATGGCCCGGCTGATGGAAGCCGAGGCGCGGCACGACCCGGCGCGGGTGCAGCGCGAGTTGGCGAGCATGGATCAGGAGAGCGCCCACTCCGACGACGGCGCCTGGGTTCTACCGGGGCTGCTCTTCCGCGCGCCCGATCGTGCGCGCGGCAAGCTGGTCCGCATCGAGGGCACCGCGCAGAACGTCCACGAGGTGGATGGCGAAACGACGCTCACCATCGCGCTCGACCTGCTGGGCCACGAGACCGTCGCGATCACCTACCCCGGCATCGCGAGCGACCGCGTGGTCAACGGCGCGGAGGTCGTCGTCTACGGCTTCGGGGACGGCTCGCACACGGCGCAATCCCGCCACGGCGAAGCGGTGGTGATGCCCAACGTGATCGCGGCCCACGTCGCCCAGGCCGAAAGCGGGGACGAGGAGCAGGCCCGCCGCATCCTGCGCCGCGCGCGCCGCCAGGGCTACTGAGGCCGCGTGATGGCCGGGTAGCCGCGGGCGCCGAGGTGGGGTCGATCGCGGAGGGGCACCCGGCCCGTGCGGTGGGCGTCGCAACCGCTCGTCGCGGGGGGGTTTAGGGGCAGGCGCCTGGGTTTGGGATCAGCCCCAGCTTGGCAGGCAAAGCCGGTTCGAGCGGCACCGCCGGTTGCCCCAACCCCTGTGATGGTTGCCCGGCCCCGAACACTCCATCCTCGTGCGGGCCTCCCCGGCAGTCACGAGCGCCCGGCGTCGTCGGGCGCTCGTGACTGCGTGATTCATCCGAGAAGGCGGATAAGATCCGTAAACGGTATGCCAAGAACATGGGCAAGGATAAGGAGTTTAACTCAACTTCGGCTCCATCGAGCCCGGCGCCACGGCCACGAACAACGCCGGCTTCGGCGAGCAGTTCGAGGTCACCCTCTCGCCGACGGCGTGCGTCTCGGGGTCGTCCCTGGGCCTCACGGTTCAAGCGCGCGACGCCTCCGGCAGTTCGTGGCCCCTGCCGTTCTCCTTGCGGATCGAATAGGCGCCTCCCTCGCGTTCACTCCACGGGCGGGCAGCGGCGGGTGTCGCCGAGCACCTTGCTCCGTCCGAGGGCGCGGCGTCGAGGCTCGACGTCAGTGCGGTGCAGGCCGGCTGTAACGGTCACCCAGCGGCACCAGGGAGGGTCGGCCAACCTAGCCCGCGTCCCCGTCAACCGAGCGCCTTCCCGACCCCTCCGTTCGCCCCCGGAGGCTGGTAGGCCCTGCGGACGGATACGCAGACCACGGCAAACTTCCTGGGCAAAGATCCAAAAAGGCCATTAACGGCTTTTCTCTCCACTTGAGGCGGGCATCGGGATGGCTTGAGCGGTGAGGGGCATGGGATGTCAAGCCGTCCTGATGTCGTTCCATCTTGACGTCACGAAGTCCCTCGGGCGGATCTGAACCGGTGATCGGCCGGGCCCAACAGGTCCCGTGACAGGGGCCAGGCAAGACGGTTTCGTCTTCGCGAAACGCAACACGAACCCCCAGGAGGGCCCACTTACCCGCTGAAGGTAGCGGAAAATGAATGCTGTGGGTCTTGATCGCCTCGACGCCAGGAACCCGAAGACCGGGGGACTCGCCCCTGATCTCGGGCACGCCTTCCTCGACTACCCGGCGGACCCCGACGGGTCGGACTGGGCGATGTCGGAGAGGAGGGTCGAGCTCACGGTGCTCACCCCGGCGGCTCTCGAGCTCCGGGAGGAGGCCTCCCCTCCGTGTGCAGGGCGGCGACGAGGACGCGGGCGAGGTCGCCCGTGAGCGGAGTCGCGCACCGCGGCGCCTTCCCCTGGGTCCGGCGGATGGCGTCGGCCGACAGCACCAGCGGCGTGGCGTCGTCGGCGGTGTCGTTGGCCGACCGCTCGCGGGTCTCGTAGAAGGCCTCGAAATCCTGGGCCATCCGCACGGCCTGCTGGCGCGGCACCGCGATCCCCATCGCGTGGAGGGCCTCGGAGCAGCGGCCCACGGAGCGGTCGGCGAGGCGGCGTCGCAATGCGGCGCCCTGCGAATCGTGAACCATGGCGGTCTCCTTTCGGATCACCAGCGTCGCGGTCGCTCACCCAGGCCGTCACGACGGGGTCGGTCGAGGAGGTACCCTTGACCTACCAGCGCCGCGACCTACGGTGGCGCGCCGGCAAGCGCGACCGACCCGAGGTCGCTTGCCCGACGGGGAGAATCTCCATGGACGTCTTGATCACTTACGACGTGTCGGACAGACAGCCCGAGGTGAAGGCTGCGATGCTCAAGAAGGGGTACGCTGACCACTGGGTGGTTGCGACCAAGCAGTACAACTTGCCGGACACCACGCTTTGGAAGGGCAACCTGACCGGGCCGTCGGCAGCCATGCAGGATCTTCAGTCCGTTCTCCTCACGTTGAGGAACGTGCGGTTGGAGCGTGCGGTCGCAGTCCCCTGTGACGTGTGGGACGCGGTCCCAGGAGATCCGCACGGCTGATCCGCGGGCATGGCTCGGTACTACAGGAGACCGGCCGCAGCGTTGTCCCGCCAGGCGTCGGCGGTACGGACGTAGCGGTCCACCATCGTCCGCGACTTCCAGCGCCCCTGGGCCATGATGGCGCGGTCGCTGTGCCCCGCCAGGGCGGCCGAGGTCGCCAGCCCCGCGCGCAGCGAGTGCCCCGACACCCGAGCCGGGGCGAGCCCGGCCCACGACGCCAGCTCCTTCAGCGTCCGGGCAACATCGCGCCCGTCCAGCCGGCCGCCCAGCCGACCGTGGCGATCGACGCTGCGGAAGAGGGCGCCCTCCTCCACACCCGAAGCCGCTCGCCACGCCTGGAGCGCGCGGACGGGGCAGACCTCGGGCCGCGAGCCGAAGGGGATGGCTACGTCGGCGCCCTCGCCCAGTTGGTCGGTCTTCGAGCGCCGCACCCGCACGACGACGCCCCGGGCGGGGTCGAAGGTCAGGTCGCCGACATCGAGGGCGACGAGCTCGGAGCGCCGGAACGCCCCTCCGAAGCCCACCAGGACCAGGGCGCGGTCCCGCGCGCTCCGCGGTGACGCCTGCGTGAAGAGGGCGACGGCGATCGACCGGACGGCGTCCCCCGTGAGCGGGGCGGCGCAGCGCTGGGCCGTCCCGTGGGTCCGGCGGATGCCCTCCCAGACGGTGCGGACCTCGGGGTTGGCGGCGGGGTCGGCGAGGCCGGCGTCGAAGTGGGCGGCGCGGATGGCCGAGAGGCCGAGGGCCAGGGAGGCGACCTTGAGGCCCGCCTGGGCGCGGTCGGTGAGGAAGAGGGCCAGCGTGGCGGGGGCGGCCGGCAGGGACTCCCGCCCGTGGCGCGCGCACCAGGCGGCGAAGGTCTTCCACTGGGTGCGGTAGGCGCGGCGGGTGTTCGGCGCCTTGGCGGCCTCGACGTAGTCCCGCGCCGCCGCCAGCAGGGTGGGGCGGTCGAGGGTGGAGCTGGTGTCCGGGGCCCGGACAAGGTCGGGGAGAGTCATGGGGTGGCTGGTGTCCGCTAGTTTATTATCGGTCACCAGAACGCAATCCCGCAAACCTCCGCTTGACGGCCTCATGCAGGTCGATCATTGTAGGTCCCGGAATGCAGGTCCCGACATGGGGCCTACAATGAGGAGAGACGACGATGACCATCACCGTGACCGACTTCGAGAAAGACTCCCAGGGGCGCACCTACACGGACGTCCTCTCGAACCCTGTCTTCCGCGCCGCACTCGACGAGGCCCTCACGTTCATGCAGCAGCCCCTGGTGCTGCAGCGGATGTTCGACGCGGAACTGCACCACGGCCGCCCGGCCCTCGCCGGCGCCGTCAAGGAGCTCGAGCGCCAGCCGGCGTTTCTCCGGGCCGTGCAGGGCCGCACCCGCGAAGAGACCCCCATCCGTCGGCTGAAGATGTGCTTCGGCGTGTGCTGCCGGCTCGTGATGGAGGCGCAGACCTGGCGGAAGACCGCGAGCGACGGGTCGCTCGCGGGGGTCGGGGACTGGTTCACGCGCGCGCGCCACTACGCCCCGCCGTCGCCGTGACCTTCGCCCGCAGGCCGTTCTCCCGCCGTTACCAGGCTTCGGCCCGCCGCCGAGCCGCTCGGTCCACGCCCACGCCGCACCCCACGCCCTTCCGACTTGAGCCGTAGGCCCGGCGCAGCGCCCACATGAGCGCCGGTTGGGGTGCGTCACGGACCGCTCGGGGGTCGGACGGACCATGGAGTTCACCCGCCCCATGGACCTGCCAGCCGACCTGCCAGCCGACCCGCCAGCCGTCTTGCTAGTCGCCAGCCTCCTGTAGGGGGTTCCTAGCCGGGTTCCTAGCCGGGCTCCTAGTACGGGCTCCTGCCTGTCTTCCTAGCCTGCCTCCATGCTAGATTCCGTTGAGCTCGTGGTAGCTCCTACCTGGCGACTGAAAGGGCCATCCAGATGACGTCTGCTAGCACTTCGGTGGCAGCCACTTCCCCGCCACCTCGGCGCAAACGTCCCCCGCCCGGCCCTCCCGCCGAGGTGTGGTTCTGGCGGGTGCTGCCGAAGAAGGGCCGCGGCGAGCACCGCACCCTGGCCGACAACGTCCAGTACGACGGCTGGGAGCACATCTGGACCCGCCGGCCGCCCGCCCCGGGGCGCTACCGCATGGAGTACCGCGACGCGCGACGCGCCATCGTTCGCGTTCAATATGTGAACGTGCCAGACCCGCGGACCGGGGAGGCCCCCTATTTCACCAAGGGACGGGCCCGGCGGCCGCAGCGAACCGTCCCTCCGGCGAGCCCAGCGTGGCAGCCGAAGGCCCCACCCCCAGCGGCCTCCTCAAGCCGCTCGACGCCCGCCCGCTCGACCCAGCCTGGGCGCACGACCACCGCCCCGGCCGCGACCACGTACCCGCCCCTGCGCCCGCCTGGCGCCGCCCCGGCGGGCATGCTCTGGCGTCTGCGAAAGAACCACGCCTGGGAGCACTTCGACCGGCGGCAAGCAATTCCTGAGAGCTACCACCGCCTCTGGCTGCTCCCCGGTCAGGTCATCCTGGTGTACTCGGCGACCGGCACCTGGCCGGGGTACGTGCCGGGGAAGCTGCAGGACGGCTTGCCATGCCTGGTCCCGCAGGGCACGCGCTCGTAACTCTTTAGCGGCGCCCGTTCCGGCGACCCTCTCCTCCGCCGAGGGCTTCGGTGGTGGCCAGGCTTCGCGGAAGTTCAGGGCGAGCAGCGCGAGCGCGTCGTGAGCATCCGTAGGGCGCGGCGACGCTGGGCGATCGATCGGCAGGCGGGACCGAAGACCTCCAGCTTGCCCGCCGCACGATCGGTCCAGTCCCATCCATCCCGGCGGGTGGGGTCGGCGCGGGTCTGCTGGTCGTCGTCGTCGACCAACACGGCGTCCTCGCCTGGACGCAGGTCGCCGCGCACCTGGAGTCGGCAGTAAGCCAGCGGAAGGAGCGCCTCTTCGAGCCCGGTGCGGAACCCCTCCGGGTCGGTGCTCAGGTAGAAGCGATACGGGCCGTCGGGACGCGGCCGCCCTCCGGCGATGGCCATGGCGTCGAGGTTGCGGATGTACCGCGCGAGCGCCGGGTCGGGGCAGCTCAGTCCCATCACGAGGGTGTCGATGCTCTCCCGCCGGAAGCCACCGATGAGGTCGACGACGCGGGCGGTGTCGTCGCAGCCGTAGGAGCGGCCGCGAACATCCGCAAAGCACATCCACTCCTCGAAGGGGCAGTCGCACGCTGCCCGGGAGATGGCCCCGTTGCAGTTGCTGGCGCCGAAGTTGGCGATGACGATGAACTTCGAGCGGCCGTTCAGCGCCGGGGCGTCGAGGGCACGTCGGGCGAGGCGCAGGGCCTCGTAGACGGGCTGCGACCCGGCTGGGCGACCGGCACCGTTGATCGCCGCGAGAACGCTCGTGGTATTGTTGGCCCGGGCCGGGACGACCGCACCGGGGTCAACCTGGCAGAGGTATTCGTAGTCGACGCCGAGCCCCATCGGGTCTGGTCCCGGGACGGGGTAGACGTACGCCCCAAGCACGAGCGCATCGTCCAGCGCCGGGAGCGCGAGATTCATCGACTCGACGATCGCATCCCAGCGCGAGGACGAGAACGGGCCCGAGTTGCATCGCCCCGGCAGGCTCATGCCCAAGCCATGTTCGAGCAGGAGCATGACCACCGGGCGGTCCTTCTCCAACGGGATCTCACAGGGCTCCAAGGGCCCCGTCCGCGCTCCACAGTCCACCGTCAACAACGCCACCAGCAGGGCCAGCACCCAGAGGCGCCACCGACGTGGCACCTCGAGGAACTTCAGCGGAATCGATCCCTGCTGGCGACGGGCTTCTGCCCGCCGCACGCTCACCAGCCCCAGCCGCAGGGGTTCATGATCACGGTTCGAGGGTAGTAGCAGGCGCCGGCGGGCGGGCCGGGGTTCACCTTGAAGCTGACCCGCGTCGTGGTGCCCTGATTGCCCCAGGCGTCCACCGGCGCGTAGTCCATCTCATAGATGATGTCCGAGATGTTCGAACCCCAGTGGTTGGGGTCGGGGCGAACGCACGCCTTGGCGTCCTGGCGGACGATCGAACTTCGGTTGCAGCCGAGGTACCGCGTCACCCAGAGGGTGCGCACGTTGGCCGAGGAGCAGAGATCGGTCGTGGTGCCATCGACGCCGAGGCAGTACTTCGGGTCGTAGGGATCGTCTTCGATGCTGCCCCAACCGCAATCGACGTGAATCCACGAGCTGGTGATGGTCGGGGCGCCGGTATCGATCACGCGCGCCGGCGCCGATGCGCGAGCGGTCAGCATCCCGTCGAAGACGGTGAGCTGTGGCTCCAGGCCCGATCCCCACGGTGCGAGCAGGGGCAACTGGAAAGTCGCCGAAGCGCCTCCAGAGGCGAGCAGGACGCCGGTGTCGGTATTGACGGACCACGCCGAACGCGTCTGCCCCGACGAGCCGGTATGTGTGCCCGACACCGTCACGAGGGCGCCGGCCGGGCTGGTGCACTCCACGTCCCCGACCGGAGTGACCGTCGCCGTCGGGCGAGCGCGGGCGAGGTCGAGCTCGATGTGAAGGTCGTACTGGATGCCGACGTCGTCGCTCGAGAAGCGCGCGTCGATGGTGTACCAGGTGCCGTTCCAGCTCATGGTGGCGTTGGTGATCGCGGTGAGCCGCAAGCTGTAGGTCGATGTCCCGATGGTGTACTGGCCCTGCACCCGCGCGCCGTCGGCGGCCACGGTAAAGACGCCCGCAGTCGACGTCGGGTCCCCCGACCAGAGGTCTTCGATATGCACCTGAACGTTGCTCAGGGAGTATCCGTCGTAGGAGGTGGTCCCGACCTGCTGAAGACGAAACTCGGTGAGGGCCATGCCGTCCGCGCTGGTGGCGGCGGAGCCGGAGCCTGCAAGGGTCGCGGTGCCGGTGACCCCATCGCTCAGCCGCGTGATGCGGAGATAGTTGTACGACTGGTAGGCCACGCAGTCGTCCCCGCCGAAGGCGTGGCCCGGATCGGTGATGACGACTCCACCGGAAACGCGCGCCATGCCGGCGTTCGGCGTAGCAGCCTCGGCCGCCGTGCCGCGCCGCGCGAAGCAGTGGAAGCGGGGACCATCCAGCGCAGGGATAGGCAACCCAACCGTGTAGGGGTGCGACCACAGGGCGCACATCGCGCCCAGCAGTGGACGCGCGTTCTGGATGGCATTGTTTTGACTGGTGCCGGGAACGAAGACCGCAGGGTCCGGGAGTGCGTCGGCTTTGGGGCAGATGAGCTCTTCAGCGAAGGTATAATTGCTCGGGTAGACGCTACTTCCAGGCACGGTACTGCATCGTAGGGCGAGGCGCCGCAGGTGGCAGCGCGGTTGAGCTCAGCCGGCACAGAGCGCCCGGTCGCCCGGAGGATTCCATCATTCGTCAGCAGGCAAAAGGGTCCGTCGGCACCTTGGCCGAGGCTCGCGTTCCAACGCCTCCCCCCGAAGGGGATGAGCGCCTGCTCGCCGTCGCCTGCCGTGTTCGCCGGTCCGAAGCAGTAGAGACCGATGGCCGCACCGTTCGCATCCGTCGAGGTAAGTTCGCGGTTGATCGGAACCTGACCAATGGTGTTGCATGGGCACGTCGTACCGATGTCGCAGAGCCACGTCCCCGCGGCGCTTGCACACCACGGCACCGTCTTGCAGCTGCCGCACTGGCAGACCGTCTGCACACGCCAGTCAGGAAACGTCCCCACCACGCGCTCCTCGCGGAGACCGGTGCGTGAGCCACATCCCGCCGCCGCCGCGAAGAGCAACGCCAGCGCGGTCAGCCAGCTCCACTCCGGGGCGCAGCGGCGGCCCCCCCTCACATGATGCGTACCAGATTCTTCGATCATCACGTCCTCCTCCGTCAGCCCAAGAACGAACCGCGAGGAGTTTGTGGGTCGAACGCTGGGCCGTTCGGATCTCTCACCAGCGTTTCGTTGCAACCGATACCCGACTCTCCCGACCGGGAACCTCCCGGCCGCCCATGGATGTCACGGTCGCATCGCCGGAGGGAGATTGGCAAGCGCCAGAGACCGACCATAGTTTGACGGCGGGGCGTCACATTCATGACAGGTCCCCGCGGGGCTGACGTCTTACCGTACAGCCTCCACAGAGCCTCCACGGTAGACGACCCGACGTCGGGAGAAGGCAACGGCCGCAGGGCCCGCCCACGCCCGCAGTCACCCCCTCACGCCCGGCGGACCTGCTCAGCCCGTCCACGGGGCGTCGCGCAGAGCGCCCCGAGGGCCTCGAGCAGCGGGCGCCGCGGGTCGTCGAGGCGCGCGGCGAAGTGCTGCGCCACCGAGGGCTGCATCGCGGCGAAGACCGGGCGCAGCGCGTCGCTCTCCAGGTGGCGCGCGACCAGCGGCGCGGGCAGCACCGCGACGCCGCCGCCCTCCAGCGCCACCCGCTCGATCGCCGCGAGGCTGCCGAGGTGCAGCTCGCGCAAGCGGGGCGAGGCGGCGTCGAGCCACGGGCGCAGGCAGGGCAGCGAGGGGGCGCGGTCGAGCAGGGTGAAGGCCGCGGCGTCTTCGGTTGTAGACGGGTCGTGCGCCGGGCGTACGGGGCCGCGAATGGCGCGAGGCGCTCGGTGAAGATCCGGCGCGCGCAACCGTGCGTCGCGCAGCGGAAGCGGCGGACTTCGAGACGCACGCGTACCGGAGCGCCCTGGGCGGAGAGATCCGCGAGCGTGCGCCGATAGCGGCTCTGCACTCGCGCGGTCAGCTGGTGGCAGACGGGGCACCGCGCCTCTCGCCCTGCGGTGCGCGCCTCGAGGACGACGGCGCCATCGTCGGCGACGACGACGCGCGTCGCCCGCAGCGCGGGCGCGGGAAGGGCCGGGACGAGCGTCAGCGGGTGCGCGTTGGTCATCGTGGGAGCGGCCATCGCGGGACACGTCCAGAGGGCGGCAGCTCCATGGATGACCATCCACAGCCCTCGAGGCGAGCCCCCGCCGCGCAAACCCGCCGACGCTCACCGCCGTACGGCCAGGGTCGTCCGTCGAGCACCTTCCTCGCGGCGTCGCCGGGCTCCCGCGAGGGCGGCGGGCCCGCGGTGCGTCCCCCGCATCAGCAACAGTGCGGAAGAGCCACGCAATGGGCGCCGCCAAAGCGTAACTGTCCTCTCCGCGAGGTGCCGCGCCGGCTTCGGTCGGCTGAAGGTTGCTCGACACGGACCTGATGGAGGCTGAGCCCTACGCCGACGAGCGACCGCGTAGATGCCGAGCCTCAGCACACACCTCCTCTGCCGGGCCAGGCGCCATATCGCCGGGCCGGTCGAGAGAGATGGCAGAATCGGGTCAGCGGGGCCGCGGTCGCGCACGCCGAGGTGCTGTTGGTCGTGGCGTCGATCGTGCGGGTAGCTCTTCCTCGGGCGAGCTCGGGACCGAGGTGGGCGTCTCGCCACGGAAGCGGGACTGATCGACCTCCGCTGCGAGGCCACGCATGACCCGCAGGAGGTCGCCCCACGCCGTGGCCTCAGGGCGGAGTTCCAGCGCGCGGGTGAGGTCGGCGATGGAATCGTCGAGCCTCCCGGCGAACCCTCTTAGAGCGCCGCGGTCGAAGAGCGCCGACGCCAGCTTCGCCCGCTCGCTGTCCGAGTGGGGCGTCGCGAACTGCTGCGCGATGGCGTCCACGAGGCGCTCGGCGCCTTCGAGGTTGTCGGCGCGAACGAGGTTCAGCGCCTGCTCGAACCGCGGGTCGCTGCCGAGCGAGAGGTCGAACGTGATGGTGTCGCGGCGCGGGACCATCGCGGAGGTCACCTGTGAGACGACCTGACCGTGGAGGCGGTCGAGCACGGCGGGGCCGCTGACGGGAGCCGGGGCGCGGTCGCCCGAGTCGGACCCCTGCAGGCCGGTCTGCTCGTCACGATCGGACACGTCGATGGCGCGCTGCCACACCACCTGCGGTGGGCGCGTGCGCGCCAGGATGCGGACCTCGACGCGCACGAAGCCCTCGATCCACCGCACGAGCTGGGTGCAGCTGTACGGGTGATCGACCATCTCCGTGTACGTCTGCGTGGTGAACTCCATGTGGCCGGTGGTGGGCTGGTAGATCGGGACGCCATAGGCGCCCATGACAGGGGGCGGCGGCGGGTCCTGCACCCACCGAGGCACCTGGCGGGTGCGTTGTTCGGGCACCTGGCGGTGGCAGGTGTACGGGCGCGACGCCTGCCGCTCGGGTCCGTGCTCGTCCCGCGCGACAACGCCCGACAGGCCGAGTTGTGCGCCCTCGCCGGTCAGGTCGAAGGTGCCCGTGGCGCGCACCCCGGCGGCGATGCGCTCACCGAGGCCCGCGCGGTCGTTCTCGAACGGCTGCACCGACAGTCGGCGACCCCACCGGGAGAACGGCGAGGGGTGGACCAGCGGGAGCGTGATCGACGTCGCCGGGCCGCACGCCGTGAGCGCGAGCAGCCCAGCGAACCCAAGCGCATGCCTTGTCTGAAGCATCACTCGGCCCGTGAATCTCAGCGGAGGAAACAGACACGGATGCCGTCGCCACGAGCTCCGCAGAACCACGTCCCGGAGGTACTGGTCAGCGCGTTACAGTAGGCGTCGGATCCGCACCGCGGGGCGCAGTACGAGATGCCCAACGTTGTCGTGGAGCAGAGCGTCTGCGTGCCGTCGGAGACGGGCAGGCAGCACTGGGCGCCGCCCACGGAGCACATGGAGAACACCGTCAGGGTGCAAGCGGCGGCCGCGCACGTCCCCGACGCACTGCACGTCTGCCCGCCCGCACAGGTCCCGCAGGACAGGCCACAGAGCGGGTCGGGCCCGCAGGTCCGACCACCGCAGGAAGGCGTGCATCCCGCCGAGACGCACGTCCCGAAGTTGCACGCCCGGCCGCTCGAGCACGATCCGCAGGAACTCCCGTAGTCGTCGATGCCGCAGACCCACCCGAGCTGCGCACAGCTCCGCCGCGTTGAGGTCGGGCCCGGGCTGTCGTCGCCCCCACACCCCAAGCCGGCCACGACGCCCGCCACCCATAGCCATCGTCTCATCGTCCTCTTTGTCCCCTCGCGAAGCGGTCGAGTCTGTCCCGACGCAGCGCAACTATACGCAACCCGTTTCGTTTTCATCTAGCGGCACGTCGCGAATTTGCGCGGCGCATGGTGACCACACGGCGCCCGGACCGATCCAAACAATACGAAACGGCCGAGTACCGCGAGATCCTCTCCCGCGTCGCCGCGAACACCCGTCGTCTGCGAGAGGCGACCGGCCTTTCGCAGGAAGAGACCGCGCACCGCTGCGCGGAGATGGCGACGCGCCTCTACCAGCTGGTCGAGTCGGGGCAGACCAATGTGACGGCGACGACGCTGGGCCGACTCTGCCAGGGGTTCAGCGTAGACGTCGTCGCGCTCCTCGCACCCGCTGCCCCGCTCCCGAAGCGGAAGCGCGGGCGGCCGCGCAAGGCCACGCGCTCTGCCCCTGGGAGCGGCGCGTGATACGAACGGCCCACGCGACGATCAGACGAGGTACTGGCAGCGCATCCGGCGGGAGCATGACGAAGAACCAGATCGCTCTCGTGACCGAAGTGCCGATGATGGTCGAGCGCCTCCAGGTGAAGGGCCACGCGCCGGAGCGTGCCTGTCGTGACGGGTCGGCCGAAGGCGCGCGGAGATGAGCCGCGGCACGGAGGCGGCGCCTCGGGTGATCCCCTACGCCCTTGAGTAGCTGTTCGTCGATCAGTCGTCAGACTGGGTGATCGACTCCATCGCCCCGGTCCTCGCGTGGGTCCCGGTCGGGAGCCCAGGGAAGCGCCAGCAGCCGTTCCGCTTCGAGGTCGAGCACGTCGAGGGCCCGGTCGTGGTGTTGTCGTCTGCGACGAAGCGCGGTTTTTTGATGGGTCCCGACGACGGGCGAGTGGCGGCGTGAGCCGCCACTCCCTCGGGTCGTGATCGCGGGACCCCGTCAGCCCGTGGCCTTCTTGCGCCGGGCGTTCTTGCGGG